>NZ_JAQDED010000003.1:0-305685 GCF_027665465.1 Candidatus Alistipes pullistercoris | reverse complement strand
TTAGCTCCTTATTATGAGTATGTAGCAAGTTGCTTATCAAATTCAGCCTCTTTGAGGGTCAAATATGGTTTTGCAAATGGTGACTGACAAGACATAAACAAGGTCAGCAGGAATTTTTTACATAAATGGACATGAATGTATATAACCTAAAATAAGAATAAATTTTAATAAGGGCTGCCCAAAAAGAAAAAAATGCAGTTGCCATCCTATAGATACTTGCAGAAAGGATAAAATTTACTTTTAGACCTTTTGGGATAGCCCTTATTAATACTTCAGATAAAATTCCTAAGGTTATATTTTCAATCCTTTGGACCGGGTTTCCTCCTTGGCATACAGCCCCGGATGCCCAGTTATGGTGTGATTGGCGATAATACTTTCCGATGGATTGCGTATTTGCGGTGATGTATCTTCGGGATATTGCCTGATACCGTTTCGCACACCTTTCGCTTCCGGTTTGACCTGTTGCCCTTCATGCTCCTTTTCGGTGATTTCGGGTGTAGGCGGCGCAAGTTCCAGCTGTATCTTGCGGTCAAGGGCGGCAAGTTCGGACTTCAACTGTTTCAGTTCTTCCTCCTTCTTCCACACCTTGCCTGCTATCTCCTGCAACTGCGGTATCTCACGTTCCAAGACCTCATTCTTCGCTTTATACTGGTCGATGATGGAGGGGATTCTCTCAATCGCGTTGAGGAAGTTGCGGGCGGCGGCCAACGGGTCAGCCAGCGCCAGATGCCCGTTGTTGTAGGTGTACTTGTAGTTCCCCTCGACCACGAAGCGGTTGTCGGTAAACTCCAATCCCTCTTTGAGTATCCTTTCGCTGACCACCTTTATCGGGAAACCGTAAAACTCTCCAACCTGCGTGTACAACCCTCCGGTCGTGGCATTCTTGGCTATCTCCTGCAAACGCTTTCCGATGACTTTCTCATCGGCGGAATCCACTCCGTCCACCTTTATTATATTAAGGTGATTGCCCTCCTTGTCGGTCTGCACCACAGAGAGGAAGCGGTTCCAGTCCTCCGTCATGGCATCTATGAAAGCTGTGTTGTTGCCCAGCTCGCGGGTCTTCGATTCCAGCTTGAACTCCGAATCACGCTTGCCCTTGTTGAACGACTTGCGTTCCCCTTCGAGCGAGGCGATACGTTTTTCCAGTTTCGCCTTGTCCAAAAGGTCGGTATTGCCGGATAGTAACGCCATGTACTCCGAAAAGTTCATGCCCGATTTCTCGTCCATAGCACCCTCGTCGATGGTACGCGCGCCCATCGCCCCGCTTTTGAGCTGCGAGATGAACGTCTGCTTGCAGTGCAGCAGGTTGAACTTGTAGCTGTCCAGTGACTTTTCCACCGCATAGATGATGACATCCACGTTGTTCCCGGCAAAATGCTTGGCAATCTCGTTGCCTGCTCTAACTCCCCGTCCGTCACGCTGTTGCAGGTCGGACGGTCGCCAAGGCGTATCCAAATGATGGATGGCGACACACCTTTTTTGTGCGTTCACACCCGTTCCGAGCATGGAGGTGGAGCCGAACAGCACACGCACCGTCCCGGCGTTCATGGCATCTATCACCGCCTTCCGAGCCTTGTCGGTCTTGCACTCCTGAATGAAGCGCACCTCGCTTGGCGGTATGCCGTAGTCCTCCGTCAGTTTGCGCTTGATTTCCGAATAGACGTTCCACCCATCGCCCGGCTGGTAAGTCCCCAAGTCAGAGAAAACGAACTGCGTGCCTTTCTGCGCGTCGTATTTTTGATAATACTCCGCGATTATTTTGGCACAGTGGCTCGCCTTGTTGTCGGGGTGGTCTTCGTAATGCGGGTCTATCATGCGCATGTCGAGTGCCATCTTCCGGGCATAGTCCGTGGCGATAAGCATCTTCGCCTTTTCCTCCGTTTCCGAAAGCGGCAGTCTGCCCAACAGGGTGGCGTCGCCCGTCTTGGCGAATTGCATCAGCTTCTGTATGAAGTCCTCCTGCTCCGGCGTGGGCGGTATGTGGTGCAGTATCTCGTTTTTGTTGGGACGGTCCACGCCCACATCCTCCGCCGTGCGGTAGTCCGTGATTTCATTATAGAAGGCGGCAAGCTCCGGCACTTTGATGAAGTAGCGGAAACGCTCCTTCTGCACCACGTTGTTCGTCACGTTGAACTCAAAATCCGTTGTCTTCTTGGCAAATATCGCCGACCACGCATCAAAACATCGAATGTCCTGCCGTTCCAGCTCCTTCGGGCGCAGGTACTTGAACAGCAGGTACAGCTCAGTCAGCGAGTTGCTGATAGTCGTGCCGGAGAGGAAGGTCGCCCCCAAGTCCTTGCCCGTGCGCTCCTGTATGGTGCGGATAGCAAAGAGCATGTTCAGTGCCTTCTGGCTTCCCTCGCTGTTCCCCAATCCCGCCACACGGTCGTGGCGCGTGTTGAAAGTCAGATTCTTGAACTGGTGCGATTCATCAATGAAAATGTGGTCGATGCCCATCTGCTTGAAGTCCACCACGTCGTCCGTGCGTGACTTTATGGCGTGTTCCACCTTCTCCAATTTCGCTTCAAGGTTATGCTTGCGCTTCTCCAGACCTTTCAGCATCGCCCGCGATACGTTCTTTCCCTGCTGGCGCAGCACTTCGAGGTTTTCCTCCACCGTGTCAAGCTCCGCTTGCAGGATGCGCTGCTGCAACTCCGGCGACTGCGGTATCTTGCCGAACTGGTCGTGCGACATAATGACACAATCGTAGTCGTTGTTCTTGATGTTGTTGAAGAAACGCACGCGGTTGGCGGTCGAAAAGTCTTTCTCCGAAGCGTACAGAATCCTCGCGTTGGGATATGCCGCTTGATAGGTGGCGGCAATCTCCGCAACATTGGCTTTCAGCCCGATAATCATCGGCTTGTGCGCCAAGTTCAGACGCTTCATTTCATGCGCGGCGATGCACATTATCAGCGTCTTGCCGGTTCCAACCTCGTGGTCGCAAATTCCGCCGCCGTTCTGTTTCAGCATCCAGACGCAATCCATCTGCGAGGGATAGACGCTCCTGATGCCCCGGCTTGCCAGCCCTTTCAGATTGAGGTCGGGAAAAGTCTGATGCGAGCCGTCATACTTCGGGCGCACGAAACAGTTGAACTTGCGGTTATACATCGTCGTCAGCCGCTCCTTGAACTGTGGCGACTGCTCTTCGAGCCATTCGGAGAAGCCGTTTCGTATCTCGTCAATCTTGGCGTTGGCGAGCTGTATTCCCTCGCTGTCGCGCACCTTGATGTCGTTGCCATGCTCGTCCCTGCCGATGGACTTCATCATGTCGGGACAGGTGTTGTGCAGGGCGTGTTTCAGAAGGTGCATGCCGTCATAGTTCCGGTAATAGCCCTTCACTAAAAACTCGTCCGTGATTTTCATGGTGCGGTAGCCGCACGCCACCGAAAACTCGTCCATGCTTGCGGAGTAGGCGATTTTCACGTCCGTGTCGAAAAGGTGGCTCATATAAGCAGCGTACACGCCCGTCGGAATCCAGCGTTCCCCGAAGTTGAAGTCAAGGTCCTCAAAGGAGATGCGTTGCGGCTCGGCTTCTTTCAGAGCCTCCAACGCCTGCTTCACTTCCGGCATACGTCCGTTTTCAGGGTTGTCGCCCATCCATGCCTTGATGCGCTCCGCCTTCTCTATCACGTTCCCGGCGATGAACCTGTCCTTTATCTCGTAACCGGTTACGAGCGGGTTGTAGAAGATGCGTCCTTTGAGGGCGTCAAGCAATCCCTCCTCCGTGCTGTCGGTTATCTCCCGCATATAATCAAGATTGACCGTGCCGAACTTGTTGAGCGATGCGGATAACGCCTCTTCGGGAGAGCTGACGTTGGCATGGCTCTCCACCGAGAAAGAAACGGGACGCTCGAAAATATCCGCCTTGACGAACCTGCCGTCCTCCGCCCGTTCCAGCGAAAGGATGTCGCGTCCTCCTGCATCCATCATCACCAGTTTCACGTTCTGCTTGGCGTTGAGGTTGCCGTAGCGCATGACAAACTCATCGTAGCAGGTGTTCAACGCTCCGCGTTGCGCAGACCCTTCATCGTGGTACTCCGCCTCGTAGCGGTAAAGCCGCTCGTATGAATCACGGAGTGACACATACAACATCGCTTTCTCCTTCTGGTAGCCGGTCAGGTCAAGCGGTTGGAATGTCGCGCCGTAAAGCGTGAGGTCTTTCAAATAGCCGAGATTGCGTGACGCATCCAGTACCATAGAGCCGTCACGGTAGTGCGGCTCCAGCAGACCGTTGAACGGACGGGGAGAAAGGTAGAGAGGTTCCTCCTTCGGTTTTTCCGCTTCCATTTCGGGGAAAAGGGAGGTTGCAGCCGTTTCCGTTGCGGGAGCGGCAGGATTGGCGGCAATTTCCGGCTGTGTTTTGGGTCGCCGTGTTTCCTGCTCCGGTGCGGCTTTCACGCCCGTGACATGCTGCCGTTTCTCCTGATGCTGTGCCGCCAGCCTGCGAAGCTCCTTGCGTCGCTCCGGCGTGAGGTCCATCATCATTTCATAGAAGCCGTTGATGGGCGGGTTGGTATCCCAATCCAAAGTGGCGTAAATATCATCCGGATCGGCTTTGGCTGCGACACTCACCGACTTTGTTTCATGGCTGTCCCTGTTCTCCGTCAGCAGTGCGGCAGACGGCGGCGGTGCGGTCGTAACCTTCGGCGTAACCTGCGCCTGCGGTTTGGGGGACATACGCCTTGCCGTGCTTTCCTTTCTCGCTGTCTTTTTCTTCTTGGCGGGTGCTTCCTGCTTGCGGACTTCCTCGGTCATGCCCCAAAGGTCGAGCAGGGAGAGCTGCACGCCTGCTGAATAATCGGGGCGGCGCGGCTCTATCTCCGGCTTTTCTTCCTCCGGCTGCGGTGTTACCGCTTCGGGCTTCACTGCCATTTCTGTAAGAGGCTGTATTTCAGGAGTGACAACCGGTGTGAAAATGGGTTCCGTCACTGTGTTTTTTACCTGTGCCGGATGCAGGTTGTGCATTTCATATAGTTCTATGTCTAACTGGGGTAACTCAATATTCAGATGTTCCCGCAAGTCATCCGCCATTTGTCCGATGCCGCCCCGGTGTATAAGTTGATAGGCAGGTTTGCCATAAGGGTCTGTGCCTCTGATTAAATCTGTATTGGAAAGAGAACTGATGCTCCATACATACCCGTTTACAGAAGTGCCGATAGGGGTCTGTTCGGTCTGCATGAAAAGTTTCTCGTTATAATACAGCTCCCCATTCTTGCCGCTGTTCTTTTGAAGGATAATAAGGTCGCTGCCCACTTCCGTACCCGCGTTGTCCGTGAAAAGGTTGTTCGGCAGGCGTGCGACACCCACCAGATTGGCATTACGCATCATATACTCGCGTATGGGTGCGTTGGACGGTGCGTCCAGCACCCCCTGCGAGGTGATGAACGCCACGATGCCGCCCTCACGCACCGCGTCAAGGCTTTTCAGGAAGAAATAGTTGTGTATTGCCTTCGGTGCGGAACGCCTTGCGGGGTCTTGGCTTCCCGTAAACTCCGGGTCGAACACAGCCACGTCACCGAACGGGATGTTCGATATTGCCAGATCGAAATAGTCCGTGAAGGGCTTCTCTATCTTCTCGAATCCCTGCACCCTTACCTTTTGGTCGGGATGCAGGTGTCCCAATATCTTGCCCGTCATCAGGTCTTTCTCGAAAGCCATGATGTCCGCGTCCGGCTTGTTTTCCAGCACGGCATCCACGAATGCGCCCACACCCGCCGACGGCTCCAGCACACGGTCGGGACGTATGCCGTGTTCATGCAGTACATCCGCGATAGTGCCGGTTATCTCCGGCGGGGTGTAGAAAGCGGTCAGCACGGACTGCTTCATGGCATCCACGTACCGCTTGTACTCCGTTTCGTCCTTGCTGTGTTCACGCACCAGCCTGTACAGCTCCACCGTCGGGGCGAACAGTTCGAGGTCAGATTTCGCCCAATGCACGGCATCCGTCAGTTCCTTTGCCGGGTTCAGTATGCACTTCAACCCGCCGAAACCGCAATACTTCCGAAGTATGGCTTGTTCCTCGGCGGTTGCCGTCCTCCGTTCCCTCTCAAGGATGAATGCCGTCCGTATCGCCTCGATGTTGTCCCGCAGCCGTTGTTTGCGGTTAAACGCCATACTCGTCGATATAAAGGACGACGGCTCCCGTCAGCTCCGTATAGAGCAGGTCGTATTCGGGCGACAGGGCGAAGTTGTCGTCCGAAAGGTCATAGACGGAGAATACATTACCGACAGGCGGCAGCAGTTTTCGGATGAAGGCTTCGCGTTTCTTTTCCGGCACTTCACCGGCAAACTCGTTTTCCACGACTTCGCGGAGGATGGCGTACTTGGAATAGCGAAGCCCCCGCAGGAGCGTGTCCATCGCCAACTCCTGCGCCCCTTCGGGCGGATAGCCTTCGAGCCGCGAACGCTCATACGTTTCGGCGGCACGGTCGGCACGCTCCCGGATGAAGGCATCGTCGGAAGCCTGTTCAAACTTGTTTGTGCGGAGGTAGTCCAGCAGGTACAGACCGTAATAGGAAAAGTCGGTCTGACCCTCGTTTTTCTTCTTGTTGTTCATTACTTTGGAATTTAGTGGATTGGTAATGACGGGGATAATCGTCTGGAAAGGAGAAAGAAAAGGCACTCGGTATCCCTCCGAGTGCCACCACTAAATCCAAAGTATGAGTGTAATCCGATATCGAAGAACAATTCATTACTCTGAACCAGTGGCAAAGTTAATACTATTTCTTCCGTCCTGAAAATTTCCTGCTCGTTTTCCTTTCGGGGAACACGAAAGTCGTGTTATAGTCCCCGTCAAAGGCGACTATGGCGTCGAAGCTCTTGCCCTGCTTGCTCTTGAAGCCTTTGAGCAGCTTCGTATGCCCGTCGGTGAGCAGTTCTTTGATCTCGTCGTCGGAAAGGGTGCGGTTCGCTTTTAGGCGGAACACGGGCAGCCCACACTCCGCGTTGTCGCAGCGTACCACCTTGCCGTAGAACTGCATGTTGCCCGTCCCACACTTGGGACACTTGCAGCCGGAATCCCTGCGGGAGAACAGTTTGTCGCACGAGAGCAGTTCGGAGGTGATTTCGCGTGTGTACGCCTCTATCTCCCTGCGGAAGGTGTCGGCTGGCAGCTCCCCGCGCTCGATGCGTGCCAGATTCTTCTCCCATTCGCCCGTCATGGCTACGTCGGCGATGCGCATCGTCTTCACGACCGAGTAGAGGGCAAGCCCTTTTTCAGTCGGCACAAGCGACTTCTTGCAGCGTTCCATGTATCCGCGCTTGAAGAGCGTTTCGATAATCGCCGCACGGGTGGCGGGCGTGCCGATGCCGCAGTCCTTCAACGCCTGACGGAGTGCGTCGTCCTCTATGTCCTTGCCCGCCGTTTCCATAGCGGACAACAATGTCGCTTCGGTATGCAGCGGCTTGGGTTTGGTCTTGCCTTCCGTGATGGAGCAGCCTTTCAGCGTCAGCGTGTCGCCTTCCTCCCAACCGGGGATGGCGGTTTCCTCCTTGTCCTCCTCGCCATAGACGGCACGCCATCCGGCTTGCCTGATGACGCTACCTTTCACCGTGAACTCCACTCCGGCACACTCTGCCGTGACGGTGGCGGTATCCTTGACGCATTTCTCGGAAAACGCCTCGATCATGCGTCCGGCAACCATCTGATAGACGGTGCTGTCCTCTTTGGAGAGGAACAGCGGCTTCTCGCCCGTGACGAGCAGGGCGTGGTGGTCTGTCACCTTGCTACCGTCCACGCTTCTGCGTGTCGGTACGGCTTTCGGCTGCACCTTGCCTTTCCATTCGGGCAAAGCCCCGATGAAGGCGAGCAGCTTGGGGATTTCGGCGAACACGTCTTCGGGAATGTAGCGGCTTCCGGTTCTCGGATAGGTGATGAGCTTCTTCTCGTAGAGCTTCTGCGCGATTTCAAGCGTCTGTTCCGCCGTGAAGCCGTGCTTGGCGTTGGCTTCCTTCTGGAGCGTGGTCAAGTCGTACAGGAGCGGTGTTTCCTCCGTCTTCTCCTTGCGTTCGGCTTTCGTGACAGTGGCTGTGCCTGCCGACTTCACCTTATTATACAGTTCCGTCGCGGGCTCTTTCTCTTTCCATTTTTCGGAAGATGAAAACTTCACCGTTCCTTCATCGCAGCCGTCCGTCGCGATATGGAGCTGCCAGAAGGCTTCGGGGCTAAAGCGGCGGTTCTCCCAATAGCGTGCGCACACCATCGCCAATGTAGGTGTCTGCACCCGTCCGACGGAATATGTGCCGTGTCCGGCGGCGATGGAAAGTGCCTGCGTGCCGTTGATGCCCACAAGCCAGTCTGATTCGCTCCTTGCTTTGGCGGCAAGATAGAGGTTGTCGTATTTGCCGCCCGCTTCGAGGTTGCGCAGTCCCTCGCGGATAGCCTTATCTGTAAGCGAGCTTATCCAGAGGCGGACGAACGGGGTGGTGCATCCGGTATAATGGTAGAGGTAGCGGAAGATAAGCTCACCCTCGCGTCCTGCATCGGTCGCCACGATAATCTGTTCGCTTTCCTTGAATAGTCGGGCTACGGTCTTGATCTGCGTCACCACGCCGCTGTCGGGCTTGTAGCCCTTCTCCGTCTTTACCTGACGGGGGACGAGCGTGAAGGTGTCGGGGATGACGGGCAGGTTGTCACGGACGAAGCCGCGTATGCCGTAGCCGTCGGGCATGGCAAGCTGCACGAGGTGTCCGAACGCCCATGTCACGGCGTAGCCGCCTCCCTCGAAATATCCTTCCTCTCTCTTTGTCGCGCCCACGATGCGGGCGATCTCACGTGCCACAGACGGCTTTTCTGCAATGATTGTCTTCATATTTTTCTGTCGTTTTGAATTTTACAAATGTTACTTCGGATTTAGTGGCGGACACTGGATTACATCTTCATGCCCTTGCCCGTTTTCTTCTGCGGCTTCTCCTGCTGCTGTTGCTGTGCGGTGTCCTTCGGGGCGGTCTGTCCCTTTCGCAACGGCTCCTTCAGGTTCTTGGTAGCCTCGTTGGTCTTGCCCTCGCTGTTCACCGCCACCTGCGTGCGGCTCTCGTTGGAAGACGCGACCTTCTGCGCGTTGTCTGGATTGGTGTCGTAGCGGTACGGGCGTCCCTTTTCCGGGTTGAACTTGATGTACATCGTGGCGTGGAAGCCCTGCTTGTCGGTCACGTTCTCCAGTTTCACGGCTTTGCCCGCCACGTAGTCGGCTTTCTGCTGTTCGGTGAAGTCCACGCCGCTCCATTTGCTGATGGGGCGGATGCTGCCGTCGGCGTTCGTCCACGTGTTGCGGCGTTGCTCCTTGTTCGTGCCCCCGGCATTCTCCGTACCCTGCGCCTGTCCTTGTGCGGGGTTGTTCTTCGTTTCCTGCGTTTGGGCGGTACGGGGCGACCTGCCGGTTCCCGGCACGAACTCCACGCCGCGCTGTTCCACATTCACTTGCAGGGTGGTGACGAACTTCCTGCCGTCCTTGCGCTCGATGAGCTTGTCGCGCACGGGTAGCCCGGCACGCAGCATGCCCTGCTCCTGCTTGGTGATTTCCGTCTTGCCGATGCGCTCCGGTATGCGCACCTTGCTGGCCGGGACATCCGTGATTTCGTTCGTCTTGCGGTCGATGCTGACGAACGAGGGGATGATCTCGCCCGTTTCCCTGTCCACGAGGTCCACGACCCTGCCGAGGTTGCCCGTTTCGCGCAGGTTCTTACGGTCTTCGTCGGAGAACTTGTGTTCCTTGTACTCGTCGAGCTTCTGCTCCTTGCGGATGAAGTGCGGCACAAGGCTGACATTGCCCTCGCCGTCCTTCTTGAAGGAGAGGCGGGCGTCCAGCTCGAAAGCCTCTCCGCCGAAATTGGGCGACACCCTCACCAAGTCGGACTTGCCGTAGTTGAGCATCCTGTCAAGGTCGCCCGACTTTTCAAGGTCGTCGCGCTTCACGCCCCATTTCTCCTCCAACTCCTGCCAGTTGATCTTGCTCTCGTCGATGGGCCGGTAGCCCCGGTTGCCCTGCGTCTGCTGCGGGCTTTCCTGATTCTGTTCGTTTTTCTGTTCCAGTTCTTCCTGTTTTTTAGGTTCGTCATCTTGTTTCTGTTCCGGTTGTTCCTGCTTTTCGGCGGACTGCTCCTCCTGTACTTTCTTTTCGTAGCCGGAGGTGTCCACCTTGTGGGGCGCAAGCAGTTCCTTGTTGCCGTCGGGGTCTTTCAGCAAGTCCTTGATAACCTCCAGCAGTTTGTCGGCTTGATCCGCCGCGACACGGTAGAAACCGAAGCGGCTGGGTTCCTTGCACTGCCGGAAGAAGTTCTTGAAGAAGTTGTCCAGCACGTCGCCGTGCCGGTCGAATTGCAGGAAACTCTGCGAGTTCTCCGCTTTCGCGGGGATGCGCTTGGGGAAGCCGTCGGCGTTCAGCCCGGCTACCACGCTGATTTCGCCCGTCTTCTCGTCACGGACAACCAGCACGTCCTTTTCGTCTTTTTTCTTTGCCATCTGAAAAATGTTTTAATGGTTATTTTTGAAAGAAATTATGGATACGAGCCTTGTAGAAGGCTATGTCTTCCTTGCGGAAATCCTTTACATGTTCGGAGAGGAACGTCAGCACGTCCGCCTCGCTGTAATAGGTCTTTTTGCCGAGCGTCTTGTAGGGCAATGCGCCGATGCTGCGGTAGCGTTGCAGGGTGCGCTTGCTGATCTGGAGCAGCATGCACAGGTCTTGGTTGTCGAAAAGCCTGATCCCTTCCATCGGGTTCGGGGCTTTGCCGGACGGCTGCATGGATAGCAGCATCTCGTCCTGACGGTCGAGCCGTTCCATCACCTTCTGCATCCAGTTCTCGAAATTGTTGCGGGTAAGCAGTTCCATGTCCTACGTCCTCCTTCCTTTGGGTCTGCCGCCCGTGCGCAGCGTGTGGTTGCGTTTCATCTGTTCCGGTGTCGCGGCATCTCCCGTGACGGTGCTGTCTTCGAGCAGGCGGTCGATTTCCGACTGCCGATAGCGGCACTTGCCGCGCAGCACGACATAGGCGATGCGCTGTTCGCTGCGCATGCGCTGGAGGGTGCGGCAACTCACGTTCAGCAGGTGCGCCGCCTCGCGGGTGGTGAGCAGCCTGTCGGGAGCTTCTTCCTTTCTCCCGCCGGAAACGGCACGCACGTGTGCCGCTATCTCGGCTATCTGTTCCGTCAATGCGGTGAAGGCGGAACTTTCCATCGTTATCACTTTCATATTCAGTCCTTTCTTTTGGTTTCTGCGGCAAAATTCGGCAATAAACCAAAGGGGCTTTAACAGCTCACTACGTGGCTCACGTAAGATTTTTACGGATAATGGCTCCGTAAACCGGACAGACGGCGCAACAAGCTGCCTTTTAGCGGGAAACGGCACGTGTGCAAGGCGGCTTCGTTACCTTTGCGGCAAACTCTGAAATGTTTTGCTTATGGAAATAGTATCTATCGAGAAAAAGACCTTCGAGATGATGGTGGCGTCCTTCAACGCCCTCGCGGAGAAGGTAGCCGCCCTGAGGCGCAGGAGCGACGGCGGGCGGATGGAAAGGTGGCTCACGGGCGAGGAGGTCTGTGGGCAGTTGAGGATCAGCCCGCGCACGTTGCAGACCTTGCGTGACAGGCGGCTTATCGGCTACTCGCAGATTAACCGCAGGTTCTATTACAAGCCGGAGGAGGTCAAAAGGCTCATTCCGCTTGTCGGCACGCTCTATCCCGGCGGAAAATGATTTGATTTTTTATTATTCACAACCCACTGAATCCGAAATGATGATGAACGAGAACAATGAAGTGTTTACGATGGAGGACGAGCCGCTTGCCTCCGTCGTGCAGAACATGCGCAAAGGCTCGAAATGGCTTTCCGCCTTTCTGGAAAGTTACCGTCCGCCGCTGGATGGGGAGCGTTACCTGACGGACAGGGAGGTGGCGGAACTGCTCCGTGTCAGCCGCCGCACCTTGCAGGAGTACCGCAACAACAGGGTGCTGCCCTTTATCCTTTTGGGAGGAAAGGTGCTTTACCCCGAATCGGGGTTGCGTGAGCTGCTGGAGGCGAACTACAGCAAGCCGATGGAATAAGGCGGCTGCATGAAAAAAGGGAACGGGCAACTCCATACGGGCTGTCCGTTTCCTTTATAATTATATGTATGTGTGTTTAGCAATACCCGGCTTTTCCGTTCTGTATGAACATCACGTATGCCTGCCGCTTTTCCTTCGTGAGTGCCTTGCCTACCAGCCACGTGCGGAACACGTGCGCATGGTAGGTGTTCAGCCGGAAGGCGACGGGGATGATGATTTCAAGCGAGTAAACATCCGCGTGCAGCCCGTTTTCAAGCCGCATGTAGCGGCACACCTCGTAGTCGTTCAGCACGTCCGGCTTGCGGACGGCTCTGATGGCGGCGTTCACTGCCGGGACGCCCGTGTGGAACAGCCCGGCGATTTCTGTGGCGGTCATCCATACCCCGTTACCGGTTACGCTGACCCTGTTGTCCTCTATGATGATGGTTCCTCGTGTCATGGCTTCTCTGTTTTTAGATGGTGCAACCTGCAAATTCCTCGATGCCGTTCAACCTTGCGGCAAGGTTCTCCATGTCTTGGTTGAGCTTCTCTTTGGTGATTTTTGCGTATATCTGCGTCGTTTTTATGCTCTTGTGTCCCAGCATGGAACTCACCGTTTCAATGGGTACGCCGTTGGAGAGGAACACCGTCGTAGCTGCCGTGTGGCGGCTCTGATGCCACGTGATATGCTTGGTGATGCCGCAACGCTTGGCAACGGAACGGATTCCGGCAAGGCACGTGTTGTAGTGGGGAACGGGGAAAATCCTGCCGTTCCCGCACAGTCCCCGGTATTTGTCGATGATGCGCTTTGCGATGTCGAGCAGGCGGATATTGGACACCACGCCCGTCTTCTGGCGGTTGATGTTTATCCACTCGTGTTCGTCGAAGTAGGTATGGATGTTCTCTTCCGTCAGGTTGCGCATGTCGGCGAACGACAAGCCCGTGAAGGCGCAGAACAGGTAGAGGTCGCGGTAAAGCTCCTGCTTGGCGTTTTTCAGCCTGCCCTCCATCAGCAGCCGGATTTCCTCTTTCGTCAGGAAACTGCGTGTGGTTTCCTCCTTCTTGATTTCGTACTCCCGGAACGGGTCGCGTGTGAGCCACTCGTTGTTGATGGCGATGAACACCATCGTCCGCAAGGGGCAGACATACAGCCACACGGTATTGGTGCAGCAGTGCTTGTCCGTGCGCAGGAACATCTCAAAGTCGGAGATGAAGGCGGGCGTAAGCTCTTTCAGTGCAATATCCTTCACGCGGTAGCGGATGGTGAGGAACTCTTGCAGGTGCTTGTAAACGGTCCTGTACTTCAAGAGCGTGCCTTTGGCTTTCATGCCGGCCTCCACCTGTTTCTCGTAGTCCTCGTTGTGCTGGCGGAACACCTGCATCAGCGTGTGGTAGCGGTGTTCCAGTCCGAGAAAGGCGTTCTTGACCTTCTCCGCCGTGACAAAGTTGTCACGCTCCATGATTTCCTGATAGTGTTTGTTGATACGCACACGCATCTTGTCGAGCATGCGGTTCGTTTCGAGTGCCGCCGAGCTTCTGCCCGTGACACGTCCCCCTTTGGTGTCCCACAGCTTGGGATCGACGGTCAGCTTGCAGCTGAACTGCGTCTGGCTGCCGTCCACCGTGATGCGTCCCATGACGGGTACTGTCCCGTCCTTTTTCACTACCTGACGCTTGAGGTAGTAGATTACTGAAAATGTACTCTTCATCGTCCTTAATTTTTTTAGGTTCAAAATTAGTTGGTGAAGAGTCCGGTGTCGGTACGCAAAACGGGGAGGAACGGCGCAATCTTTTTCCGTAACCGGATTTGTTGCGTGGGTTGTCAGTAACTCACTAATCCTTAACGTCTTGTTTCGCCATCCGTGTCCGTTTGTCGCCCTTTTGGGTATGGTTACGGACAAGTAACGTAGCGGCGTCCTGATTTGGCTTCAGCGGTGATTGCGATGGCTTCACGAATAATCGGAAGTACAACTGAAACCCCTGTAACTCAATTCTATCACTATATCTTTCCGCATTTCACTTTTTTGTAGTAACTTTGTTATAACATAATACGGTTTAAACCGTAACATACACAGTAAAGGTTAAGACAACCTTTGCGTCGTTCAGTAAACTTAGGAACTGTTATATTTATTATGTAGCAGGTTTAGTGTGGCGTAAATCTTGTCCGAAACCCTTGCCATGCCCCGGTACGAAATACCGGGGCGGGGCTTGGGCGCAAGGGCAGTTTCCACACAAGGCATCCTAAGGCCGACTGAACGAGCTGTCTGAGCGTCCTTGCCCCTTTTTTATTGTTCTACCGCAGCGGCGGCGAGGATATGTCCCAGTTTTACGTCCCGGACAGGACGTATCTCATCCAATCATTATCCGAATGCCGCCATGAAAGAAAAGAATGAAAGCTGGTTGTTGTCGCCCCATGCCGCGTACCACCTCGAACTGAGCATCGACTTTCTGCACACACGCCCGGTCATGGATATCGGAGCGAACGAGATTCCCGCAGAACTGTTGCAGACATGGATCGCGCCCGGCCCGAAAGAATTGCTGATAAGAATGGCAGATGGCTCGGCCGGACCGAACGAGACGATGCCGTACGAAGTCTTCGCCCGCGCCCACGAACGCCACGACCGGTCGTACGCCGAAATGCTCGAACGCGAATTTCATACTCCCGCCGCCACGGTCAACCGGAATTTCCTACTGTACCAGGAGATCCTGCGAATCGTCGCGCGACTCCGCGAAAAGCGGATCGAGGTGCCCCCGTTCGCCGTGTTCAACTTCGTCAATTACCCGATCACCGTACCGGCCGCCAGGGAGTATGCGTGGAAACACGGCATTCCGTCCGTATGAAATGATCCGGCGAACACGTACGAAAGAGTAGGGGACAGGCTACCGGCCGGGAGCGGTTCCCCGTCCGGCCGCGCCGGAAGCATCGTCCGCCGAATGGTCTTTTTTGATCCGCACCGCGTTGCCGGCGTCGGGCGAGAGCCCGAGGTAACCGAACAGATGCAGGAACCCGATCGCCGTGACGAAAAAGAACGCCAGCCGGAAATCCGGGATCGTGTATTGTCCCGGCACGCCGCCGTTCAGTACGTTCGAAAAGCGCAGCGCGACGGCGCCGATGGCGATCCCCATCCCGATCGACATCTGCTGGATCGTACTGTACAGCGTATTGGCCGAGGTCATATCGTGTTCGGGAATATCGGCGAAAGCGAGCGTCGTCAGCGAACTGAACTGCATCGAGCGCACGAGTCCCGACAGGAACAGCGTCAGCACGATAATCCATACCGGCGTGGTCGGCAGCAGCAGGGCCGTCAGAAAAGTGAACAGGGCTACGAGGCAACCGTTTACGATCAGCACGTTGCGGAAACGGAAACTGCGGATGACCCACACGGTAGCCGACTTCATCGACAGGTTGCCGACCATCGTAGACAGGAACAACAGTCCCGCCTCGAACGGACTGAGCCCGAACCCGACCTGGAACATCAGCGGAACCAGGTACGGGAACACGCCGATCACCATCCGCGAAACCGAACCGGCGTAGATCGTGATCCGGTAGCTTTTGTACTTCATCACCGAATAGTCGATCAGCGGATTGTCGATCCGTTTCGAATAAAACACGTTGGCGAACAGTATAATGAGACTTCCGCCGATAAGCCCCAGCGGCACGTAATACGAAAGTCCTTCTTTGCTGAACAGCTCCACGCCGTACATGAATCCGGCCAGCGCCAGGCCGCTCAGGACGAACCCCGGAGCGTCGAACGGTTTGCGGGAACCCTCGCCGCGCTTCTCGGACGGGATATAACGCCAGGCGAGCAGAACGCACGCGATGCTGATCGGAACGTTCAGGTAGAAAATCCACCGCCACGTAAGGAAAGTCGTCAGATAGCCGCCGACCAGCGGGCCGACGATCGGCGCGACCAGCGCCGGAATCGTGATGTAGTTCATCGCGACGGGCAGGTTCTCTTTGGACGACGTTTTCAGCACGGCCAGGCGGCCCACCGGCGACATCATCGCCCCGGCCATCCCCTGCATCACCCGGTAGATCACGAACTGCAACAGCGACTGCGACGTCCCGCACAGCGTCGAGGAGAGGATAAAAAACACGATCGCCGCGCAGAACACGTTGCGCGTCCCGAACCGGTCGGCGATCCAACCGCTGACCGGAATAAAGATCGCCAGCGCGATCAGGTACGAAGTGATGCCCGTACTCAAATGGATAACATCCGTCCCGAAGGCGCGCGCCATGGCCGGAATAGCCGTATTGACCGCCGTAGTGTCGAGAAACTGCATGAAAAACGCAATGGCCACCACCAACGCTACCCGAACCGATTTATCTATTCTCATCCTCCTCAAAATCTCAATCGCAAAGTTAACAATTTTCAACGAAAAAGGCCGGAACAATCCCGGCCCTTTTCGTACGACAAACCCGCTGCCGCTAATATTCGGGCGGCAGCCCATTCAGTTGCGCTTTCGTAAACACCGGGCCGTCCTTGCACACGTACAGCTTGCCGACGTTGCAGCGGCCGCATTTACCGACGCCGCATTTCATCCGATTTTCGAGCGTCGTGTAGATCCGGTCGTCGGCAAACCCGAGCTTTTCGAGCACCGGAAACGTGAATTTAATCATTACCGGCGGTCCGCAAACGATTGCGATCGTATTGTCGCTCGACGGAGCGATCTGTTCGAGCACGGACGGTACGAATCCTACGTGCCCTTTCCAGTCGACGGTTTCGCCGCCCGGATCGACCGTCGTGACGAGGCGGACGTCCGGACGCGCCGCCCATTCGTCCAGTTCGTGTTTATAGACCAGGTCGCCGACCGACTTGGCCCCGTACAAAATGGTCACGTCGCCGAAATTTTCGCGGGTGTCGAGCGCGTTCCAAATCACGCAGCGCATCGGCGGCAGCGCGATGCCGCCGGCGATGAACAGCAGGTTTTTGCCTTTCCACTCGTCGAGCGGGAAAACGTTGCCGAACGGTCCCCGGAAGCCGACGGTATCGCCCTCTTCGAGCTTCGACAGGCCCGTGGTCACGCGTCCGGCCTGGCGGAACGTACATTCGATATACCCTTTGCGGGTAGGGGACGAAGCGATGCAGAACGTGGATTCCCCTTCGCCGAATACCGAGTATTCGCCGAACTGCCCCGCCCGGAAGTCGAATGCGGCAGCCTCCTGCTCGTTACGAAATTTCAACCGGAACGTCCTGACGCCCGGGGCTTCGACGGTGATCTTCTCGATCTCCATCAGGTACGGAAGGTATAGATTGGATTGAGTCATAGCGGCTAAATGGATTGTAAATGTTCGAGCAGGTTCATGTTTACTGGGCAGGCCCGCGAGCAGCGTCCGCAACCGGTACAGCCGGTCTGTCCGATCCGTTCGGGCATGTACGAGAATTTATGCAGTACTCGCTGGCGCCAGCGGGCGCTTTGCACCGGACGCGGGTTATGTCCCGACGTATGCAGCGTGAAAAGCGAGAAGCCGCACGAATCCCAGCAGCGCACCCGCCGGCCGGTCGCCCCACGCGCATCCTCCTGAATGTCGAAACAGGCGCAGGTCGGACAGACGAACGCGCAGGCCCCGCAGCCGAGACAACGCTCGGACTGCCGTTTCCAAACCGGGCTGTCGAACGCCTGATCCAGTTTCTCGCGGAGCTGTTGCGCATCGAAACGCTTTTCGACGCGGGCCAGATACTCTTCCTTCGACATGCCGTCGGCCGACGCAAACAGCGACGACGCTTCGGCTGCGAGCCGTTCTCCTTTCGGGGTCAACACTTCGACCAGCGCGCCGCCGTCGGGCAGCAACGTAAGCTGAATGTCGCTTCCCGTCGTACTTCCCGGCCCTCCCCCGACCGACGTGCAGAAACAATATTCGTCGCTCGTCGCACAGCTGAAACTGATGAGCGTCAGCCGCTCGGCGCGCGCATTATAGGAACCGTCCTTGTAATCCCAGTTGAATATGCCCGACAACGAGGCGAATCCGGCCGCATCGCACGGACGGATTTTCCAGACGACCGTTTCGGGAATCGCCTGCAAATCGGGTTGCCGCACGGAAACCTGTTTTCCCTCCTTCCGATAGGAGAACAACTCCTCCGTCCTCGGGAAAACAACCTTTTTGACCGACTGCGTCGTTTGTACGTAATCCGAGGCCACTTCCTCCGGCCGGGCGATCTTTTTAAAATCGACCCGCTCCCCGGTTCTTACCGGAGCGTATACCGACCGTCCGCTGCCGATCAGTTGTTCGAGCCAGCGGGCGATATTTTCGGGTGTGATATGTAATTTCTCCATGATTCTCGTTTAACGAATGAAATTTTCCTTGTCCGACGGATCGAACGTCGACAGCGCATTGCCTTTCTGACCGAGGGTTCCGGACTTCGCACCGAATTCGGCGTCCACGTCTTCGAGCAACTTTTGCGTCAGCAGGTGGATCGGAATCCCCAGCGGGCAGGCTTCGCCGCAGGCCCCGCACCCGGTACAGCGTCCGGCCATGTGCATCGCGCGGTTGATGTGCCATTCGATATTCGGCAGCGTTCCGGCCCAGGGTTGCACCCACTGCGGGCAGTTGATCTCCACCACGCAACGCGTACAGTAACACAGCGGGCAGGCCGCACGACAGGCGTAACACTTGAAACACGGTTCGAGCTGCTCTTTCCAAAATTCCCAGCGTTCTTCCCGGGACATTCCTTCGAGCCGGTCGATCAGTTCCCGTTCCTTCTCTCCGAGTTTGAAATCGAAACCGGTCAGGTAACTTTCTACCGCGGCGAACGTATCGAATTGCATCACCTCGCCGTCGGCTACGGTAAGTACCAGCAGCTTATCCTCGGACAACTGGTTTTCGGCAGCCAGTTGCAGGATCGACCGCAGCACCGGGATCGTGGCGACTACCGCCGTGCGTCCCGCGCCGAGCAGTTCGGGTTTGGTCAGGTAGACGGCCAGGTTATGGATGCAGCGGCCGTCGTAAACGAGGCGCGCCGCCTCTTCGGGTATGCGGCAGAACAGCGGACGGGTCTTGTTGCCCTTGTCCTCCCCGTAGCCTATTACGAGCGTCGCTGCGCCCTCCCGCAGCAGGGCTGCGGCTTTTTCGGTCAGTTTATCCATGGTTTTCCTCCTTTTCGATATAATCGGCTACTTCCCGATACCTCGTATACGGCCCCAGTTCGCGGATTTCGCGCACCGTGTCGTTGACCAGGTCGGCCCACTTGCCCCCTTCGGCTGCCGACACCCACGAATAGCGGATGCGGCGCACGTCGATGCCCATAAAGTCGAGCAATCCCCGGAAAACGATCCAGCGCCGGCGGGCGTGGAAGTTCCCGGACGTATAGTGGCAGTCGTTCGGATGGCAGCCCGAAACGATGATGCCGTCCGCGCCGCCGGCAAAAGCCTTCAGCAGCAGCATGAAGTCGATGCGCCCGGTACACGGGAAACGCACGATCTTGACGTTCGTGGCGTACTTCAGCCGGCTGGTTCCGGTCAGGTCGGCCCCGGCGTAGGTACACCAGTTGCAGACGAAGGCCACGATATTGGGTTCGAATTCTGTTTTATTTTCGTTCATTGTTTATCGTATTTGCATTGTGACGATCCGTCCGTTCAGGCCCCCTGCGTGTGCAGCAGCGCCATCACCTCGGCGTACATCTGGTCGTTCGAGTATCCCTGAATATCGATTGATTTCGAGCGGCAGAACGCGACGCAGGTTCCGCATCCCTGACACAGGCCCGGATTGACGCGGGCCACGGTCTTGACGACGTTGCCGCCGCGGTCCTTGATCTCCTCCCGCTCGATAGCCTGGTACGGACAAGCCGTCTGGCACATGAAACAACCTACGCAGGTACTGTACACCGGCGGCGCCATCCGGTTCACCACCGCGATCAGCGGCTCGCGTACCAACTTGTCCGACGAGAACAGCGCGGCCACTTTCGCCGCCGCCCCCGAGGCCATGCTGACCGTTTCGGGAATGTCGCGCGGCGCCTGGCAGGCTCCGGCTACGTAAATTCCGGCCGTATTGGTTTCGACCGGTTTCAGTTTCGGATGCGCTTCCGCAAAAAATTTGTACGGATCGTAGGATACGTGCAGCCGCTGCGCCAGTTCTTCCGCGCCCTCGTTGGACACCCCGGCGGTAGCGAGCACGACCATATCGGCCTCGATCTCGACGGGTTGGGCCCCCATCAGCGTATCGACGCCCTTAACGATCAGCTTGCCGTCTTTTTCATAAATACGGGCCACGCGTCCGCGCACGTAGTTCACGCCGTCGTCCTCGATCGCGCGGCGCACGAACTCCTCGTAGTTCTTGCCGGCGGCCCGGATATCCATGTAAAAGACATAGGACTCCCCGCCGTGCACTTTGTGCTGGTACAGCATCGCGTGCTTGGCCGTATACATGCAGCAGATTTTCGAGCAATAGTGAATCCCTTTGGCCGGATCGCGCGATCCGGCGCAGGCGATGAACACGATCTTTTTCGGCATCGTTCCGTCCGACGGACGGCGTATCTCGCCCGACGTAGGCCCGGAAGCCGAAGCCAGCCGCTCGAACTGCAGTCCGGTAATGACGTCTTTGTACCGTCCGTAACCGTATTCCGGAAAAAATTCCGTACCCAGCACGTTGAACCCGGTAGCGACCACCACTGCGCCGATATCCTCGGTAACGAACTCATCTTCCTTGTCGAAACAGATCGCCCCGGTAGGGCAGGTCTTCTCGCATATCTTGCACTTGCCGCGTTTGTAATAGTTGCAGTGCTTTTTGTCGATCACCGGTTTGTTCGGCACGGCCTGCGGGAACGGGACGTAGATCGCCGTGCGAAGGCCGAGTCCGGCATTGAATTCGCTCGAGATCCGCTTTTGCGGGCATTTGGTCGTACACAGGCCGCAGCCGGTACAGATCTTTTCGTCGACGCTTTTGGCTTTCAACCGGATCGTCGCCTTGAAATTGCCGATAAACCCGTCCAGATGTTCGAGTTCGGCATAAGTGTACAGCTTGATGTTCGGGTGTTGCGCGACCTCCACCATCCGCGGCGTCAGGATACACTGCGAACAGTCGAGCGTCGGGAACGTCTCCGACAACTGCGACATGTGGCCGCCGATCGACGGCTCTTTCTCGACCAAGATCACTTGATGACCGCAGTTGGCGATATCCAGCGCGGCCTGTATTCCGGCGATGCCGCCGCCGATCACCAGCGCCTTCTTGGTAATCGGCACTTCGATCGGCTTCAACGGCTTGTTGCGTTTCACTTTCTCGACCAGCCCGCGAACGATGTCGATCGCTTTCGCAGTCGTGGGTTCTCCTTTTTCGTGCACCCACGAGCAATGCTCGCGCAGGTTGGCCATCTCGCACAGGTAAGGGTTCAGCCCCGCTTCGGAACAGGCCCGCCGGAACGTCGGCTCGTGCATCCGGGGCGAACAGGCGGCCACCACCACGCCGTCGAGTTTTTGCTCCTCGATGGCCTTGCGGATCAGCGACTGTCCCGGATCGGAACACATATACTTATAATCGGTGGCAAATGCGACTCCGTCGAACTTCGCGGCTTCGGCCGCCACCTTTTCACAGTCGATCGTAGCCCCGATATTTTCGCCGCAATGGCAAATAAAAACTCCTATTTTAGACATTTTCGGATTTTCAGTTAGTTAGAAGGTGACGGGAACGAAATGGCGTTCGATGCCCAGCTCCCTGGGACTGAGCCCGACGGCCAGACCGATGGCCTGCGTAACGTACAGCACCGGAACATCGATCCGGCGCCTGAGGTAGCTGTCGATCGCCTGCCGGCGCATATCGAGGTTCGAATGGCACATCGGACAGGCCACGATGATCGCCTGAGCACCCCGGTCGGCGGCGTCGCGGACGATCTCCCCGGAAAGCCGTCCCACGATATCGGTACGCGACACCGAAAACCCGGCGCCGCAGCATTCGGTCTTGAATCCCCAGTCGACCGGCTGGGCCCCGACCAGTTTCATCAGCGCGTCGAGGCTCTGCGGGTCTTCCAGACGATCGAATTGCAACACCCCGTGCGGACGTACCAGCAGGCAACCGTAGTAGCACGCCACCTGGCGGTCGAACGGCTGCACGATCCGCGCCGCGAGTTCTCCCTGAATATACTTTTCGATCATCTGCACGACATTCAATATCCGGACGCTGCCCGTATAGGGCATCCGGATCGTATCGGCGATTTCGTTGCGCAACGCCTCGTCTTCGGCCAGTTCGTACTGTACCGTACTGAGCCGATTATAACATGAAGCGCACGGCACGACCACCTCATCGAGTCCCTGTTGTTCGGCCAGCGCAAGGATGCGGGCCGGCAGCAACAGCGCGAGCGTCCGGTTCATCGAGTGGGCCGCAGTGGCCCCGCAGCAATTCCAGTCCTGCACCTCTTCCAGTTCGAGCGAAAACGCTTTGGCAAGGGCCGCGACCGATTCGTTGTATTCGCGGGAAGTGCCTTTGAGCGAACATCCCGGATAGAAACCTATTTTCATCTGCATTCCCGGTTTAAAGTTTTTTACCGGCTTTACCGGCCTCGTCGAAAATATGCCGGATCGCCTTTTTGTTTTTCACCTGCTCGGGCAGCAGGCTCAGCTTGCCTTTCGCCAGCATGTCCGGCACCAGGGGCAGGTCTTGTGCGAGCCGCATCGTCCGGGCCTTGAATCCCGCGATCAGTCCCACCTCGTACAGCCGTCCGGTGTATTTCACCGAGTCGAGGAACGCCCGGTGGAAGGCCACGACCGGTTTCGCCTTTTCGCCGACGCATCCCGCCCGCAACGACTCTTCGCGCAGGTAGTCCATCATACGCGGAATGTCGATCTGCTGCGGACAACGCGCAATGCAATTCTCGCAGTTCAGGCAGAGCCATATCGTGTTCGAGCCGAGCACCTTCCGGTCGTTCTCTTCGCTGCGCGTCTGCAACATCCGCAACACGAGGCTCGGCGGATAGTCCATCTCCGGGGCCGTCGCGCATCCGGCCGAGCATTTGCCGCACTGATAGCAACGGGCGACATTTACGCCGGTATTTCCCCGCACTTCGTCGGCCATGTAATTTTCGTTTTCCATTTAGGTATTATTTAGTAGCTTAGATGAATAGGCATAGCTATACCGCACCGAACCGGCACGGTCATTCCGATGAAAACGGGCATTAAACCCGCATACAGCCCAATGTATGGATATAATCCGGAAAGGCGTTCCGGATAAAAGACAGGTATTCCGCGGCGACACGTTTCCGCCGTTCCGCAGGAACGGACAATTGCGGAGTAGGGCAGGCAAGCGTCCGTACCGGATATTTCGAAATCTCCGCCCCGGAATATTCCGCGCCCGCAAAAAGACACTTATCCGTCGAAACCGCCTGCGCATCCGTCGCGGGCGGACAGACCGAAACATCGCACGAATCGAAGCACGCCGTCTCCGCATACGCAAAAACGGCGGAGAATTCCGAAGAACCTCCCCCTTTTTCGGTAACGTTTCCGACTACGAACGAAAAAAACAAATATGTCAGGACGAATAAAGCCTTTTGATACATGGTTCACGACAACGCTTACACCCGAGAACACTTTCTACCGTAAACGTGTTGACAAATATAATCATTCGAAACGACATTTCCGCCCCGATTTGAAAAAATTGCATAACGCCGTAGAAAAGCGATGTAACCGTAGCACGCGTTTACGGCAATCCGCTGTCGGCCGTCCAGGGTACCAAAAGGTCAACAAGGCCAAATAATCAAGCCGACGCACCCAAAATAAATTTCAACGATCTTAAATCCCTCCCGGATAATTTTTAGCTTCGACAACAAACTTCCGCCTTTTTCGACCGGAGAATCGCGACATATCGACCGATCTTACTTATATTTGCCGAAAGAGCCGGATCGTCCATGAAAAGAATCGTTTTGTCCTTCGCATTATTAGTTATCGCACAGAGCGGTAAACCGTCGGTTATCGAATACCGATTGCAGGAGCCGTCGTTCGCCGCGACGGAAAACGCCCCGTTTCAGGAACGGGGTCGAGGTAACGGAACCTATACGAAAGACAGTTGGACGGTTTTTTATCGCGGGTATGAAGTAGAGGGAGCTTCCCCGTCATCGTTCGAAGACCTCGGGAGCGGATACGGAAAAGATGCGTGGAAAGTATTTTATCAGGGCCTTGGAATCGAAGGCGCTTCCCCCTCTTCATTCCGAAGTTTCGGCGACGGCTATGCCAAAGACGACTGGCAAGTATTTTACCGGGGCAGAAAAATAGAAAATGCCTCCTCGTCTTCATTCGAAAACCTCGGCGGCGGTTATGGGAAAGACAGTTGGACGGTTTTTTACAGAGGAAAACCCATACCCAACGCCTCCGCATCGTCGTTCGAAAATCTGGGCAGGGGATATGGCAAAGACGCCTGGAAAGTTTTTTACAACGGGAAAGCCGTCAAAGGGGCCTCCCCGTCTTCCTTTCGGACTCCGCACCAAAGATAATAATCGGTACGATCGTAAAGAAATATCAGATCAGCAATGATTCGATCCTTCTGCGGGGAGAGTAGGGTAACGGTTTTGGCATAACCGATTCTCATTATCAACGCAGGATACTCCTTACCGGCAGGCAAGTTTTCTCGCAAAGCGGAATATGATTTCGACACGGCAAAAGACAAAAAATAAAAATGAGGAGTACGATTATGTTTTTTAGAAAGTATCCACCTGAATATACCGTAATAGCCGTTTTCATAGCGATCGGGCTCGTTCTTCAATTGACAGCTTTGTCCAATTCCGGATTTTTCAGCGACGAATTTCTACACATCGAAGCGGGAAGACACCCCGCCTGGGGCTATTCGGATTTTCCCCCGATGATCGCCGCGTTTGCCTGGATACAAAATCTGTTTAACACCGATTCCGTATTTATCAATCATCTATTCAACCTTGCGGCTTCCGCAATGGCGGTTCTGTTCTGCGGTTTGACGACAATCAAACTGGGAGGCAAATGGTTAGCCGTATTGGCCACCTTGTTATGCATCCTGTTATCTCCCGGAATAGCAGGAACCCGGTTTCTTTTTTTGCCCACCGCATTCGATCAGTTATTTTGGATTATTTGCATTTACTGTTCAGCGAGTTATTGCCAAAGTCAAAATGCCAGATACCTAATTTGGTTTTGCATATTCGGAGCATTGGGATTTTTGACAAAATACAGCATTGTTTTTCTGTTCGCAGGGATGCTTACTTCGTCGTTAATCTTTCGGAGAGATATTTTTCTGAAAAAGAGTTTATGGATCGGATTGCTAATATTCCTTGTGTTAATCACACCGAACCTCTGCTGGCAAATAAAAAATCAGTTTCCGGCGATCACTCATTTTTCCCAATTATACGACAGTCAGCTAAACCGACTTTCAATGGGCGGGGAATTAAAGAAGCTTTTTCTTTTTTCAAATCCCTTCACAATGATATTCTGGCTTCCCGGACTGTTCGCGATTCCGTTTATTTCCAAATTCAAACGATACAAATTAATTTCCTTTGCGTTATGCTGTTCGTTTGTTTTCTTGTTTTGCGCAAAAGGAAAATGGTATTATTTTTTCCCTGTCGTAATCGGAGCGATTCCGTTAGGCACGGTCTTTTTCGAGCGATTATTGCAGAAAAGAAAATGGATAATCTACGCATACCTCACCGTACTCGGATTAACAGGCGTTTACCTCTTGCCTCAAGGAATCCCTATTATCAAGCTCCAGAGATTTATCGAACTATACCATAAAAAACCAAACAAAGACGGTAAAATACCCCTTGCTTTTGATAATTATTATTCAACCGAAATATGGACCCGGATATTAAATGTCGTGAACAAAACGTATATAGAATTGCCTTCCGAAGAACAAGAGAAATGTTTTATTTTGGGGCGACATTATTCAATGGCGGGAGCGATGAACTTACTCGGGAAAAAATACGGGTTGCCCCAGGCTTTTTCACTTCACAGTTCATTTGAGTGGATGCCTGAATTTGACAAAGGAGCGGTCATCATTGCAATCGGCGAGTCAAACTGGCTCGAACAACACTGGGGCGAATATTTTAAATATGTTAAAGAAATCGGTATTGTCGAAAACAAGTATGCAAGTAAAGAAAGCGAATATAATTATCGCATCTTTTTATGTAAAGGATTGAAATATAACTCAGTCGAATTTAAGCGGTTTATTGAAAATTAACAGCCGAATTCTACGAAGTATCGAATATGAGGCGAACCTGACGATGTATGAACCGATCGTGTATTACGCAGTGATAATCCGCAAATCATTTTTGAAAAGTACCGAACCGCATTGGATAATTATCCGATACGTTTGGACTTCGATACGCCCAACCGTACCGTATTTTGGGTGTATTCCAATAACATCATTCTGCACAGGTCGAAAGACCGACTTGAAAAATATATTTGTTTGAAAAACAAATAATTAGTATATTTGTATGTTAAGTTTGATTGATTCGTTAGAGATTAGGAATTTACAAAAAAAAGACAGTCACAAATTTTCATTGCAACTGCCTGATTTTAAAGTGGTGCCACCACGAATCGAACGAGGGACACAAGGATTTTCAGTCCTTTGCTCTACCAACTGAGCTATGGCACCGGTTTATCGTTTGACGGGTGCAAAGATAGAGATAAAATTTAATAAAACAATAGGCAAGTTAAATTTTACTTCTGGACTAAAAGTTTTATCTTTGCGTCATCTACTAAAACTAAAGGCCACAAACGTAATGAAAATAGCTCTCGCCCAGTTAAACTATACAATCGGCGATTTCGATTCAAACCGAAAAAAAATCGTAGAGTGTATCGATTCGGCGAAATCCCAATCCGCGCAACTGATCGTTTTTGCGGAACAGGCCATCAGCGGCGCACCCGCATATGACCTGTTAAACAAAGTTTCGTTTCTGGATCTCTGCGAAGAAACGCTCCGCGACATCGCATCCCACTGCGAAAACATATCGGTGCTGATCGGTCTGCCGGTACAGTGTTCGAACAAGACCATCAGCGTAGCGGCTCTGATCGAGAACAAAAAAATCAAACGTTACATCGGTAAAAAAACGATTCGTTCGCGGGACGAATCGAGCTACCTGTCTCCTTCCAAAGGTTGCGAATACATAAAAATCGCCGGCAAAAAAGTCGCCGTCGTCGTGGGGGAGGACATCCATACGGAACAAGAATACGGCGAATATGCCGACTTGATCATCAACCTGTGCAACAGCCCGTACTCGCGCGGAATTATCGAGAAAAGATACGATTTTTACCGGCAGTTGGCTTTTATGACCGGCAAAAGCATCGTTTTCGTCAACAACGTCGGCGCGCAAACCGACATCGTTTACGACGGTTCGTCGGGGATCATCAACAGCCGAGGAGAAGCCGTTACGCTGTTGAAAAGTTTTTCGGAGGATTTTCGAATCATCGAACTGGACGCCGACCACGAACCGGTGCGGTTGCCCGAGCAGAATAAAACCGTCAACGTATACCATGCGATCAAACTGGGATTGCAGGATTATTTCGCCAAAAACGGATTTAAAACCGCATGTTTGGGGCTTTCGGGAGGTATTGATTCGGCGGTCGTCGTATCGCTGGCCGCCGAGGCGCTCGGCCCCGAGAACGTGCGGGTACTGCTGATGCCCTCCCAGTTTTCATCGGATCATTCGGTCGAGGACGCGCGGGCGCTGGCCGAAAACCTCGGTATCGAATACCAGGTCGTCCCGATCAACGAAACGTTCGCGGCGCTTACTACGACGCTCGGCCCCGTTTTCGGGGAACTTCCGTTCGATGTGACCGAGGAAAACATGCAATCGCGCATCCGGGGCATGATGATGATGGCGATATCCAATAAATTCGGGAATATCCTGCTGGCGACCTCCAATAAAAGCGAGATCGCAGTCGGTTACGGAACCTTGTACGGCGATACGGTAGGAGCCCTGAGCATCATCGGCGACCTGTACAAAAGCGAAGTTTACGACCTGGCGCGTTACATCAACCGCGACCGGCAGATCATCCCGGTCAGCACGATCGTCAAGGCTCCTTCGGCGGAGCTCCGGCTCGAACAGAAAGATTCCGATTCGCTGCCGCCTTACGATATTCTGGACGCGATCCTGTACCGCATGATCGAAGAGGGACAGAGCCGCGAAGAGATCATCAACGCCGGATTCAACGAGAAAGACGTCTACAAGGTATACAACCTGGTTCTGAAAAGCGAATTCAAACGCTACCAGTCGTGTCCGACGCTGCGGTTGTCGACCTGTACGTTACGCATCAACCGTCGGCTTCCGCTAACCAACAAATACGGTTATTAATCGATCCGGGGAGAAAACGACGTGAACGGGATTATCACACATCCGGCAAAAGTTACGAAGGTCACGGGCGCAACGGTCGAAGTGAAGATTCTGGCCGAAAGCGCATGTGCGTCCTGTCGGGTCAGGAACAAATGCGGAATGGGGGAGAGCCGCGAAAAGTTACTGGTCGTCGAAACCCCCGAAGCCCCTTTTTTCGAAGAGTGGGAAGCTGTCGAAGTACACACCGATCAGGTAATGGGCTTGAAAGCCGTCTTTTTCGCTTACATGCTTCCTTTCCTGCTGGTATTGACCGCTCTGTTGATCCTTTTGCAAACCGGTTCCCGCGAAGTCGTGGCAGGAACGGTTTCGCTTTGCATACTCGGAATATATTACCTGGTTTTGTACCTGTTCAGGTCGAAACTGTCGAAAGAGATTGTTTTTAAAATAAAAAAGCTGAACACTTAACCGACGAAGGCCGCCGTCCGAAGGCGACTCCCGTTCGCCTCGGGGCGGACGCTGTCGGTTGTGTAGATATAATTGATTGTTTATGATAAGCGGAGTTCTGGGATCTACGATCCTGACATTATGCGTCATCGGAGTAATAGCCGCCGTAGTTCTTTATTTTGTGGCGCAAAAATTCAAAGTTCACGAAGACCCGAGAATCGATGCCGTCGAAGGTATGCTGCCGGGAGCCAATTGCGGCGGATGCGGCTATCCGGGTTGTCGGGGCCTGGCCGACGCGCTGGTCAAAAACGACGATATTTCGTCGCTCTATTGCACGGCCGGCGGAGCCGACACGATGCAAAAAATCGCAGAGTATCTGGGCAAAGCCGTTGCCGAACAGGAACCGATGGTCGCCGTGGTGCGTTGCAGCGGCTCGTGCGACAAACGCCCGCATACGAACGTTTACAACGGAGCGCCGTCGTGCGCCGTCGAAGCGGCGCTGTACGGCGGAGAAACGGGATGCGCGTACGGATGCCTGGGCAACGGGGACTGTGTGGCGGCCTGTCAGTTCGGGGCCATCGTCGTCAACCCGGAAACGGGCCTGCCCGAAGTGGACGAAACCAAGTGTACGGCCTGCGGCGCCTGCGTAAAAGCCTGTCCGAGGAACATCATCGAACTGCGTAAAAAAGGAGTCAAAGGACGCCGCATTTACGTCGGTTGCGTGAACCGCGACAAAGGGGCCGTCTCACGGAAAGTATGCGCCGTGTCGTGTATCGGCTGCGGCAAGTGCGTCAGGACCTGCCCGTTCGAAGCCATTACCCTGGAAAACAATCTTGCCTACATCGATGCCGAAAAGTGCCGACTGTGCCGCAAATGCGTCGCAGAATGCCCGACCGGAGGAATTAGAGAAATCAATTTCCCGCCCCGGAAAACAGCGGCCGACAATCCGACAACACAAGCTTAAAAAAGGAGTCTGACATGTTAAAAGGATTCAGCAAAGGCGGTATTCACACGCCGGAATATAAAATCAGCAAAGCCGAGGCAATCGCCGATTTCCCGCTGCCGGAAATCGCCGTCGTGCCGTTGTCGCAACATATCGGCGCCCCGGCGGCGGCCTGCGTCAAAAAAGGAGACGCGGTGCGGGTCGGCCAGGTGATCGGCACGGCCGCAGGATTCGTCTCGTCGAACATTCACGCTCCGGTATCGGGTACGGTAGTGGCCGTCGATGCAACTCCGGATACGGGCGGCATTCGCCGTCCCTCGATCTCGATCCGCGCCGAAGGCGATGTTTGGATCGACACGATCGACCGCAGCGACCGCCTGGTAAAAACGTGCGATCTTTCTAAAGAAGAGATCTTCAAAAAAATCACCGAAGCCGGTCTGGTCGGCATGGGGGGAGCTACGTTCCCGACCCATGTCAAGCTGGCCGTTCCGGCCGGCAAAACGGCAGAAATGCTGATCGTCAACGGCGTCGAATGCGAACCGTTCCTGACGGCCGACCACCGGCTGATGCTCGAAAAAGGAGCCGAAATACTGGTGGGAGTCGATATTCTCGCAAAAGCGCTCGGCACGCAAAAAGCCTATATCGGAATCGAAAACAACAAGCCGGACGCGATCGAACGTCTAACGCAACTGGCCGTCGAATATCCGCACATCGAAATCGTACCGCTGCGGGTGCGCTATCCGCAGGGAGGCGAAAAACAGCTGATCGAAGCGATCACCGGCCGCGAGGTACCGTCCGGCGGGCTTCCGATCGACGTCGGAGCCGTCGTACAGAACGTGGGCACCGCATTCGCCGTTTACGAAGCGGTACAGAAAAACAAGCCGCTGATCGAACGGATCGTCACCGTGACCGGCCGCTGCCTGGCTCGGCCGTCGAACCTGCGGGTCAGGATCGGCACCCCGATCGCCTCGCTGATCGAATATTGCGGCGGTTTTCCGGAAGACGCAGGCAAAGTGGTCGGCGGAGGGCCGATGATGGGCCGCGCCATCGCTAATCTGGACGCTCCGGTCACCAAAGGTACCTCGGGCATCCTGCTGATCCGCGAAAAAGGAGCCGTACGCAAAATGCCGCAACGGTGTATCAAATGCGCCAAATGCGTCAGCATCTGCACAATGGGGCTCGAACCGTACCTGATGAGCAAGTTGGCAAAAATGGGACGGTTCGACGAACTGGAGGCCGCGCACGTAACCGACTGCATCGAGTGCGGCTCGTGCTCGTACACCTGCCCGGCTATGCTGCCGCTGCTGGATTATATTCGCCTGGGCAAGACGGAAGTCGCCAAACGCGTCCGGGCACGCAAAACACAGGAGAAAAAATAAAACCGAACTGAAAATAAATGGATAAAAAATTAGTCGTATCCCCTTCTCCGCATATCCACGGGGCATTTTCGACCAAACGCCTGATGGGGGACGTGCTGATCGCGCTGATCCCCGCCTTCATCGTATCGGTCATCGTCTACGGTGTCGACGCGCTGGTCGTAACCGGAGTATCCGTCGCCGCCTGCGTCGCATTCGAATATCTGATTCAGAAATACCTGCTAAAAGGCGATTGTACGATCGGCAACTATTCGGCCGTCGTCACCGGCGTGCTGCTCGGCTTCAACCTACCCAGTACGCTACCCGTCTGGATGATCGTCATTGGCGCGCTGGTAGCGATCGGCGTCGGCAAAATGTCGTTCGGCGGCCTGGGCTGCAACCCGTTCAACCCGGCATTGGTCGGACGGGTGTTCCTGTTGATCTCGTTCCCGGTGCAAATGACAGGCTTCGTCACGCCGGCACACGTAGATTCGCTGTCCGGAGCCACGACGACGCAAGTGGAAATCAATGCCGAAACCGCCACCGACGCCGTTTCCGGACCTACGCTGCTGGGATATGTAAAAGAGGCGCTGGCCGGAGGCTCGACCACTGCCGACATCGCCGAAAAACTGTCGTACAACGACATGCTGCTCGGCTTCAAATCCGGATCGGTCGGCGAAATCGCGGCGCTGGCGCTGCTGCTCGGCTTCTTCTACCTGCTGTGCCGGAAAGTAATCACCTGGCATACGCCGGTAGCCGTGCTCGGATCGATGGCGCTGTTCGGCGGAATCCTGTGGGCGGCCGACCCGTCGCACTACATGAATCCGTTGTTCCACATCCTGACCGGAGGAGCGATGCTCGGAGCTGTTTTTATGGCCACCGATTACGTCACCTCTCCGATGACGCACAAAGGGATGTTGCTGTACGGAGCCGGCATCGGAATCATCACGATGCTGATCCGCACCTGGGGTTCCTATCCGGAAGGCATGTCGTTCGCGATCCTGATTATGAACGCGGTCGTGCCGCTGATCAACAAATACGTAAAACCGAAACGCTTCGGAGTCGTTTCCGCCAAAACCCGTTAAAGCCGTATGGAAAGTTCATTGAAAAATATGGTCGTCACGCTGCTGGTCATCACGCTGGTGTCGGCCTCAGCCGTAGGGTTTGTCTATAAAATCACCGCCGAGCCGATCGCTCGCGCCAAGGCTGCCAAAATCACGGCAGCGATCGCGCTGGTGTTGCCGACTTTCGACAACGATCCCGGAGCGGCCAAAACGGTGCAAACGATAGACGGGAAAGAAGTCGTCGTCTACACCGCCACGCAGGGGCAGGATACGGTAGGATATGCCGTCGAAACCTTCACGAACACAGGTTTCGGCGGAGAAATCAAACTAATGGTCGGCTTCCTGAAGGACGGCACGATCAACCGCGTTGAAACGCTTTCGCACAACGAAACGCCCGGTCTGGGCAACAAAATCGAACGCAGCAAATCCGACTTTGCCGTGCAGTTCGAAGGCAAAAATCCGGCAGACTTCAAACTGGCGGTGCGCAAGGACGGCGGGGATGTCGACGCCATCACCGCTTCGACGATCTCTTCGCGCGCCTTCAGCGACGCCGTGAGTCGGGCTTACGAAGTTTACAAATCGATCCAAAACAGCGGAAACCATGAATAAACTGCAAATCCTGACCAAAGGTCTGATAAAGGAAAACCCGACGTTTGTGCTGTTGCTGGGAATGTGTCCGACCCTCGGCACCACCACCTCGGCGATCAACGGGCTGGGCATGGGCGTGGCGACCCTGTTCGTACTGACCTGCTCGAACGTCGCCATTTCGTTGATCAAGAACCTGATCCCTGACAAGGTGCGCATTCCGGCGTTTATCGTCGTAATCGCTTCGTTCGTCACCGTCGTGCAACTCTGCATGGAAGCCTACGTACCCGATCTTTACGCGACACTCGGCGTATTCATCCCGCTGATCGTCGTCAACTGCATCATCCTGGGACGCGCCGAAGCGTTCGCTTCGAAAAACAACGTCGCGGACTCGGCGCTGGACGGAATCGGCATCGGACTCGGCTTCACGCTGTCGCTAACTCTGCTGGGAGCCGTCCGCGAAGCGCTCGGCAACGGCTCGGTGTTCGGCCTGAAATTCATCCAGGGAGACGGAATACTGCTGTTCATCCTCGCCCCGGGAGCCTTCATGGTACTGGCCTACCTGATGGCCATTTTCAAAAAGCTAACGGCTAAAACGAAATAGTCATGGAATACTTCATCATTATCATCAGTTCGATCTTCGTCAACAACGTCGTACTGTCGCAGTTTCTCGGGATCTGCCCGTTCCTGGGCGTATCCAACCGGGTCGGCACGTCGTTGGGCATGGGCGCCGCCGTTACGTTCGTGATGGCCATTTCGTCGATCGTCGCCTACCTGATCCAGTACTACGTGCTCGTCCCGCTCGGCATCCAGTATATGCAGACCATCGTTTTTATTCTGGTAATCGCCGCGCTGGTACAGATGGTCGAGATCATCCTGAAAAAAGTAAGCCCGGCGCTCTACCAGGCGCTCGGCATCTTCCTGCCGCTGATCACGACGAACTGCGCCGTCCTGGGGATCGCCATCCTGCTGGTACAAAAGGAATACAATCTCGGCGAATCCGTCGTTTTCGCGACCGCGACGGCCATCGGCTTTTCGCTGGCGCTGGTGCTTTTTGCCGGACTCCGCGAACGGCTCGAACTGGAAGACGTCCCGGCCGGCATGAAGGGAATGCCGATCGCGCTGCTCACGGCGAGCATTCTGGCAATGGCTTTCATGGGATTCTCGGGACTGGTGCGGTAACCGACCGATCCGGATAAAATACGGGGGCGGGGAAAGAAAATCTTTCCGTCCCCGTATTTTTTTCATCGAATTTACGTTAACTTTAAGGGTTAAGACCGTCGATGTAATGAACGTTAGGATTGCCGTCATATGCGTTACCGTGCTGGTTCTGTCGCTCCGAGCGCAGGGCCGCCCGGACGTTGGCCGGCCTTCCAAGGATACGCTGCCGGCTCGGGAGAAAAAAACAGGACGTTTCTCCCGCCTGCTTTACCAGACAATCTCCGTAACCCCGCGCGACAAGGAAGCCGAAATGCGCGCCGCCAAAGCCGATCAGGAATATTTCGAACAATTCGCCGGGAAGAAGATCGGCGATATCCGGATCGTCCGCGAGAACGTCTTCAATCCCCATTCGAAAGTATGGGGCGAACGCAAGACGAACGCCATGCACCGGATCACGCAGGAGAGCAAGATTCGCCGCGACCTGTTTATCAAACCGGGCGACCGCTTCGATCCGCTACTGGTCACCAACAACCGCCAACTGATCCGCTCTCGCAGCTACATCGCCGACGCAAACATCCGCGTAATCCCCGCGACGCCGGACTCGTCGGTCGTAGACCTGATCGTCACGACCCGCGATCGCTGGACGATCGGCATCGACCTGAATTCGCAAAGCGACGGGAACACCTATTTCGAACTCTACGACGACAACATTCTGGGGTGGGGGAACAAGCTGAGCGTCAAGACCTATTTCAATTGGAAAAACTGGAGCTACGGCGGCAACCTGTTCGAATACGAGAACCCGAATATCCTGGGCAGCTTCGTCGAAGGGCGCATCATCGCCGGCAAAGGATTCAACTACTCCGACTACGGAGCTGAATTCAAAAAAGAGTTCATCCGACCGTCGGACTACACGCTCGGAGGATACGGCTACTACCGCCGGGAACCGATCGACATCGACCCGTTGGATTCGACGATCAACACCTCCCTGGCCAAATGGGGCGTATGGGGCGGTAAATCCTTTTACATAAAAAACCTGAAAAGCAGTTTCTTTATCACGGCGCATTACAATACGGTGCTTCACCGGGAACGGCCGGAAGTATCGCAGTCGCTGAATCCCTATTTCCACAACGAGAACCTCGTGCTGTTCAACACCGGTTTCTACAAAGAGCAGTTCCGTACCTCCAGCCTGATCTACGGGTACGGAGTCAACGAGGATATCCCTTACGGCTACCAGTTCTCGCTGACGGGTGGCCCTTCGTGGGGCGAGTTCGGCAACCGGTGGTACCTGGGCGGCAAGTTCAGCGCCGGTAACTTCACGTCGTTCGGCTACCTGCGGTGGAGTTTCGCCCTCGGCAGCTACCTGAACAACCGCGACGGGCGGTTTTACCGCACCGCCCTGGTATCGAATCTGAACTGGTTTTCGAACCTGATGGGCAAAGGAAGATACCGCGTCCGCCAGTTCATCGACGTGAACCTGACCCGCGGATGGAACCGAATGGACGGATACCGCGAATCGTTCGGATTCGAAGACAATGCCGAACTGCGCGGACTCGGAGAGGAAATTTACGGCAACAACCGGCTCGTGGTCAATTCCGAAACCGTCGTATTTACCCCATGGCACCTGTACCAGTTTCGTTTCGCGTTGTACGGATTCGCCGACCTCGGCATTCTCGGCTACAACGGCAATCTGTTTAAAAACGGATTCTACTCGACCATCGGCATCGGCGTACGCATCAAAAACGAACACCTGATTTTCCGAACGATCAACATCCGGCTCGGTTTCGCCGTAGGACGAACCGGCCTGCTGAACGCCAATTACTTCCATATCAATACCGAGGACAAGCGGCAACCGATCCGGTACCGGCCGCAAAAAGCGACCGTCACCGATTACGAGGACAATACCTGGTACGGCTGGGATTAATCCGGGACGACCGGTACGCGAAAAAGACGGCAGGCATCCCGATAAAAATACGTTACCGGACTTTCGCCCGGTAACGTATTTTGAACGAAACAAACGCCTTCCGGCGGCGACTCCTAATTCGTCTTGAACGGACGCTTGATCTGAGCGAGCTCCCGATTCGCCTTGCCGATCTTCTGGGCCAACTCGCTTTTGAAAGCGACGAATTTCCGCATCAGCTCCTCGTCGCCCGCAGCCAGGATCTGAACGGCCAGGATCGCGCCGTTGCGGGCCCCGTCCAGCGCCATCGTAGCGACCGGTATCCCGGCAGGCATCTGCAAAATGGAAAGGATGCTGTCCCAGCCGTCGATCGAATTGGACGACTTGATCGGAATCCCGATCACCGGCAGCGGGGTAGTGGCGGCGATCACGCCCGGAAGATGGGCCGCTCCGCCGGCGCCGGCGATAATTACTTTCACGCCGCGGGTATGGGCGTTCTTCGCAAATTCGGCCACCATTTCGGGAACGCGGTGGGCCGACAGCGCATTGATTTCATAAGGAACTTCCATCTGGTCGAGAAACTCGGCAGCGGCCTCCATGATCTTCAGATCCGACGTGCTGCCCATGATGATGCTGACTTTCGGTGTCATTTTATCACGCTTTTTAAATTATTTTTGATTCGCTTCATTATCTTTGCAAAGATAAACAACAAACCTCCGGATCACAGCAACCGGACGTTATTTTTTTCCGTTACCGATCAAAACGAAACAGATGGACACGATACGGCTTCACGACAAGACATTCCGGCGTTCGATCTCCTGCGAACAACTGCAAAAGGCCATCGCGGAGGTGGCCGCACGCATCAACAGCGACTACCGGGAAAAACGAACGCCGCTGTTCGTCGGCGTGCTCAACGGATCGTTCATGTTCATGGGCGAACTGCTGCGTCACATCTCGTTCGACTGCGAAGTCTCGTTCGTCAAAATAGCCTCGTACAGCGGAACCGCAACCACCGGCCGCGTCAGGGAGCTCATCGGCCTCTCGCAGGATATTCGGAGCAGGCACGTCATCCTCGTCGAAGACATCGTCGACACCGGAGCCAGCATCGAATACATGACCGGCGTGCTGAAAAAGCAGGGACCGGCCGACATCGCCGTCGCGACGCTGCTTTTCAAACCGGAATGCTACCGGAAACAAATGCCGCCGAAGTACTACGCGCTGTCTATTCCGGACAAGTTCATCGTTGGTTTCGGGCTCGACTACGACCAACTGGGACGCAACTACAAAGACATTTATGAAATCGCCGACGACCATGAATAACCACGACGACCTGTTCTGCGGCGGACGAAAACTGCCGCTCGTCGAAGATTTTTACACCGTTCAGGGAGAAGGTTTCCATACCGGAAAACCGGCCTATTTTATCCGACTGGGCGGATGCGACGTCGGATGCCGGTGGTGCGACGCGAAAATGACGTGGAATCCCCGGCTTTTCCCGCCCGTGGAAGTCGATTCGATCGTCGAACGCGCCTGCTCTTTCCCGGCGCAGGCGATCGTCATTACCGGCGGCGAACCGTCGCTGTATCCGCTGGATTACTTGACCGAACAACTCGCGGCCCGCGGACTCAAAATATTTCTCGAAACCTCCGGAGCGCATCCGCTGAGCGGCCGGTTCGACTGGATCTGCCTGTCGCCCAAGAAACAGCAACCTCCGGTCGACAGCGTATTCGCCTGCGCCAGCGAACTGAAAATCATCATCGAAACGCCCGACGATTTCCGGTGGGCCGAACAGAACGCCGCGAAAGTAACGCCGGAGTGTATGCTCTACCTGCAACCCGAATGGAGCCGTTACGACCGGATGATCGCCGAGATCGTCGAATACGCCAAAGCGCATCCGCGCTGGAACATCTCCGTGCAGACCCACAAATACATGCGGATACCCTGACCCGACTCCGGATGGAAAAACAGCAAAGGGGCTGCAAAATTCGGATCTCGCAGCCCCCTTGTCGGCATATTGTTTTAGGCCCATGCGACAGGAACCTAAGAATCACCGTACCAGATAGATCGTCTCCTCTTTACGTTTCATCAGATAATGCTCGCGGGCGTACTGCTCCAGGTAACGGTCGTTTTTCAGGTTCTCGAGCACCGTACTGTCCTCAGCGATCTTCTGCCGGTAATAGGTTTCCTGCACTTCCAGCGCATTGATTTTCTGTTTCAGCCGCCACGCTTCGATCAGGTTGTTTTTGTCGAACACGACGATCAGCAGGCCGAACACCACGATGCTGATCAGCCACAGACGCCTGTCTTTAAAAAATTTACCGACAAATTCCACGCGCGCAATTTTTTGTAAAAATAGTTATTCCTCCGGAAATCTACTCCCAAAAACGATAAAAATGGTGTACGGGCCCGTGTCCGTTTCCGAGCCGATACTCCCGGCCGCGGACAATCGCCTCGTGGATATAGTTTTCCGCACACAGCACCGCCTCTTCGAGCGGATAGTCCTGCGCCAGGAAAGCGGCGACGGCCGACGACAGCGTGCATCCGGTGCCGTGCGTATTCGGCGTGTCGGTTCGCGGGTAACGGAAGGTATGGCAACCGTTGCCGTCGAAAAGGTATTCGGTCAGTTCCGCCCCGTCCAGATGTCCGGCTTTCAGCAGCACGGCCCCGGCTCCCATATCGCGAAGCGCGGCGGCGGCGGCGGGAAAATCGGCCTCGGAACGGATCGGCATCCCCGTAATGTATTCGGCTTCCGGAACATTCGGCGTCACCAGCGTCGCCAACGGAAAAATATGCCGACGGATCGCCTGCGCAGCGGCTTCGCTGATCAGACGGTCGCCCGAGGTAGCCACCATCACCGGATCCATCACCACGCTGCGCACCCGGTATTTTTTCAGCGATTCCGCGATCGGAACGATCATTTCGTCAGTCGGCAACATGCCGAGTTTTACGGCGTCGGCGCCGATATCCTCCAACACCGCCGCGATCTGTCCGGCGACCACTTCCGCCGGAACGACATGAAAACCCCGTACGCCTACGGTATTCTGAACGGTTACGGCCGTGATCGCCGTCATCGCATAGCAGCCGCAGGCCGATATGGCCTTGATATCGGCCTGAATACCGGCCCCCCCTCCGCTGTCGGAGCCGGCTATCGAAAGTACTTTTTTGTATTTTTTCATTCTGCAAATTTATGAAAAACCCCGCGGATTCGCCTCCGTCACCGTCCCGAAATGTAACCGAATTTCTCAAGGTCTTCCCATTCCCGCACCCGGAAAGTCCGTCCGTCGCGGATCAGATACAACCGACCGCCGACACCCAGGACGTCGCGCGGTACCGGCGATCGGTCAAAAATGACGAAATCCCTTCCACTGCGGTCGGACGACCTCCCCGTTGTCCGACCAGATTATATCCGGAGCTCCGGATCGTATCCGACCGATCCCGTACAACGGCTTCCCGAAATGCCGGACGTACTCCGCCGCAATCCGGTCGGCGGCTTCGGCTCCGACGGTCAGCAGCAACTGGTAATCTTCGCCGCCCGTAACGGCCAGCTCGACGGTCGTACGGGTCGGTATCCGCTCGATGGAAATCTCGGCGCCGGTCTCCGACTCTTCCAGAATATGAGACAGGTCGGAAGCGAGTCCGTCCGAAATATCCATCATCGCATGCACTTCCGGTTGGTTCCCCAGCCAGATCCCTTCGTTGACGCACGGATGCGGATCGTGGTGCACGGCGATGAACGGCGAGTCGTATACGCCCGACCGAATATCGAGCAATCCTTGAGCCGAATCTCCTAAATACCCTGTCACATAGACTATATCGTTTTCTCTGGCTCCGCTCCGATATTTGACTTTCGCACGGGCGATACGCCCGATGGCCGTCACGTTGATCGCAATTCGATCCTGCGAAGAGGTGGTATCCCCGCCCAGCAGCGGAACCCCGAACTCTTCCGACAGGCTACGGTAACCGTCGGTAAAACGGTCGGCCCAACCGGCGGAGACATCCCCCGGAAGAGCGATCGATAAAAACGATGCGATCGGAACGGCGCCCATCGAAGCGACGTCGCTGAGATTTACGGCAAGCGATTTGCGTCCCAGCAGGTAAGGAGGAATCACCGCACGCAAAAAATGAACGTCTTCGATCAACATATCGGTCGTAACGACCAACGCTTCTCCGTCTCCACACGGGATTACGGCGCAGTCGTCCCCGATTCCGAGACTTTCCCCGGAAGGGACGCCCCGAAACTTTTCGCGGATACCCGCAATCCAACCGAACTCGCCCAATTCTCGCAATTCCATCCGTCTGCGCTTGTTATCAATTCGTTAAATTATTACAAAAATATGCTAAATATTCAAATTACCGTTGTATTTTTGTACCGAATTTGAGAAAATGTTTTTGATCCTATCCGTAAAATTTTTATCCCGATGAAGTTACTGATTATTAACGGCCCGAACCTGAACCTGCTGGGACAACGCGAAAAGGGTATCTACGGAGAACAAACCTTCGAATCTTACCTGGACGAACTGAAAAAACGGTTTCCGGACATCACGCTCGACTATTACCAATCCAACATCGAAGGAGAACTGGTCGACAAGTTGCACACAGCGCAGGACGCCTACGACGGGGTCGTAATGAACGCCGGAGCCTACACCCACACGTCGATCGCCATCGCCGACGCCATCGGAGGAATCCGCATCCCGGTCGTCGAGGTGCACATTTCCTGCATCCTCGCCCGCGAAGAGTTCCGCCACGTTTCGCTGATCGCCCCCAAATGCAAAGGATCGGTGATGGGTTTCGGACTCGACTCTTACCGGCTGGGGATACTCGGCTTCCTGAATTAACGGTCCCCGACGATTCGTTTTCAATATAAAACCAGATTATTTAAGACACCTACTCATGGACAAAAAGACAAAGATCATAGCCACCATCTCGGACAAACATTGCGAACCGGAATTTATCAGAGCCCTGTACGAAGCCGGCATGAACGCCGCGCGGATCAACTCGGCCCACCTGACGCCCGAAGGGGCCACGACGATTGTCGAGAACGTGCGGAAAGTGTCGGAACAGATCGCTATCATCATCGATACGAAAGGGCCCGAGATCCGGATCACGGGCATGGCTCCGGGATTCGAAGCGGGTATTCCCGTTTCGACCGGCGACATCGTCCGGCTCAGGGGCACGTCGGAAGACCTGCCGTCGAACAACGAACTGATCTATCTGAACGACGGGCACATCTCCCGGGACGTGCCGGCCGGCTCGGTAATCCTGGTCGACGACGGGGAACTGGAACTGTACGTCCGAGAAAAGCGCGGCGACGAACTGGTCTGCGAAGTGCGCAACGGGGGAGTCATCTACGGTCGTAAAAGCGTAAACATCCCCGGCGTGGCCATCGACTTGCCATCGGTCACCGAACGCGACGCGCGGTTCATCAACTGGGCCATCGACATGGACGTAGATTTCATCGCCCACTCGTTCGTCCGCAAAAAAGAGGACGTGCTGGCCGTCAAGGAGTTGATCAAAAGACGCAACAGTTCGATCAAGATCATCTCCAAAATCGAAAACAAAGAAGGGGTCGACAACATCGACGAAATCCTGGACGAGACCTACGGAATCATGGTCGCCCGCGGCGACCTGGGCGTCGAAATTCCGGCCGAACAGATTCCCGTCGCCCAACGCCTGCTGGTCAGCAAGTGCATCGAAAGTAAAAAACCGGTCATCATTGCGACCCAGATGCTGCATACGATGATCACACACCCGCGTCCAACGCGCGCCGAGATCAGCGACGTGGCCAATGCCATTTACCAGCGCGTGGACGCCGTGATGCTGAGCGGTGAAACAGCCAACGGTCAGTACCCGGTCGAAGCGGTGAAGACGATGGCCCGCGTGGCCCGCGAGATCGAAAAGGATACGGCGCAGAACAGTCCGAACTACGACATGAACCTGGTGCGCATCAACAACGAAATCACCGCGCAGCTTTCGCGTTCGGCCGTGCGCGCCTGCATCAACTTACCGATCCGGGCCATCATCATCGACACGCTTTCGGGACGCACGGGACGTTACCTGGCCGCCTTCCGCGGCGAGAAACCGGTGTACGCCGTCTGCTACCGCAAGAGCGTGATGCGGCAGCTCGGAATCTCCTACGGCATCCACGCCATGTACCGCGAACCGACCATCAACCACGAAAGTTTCCTACTCGGCGTGCTGTACTACCTGGAAGACCGGAAATGGCTTTGTAAGGAGGATATGATCGTCGTGATCGGCGGAAGTTTCGGGGCCGCCAAAGGCGCGTCGTTCCTCGAAATAGGAAACGTTCTAAACTTGGAGCACAAAGCGCTGAATGCACAGAATCTTTAAAGCAAACAAATCTTTCGAGGGAATCTGGCACAAACTCACCTGGATAAAACTCAACTAACAATCAAAAACGAAAACGGAAGGGAACGTTTCCCTTCCGTTTTCGTTTATAAACTTTTCGCCGGAATCCCCGACACCGGCCAAAAGCGAATGACTTCTTATCGCTAAAGGCTTTCGCCGAAATCCTTGCGGAATTTAATCATCAGTTTTTCGGGCCAGTCGCTGGTCGGTTCGAGTCCTCCCATGAAGAAACGCAGTACGGGCGGTTCGTAAACGAACTTCAGGCCGCCGATCATGTCGCGGTTTTCATACAACCAGGCCAGGCGGTCGATCACGTACTTGACCTGCGACAGCGTGAACACGCGGCGCGGCACGGCCAGACGCAACAGTTCCACGTCGGCCAGGATCTCGTCGCCGTTCTCGTCCCGGACGCTCGATATGGTCCCCCGTTCCATTCCGCGGATACCCGAAATCAGGTAAAACGCGGCTGCCAGCGCGCCGGCGGGGTATTCGGTCTGCGGAATGTGCGGACAGAAAGCCATCGCATCCACGTGGGCTCCCAACACGCCCGGAGGGGTCACTACCGGAATACCGAGCTTGTCGAGCGATTCGACTAGGTATTTGATAAACGACGGACTCTGGCTGATCATCGTCTCGTCGAGCGTCTCGCGCAAACCGACGGCCATCGCCTCGATCTCGCGCACCGAAATACCGCCGTAAGTCAGGAATCCTTCGAACAACGGAATCAGCGCCTCCATCTTACCGTACAAATCCTTGCGATTAGTACAGATGCCGCCGCCGCGCGACGAACTGAGCTTGCGGGCCGAGAAGTAAACCAGGTCGGCCAAACCGGTCATCATCTTGATGATATCGGCCATCGAATTTTCCTTCCACTGCTCCTCGCGCTGCTGGATCAGGTAAGCGTTTTCACCGAGCAGACTGGCATCCAGCACCAGCATGATGCCGTATTTGTCCGCAACGCGGCGAACGTCCATCAGGTTGCTCATCGAGAACGGCTGACCGCCGATCAGGTTCGTGGAAGCTTCCATCCGGATGAACGGAATTTTATCGACGCCGTGCTTTTGGATGCAGGCTTCGAGTTTTTCGATATCCATGTTCCCTTTGAACGGATGGTCGGAATGAAGCACCAGCGCATGATCGTGCAGCAATTCCTCGATCTTTCCTCCGTTTTCGAGCACATGCGCCAGCACGGTCGTAAAATGGTAGTTGGTCGGGATAATGTCGCCCTTCTTAATAAAAGCCCGGCAAATGACGTTCTCGGCCGCACGGCCCTGGTGAACCGGCAGCAGGTATTTTTTACCCAATACGTCTTCGACCGCCTTTTGAAGTTTGATAAAACTCTGCGAACCGGCATACGCATCGTCGGCCTGCAACATAGAGGCCACCTGATTGTCGCTCATCGCATTGGTTCCGCTGTCGGTCAGCATGTCCAGATATACATCCAGCGTACTCAGACGGAACGTATTGAAACCGGCCTCTTTGATCGCGTCCAGGCGGCGTTCGATCGGAACCAGGTGGAGTTTCTGTACCACGCGCACTTTGTGCAATTCCAAGGGAATGTCTTCCCCCAAATAAAATTTTACTTGGCTCATCGTTTATATAATTTTGGTTAGATTTTTACGGGATACAAAATTAACGTTTTTGCCGGGAAATAAAAATCCATTTTCATATTCTGTTATAAAACGATCAATATTCCGACCATCCGTTTTCACCGAACAGCGATTCATTCCGTCCGAAAGCTGTCTCCGACAAGCACGGCGACCGGAATCCGTAAAAACGCGGAGGGAACCGGCGTTTTGCCGGTTCCCTCCGCAGGATGATCATCGAACAACTACCTCGCCGAAAAACCGTAAACGGTCGTTTGGCGATAAGTTTCGCCCGGGCGAAGCACGGCCGACGGAAAATCCGGATGATTCGGCGCGTCCGGATAATTCTGGGCTTCCAAAGCGAATGCGGAACGATAGAACGGAGCCGTCTCGTCCTGCTGCACGCGCGATTTCCCGGTAAAGAACTGAATGCCGGGAGTGTCGGTCAGCACAGTCATTACGATACCGGTCGAAGGCTCGTAGACCTCGGCTGCCTCGACCACGTCGGGCGACGAACGGCGGATCACGTAATTGTGGTCGTAACCGTCGCGGTAATTAAACGCGCTGTCAGGGCCCAGCACCCGTTCGCCGATCGTCGTCGGGGTACGGAAATCGAGGGCCGAACCGTCCAGCGAAGCGATCTCGCCGGTCGGAATCAGCGTCGAATCGGTCGGCGTGTACCGGTCAGCGTTGATCGTTACCCGATGGGAGTTCACGCTGGTCTTATGATCGCCGCCATGCAGGTTGAAATAGGCGTGGTTGGTCAGGTTCAGCACCGTCGGAGCGTCGGTCGTAGCCGTATAGTCGATCCGGAGCTGATTATCCACGGTCACGGTATAAACCACTTTCGTAGTCAGCGTACCCGGAAAATTCTCTTCTCCGTCCGGAGAAACATAGATCAGTTCGAGCGCCTGTTCGCCGGCATCGTTGGTAAAGGTGCGGGCGTCCCACACTTTTTTACTGAAACCGACGATCCCCCCGTGCAACGTATTCGGGCCGTTGTTGATAGCCAACGAATACTCTTTGCCGTCGAGCGTGAATTTCCCGTTGGCGATCCGGTTCGCATAACGCCCGGTGATGGCTCCGGCAAACGTATTTTCCGGCACGAAATAATCGGCCAGCTTCGGGTACCCCAGCACGACGTCCTTGAAAGCGCCGTCTTTGGCCGGAACCCATACGTCCACGATAATCCCGCCGTAATTGGTGATCTGCGCTGCCATTCCGTTGGCATTCTTCAGCGTATAGAGCGACACCGCCTTACCGTCGATCGTCGAGTCGAAATCGGCCGCCGAGTAGAGCGCCGGCTCTCCCGGCTGCGTCTTTTTACAACAGGACACAGCGCCCAGCAGCGCCATGCACAAAGGAAAAATCTTCTTCATTCCGTAATAATTTTAAAAGTTAATGATCGGAGCGTGATTCGGTTGCTAAAGTAATAATAATTCGCAGAACCTGCAACGTTACCGATAACGCCGGCCGCTCCGAAGCTTGTTTATATCGGATTTTTTGCCGAGTTTTGTTTAGCCGACTTCCGACCGCTCCGATGAACAAACTGACAATCCTTATTTTCGCCTGCATCCTTTCACTGCCGGCCCTTGCACAAACGGCCGGCTGGCCGGAAACCGGCAACCGAACGCGTCCCGGGACGAACGGTCCCGCAGGGACTCAACGGCGCGGTAAAATTGATCCCGGCCCGGATCGACGCCGCATCCGATCCTTAATATCTGAAAGTTACATCTATTTTAACAAATTAATGCGAGCGACCGGCCGTTTTTTGTTTCCGGGAATGTATCTTTGTACAGTATCTGTTTCCCGGACTTATGAACCTGTTGAACGACATCCGCATCCTGCTGACACGGTGGAGCACCGCTTTCGTACTACTCGGGGTCTTGGCCGTCGCGATGGCCGGAGCCACGCTGATCGAGGCCGGAATGAACCTGCAGGCGGCCCGCGGCATCATTTACAACGCCTGGTGGTTCGACCTGCTGCTATTACTGCTCTGCGTGAATTTTATGCTGATCGGCCGGAGGCTGAACCTCTGGAGCCGGCGGCGGAGGGGAGCGTTATTGCTGCATTACGGATTCGTCGTCATCCTCGCCGGAGCTTTTATCACGCACATGTGGGGCGAAGAAGGCTACATGCACATCCGCGAGGGAGAAACCGCCCGGCGGATGATGACTCCCGACCGCAAAGTGCAGACGTTGCCGTTTTCGGTTACGCTGAACCGGTTCACACTTCATCGCTACCACGGTTCGCAAAGCCCGTCTTCGTATGAAAGCGACGTGACGATCCGCTACCGGGACGATGTCTCGCACCGGAAAATCTACATGAACAACATCGCGCGGGTAGGGGGATACCGCCTTTACCAATCGTCCTACGACCCGGACGAACAGGGCACGATTCTGTCGGTGAACCACGATCCGGTCGGCACGGCCGTTTCTTACGCCGGCTATTTTCTGCTGATCGCCGGACTGATAGTCGCCTTGTGCCAGAAAGGCTCCCGTTTCAGAACGCTTTACGCGAAATTGGGAAAAGCGACGCTGGTCGTTCTGTTCGCCGGCTCGTCCGTCGTAGCCGTCGCCGCAGCCCGCCCCGCCACTCCCGGCGGCATCGCGCCCGAAACCGCCGAACGGTTCGGACGATTGCTATTGCAATCTTCCGACGGACGCATCGAACCGGTGGACAGTTACGCTTCGGAGATTCTCCGCAAGCTGTATCACCGCGACAGCTACGGAAATCTGAATGCCAACCAGGTGCTGGCCGGCATCCTGACCGACCGGCAGACATGGGGCCGCGAACCGATCCTTTACATCGGACAGAATCCTCTTCCGGAAGAAGCGTGTTTTCCGGACAAATACGTATCGTTCGATGCGATGTTCGACGATCGGGGCGATTACCGGCTGAAGAAACAGGTGGAAACCATTTACGCCAAACCGCCCGCGCACCGCACGAAGCCGGAACAAACGCTGCTGAAACTGGACGAAAAGGTCAATATCCTGTACGCCCTGCTGAACGGGCAGATGTTCCCGATCTTCCCGGTCGCCGGATCGCAGCGGTGGATATCGCCGGGCGACGACCGGACGGAAGCCGACACGGTTCTGACACCGAGGCTGTTCGCGGCATTCCGCAACGCGCTGACCCAAACCGACCCGCAGGCCGCCGGACGGGCGCTCGACGCCATCCGGCAATACCAGCAAGCACGGACGCCGTCGCTGCAACCGCTGCGGATCGAAGCCGAAATCCTGTACAACCGGGCGGATATTTTCCGGATTTCGTTCCGGGCCTACCTGATCCTCGGGGGAATCCTGCTCGTAACGGCCCTACGGGGGATGTTCGGAAAGAACAAACGCCGAGCGACGCTCGCCGCCCGGGTCGTTTCGATCGCCATATTCATCGTTTTCGCACTGCATACGTTCGGACTGGGACTGCGCAGCTACATCAGCGGCCACGCCCCCTGGACGAACGCTTACGAATCGATGGTCTACGTCGCTTGGGCAACCGTACTGTCGGGAATCGTTTTCGCCCGCCGGTCGAAACTGGCCCTCGCGCTGGCCGCGCTGCTCGGCGGGGTCGTCCTGTTCGTATCGAACCTGAACTGGCTCGACCCGCAGATCACCCCGCTGGTACCGGTGCTGAAATCCTACTGGTTGATGATCCACGTGTCGGTCATTACCGCCAGCTACGGTTTTTTCGGTATCTGCGCGGCCTGCGGCATCGCTTCGCTGATCGCCACGATCGCAGGAAAGAACCTCGCGGAACTGAGGATCATCAACGAAATGGCGATGCTCGTCGGGCTGGTGCTGCTGACCACCGGCATCTTTTTCGGCGCCGTCTGGGCCAACGAGTCCTGGGGCCGTTACTGGGGCTGGGACCCGAAGGAGACCTGGGCGCTGATCACGATGATCGTTTACGCGGTCACGACGCACCTGCATTTTATTCCGCGGCTGAATACGAACCCGCTGGTCTTCGACGTTATGTCGGTGGTCGGTTTTTCGACGGTGCTGATGACTTTCTTCGGTGTAAATTATTACCTGTCGGGATTGCACTCCTACGGAAAGAGCGAAGGCTTTTCGCCGGAAATCGTACTGGCTGCGGGAGCAGGGGTGCTCGTGCTGGTCGCCGTTGCTGCCGTCCGTTATCATAAAAACAAAAAAACAAGCTGATCTCCGTGAAATTCAGATACTTTTACGCACTGCTGTGTTTGATATTGACCGTCTTCACGCTAAACCGGAGCTGTCACGAAAGCGTGCGGAACGTTTACAACCCGATCCCGGAAATCATTCTACCCGAAGGGATCAACCACCTGCTCGACAACTCCAACTCGGAGCTCGAAGAGACCCGGCAGTTCGAGAGGATCGTCGAACGCTTCATGCAACAATGGGAGATCACCGGCGCGTCGATCGCCATTATGAAAGACGGCAAACTACTATACAGCAAGGGATTCGGCTGGGCAGACAAAGAACAGGGCATCCGTACCGACGTCCGGCATATCTTCCGGATCGCATCCCTCTCCAAGCTGATCACGGCGACCGGCATCATGAAACTCTGCGAACAGGGACGGCTTTCGCTCGGCGACCGGGTTTTCGGCGCCGACGGCATCCTGAATGATTCGCTGTTTCGGAATATACGGGACAAACGGATCGAAAAAATAACCGTCGAGCATCTGCTGCGCCACCAGGGAGGCTACTCGATCCGCAGCGGCGATCCGCTGTTCTGCTCGGTGAGCGTCGCAAAACAATTGGGCATCGCTCCGCCGGTGGGATTCGACGACATGGTGCGTTATGCGGCCGAAACCCGCCTGCGCTACGAACCGGGAAGCAGCAACCTCTATTCGAACCTCGGCTACGTGGTACTGACCAAAGTAATCGAAAAAGCGAGTGGACTGCCTTACGAGAGTTTCATCCGGGACAGCATTCTGTCGCCCGCCGGATGCCACGACATGCACATCGGCCGCTCGTCCTACGAACAGAAATTCCCGAACGAAGTCCGCTATTACGAGCCTTCCGACGCCGAGCCGACCGAAGCGTTCGACGGCAGCGGCCGGTTGGTTCCGCGCAGCTACGGCGGCTGCGACATGCAGGTGCTGAGCGGGGCAGGAGGCTGGGTAGCCTCTCCGGCGGAACTGATGAAGTTCATTACGGCGATCGACCCCGGCGATTCGCGGCCGGACATCCTGAAACCGGAAACCATCGCCTACATGACCGAAAAAGACAAATCGAAATACCCGATCGGCTGGATGAGAACCACCGAAAGCGACGACTGGTCGCGCACCGGGTCGCTGTCCGGATCGAGCGCAATGCTCAAACGGCAGCACGACGGTTACACCTGGGTATTCATCACCAACACGAGTTCCTGGTCGGGTTCCCGCTTTCCCCGGAAAATCGCCGCAATGATGAAACAAGCGATGGGCAAAATAAAAAAATGGCCCGACCGCGATCTGTTTTCGGTCGAACAGCCGGCCGATTCCGTCCGGTCGTCCCGACTGTCGCCGGCAAAAAAATAACCGGCAGCGCCGGCTGCCGGTCTTTCGAAACGTCCCGGAAACATCTCTTCGGCACGTTTTATTCGTACTTCTTCGGCATCTCTTCGCCCCGCAATACCCGCAGCGCATTTTCGGCCAGCGCTCCCATCTCGTCTTCACCGGGAATCACCTCGACCGGAGCGATAAAGGAAACGCGTTCGCGGATCGCGTCGCAAACCGTGCCGCTGTACGCGATGCCGCCGGTAATCAGAATCGCATCGACCCGACCGCCGAGTACGGCAGCCATAGCTCCGATCTCCTTGGCCACGTTGTAAGCCATCGCGTAGATGATCCGTTCGCAGGCCCGGTCGCCCTGTTTCGCTCGTTCGAGCAGTTCCTGCACGCTGTTGGAGCCCGCCAACGAAACCAGACCACCGCTGCCGCAGAGCATTCGCCGGATCTGGGCCTCGGTATATTGTCCGCTGAAACAGAGCTTCACCAACTGTCCGGCCGGTAGGGTTCCCGACCGTTCGGGCGAAAAAGCGCCGTCGCCGTCCAACGCGTTATTCACGTCGATCACCCGTCCGCCCCGGTGAGCGCCGACCGAAATACCGCCCCCCAGGTGGGCGACAATCAGGTTCAGTTCATCGTACTTTCTCCCGACCCGCGCGGCATAAATCCGCGATACGGCTTTTTGATTCAAAGCGTGGAAAATAGAGACCCGGCGAAACAGCGCGTGCCCGCAGACGCGGGCTACGTCGTCCAATTCGTCCACGACGACCGGATCGGCGATATAAGCCTTCGCATCCGGAACCCGCGACGCGATTTCGACAGCCAGCAGTCCGCCCAGGTTCGAGGCGTGCTCGCCCTGCGGAGCGTGGATCAAATCCCGACGTAGCGCGTCGTTCACCTCGTACACGCCCGAAGCGATCGGTTTGACCAATCCCCCGCGCCCGATAACCGCAGACAGCGAGTCCAGCGCAATACCTTCCTCCTCCAGAACTTTCAGAATCAGATCCCGGCGAAAACCGAACTGGTCGGTCACGCGGGCGAACGGCCGCAGCTCCTCCGCCGAGTGACGGATCGTCCGGCTCATCGCCTCCGTTTCATCGAGATACACCGCAATTTTCGTAGAAGTCGAACCGGGGTTGATCGCCAATATTCCGTATTGTTTCATCACTTCTTACTTTTTAACGGACAACGCAGCCATTGCGATCGAATAGAGCTTCGACGCCGGAGAATCGCCGCGGGACGTCAGTACGCACGGACATTTGGTGCCGACCACCATCCCGGCCAGCGGTGCGCGGCATAGTTGGTTTGCCGCCTTAAAGAAAGCATTCGCCGCATCCAGCGTCGGGAACAACAGGCAGTCGGCGTCGCCTGCAACCGGACTCGACAGCCCTTTGGTCTGGGCTACCTCCTTCACCAGCGCCACATCCACCGCTAACGGACCGTCGATCAACGCATTTCCGAACTGTCCCCGGTCGCCCATTTTGGACAGGATCGCCGCATCGACCGCCGACTGGATTTTCGGTAGCATCTGCTCGCTCGGAGCGACCACCGCGACCTTGGGTTTCTGAACGCCCAGCGCCCGGGCCGCCTCGATCAGATAGCGGGTGATCCGCACCTTCTGATCCAGGTCGGGGTAGGGGATCACCGCCACGTCCGACACCAGCAGCAACTTGTGATACATCGGCAGCTCCAGCACCGCCACATGGCTCAACACCCCTTTGGGCGGAAGCAACCCGAATTCCTTGTCGAGAATCCCGCGCATGTATTTGTCGGTAGAAACCAGCCCTTTCATCAGAATATCGGCCATTCCGTCATGGATCATTTTCACGGCCGTCGCCACGCAGGCGACATCGCTCTTCTGGTCGATCACCGAAAACTTTTCCGGGTCGATCTCGTCCGCCATGCAAACCCGCTCGATCTCGTCGCGGTCGCCGACGAGGATCGCTTCGACGATTCCCATATCCACCGCCGCGCCAACGGCCTCCAGCGTGTGCGAATCCTGCGCATAGGCTACCGCCAGTTTTTTACGCGGCTGCCCCTGGACGGTCTGAATGATTTCTTCCAGTTTCGTTATCATCGTTTCATAATTTAACAATCCTTTGAAACATCAAAAAGTTTTCCGTTTTTTTCATTCCGGAAAACTTTTCGAACATTCGTTTGCATTCGCCGCAACAACCGTATTATTCGGAGCGTTTTTTGGTCAACCGGAACGTATCCGAAGCGATGACCAACTCTTCGTTCGTAGCGATCGTAACGACCTTGACGCGCGAATCCGGCGCAGAGAGCACGACGTCTTTTCCGCGCACGCCCCGGTTCACCTCGGGATCGAATTTCACGCCCATGAATTCGAGCCCTTTGCTGACGCGCTCCCGGGTTCCCGGATCGTTTTCGCCGATTCCCCCGGTAAAGACGATCATATCGATCCCCTCCATCAGCGCGGCATACGCGCCGACGAACTTCTTGATCCGCGCCGCAAACATTTCGATCGCCAGTTCGGCCCGCGGATTCCCACTCTCGGCCGCAGCGCGGATATCGCGCATATCGGACGAAACGCCGGTAATGCCGAGCATTCCGGACTCCTTATTGATCATCACGCTCAGGCGATCCAGATTGATCCCTTCTTTCTCGGCGATATAAATCAGCGCGCCGGGATCGGTGCTGCCGCAACGGGTTCCCATAATCAGGCCGTCGACCGGCGTGAATCCCATCGACGTATCGTAAGACTCCCCGTTCAGGATCGCCGCCACCGACGCTCCGCTACCGATATGACAAGTCACGATTTTCGACCGATTCATATCGATCCCCGTCAACTTGCAAGCCGTCTGGGCCACATATTTGTGACTCGTTCCGTGGAAACCGTAACGGCGCACCCGGTAATCCTCGTAATATTTATAGGGGAGGGCGTACATAAAATTCTTGGCCGGCATCGTCTGGTGGAACGAAGTATCGAATACGGCCACCTGCGGCGTGTTCGGCAGGATGTTTTCCATCGCGAGAATCCCCTTCAGATTGGCCGGATTATGCAACGGAGCCAAGTCGAAGCAAGCTTCGATCTTCTGCTTGACGGACTTGTCCACCAAAGCGCTGTCCTTAAAATACTCTCCGCCGTGAGCCACGCGGTGACCGACCGCCGCGATCTCCGAGATGCTTTCCAGTACGCCGTACTCCGGATCGACCAGCGCGTCCAGGATCAGGCTGATCCCGCTCGTATGATCCGGAATGCTCCGCACCACTTCGTAAACCGGTTTTCCGACCGGCTTATGCGTCAGGATCGCGTCGGACAGACCGATCCGTTCGATAATGCCCTTCACCAACAGCGAATATTCCGTGGCGCTCTTCATGTCGATCACCTGATACTTGATCGACGAACTACCACAGTTTAAAACAAGGATTTTCATAAGTTTATATCACTTTATATTAACCTTCAGATTACTTCATTCCTCCCGCCTGGCATGCCGTAATCGCGACGAGTCCGACGATATCGTCCACCGAGCACCCTCTCGAAAGGTCGTTGATCGGAGCGGCCATTCCCTGCAGGATCGGACCGATCGCCTCGGCATGCGCCATGCGCTGCACCAACTTGTAGGCGATGTTGCCGACTTCGAGCGTCGGGAATACCAGTACGTTCGCTTTGCCGGCGATCTTGCTGCCGGGAGCTTTTTGCGCGCCGATACCCGGAATGATCGCGGCGTCGGCCTGCAACTCCCCGTCGATCATCAACGTCGGATCCAACTCCTTGGCCAATTCGGTCGCGCGCACCACCTTGTCGACCATTTCATGTTTGGCCGAACCTTTCGACGAAAAACTCAGCATCGCGATACGCGGTTCGAAACCGGCGATCACGCGGGTCGTCCGCCCGGTCATCACAGCGATCTGCGCCAACTCTTCGGCCGTAGGATTCGGATGCACCGCACAATCCGCGAACACCATCATCCCGTTCTCCCCGAACATCGGGTCTTTCAGCATCATAATGAACGCTCCGGACACGACGCTGATCCCCGGTATGGTCTTAACATACTGAAAAGCGGGACGCAACACGTCGCCGGTCGCATTGTTCGCGCCGGCTACCTCTCCGTCCGCATCGCCGGCCTTCACCATCACGGCGCCCAAATACAGCGGATCGGCGATCTGCTTTTCAGCCTGTTCGCGGGTCAATCCTTTGGCTGCCCGAAGCTTCAGCATCAGTTCCACGTACTTTTCCTTATCGGGATTGTTTTGCGGATCGACGATCTTCGCCTTCCCGATATTTTCCAGATAGAGTTCCGAAGCCAGATGATGGATCTGATCCGGATTCCCGATCAGGATCAGATCGGCAAACCCTTCGCTGATAATCCGGTCGGCAGCCTTCAGGTTGCGTTCCTCGTAGGCTTCCGGCAGGACGATCGTTTTGATGTTGCTTTTCGCCTTCTGTTTGATTTTATCGACAAATTCCATAATACCAATTATTATTTAAATTGTGTTTTCATCCGAAACGACAACCGGCCGTAAAGAGGTGAGAGCGACCGGATACCCTGCAAAAAAACGCTCTTCTCATCCGTCGAGATAAAAAGAGGACAGCCCGGGGCCGCAACAAAATCACACAAAGGTAGCCATTTACCGACGAAATGAAAATGTATTTTACTTTTTTTTACGTTTATTGCGCCATATCTCGATCACAGCCGGCAAAATGGAAACGACGATGATCACGACGATCAACAGCTTCAGATTTTCCTGCACCACGTCCAGTCCGCCGAACAAAAATCCGGCGTAACAGAAAACGGCCACCCAGGCACACCCGCCGACCACATTGAAAAGGGCGAAATGCCGATAGCTCATGTGCCCCATGCCGGCCACGAACGGAGCGAACGTCCTCACGATCGGAACGAATCGCGCCAGAATAATTGTTTTTCCGCCGTATTTTTCATAAAAAGCGTGCGTTTTCTCCAGGTAACTCTGTTTGAAAATCCGGGAATCCGGATTCCTGAACAATTTTTCGCCGAACAAACGGCCGATCGTGTAATTGGCCGCATCTCCCGACACGGCGGCGACAGCCACCGCCAGCACCAGCAAATGGACATTCAACTCGTTGGTCGGCAAAGCGGCCAGCGCGCCGCCTACGAACAGCAGCGAATCTCCGGGCAGAAAAGGCGTTACGACCAGGCCGGTCTCGCAGAAAATGATCGCGAACAGGATCGCGTATACCCATACGCCGTACTGGGCGACCATCTGCGCCAGATGCACGTCGATGTGCAGCAAAAAATCGATCAGAAAATGAACATATTCCATAAAAGTTCGAGTTATCGCAAAATTTGGAAATGCAATTTTAGGCAATTATTGTTAAAAAACAGTTAAGAAGCTCGCTATATATTCCCGCAAAGGGCGTGAATACCGGTAACTTTTTGAACGGGAACTGTGTTTTTTAGGAAAAATCATATACTTTTGTAATTTAAAGCTGCCCGCTGGCAGCGGGACTTTTCTGAATCTAAAAACGTTTGATGATGGTTACCGAAAACAACGAACTGCCTGTTCCCGAGGAACAAGTCAATGCTTCCGGCATTGAGGATACGACGGATACCGCTCCGACTGCCGAACCGGCGGTCGAAAAAGAAAGCAAGAACCGGCAAGACGCACCGGCCGACCCGCAGGCTCCGGCCCCGGAAAACGCCGCCGATCCGGTCGTAGACTTCTCGGACGAAGAGGCGGCCCTGGCGGCCGACGCTCCGGAATTCGATCTGGGAGACGAAGAACCTGCGGAAGAAAACGCCGGCGGGGATCGCGTTTCGGAGACGGTCGACTATTCCGGGAAGAACAAAGAACAATTGCTCGCGATTTTCGAAACGCTGCTGCGGACGAAGCCCGTACAGACGATCCGCGCAGACGTGGAAGCCATCAAAATAGCCTTCTATAAGAATTACCGCAACGAGGTGGATCAGTTGCGCAAGCTGTTCGTCGAATCGGGCGGCAATAGCGAAGATTTCGTTCCGCCCGCAAACGAAGCGGAGCAGCAGTTCAAGACGCTATTCGCCGAATACCGCGAGAAACGCAATGAGTTCATCGCCCGGCTGGACGCCGAAAAAGAAGCCAACTACCAGACCAAACTCCAGATCATCGAAGAACTGAAAGAACTGGTCAACAGTAACGAAACGCTCAATCAGACATTCAACACGTTCCGCGAACTGCAACAGCGCTGGAAAGAGACAGGGCTCGTACAGCAGTCGGTCATGAAAGACCTGTGGGAAACTTACAACCTGCACGTCGAGAATTTCTACAATTTCATCAAGATCAACAAGGAACTGCGCGACCTCGACCTGAAAAAGAATTACGAAGCCAAAATCGCCCTGTGCGAAGAGGCGGAAGCGCTGGTGCTGGAGAACTCGGTCATTACCGCGTTCCACAAATTACAGAAGCTGCACGAACAGTGGCGCGAAATAGGCCCTGTGACCAACGAATACAAGGAACAGTTGTGGGACCGTTTCCGCGAAGCCAGTTCGAAAATCAACAAACGGCATCAGGAACATTTCGACCAACTGAAAGAGGAACAAAAGAAAAACCTCGACCTGAAAACCGAGCTTTGCGTCAAGACCGAGGAACTGGTCACCGCTGCGCCGATCTCCCGCAAGGAGTGGAACAAAGCCTCGGAACAACTGATCGAAATCCAGAAAGTATGGAAAACGATCGGTTTCGCCCCGAAAAAAGACAACACCAAAATTTACGAACGCTTCCGCAACGCATGCGATAAATTTTTCGAAAACAAACGGAATTTCTATCTCCAGACGAAAATGGAGATGGAAAGCAACCTGCAACTGAAAAACGAAATATGCGCTGCGGCCGAAGCCGTTCAGGACAGCGAGGAGTGGAAAAAAGCCACCGACGAACTGATCGCGCTACAGAAAAGGTGGAAAGAGATCGGGCCGGTCGCACGCCGCCATTCGGATGCGGTGTGGAAACGGTTCCGCACGGCCTGCGACCGTTTTTTCGAGCGCAAGGCGGCCCACTTCGCAACGATCGACACCCAATACGAAGAGAACCTGACGAAAAAACGCGCGCTGATCGAAGAGATGAAAAACTTCGTCGCGGACGGACAGGAAAAGGCTTTCGACAAACTGAAAGAACTGCAACGCCGTTGGGCCGAAACCGGATTCGTGCCGATCCGGCAAAAAGAGGCTATCCAAAACGAATGGCGTCAGTTGGTCGATGCCGCTTTCGCCAAGTTGCGCGGCAATGAAAAAGAGCGTCATCTGGAACGCTTCAAAGGCAAAATCCAAAACCTGGCGGCAGACAACGCCAACGACCGCCGCCTGCGCCACGAACGCGAACGACTGTACAACAAGATGAAACAACTCGAAGCGGACATCGCGCTGCTGGAAAACAACATCGGCTTCTTCTCGAAAAGCAAGAACGCCGAGGCCATGATCCGTGACGTCAACGAGAAGATCGCCAAGGCGAAAGAGGAAATGGCAACCACGATTGAAAAGATTAACATGATAGATAAGCAGGGAGAGTAAAAACATGGCTGTGAGTAACACGAACAAAACGAAATTTATCTTTGTCACCGGAGGCGTCGCCTCTTCGCTGGGAAAGGGGATTATCTCCGCATCCCTCGCGCGGCTGTTGCAAGCCCGGGGCTATAAAGTAGCGATCCAGAAGCTGGATCCGTACATCAACGTCGATCCGGGAACGCTGAATCCCTATGAACACGGAGAATGCTACGTCACCGAAGACGGCGCCGAGACCGACCTCGACCTCGGGCACTACGAACGTTTCACGAACATCCCGACTTCACAGGCCAACAACGTCACCACCGGACGCATCTACCAGAGCGTTATCAACAAAGAACGGCGCGGCGAATTCCTCGGCAAGACCGTGCAGGTCATCCCGCACATCACCGACGAAATCAAACGGCGAATCAAGTTACTGAGCGCCAAGAAAATATACGACGTTATCATCACCGAGATCGGCGGCACGGTCGGCGACATCGAATCGTTGCCGTACATCGAAGCCGTCCGGCAGCTCCGCTACGAACTGGGAGCGAACAACTCGCTGGTCGTGCACCTGACCCTGATTCCGTACATGGCCGCGTCCGGCGAACTCAAGACCAAGCCGACCCAGCATTCGGTCAAGCAGTTGCTCGAAAACGGCCTGCAGCCCGACGCGCTGGTACTGCGCACCGAAAAGCACCTGACCAACGACATCCGGCGCAAAGTGGCGCTGTTTTGCAACGTGGACGTCAATGCGGTCGTCGAATCGATCGACGTACCGACGATTTACGAAGTGCCGCTGATGATGCTGAACCAGAAACTCGATCTGGTGGTGCTCGATAAACTACGGCTGCCGGACAACGGAGAGCCCGACCTGAAAGCCTGGATCGAATTCGTCGAAAAGGTCAAGCATCCGCAGAAAAAGGTCAACATCGCGTTGGTCGGCAAATACACCGAACTGCCTGACGCCTACAAATCGATCGTCGAATCGTTCATACACGCCGGGGCCGCAAACCATACGAAGGTGAAACTGCAATACGTAAATTCTGAAAAGATCACCAAAGAGAACATCGCCGCGCAACTGAAAGGCATGTGCGGCATTCTGGTAGCGCCCGGTTTCGGGCACCGCGGCATCGAAGGAAAAATCGAAGCGGTGCGTTACGCCCGCGAACAGAAAATCCCGTTCTTCGGGATCTGCCTTGGAATGCAGTGCAGCGTAATCGAATTCGCCCGCAACGTGCTCGGATACGCCGATGCGAATTCGACCGAGATGGACAGCACGACGCATCCGGTGATCGACCTGATGGAAGAACAGAAGGGCGTGACCGAAAAAGGCGGCACGATGCGGCTGGGAGGATACCCTTGCGCCCTGCAAAAAGGCACGAAAGTCTATGCGGCATACGGGAAAGCCGAGATCGTCGAACGCCATCGCCACCGTTACGAATTCAATAACGACTACCTGGACGAGTTCGTCCAAGCAGGCCTCAAACCGGTCGGCGTAAATCCGGATACGAACCTGGTCGAGATCGTCGAACTGGAAAACCATCCGTGGTTTATCGGCGTGCAGTACCACCCCGAATATAAAAGTACGGCACTGCACCCGCATCCGCTGTTCGTATCGTTCGTAAAGGCTGCCGAAAAATATTGCGAAAGCAACAGTTGTAAATAAAACAGAAGACGTCAAAACATGGATAAGAAAACGCTACTGGGCCTACTGATCATCGGTGTCATACTCTTCAGTTTTTCGTGGTACAACAGTAAACAGCAGTCGCAGTTCGACGAAGCCAAAACGCTCGTCGATTCGCTGAACGCCGCCAATGCGGCAGCCGTTCAGCAAACGCAGAAAGTGGAAAAGATCACCGTGACGAACTCGCCAGCGGGCGACAGCCTCCGGACGGCGCAAGCCGAACAAGCCCTCGAACGCCACCTCGGGAGCTCTCTTTTTCAAGCGACCAAAGGAACCGAAACTTTCTATACGGTCGAAAACGACCTGATGAAAATCCGCTTTTCGAACAAAGGCGGACGCGTCGCTTCGGTCGAGCTGAAAGATTACAAAACCTACGGGGGACAGCCTCTGGTGCTGTTCGCCGACACGACTTCGGTATTCGATCTGTCGTTCTTCATCAAACAGGGATACAACGACGCCCAGATACGAACAGGGGATTACTACTTCACCCCCGCCGAGGCGACCGACCTGACTTTCGGGGCAGGGCAGGAGCAAAAGGAATTCGTCCTGCGGTTGCCGGTGGATTCGGCCGCCTATGTGGATTACGTTTACACGATCCGCAAGGACAACTACATGATCGACTTCGACGTGCGTTTCGTCGGTATGCAGCAAATCTTGTCGCCGAACCAGGGCGACATGGAAATCACGTGGCAGAATGTCGGCCCCCAGAACGAAAAAGGGTTCGAAAACGAGAACCGTTACACGACGATCGCCTATAATTACCCGGGCGACGACGGCATCGAGGAACTCGGCATCTCCAACGAAACGAAAGAGGAGACGATCAATTCCAAGATCAAATGGGTGGCATTCAAGCAGCAGTTCTTCTCGTCGATCCTGATCGCCGGAGACGATTTCCAGAACGGCTCGGTCAAATTCACGACCTTTGCGCCTACCGCCCGCGAGATCAAAACGTTCCATACGCAACTGGCCGTCCCCTATACGCCGCAGACCGACCATTACGATTTCAGTTTCTATTTCGGCCCGAACAAATACTCGACGCTGAAAAAATACGACGACCTGCACCTGCAAAAGTTGGTTCCGCTCGGAGGCTGGATCATCGGCTGGGTGAACCGCTGGCTGGTAATCCCGACGTTCGATTTCCTGGGTAAATACATTTCGAATTACGGATTGATCATCTTGCTGCTGACGATCTTCATCAAAATCATCATCTCGCCGTTGACCTACAAGTCCTACCTTTCGACCGCCAAAATGCGCCTGCTGAAACCGGAAATGGACAAGCTCAACGAGAAGTACCCGAAACAGGAAGACGCGATGAAGAAACAGCAGGCGATGATGGCGCTGTACAAAAGCGCCGGAGTCAACCCGATGGGGGGCTGTATTCCGATGCTGATCCAGTTCCCGATCCTGATCGCCATGTTCCGCTTTTTCCCGGCGTCGATCGAACTGCGCGGAAAATCGTTCCTGTGGGCCGACGACCTTTCGTCGTACGACAGCATCCTGCATCTGCCGTTCAACATTCCGTTCTACGGCGACCATGTCAGCCTGTTCGCGTTGCTGATGGCCGTATCGGTATTCATTTCGTCGAAGATCAACTACGCGCAGACGGCCGGAGCAGGCCCGCAGATGGCCGGCATGAAATTCATGATGCTGTACCTGATGCCGCTGATGCTGCTGTTCTGGTTCAATAATTACTCCAGCGGCCTGAGTTACTACTATCTGGTCAGCAACATCATTACGATCGGGCAAACCTATGCGTTCCGTTACATCGTAAACGAGGACAAACTGCACCACCGGATGAAAGAAAATGCCAAAAAACCGCGCAAGTTGAGCAAGTTCCAGCAACGGTACGAAGAGATGATGAAACAACGGGAACAAATGGCCAGAAAGAGATAACGACTGCAAAACAAGCGATACCCGAAAAACGCCGGCTGTTCAGCCGGCGTTTTTTATAGCCGCAAATTACTGTAATGTAACTTTTACGCGGCACGTTCGGGAACGGATTCCGCATAAACCGGATATTTTACTATTTTTGTTACAAACCAACTTAAAAGCACAATCATGATAAACCGAAAACTGAGAATGGGCATGATCGGCGGCGGGAAAGGCGCTTTTATCGGTGCGATCCACCGGGCCGCCGCGCTGATGGACAACCAGATCGAACTGGTTTGCGGATGCTTCAGCAGCAAACCGGAAGTTTCACTGGCTTCCGGCCGGGAATATTTCTTACCGGACGACCGGATATACACTTCTTACCAACAGATGATCGAGCGCGAAGCCGCGCTGCCGGAAGAACGGCGCATGGATTTCGTATCGATCGTCACTCCGAACCAACTGCATTTCGGGCCGGCCGCGATGGCTATGGAACATGGCTTCGACGTCGTACTCGACAAACCGATCACCTTTTCGCTCGAAGAAGCTTACCGGCTCAGGGACAAGGTCGAACAAACCGGCCGTACCCTTGCGCTGACCCATACTTATTCCGGTTATCCGGGCGTCAAAGAAGCGCGCGAACGTTTCGCCCGCGGCGATTTCGGGAAAATCCGGAAAATATTCGTCGAATATACGCAAGGATGGCTCTCCACGCGCGTCGAACTCGATCCCGCCTCAAACGCCGGATGGCGCACCGATCCGTCCCGCTCCGGAAAAGCGGGAACGATGGGAGATATCGGCACTCATGCCCTGCAACTGGCCGAATACATCTCCGGGCAGCGATGCACATCGCTCTGCGCCGACCTGCGTACAGTCGTGGAAGGACGCCTGCTCGACGACGACGGCGCGGCACTGCTCCGTTTCGACGGAGGCGCCACCGGCGTGCTGGTCGCAACCCAGGTAGCCGCCGGTGAAGAAAATCCGCTGACGATCCGGATCTATGGCGAAAAAGGCGGCATCGAATGGGCACAGATGGAACCGAATACGCTGTACGTCAAATGGAACGACCGACCGATGGAGGTCGTACGTACCGGGAATGCTTACATGGGAGCCGCTGCAAAAGCCAACACCCGCACGCCCGGCGGACATCCCGAAGGTTACATCGAAGCCTTTGCGAACATTTACCGGAATTTCGCACGTACCGTGCGGGCCCGGCGGAGCGGGGAAGCGCCCCGGCCGGAATGGACGGATTTTCCGGATGTGAACGACGGAATCCGCGGTATGCAGTTCATCGAAACCATCGTAAAATCCGGATCGGACGACGACCGTAAATGGACCGAATGGGTAAGATAACCCGCCGCGCGGCATACCGGCATAAAAAAGGCTCCTCTTCGAGGAGCCTTTTTGTATTTTATAAATCCGGTTATTTCGCTGCCGGGGTCGCGGGAGCCGTAGGCGCCGCCGCGTCGGTCACCGGAGTAGTCGGCTTGTCTTTCAGGTTCAATTCCTTTTTCAACAGAGGAAGGATGTCGGTTACCGTTGCCGCGTTGTAATAAGCCAGCGGTTCGTTGGCCGTATTGAACACCAGCGTGAAACTGTTTTCCTTGCTTACTTTGTCGATCGCAGCCTGCGCCTTCTTCAGCACCGGATCGAACAGATCCATCTGCGCTTTCTGAAATTGCTGCGTAGCGAGCTGGCTCAGTTCCTGGTAACGCTGCTGAACGCCGTCCAGTTCCTTCTGCCTCATCTCTTTCACCGCATCGGAAAGCGTAGCGGCATTTTTCTGATAATCGAGCGCCTTCGTATTGAATTCGACCTGGACGGCTTCCAATTGCTCCGACAGTTCTTTCTGTAAAGCCTGTAGTTTGACCATTGCCGAATCGTTCTCCGGCATCAGAGAGATCAGGTCGTCCATCTTGATATAGCCGAACTTCTGAGCGTAAGCACTGCTCCCCGCTACCAACAGCGTCGCAACCAAGGTTAATTTGAGAATCGTTTTCATAAAATTCACATTAAGTTTTAATTGTTGTTTAACATTTTGATAATTTCATCGGTTTTGTCCAACGCCGGCTGATAGTAGAGCAGGGTCTGATTATTCGCCCGGTCGACTACCATTCCCAGATTGTTGGTTTCGGCGTACTTGTTGATCGCGGCGAAAACCCGCTCCTGGATCGGTTTGATCAACTCGATACGTTTTTTCATCAGCTCGCCTTCGGGACCGAAAACGTCCTGCTGATATTTTTTAATCTCTTTTTCCCGGTTGACGATTTGTTCCTCCCGGTTCTGGCGGCTCGTCTCGGACAGATATCCCCGCTGCGCAGCATAGTTGTTGAACGTCTCGTCCAACTCCGCATACGCATCGTCGATATTTTTCTGATATTCCGCGGACAGATCGTCCAGTTGCTTGATCGCACTATTGTAGTCGGCCTGCGACTTGAAAATCGTCTCGGAATTCACGAATACATAACTTTGCGCCCATGCGCCGCTTGCCGCGCAGAATACGAGTGCAAACAATACCACGAACTTTTTCATAGCCTGATAATTTAAATTAGAACTGTTGACCGATCATAAAATGCACCTGGCTTCCGCTGCGGTGGCTCGCTCCCACGGCCCTGTCGAAACCGTATCCCCAGTCGATACCCAGCAGTCCGACGACCGGCATAAAGATTCTAAGTCCCACGCCGACAGAACGTTTGATCAGAAAAGGATCGAACTCCTGCCACGACCTGAAAGCGTTTCCACCTTCCGCAAATACCAGACCATAGATATTCGAATTCGGCTTCAATATAATGGGATAACGTATCTCCATCGTATATTTATTGTATGCCCGCGCATAATCGGTTCGTCCGTCCGTCGTATACGAATAGGGGGTCAGGGCGCCATCCTCGTATCCGCGCAGTCCGATAATATCCACACCGTACACATTATACCCCGACATACCGTCGCCGCCGACATCGAACCCTTCGAACGGAGAAGGTTTGTTCTTGTTGTACGATCCCAGGTAACCCATTTCGGCTTTAGCCATAAACACCAGCTTGTTATTGTTGGTCAACGGGTAAAACCACTGCGCTTTGAGCTGCCATTTATGGTATTCGATCCATTTATACCGTTTACGATCCGGCAAATTGGGATCGGAATAATCGATATTTTTCTGGAACAGCGAGTAGGGGGGAGTCAGAGCCAGCGAAACGGAGAACTCCGAACCGGTACGCGGATAGATCGGCGAATCGACCGTATTGCGGCTGAAAACGGTTTTCAACGCGATAATATTGGAAGTGCCGTTTTCCACGATGAACGACGTCCAGTCTTTCAGGTTATAGGCCTGGTAGCTGAGCTCGTGGTACAGCGAGAAGTTCCTGTCGGGCCACTTGAGCCTCCGTCCCCAGCCGACCGAAACACCCATCGTACGGAAGTGCTTGGTGCCGGACTGCCATGCGTAGTAAGCATTCGTCTCGTTGGAATAGAAGAGTCCGAGCGTAAACGAATTCGGCTTCTTTCCGCCCAACCACGGCTCGGTAAAGTTCACCGAGAAGGCCTTGTAATACGAACCGTTACTCTGCGCCCGGACGGCCAGCGACTGCCCCTGCCCCTGCGGGAAAGGTCGCCAGGCACCTTTCTTAAAGAAATTCTTGATCGCAATGTTGTTCAGCTGAACGCCGATCGAGCCGACGAACATGCCGCTTCCCCAACCGCCGGATATCTCGAATTTGTCGTTGGCCACCTCTTCGAGCGGGAACGCGATATCGACCAGTTCGGTGGAATTTTCTACCGGTTGAACGTCCGGCAACATCTTTTCGGGGTCGAAATGTCCCATCTGGTTCAACTGCCGGATCGTCGCCATCAGCAACGAACGGTTGTACAATTCGCCGGGACGCACGTACAGTTCGCGGCGAATCACGTTGTCGTTCACCTTCCGGTTTCCGGACACGTCCACTTCGTTGATTTTGGCCTGTTTACCTTCGTATATCTTGACATTGATATCGATCGAATCCTCGCCGACGACCTCTTCGCCCGGATCGATCTTGGAGAACAGATAACCGTTGTTCTGATACAGCGAGTTCACCGAAGACATATCCTCCGGGTTATCCTCCTTACCGATTCCCAACCGTTTATACAGCGACTTTTTGTCATAGGTTTCTCCCCGGCGGATTCCCAGCATGTCGTTCAACTGTTTGGTATCGTAGACGTCGTTACCCGTCCAGGTTACGTTCCGGTAGTAGAATTTGTTTCCCTCTTCCACCTTGATCGCGATCCCGATCCGGTTGTCGCTGATCGGATAGATCGAATCGCTGATGATCGTGGCGTTGCGATACCCCTTCGAATTGTAATAGTCGATTACATTTTCCTTGTCCGTTTCATACTCTTTCTCCTTCAGCTTCGCTCCCCGCAGGAAGTTGATGCTCTTGCGGTGCGTCTTTTTCATCGCGCCGCGCAACTGCCTGTCCGAAATCGCTTCGTTCCCATCGAAGACGATATCGCCGATCTTCACCCGTCGGTTGCGGTTGATCACAAACGTCACGTTCACCACATTCTCCAGCGTCGAGTCGTTTTCCACGCGGTAGCTCACCTCCGTATTATAAAACCCTTTTTCCCGGAAATATTTTCGAATCGCCTCTTTCGAACTGTTCAGGATAAAATCGGACAATTCACGGCCCTTTTTCAGATTCAAGGTTTCGAACAAATCGGATTTCTGCCCCTTGCGGATACCTTCCACATTCCAATTATACACCCGGGGGCGGTCTTTCAGCACCACTTCGACATTCACGCTATCGCCGACGGGAGACACCAGCATCTGGATATCCGAGAAGACTCCTTGTCCCCACATTTTCTTAATGGAATTGGAAATGTACTCGCTGGGCAACATGATCGTATCGCCCTTGACCAGACCGGTCATGGCCGAAATGAACTGCGGATCGCGGTAGGTGGCTCCGCTTACGGTTATATTATTGATAATATATGCTTTGGGAGTAGATTTGAAATCAATCATCGGCGGAGTTTGAGTCTGCTTCGTCGAGTCGTCGGGTTGAGCAAAAACGGAAACATTTGTCAATATAAACAGTAAAGCTATTGCCAGGTTCCTTAATTTATTTCTCATTTTTTCCTGTACTGGTGTAACAAGGGTTATTTTTTCATCAATATTCCGTATCTGCGCTCCCGCTTCTGATACTCCGCGATCGCCTTATCGAATTCAGACTCGTCAAAATCGGGCCAATAGGTTTCCGTAAAATACAACTCGCTGTAAGACAACTGCCACAACAAAAAATTACTCAGGCGTTGCTCTCCGCTGGTACGGATCAGCAGGTCGGGATCGGGAATCCCCGCCGTAACCAGGTTGTCGGCCACGGTACGATCCGTAATTTCGTGAATCTGCAATCCTTCGTCGCGTACCTGCACGGCTATTTTCTGCGCCATCCGGGTAATCTCCCACCGCGAACTGTAATTGACCGCAACGACCAGGGTCAGTTTCTCGTTCCGGTGCGTCTCTTTCTCGCTGCGCGCAATCGCCGCACGCACATCTTCGGCCAGCGCTTCCACATCCCCGATGAACCGCATCCGCACGCCCTGGCTCTTCAGTTCGGCGGTTTCGTTCGACAGGGACTTGCACAACAACTCCATCAGCGCCTGCACCTCCTCTTTCGGACGCCCCCAATTCTCGGTGGAGAAGGCGTAAACGGTCAGGAACTTCACTCCACGACGGACAGCCGCGCGAATCGCTTTGCGCATACTCTCCACGCCGTTGATATGGCCATATACCCGCCCCTGCCCGCGTTCTTCCGCCCACCGGCCGTTGCCGTCCATGATAATGGCCACGTGTCGGGGTATATTTTCCGGATCGAGATTATCCATCTGTTCGTTTTAAAATGTAGAGTGCAAATATAACACTATTACCGGGATTTCCGTCAAAATAACAACGGGATTCCGAAAGCGTCGACGCTATTTGACCAGATCCCGGCTGTCGATCCCCCACATCATTTTATTTCTTAACGTATCGTAAAAAGATATATTTTGGAAATGCACCAAAAAAATCGACTTTTCGGCCTTCGACACCCGGAAGGTCACTCCATTGGGCGCCGTGTAGTTCTGATTGTCAAGCGAAACGGCAAAATCGGTTTCACGGCTCGACACCCTCAGCGTAATCACGCTGCTGTCCGGAATCACCACCGAGCGCATCGTCAGGTTGTGCGGCGCGATCGGCGAAATCAAAAAACACCGGCAATCGGGCGCCACCACCGGCCCGCCGACGCTCAGCGAATAGGCCGTCGAACCGGAAGGCGTGGAAACCAACACGCCGTCGCCCCAGTAAGTAGCGATCATCTCGTCGTTGACATACACCTCGGTCGAGATCATATTCGGCCCATGCCGCTGGATCGTAAACTCGTTGAACGCATACGGAAACCCGGGCTGCTGCGTAAACTCGCCCTCGGCATGGATCAGCGAACGCGGAGCCACCGTGTAGTCGCCCGCCTTTATATCGGCGAACGCCTGCTTCATGTTTTCTTTCGTTATATTCGCCAGAAAACCCAGACGTCCCGAATTGATCCCGACGATCGGAACCGGACGGTTATCGAGCAACCGCACGGCATCCAGAAAAGTCCCGTCGCCGCCGTAGCTGACCATCACGCGCGCGTCGTCCCCGATACCGGCGCTGTCCCGGTAAATCTGCTCCGCACCGAACGTCCGGCCGGTCTTCGCCCCGATCAGTCCGGCAAAGTCTTTGTTCATCCGGTAGGACATCCCGGTTTCGTCCAACGCATTGATCAGCAAGTCCAAATCCTCTGCCGAAAAAGACGGCTGAGCACGGCTGTACAAAACTATATTCATCCGATTTCCAATTACTCAAAAAAGTGTTGTAACTTTATGCCCACAAAAATAGCGAAAAATATGACAAAGCTAAGCGTTAACATAAATAAGATCGCCACCCTGCGCAATTCCCGCGGGGGGGACATTCCGAACGTCGTCGAAGCGGCGCTGAACGCCGAACGGTTCGGCGCCCAAGGGATCACCGTGCACCCTCGGCCGGATGAACGACACATCCGCTACCGGGACGTCTACGACCTGAAACCGGTGCTTACGACCGAATTCAACATCGAAGGAAACCCGATCGACCGTTTCGTCGATCTGGTACTCGATGTCCGCCCGACCCAAGTAACGCTGGTGCCCGACGCGCACAACGCGATCACGTCGAACGCCGGCTGGGATACCGTCACGCACAAAGCCTTTCTGAAAGAAGTGATCGCCCGGTTCAAAGCCTCCGGCATTCGCACCTCGATATTCGTCGACGCACGGCCCGAAATGATCCCGGCCGCAGCCGAAGCCGGAGCCGACCGCGTGGAACTTTACACCGAACCCTACGCGAAGAACTACGCCGCCGACCGCGAAGCGGCGATCGCCCCGTTCGTCGAAACGGCTCGCGAAGCGGCACGCTGCGGTCTCGGCGTCAACGGAGGTCATGACCTGAACCTCGAAAACCTGAAATATTTCGCTGAAAACATTCCGAACCTGCTCGAAGTGTCGATCGGCCATGCGCTGGTCGCCGACGCCATCTACCTCGGGTTCGAAAATACGATCCAGCTCTACCTGAAACAACTTCGGTAACGATGAACGACGCGCTGCGACATCCCCTTTTCAAACAAATCGGAGCGATCGCCGACGCCAAAGGCTTACAGGCCTTCGTGATCGGCGGCTATGTCCGCGACTACTTCTTGCGGCGTCCCTGCACCGATATCGACGTCGTGGTAACCGGCAGCGGAATCGACGTGGCCGAAACGCTGGGCCGACAGATCGGCAGCCGGGTATCGGTCTTTAAGAACTTCGGAACTGCGATGCTGCGCTGCGGGAAGTGGGAAGTGGAGTTCGTCGGGGCCCGCAAGGAGTCCTACCGTGCCGACTCGCGCAAACCGATCGTCGAAAACGGGACGATCGAAGACGACCAGCTACGGCGCGACTTTACGATCAATGCGATGGCTTTCTCGCTGAACGGCGATACGTTCGGGCAGTTGATCGACCCGTTCGACGGAACGGGCGACTTGGAGCGACTGCTGATCAGAACCCCGTGCGATCCGGACACGACGTTCTCGGACGATCCGTTGCGGATGATCCGGGCCGTACGTTTCGCCGCCCAACTGGGTTTCGACATCGAACCGGAAACTTTCGACGCGATCGAACGCAACCGCGAGCGGATTTCGATCGTCTCGAAAGAACGCATCGTAACCGAACTGAACAAGATCCTGCTGTCGCCGGTTCCGTCGATCGGATTCGACCTGTTCGACCGCTGCGGGTTACTGCCGCTGATCTTTCCGGAATTGTCGCGGCTCAAAGGCGTCGAACGGGTCGGGAAACACGCCCACAAAGACAACTTCGTGCATACGCTCAAAGTGCTCGACAACATAGCCCGTCATACCGACAAACTCTGGCTGCGTTGGGCGGCGCTGCTGCACGACATCGGCAAACCGAGAACCAAAGCCTACGACCCGAAAACGGGATGGACGTTCCACGGGCACGAAGTCGTCGGATCGAAAATGGTCGCGGCGATCTTCCGGGAGTTGAAACTGCCGATGAACGAGAAGATGAAGTATGTCCAGAAACTGGTTTTTTTGCACCTGCGGCCGATCATCCTCGCCGAAGACGTCGTAACCGACTCGGCCGTACGGCGGCTGCTGTTCGAAGCGGGCGACGACATCGACGACCTGATGACCCTCTGCGAAGCCGACATCACTTCGGCCAACGACGCCAAGGTCAAACGTTACTTACAAAATTTCGAGCTGGTACGAGTCAAACTGCGCGAAATCGAGGAGAAAGACCGGATCCGTAATTTCCAGCCGCCGATCTCGGGCGAGCTAATCATGCAGATTTACGGACTGAAACCCTGCCGGGCGGTCGGCGAGTTGAAGAGCGCCATCAAAGACGCCATTCTGGACGGCGTAATCGCCAACGACTACGACCAGGCTTACGCCTACATGGAACGGCAGGCCGCCGAACTCGGACTGAAAAAAATCGGGTAGGGCCGTCCCTTCCCGGTAAATTATTCATAAAACCGGCTCATTTTGCATTTTCGGTATTCTATTTGCCGGATAGGTCGTTACCGCCATTGTCAAACGCTAAACACCAAAACTATGTCATCGAACATTCCCGATACCGACAAAAAACGCATCGTCATCGTGGGCGGCGGATTCGCCGGCCTCGCATTGATCCGTACCCTGCGCCGCAGCGGTATGCAGGTCGTGCTGGTCGATAAACACAATTACCACATGTTCAAGCCGCTGCTGTACCAGGTGGCCAGTTCGGCGCTGAATGTCGGCGATATCGCATTCCCGTTCCGGAAAATGTTCCACGGATGGAACGACTTCTACTTCCGGATGGCCTATATCGAACGCGTCGACGCGACTGCAAAGCGATTGTACACCACGGTCGGAGACATCCGCTACGACTACCTGGTCATCTCCACGGGCTGCGTTCCGAACTTTTTCGGGATCGAAAATATCAAGCGCACCGCACTGGCGATGTCCAACATCACCGACGCGCTGAATATCCGCAACCGGGTACTCCGCAATTTCGAGATCGCCGTAACGGCCTCTTCCGACGCCGAACGCATCTCGCGGCTGAACGTGGTGATCGTGGGCGGAGGCGCTTCGGGGGTCGAAATCGCCGGAGCGCTATCCGAAATGAGACGTTACGTGATGCCGAGGGATTACCCGCGGCTGGACATGTCGCACATGAGCATCTACCTGATCGAAGGACTGGGACGCCTGCTCTCTTCCATGTCGGAACAGACCTCTGCTGAAGCGCTGAAAACCCTGGACAGCAAAGGCGTCAAAGTGATGCTGAACCGGAAAGTGACCGATTATGTCGACGGCTGCGCGATCTTCGACGACGGGGAGAGCATCCCGACCCAGAACTTGATCTGGACGAGCGGCATCCGGTGCAGCGCCGTTCCGGGCCTCGAACAGCAAACCAAAGAACGCGGCGGACGGATCGGCGTGGACGCTTTCAACCGGGTCAAAGAGTACGACGACGTTTTCGCCATCGGCGACATCGCCGCGATGCACGACGACGCGGAGTATCCGAACGGACACCCGCAACTGGCCCGCGTCGGAATTTCCCAGGGAAAACGTCTGGGGAAAAACCTGCTGGCCGGACTCAAAGGACGCCCGATGAAACCGTTCCGCTACTGCAATTACGGCGTCATGGCAACCGTCGGCCGCAACAGGGCTTTCGTCGAATGGAAAAAGATCCGTTTCGGCGGTTTTGCCGCATGGGTCGTCTGGTCGACGATCCACATCATGTTCCTGCTCGGCATCCAGGGCAAGCTGAAAGTATTCTGGGGCTGGGTATGGAATTATTTCGGACACGACCAGCCGATCCGGCTGATCATCGGCTCCTACGAACGCCAGAAAAAAGAGGACGGCCTGGCGTAAACTTACCGGCGAACAAAACCGCGGCGCATCTATTTTCAGATGCGCCGCGGTTTTTATTTGGAAGCAAGGGATCAGTTCTCCGACCGGGCCGGAATGAACAATACGGCATCCGCGACGACTATGCCGTCCGCCTCTTCGTTCGAAATCTCCACATACCCTTTCCGGCCTTCGGGCAGCCGATAGCGGCCGATACGCACCCATTCGCCGCCGGTCTGTCCTTCGACGACCACGTCCGACGACCGGATCCTCCGGTCGTACCGCCGCGCCCCGTCGAAAACCCGGATCAAAGTATGCGTAGTCGCTCCGCCCACTTTCGGGAAGTAGACATAAATGTCGTATTCGTTTCCGGCCGGAAGCCGCGGCACGTATCGCAACGATTTGGGAAATGTCCCCTTCGAATCGTCCGACAGGAAATCCGGCCCGTAGGCCGACCAGGCGTTTTTCTCCGTTTTCCAATCGCCGCTGACGACGACGTTTTCGGCATCGCTGTTATCGACGAACAGTTCGGGCTGGCTACCATCCGCCAGCGGATTGCCCGCAAATTCATCCATCACGGCCGCAACGTCGACACGCTGCACGCAGCCTCCGCACCGGTCGATCGCCTGACAGGCCGCTATGGCCGACGACTGCGCCAACACCATGAATACCGGCTCCATGCGGATCGAACCGTAAGCGATGTGCGATGCGGACAGGCATACCGGAACCAGTAGGTTCCGGGCTTCTTCGGCCCGCGGCGTAACGGCCCGGTACGAAACGGGGTAGGGGCCGAACCCTCCGATCTCGACATTACCCTCGTTCTTGACCATGCCGTTCACGACGTGGCGGTCGCAATTGTGCGAATCCATCGTATAGGCGGCCCAGCCGATGCCGTCGGTCACCGTCTCCTCGCCCAGGCAATGGTGCTGGGTCATCACGACGGGGCCGATCATACGCCGCGCTTCGCGTACGTACATCTGGTGCGTCCAGTGCCCGTTATCCGTATATTCGTCCTTCGGGTATCCCCACCGCAGCATCTCCCGGCGGATGGAGTCGGGGACGCGCGGATCGTGTCCGATAAAATAGAGAAGCCCTTTCGTGTAGTCCTCGTGGAATTTTCGAATCCGTTCGCGCTCCGGGTAATCCGCTTCCGGATAGTTCCAGTTTTCACCGATCACGTCGGTCGAAAAACCGCCGGAATTATTGATATCCGTCTTGCCGTTCGGCATTCTGCTCCAGATAAAAACATCGTAAGGCGTTTTCCACGGAAGCTTCTCCTTCAACCGTACCAGCAACTCGTACCGCTGCGGATCGTAGTTGTCCGGGCGGGTGATTTCAACCCGGTTCTCCGGACGATCGGTAAGCGCGATGCGGAAATTATAGGCCTGCACTTTTTTGTTCCCCGTCCCGTCGGGCAGGATCGGATCGGGATTGATGCCGTACAGCAATCCGCTGGCGCTATCCCCTCTGACGATATACGGGTCGATCCCGTCGGGAAACTGATGTCCGTTCATCCGCTGCGCCCCGTTGTAGGTTTCGCCGTACCGTTCATTACCTTCCCGACCGACGGTGTAGGAAACCCCGGCGCGCGCCATCAGATCCCCTTCGTAACTGCAATCGATAAATACCTTTGCGCGTACCGTTCTACGGGGCGACGACCGCGGCGAAACGGAGTTTTCGAGCGTGATATTCCGGATCACTCCGCCCCGGTTGGCCGCCCGGACGATCCGGCTGTCGTACCACACCTCCACCTCCGCCCGGCGGATGTACTCGTTGAAAACGGCTTCCGCTTCTTTCGGTTCGAAAATCCATTGTTCGAGCTTGCCGTAATGCCGGCCCAGCCGACGGTAGAAATCGAGCGCCAGGCCCCGGATGACGTATTTGTTCCCGATATCGGTATATCCCAGCCCTCCGGAACTCATTCCGCCCAGATGGCGCCCCGGCTCGATCAGCAGAACGCTCTTCCCGGCCTGCCGGGCCGTATAGGCGGCTATGACGCCGGCCGAGGTTCCGCCGTAAACGCAAATATCCACCTTTTTCACATTCTCTCCCTGTAAAGGGCTGCAAGCGCATGCCGTCACCGAAAGCATCGCCAGACAAGAAATTATTTTCGACATCCTCATCGTATGATCCGTTAATACCGAAGTACCGCTTCTTCCAAAAAATCCGTAAAAGCGAAAATCCTCCGGTTGCCGCAAGTTGGTCATAAAAACTGAAAATCACAACAAAAAACGGTCGCGGATCGAAATCCGCAACCGTTTTTCGTCGTCTCTTTCGCCAAAACCGGAAAGCTACTCCTCCTCGCCGCCTTCGGCCTCTTTCATATTGTGGTAAACGTTTGCCACATCTTCGTCCTCTTCCAGTTTCTCGATCAGTTTCTCGACCGTAGCGCGCTGCTCCTCGGTCACCTCCTTCGTGTCGGTCGGGATTCGCTCGAACTCCCCGCTGATAATCTCGTAACCGTTATCCTCCAGGTACTTCTGAATGGCTCCGTACGATTCGAACGCCCCGTAGATCACCACTTCCTCACCATCGACGAACACCTCGTCCACGCCGCAATCGATCAGTTCGAGTTCCAGCTCTTCGATATCCATCCCTTCTTTCACCGGAGTTTTGAAAACGCACTTGTGATCGAACATAAACGACACCGATCCCGAAGTCCCGAGCGAACCGCCGAGCTTGTTGAAATAGCTGCGAACGTTAGCTACGGTACGCGTCGTATTGTCGGTCGCCGTCTCGACAATCATCGCGATCCCGAACGGAGCGTATCCTTCGTACACCATCTCTTTGTAGTCGCCCATCTCTTTCGACGTGGCCCGTTTGATCGCGCGTTCGACGTTCTCTTTCGGCATATTGGCGGCTTTTGCATTCTGAATCAGCACTCTGAGGTGGGTATTACCCGCCGGATCAGGCCCTCCGGCCTTCACGGCAATCGCGATTTCCTTTCCCAGTTTGGTAAAAGTACGGGCCATGTTGCCCCATCTTTTCAGTTTGCGTGCTTTTCGATACTCAAATGCTCTTCCCATAATATGTTTTGTTCGTTTTCATTTTTTAGAGGTACAAAGCTATACTCTTTTTTAAAAATAGACAAAAAAAAGCGTACTTTTGTGCGATTCCAAATTATGTAAAACATGGCTGAAGATTCGATTTATCAGGCGCTGGAAGTCCTCCGAAGGGGGGGGGTCATCCTCTATCCGACCGATACGGTCTGGGGGATCGGATGCGACGCGACCAACGAACAGGCAGTCGCGCGCATCTACGACCTCAAACAGAGCGTCAACAAAAAGAGTATGCTCGTACTGCTCGACCAGATCGACAAAGTATCGCTATACATCCAAAAAGTGCCCGAAGTGGCGTGGCAGTTGTACGAAGTAGCCGACAAACCGCTGACGCTGATCCTGCCCGGAGCCTGCGCCGTCGCCCCGAATCTGATTCCGGACGAAGGGACGCTGGGAATCCGTATTCCGGATCACGAATTTTGCAACAAACTGATTCATAAACTGAATCGACCGCTCGTTTCCACTTCGGCCAATATTTCGGGCAAACCGTCCCCAATGTCGTTCAGCGAAATCGCAAAGGAGATCGTCGACGGCGTCGATCTGGTGATCGACCGCGCGTGGGAAGGTCGTCCCACCGGAAAAGCATCGTCGATCGTCAAGGTCGGCGCGAACGGAGAAATTGAAATCATCAGACCATAAAGCCTATGATAGAGACACAAATACAAATGCGCTTCGCCGACATCGACGTACTGGGGCACGTCAACAACGTCAATCAACAGCACTATTTCGACCTCGGGAAGTGCGACTTTTACAAGCAGGTGCTCGGCCTGACTCCGTACTGGAAAACGGCCGGACTGATCATCGTTGCAAGCCAGACGAACTACCTCGTCCAGACCCGCCGCGACGAGCCGATCGCCGTACGCACCCGAATCATCCGGGTGGGTAACAAAAGCTTCACGCTGCACCACCAGCTCATCAACTCCGAGACTGAACAGATCAAGACCGAATGCACGGCCGTCATGGTGGCTTACAATTTCGACGAGCAGCACTCTTTCGAAATGCCGGACGAATGGAAAGCCAAGCTGACTGCCGAAATGGAAAAAGACGCGGACCGATAACTCCGTTCCGTAGACGGAAACCGGTCGTCCCGCCGGGCGCGCCGCAATACCGACGATCCCCGGGAAACAGGATTCCGTTTCCCGGGGATCGTATTTACGAATCTCGCCCGCGCATATTCCGCCGGATCAGAATGCTTCCGATGCGGTAAACAGGAAAGCCGTACACCTTTTTTTGTCCCAGTGGAAATTCGGATTGCCGTGCGCGCCCCAACCGTAATCCAACCGGATGTTCATCCGCTTTTTAAATTCGAAACGGTAACCGACGCCGAAACTGCAAAGCGTATGATTCCAGGCAAAAGAATCGACGCCCCAAACGTTACCCGCACCGATCCACGCGGCCACCCCGTGGCGACGGTAAACCCGCTGGCGCAATTCGACCTGCGTCATCACGCAGTTCCGGTCGCGGTAGCGCCCTTCGTAATAACCGCGCATGCGCTCCATGCCGCCCAGCGACGAATACATGTGCCAGGACGGCACTCCCATCGTAAAATTCCCGTAAAGGTCGTAAGCCAACACGCACCCTTTCCACGTTTTCTGATACCAGTCGAAGGTAACCTGTATCTTCCCGAACGTATGCAGCGAATTGCCGAGCCATCTCGGGAAATATTTGATATCCAGATTAAAGAAAATACCTTTGTACGGACTGGTCAGCACATCGCGCGAATCGTATTGCAAGAAGGCCCCCAAACCGACATTCATCGCATTGGGATTTTCGCCGGTCGATCCGACATAGTTGTCGAACGGATCGGCTTTCGCGGGATCGTAATAACCGTTGCGCCACGCATCGTACAACCGTTTCCCGTCTCCGTAGGAATAACCGTTGAAAACCGCTTTTTCCTGCGCGTCGAGACGGTCGTAAGCCTCCTGCGCCCCGCCGATCGTACCGCCCGACTCCTGGAGCACCTTATCCACCACCGATTCGTAATAGAGGAACGACCGTTCGGTAGCGGAGGACTTTTTCGATTTGGCTCCCGTATAGTCCAGACTGAAAGTCATCCCGGCGTAAGCCTTCGGCGCGATCCGAACGCCGCCGCTCGCACGGACTTTATACATCGTCGTGGTCAGCTCCTGCACGTATCCCGCTTTTCCGGCGTCGTAACCCACGCCGTAAAAAGCGCCGGGAAAATAGACCATCGCCCCGGAATAAGAGACACGATAACGATTCTGCTTGAAAATATTGGTGCCGCTGACACGCAGCAAGGCGAACTTCTGGGTCGTTACGTTTCCGTAAACGGCAAAATTGGAAGGCATCGTCGTCGAATCCGTTCGATCCAGCCGATACAGGCCGGCTATCAGGAATCCGATACCGAAACCCACGTCCGACGAATAATTCGGACCGGGCGCTATGCTCCAGTCGAGTTTCTTTTCGAAGGTGCGGTCCACGTTTGACCGGCCGTAATAATCGATGATGCGGGCGATGAAATTCTTTTTGTGACGGGAGACGGTATCCTGAAACGCATCGATATCGGACGCCGACTCTTGCTGGAACGATCCGGTTAGTTGCTTGACGGACGGGAAAGACGCCGAAGTTTTCTGCGGATCGGCCATACCGGCGACTCCTCCTTTTTCATCCCTTCGCAATTTCAGAGAATCGTTCGTTGCGGTTTGCCGCGAAGAAAGTTCCTGCGCCTGCAAGACAGCGGCGGTTCCCAGCAATAAAAAAACGACCAGAACTTTTCGGAAAATCTGCATACAAACGGGTTAGTGATTTAGGACAAAGGTACGGAAAAAAACGAGATAGTAGGCTGAAAGAGGCAAGAAGGTTGTAAACAAAGGGTTTAGAGAAAACACAGACTGCGAGGACAAAGAAGCCAAGCGAAACCTTTGAAAAGCCAAGTGAGACCGGAGTTGCATTACTATCCCGCTACTTCGGTTCGGATAAAGGATTTTCGACGTTAGGTATGAACCATGAAACCTTGTTAGCGATATTCCGTCAGCACAACGAGGATTACCAGAAGCAGGCGGGCAAGCTCAAAAGTCTGCACAGTTATTGGAAATACTGCACCGTGTATAAACACCTCGCGGAGTTCCATCGAAGAACGCTATAAAGTCAGCGCCATTGCCTTGGAAGAGCTTGCTCCCGCATTCATCACCGACTTCGAGCTGTTCCTCAAAACCGAAAGGACAGGCTTCTGAACTGAACCGAACAAAGAAACGGGCAGGCGTCGAAACCTGCCCGTTGTCATTCTCATTCGCTGAATACTCTTGCCGGCAAATTCTTGTTTCTTGTACCTATCGGTTTATATTTGGACATCTACAAATCCATACTACAATTCCTCTTAAATGTAGCGTTTTTATATTCAGACGGAGAACAGCCTGCATACAACTTAAAATAGCGCCCGAAAAAAGACTGGTCGGTAAAATGTAATTTGCATGATGTTTCCTTGATGCTTATCTTAGGATTGGACAATAAACGTTTGGCTTCTATGATGACGAACGTCGTAATCCATTGAGATGGTGTCTTGCCCGATACCTTATGAATTAATGTCGTGAAATAGCGGGGCGTAAGGCCTTGTTGCTTTGCATAAAACTGTACATTTCTGTGAATATGGAAATTCTGATACAGTGAAACGAGAAAGTTCTGGAAAGTCTTGTCCTTGCGAGTCTGCTTCATAGACTGCATCGATTTGTTGGTTATATAGGCATCTATCACTTCGTAACAAAAGGCTTGAACAAGCGATAACACGATTTGTGTCCCCAATTGGGTCTGGATATTTTTCCTTTTACGGACAAACCAAATGATTTCCTCTATACGTTGCAATTGTTCAACCGTCAAAGAAACAAGAGGATGGAAACGTATATAAATATGACTTTGAGTGTCGGATATGGAATCGAGCGAGGAAAATATGAAATTGAAATCCGCCGTTCCCGCCACTCCCTGTAGGTCATCGCTGACACTATGGATTTGCGTCAGCGAGAATGCCGGATATATGTACAAATCGCCTTTTTCCACATTGTATAGCCGTTCGTCCATTATAAGAGAAATTTTTCCTCTTTTACAAAGCAGAAATCCATTTTGATTAAGATAGCTGAAAGGATTTCTTTGCTTTATATTCTTGCTGTCTATATCGAACAACTCGATATTGGAATCTTCAATTGTACTCATTTATTTTGTATATCTAAACCTCGGCAAAGATAAAAAAACAAACAAAACAAACTCATATTTCGCTATGAATCTTCCGTAAATCGAACATATCATACAATTTTCGCTCAATTTTGCTCTTGCGTGCCATTTTTGATTTGCATAATTTTATAGCCGCAATTAAGGACAATTCATATATGAGAAAAAATTATGTTATAACATGTCTGTTCATGGGACTGTTATTGCTGAACAGCTCGTGCCACAGTAAGCAGACGGAGGAAACGGACACGGCAAATGTCCGGCTCTTCATGGTTGAAAACGCCGGTGCTACATCGGTTCAAGAATTTCCCGGACGTGTGAAGGCTGCGGAAGAAGTGAACATGGCTTTCAAGATCAGTGGAACATTGATGAACGTCTATGTCGAGGAAGGCAGCAGGGTAAGCAAAGGTCAGCTTGTAGCGGAAATAGACCCGCGTGATTATCAAGTGCAACTGGACGCTATCAAGGCGGAGTATATGAACGTAAAATCGGAAGCCGAACGTGTAATAGCACTCTATGCGGACAGCGTAAGCACAGCCGATGCATATGACAAGGCACGATTTGGCTTACAGCAGATTGCCGCAAAATATGAAAATGCCCAAAACCAATTAGCTGACACAAAAATATATGCTCCTTTCAATGGGTATGTTCAGAAACGCTTGTTTGATCCGCCAACGGTCGTGGCAGCAGGTATGCCTATTGTCACGATTGTATCAGGGGGTAAGCAAGAAATAGAAATCAATATCCCGGCGTCTACTTATATTCATCGCAACAAGATGGAATCGTTCTATGCTTCATTTGATTTCATGCCGAACCAGAAAGTCCCGCTCCGCTTGATTAGCATAGCACCGAAAGCCAATGCCAATCAATTGTACACAGTACGTCTTTCCATTCCGCAGGACATGTCGCCCCAGCCTTCGCCCGGAATGAATACGATGGTAGATATGGTGATAAGCGATACCGCGAGCGGGAAGACGGAAATACCGTCTTCCGCATTATTCAAGAAAGACGGGAAAAGTTGCGTCTGGGTTTATAATAAGAAGGACGGAGTGATAAGATTACGTGCCGTATCCGTCAAGCAACTCCATACCAATGGCAAGGCAATCATTGCGCAAGGGCTTTCTGATGGGGAACTTGTCGTGACTGCTGGAGTACATAAACTGACGGACAGCCAAAAGGTAAAGCCTATGGCTGATGAATCTGAAACGAATGTAGGAGGCTTATTGTGATGGATGTAGGAAAATGGGCTTTCGACAACAAGAAACTGGTTTATTTTCTTATTGTCGTCTTGCTGGTCGGCGGGCTCTATTCCGCATACGACATGAGCAAGCTGGAAGATCCGGAAATCAAGGTGAAAATGGCGATGGTCGTGGCGACCCGGCCCGGAGCTTCCGCACACGAGATGGAAATGGAAGTCACCGAACCGTTGGAAAAAAACATACGCACCATCGGTGAAGTGAACAACGTATGCAGTTGGTCGTATAATGATTTAACCATCCTCCAGGTCGAAATGAAGACCACGGTTCCGGAAAACGAAATCGAGCAGTGCTGGGACATGTTGCGGCGCAAAGTTTCCGATGCCGGAGCCGGACTTCCGGAAGGCACGTCGGTCAAGGTGCAAGACGATTTCGGATTGGTATACGGCATGTTCTACGCCCTGACCGGTGACGGAACGGACGAGCGCAAACTATCCGACTATGCCCGATTGATCCAGCGGGAGTTGACAAACATTGAAGACGTGGGACGTGTCACTATATACGGAGAACGAGAGGAGTGCATCAACATTGAGATGCTGCCTGAACGTATGGCGACATTGGGCGTTTCGCCTGCGGAGGTACTCACCACGCTGCAAGGGCAGAATGGCATCTATTATACCGGATATTACGACAACGGGCCAAAACGCGTGCGCGTGACTGTCAATGACAAATTCCGCAAGGTAGAGCAAATTCGCAATATGATTATACAGGGCCATGAGGATGACCAACTCCGCTTGGGAGATATTGCCAAAGTAGGTAATGACTATGTCACTCCGGTACGCAACTCGATGGCTTATAACGGCGAGCCGTCTTTGGGCATTGCCGTTGCCGCCGCTTCGGGTACGGACATCGTGAAAGTAGGCAAACAAGTTGAACGGCGGCTTGAGGAATTGAAAGCGGAGCATTTCCCGGCAGGAGTAGAATACCATCGCGTGTTCTACCAGCCGGAACGAGTGACAGATGCCCTTGCCACTTTCTTCATCAACCTGATAGAATCGGTCGTTATCGTCGTGGCGATATTGATGCTCGTCATGGGCTTCAAAAGCGGTGTTATCATAGGCACGAGCCTTATTGTCACGGTTATCGGCTCATTCTTGTTATTGGGCATGATGGACGGTTCCATGCAACGGGTATCGCTGGCTGCTTTTATTCTCGCAATGGGAATGCTGGTAGACAATGCCATCGTGATAATTGACGGCATCCTGATAGACCTGAAACGGGGCAAGCCGCGCATGGAAGCGATGACTTCCATAGGTAAAAGGACGGCCATGCCGCTTCTGGGGGCAACTTTGATTGCCATCCTTGCCTTCCTGCCCGTCTTCCTTTCTCCCGATACGGCGGGCGTATACGTGAGAGACCTGTTCATCGTCCTTGCCGTGTCGTTGTTGTTGAGTTGGATACTGGCACTCGTGCATGTGCCTTTGATGGCAAACGGTTGGCTGAAAGCCGACGCGCCCGGCAAAAAAGAGGAATCGTTATACAACGGTCGGGTATATGGCTGGCTGCGTGCAGCCTTGAATTTCGGGCTGCGTCATCGCGTATCCTCTGTGCTCATCGCGGTCGCGCTCGTCCTGTTAAGCGCATACGGCTATCGGTTCATGCGCCACGGCTTTTTCCCAGACATGGTGTACGACCAGCTCTATATGGAATACAAACTGCCGGAAGGTACGAACTCCACACAGGTGGCGAGCGATTTGGAAGAAATCAGGGTTTATTTGAAAAGCCGCCCGGAGATACGCAACGTAACGACCGCCATCGGCGGTACGCCCGCCCGTTACAATCTGGTACGCAGCATCGCCACGCCCTCATTGTCGTACGGCGAACTGATTATCGACTTCGAGTCCCCCGACGCGCTGGTGGAAAACATGGATGAAATTCAACGGGAACTTCTGAAGCGGTATCCCGATGCCTACGTCAAGTTGAAACAGTACAACATCATGTACAAGAAGTATCCCATCGAGGCCCTGTTCACAGGACCCGACCCTGCCGTACTCCATGCGTTAGCGGATTCCGCACGCATGATTATGGAACAGACCCCCGAAGTCTGCTTGGTCACGACAGACTGGGAACCGTCCATGCCGTTATTGACGATAGACTACGACCAATCGTCCGCACGCCGCTCCGGGTTGAGCAGGCAAGATATTTCCACTTCCGTACTGACAGCAGCCGGAGGCATACCCGTTGGCAATTTCTATGACGGCATACACAAGAACACGATTTATCTGAAATGTACAGGAGAGGACGGAGAGAAAATGGACAATCTGGAGAATGTTCCTTTGTTCTCAATGATGCCCAATATAAGCAGCGTGTTGGATGAAGAAGCTTTGCTGAAAATAAAATCAGGAACGGCAGACCGCAGTGACCTCATCGAATCGGTCATGCAGACGACACCGTTGAAGCAAATCGGCAAGGGGATTAGCATGGAATGGGAAGACCCCATCGTTCCGCGTTACAATGGACAGCGTGCCCAGACAGTCATGTGTTCGCCTTCGCCTGGCATTGAAACAGAAAAGGCACGCGCAACCATTGCCGAAAGGATCGAACAGATAAAACTTCCCGAAGGATACCAACTACAATGGAAAGGCGAAAAAGATGCCAGTACGCAAACCATGCACTACTTGTTCAAAAACGTGCCGTTGGGTATCGTCCTGATGATTGCCATCCTTATCATGCTGTTCAAGGATTACCGCAAGCCTGCAATCATACTTTGCTGCGTTCCATTGCTTGCCATCGGTATCGTCGGAGCCATGCTTCTAAGCGGACAGTCATTCACGTTCTGCGCCATTGTCGGGGCATTGGGACTGGTCGGCATGATGATGAAAAATTGCATCGTGCTGATGGATGAAATCGGGGAACAGATAAGTGCCGGCATCGCGCCGGCCGAAGCTCTTGTATCCAGTTCGGAAAGCCGTTTGCGTCCTGTGATGATGGCTTCGCTTACTACCATTCTCGGCATGATACCGCTGTTGAGCGACGCTATGTTCGGCTCTATGGCTGCTACCATCATGGGCGGCTTGCTCTTCTCCACACTGGCTACGCTGTTCTTTGTGCCTATCCTTTACGCCATGTTCTTCAAAATCAAGATAAAATGAAACGATTATTTATATACATATTCGCCGTATTACCGTTTGCATGCTATTCGCAAACGGTTCTGACACTGGATGAATGCATCCGGTTGGCAAAAGAAAACAATAAAAGGATGGAAGTCTCCGAGCAGCAATTACAGGCTTCCCTGTTTGAAAAGCGCAGTACCAAGGCTCTGTTTCTCCCGTCATTATCATTGACAGGAAACGCTCTTTATTCTACTGCCGACGGTTCCTATTCAAGCGGTATGGGACAACTGCCTGTATTAGGTGCGGATGGAATCCCTACAGGACAGTCTGCCTTGTTTCCGGGCATCGACCTTGCATACGACCTCGGCTGGATATACAGCGGAGGTGTCAAAGTGGAACAGCCCGTTTACATGGGCGGGAAAATACGGACAAGCTACCGCATGGCAAAGATCGGCGATGAAATAGCCCGGCAGAACAAAAGACTGACGGAATCGGAAGTGGTCGTGGAAACGTCACGTGCATACGCCGGAGTGGTGCGCGCCAAAGAACTGGTGCTGGTTGCGGAGTCCTATAATGAGCTATTGACGGAACTGATGCGTACCGTGGAAAGTGCCCGCAAGCATGGTATGAAATCGCAGAACGACGTGCTGAAAGTGAAGGTAAAGTTGAATGAAAGCGAACTGGACTTGCGCCGTGCGGAAAACGGGCATCGACTTGCCATGATGAATCTGTGCCACTACATAGGTCGCCCATTGACGGACAAGATAGAAACAGATAGCTCTTTACCTGAAACGAATGCCGGTTATATGCAGGACGACGGCATATCCAACCGTCCCGAATACTTGATGCTTGAACAGCAAAACGAATTGGCTAAACAGAAAATCGCCGTAGCAAGAAGCGAGCATCTGCCACAAGTGGGATTGGTCGGTCAATACGGCTACTTGAACGGCATTGAGCTAAATGGGAGAAAACTGCTCGACAGTTGGAACTTTCTTGTCGGCGTGCAAGTCTCCATACCTATTTTCGATTTCGGACACCGCACCAACAAGATCAAATCAGCCAAGGCGCAATACACACAGGTTCAAGCCGAACGCGAAGATACTAACGAACGGCTTACGCTTGAGATGACCCAGTCGTTCAACAACCTTGACGAAGCATTCCTTGAAAAGAGGTTAGCGGAATCGTCCGTTGTCTCAGCGGAGGAGAACCTGCGTGCGAGCCGACTGCAATATGAGAAAGGCGTGGAAACGCTGTCCGACTATCTTGAAGCGCAGACCTTGTGGCAACAAGCCATGCAGACACAGGTGGAAGCACGGATAAACTGCTATCTGAGATGGCTGGAGTATCAGAAAGCGGTTGGAAAAATTAACTAACGATCGGCATCGAGGTATATTTCTGCGTCCTTTCAAAAATGATTCATATCGTTTTATCTCGATGATGACCCGCAGAAGCGCCTCTCCGGGACAAAGAGGCGCACCGGACTCCTGCTTTTGACCCCGTATGCGCCAGGACGGCTAATACCCTAATATCCGCATCATCGAACGGTAACTCTGCTCCTTGGCGAACAGGCGGGTGTAATACTCGTTATCGCCCTTTTCGCGGTCGATGATAATGTGCTTCGGAGCCGGAATCAGGCAATGCTGGATTCCGCCGAACCCGCCCAGCGACTCCTGGTAAGCTCCGGTATGGAAAAACCCGATGTATTGCGGTCCGCCGTTCAGCTTCGGCAGAAAGATCGCGTTGGAATGCGACTCTCCGTTGTAATAATCCTCGCTGTCGCAAGTCAGGCCGCCGAGAAACACCCGCTGGTACTCCTTGTCCCAATTATTGATAGCCAACAGAATGTACCGCTGGTTGATCCCCCAGATATCCGGTAGCGTGGTCATAAAGGAACTATCGATCATATACCAGCTCTCCCGGTCGTTCTGCTGCTTCTGGTTGATGATCGAAAAGAGGGTCGCGCCGCTTTCGCCCACCGTGAACGACCCGAATTCGGTAAACAAGTTCGGCTCCTCGACCTCGGCCAGGTTGCATATATTCTTGATCTGAGCGACGATTTCCTCGGTCATGTACTCGTAATCATAATTGAAGCCCAGCGAATTTTTGATCGGGAACCCCCCTCCGATGTTCAGCGAATCGAGTTCGGGGCAGATTTTTTTCAGCTCGCAGTAAACGCTCAGACATTTGCTCAGTTCGTTCCAGTAGTAAGCCGTATCTTTGATCCCGGTATTGATAAAGAAGTGAAGCATTTTCAGCTTGAACTTCTTATTGCTGCGGATCTTGGTCTTATAATACTCCACGATGTCGTTGTAACGAATACCGAGACGCGAAGTATAAAAATCAAATTTCGGCTCCTCTTCCGACGCGATCCGGATACCGATCTTGCATTCGGTGTGAATAGCGGCGTCCAGCAGATCGAGCTCCTCTTTGTTATCGACGATCGGAATCGTATTTTCGAAACCGTTATTGACCAGCGCCGCAATATTCTCGACATACTGCGGACGCTTGAAACCGTTGCAGATGATAAAGATATTCTTGTCGATAATCCCGCCGTCGTACAGCGCGTCGATGATATGAATGTCATAAGCCGACGAGGTTTCGAGGTTAATGTCGTTCTTCAGCGCCTCTTCCAGCACGAATGAGAAGTGGGAACTTTTCGTGCAATAGCAATAGTTGTAATTCCCCCGGTAATCCACTTTGGCCATCGCCACATTGAACAATCGCTTGGCCCGTTGTATCTGCGACGTGATCTTGGGCAGATAGGTCACCTTCAGCGGCGTCCCGTACTGTTTGATCACATCCATCAGCGGCACTTCGTGAAAATTCAGCTCGTTGTCGACCACGGAAAACTCATCCTGAGGAAATTCGAACGTCTGCTCGATCAGATCGATATACTTATTCTTCATCTTCAAACAACCTGTTTAAGACCAATCCGCCCCCGCTACTTCATCCGATAAACTGCGAAGTAACGAAGCTACATTTAACTTATAGGACGCAAAGAAGACAATTCTTTTCAACAAAAACAACAACTCGGCCGAATTTATTTTGATTTTCGCTTTTATTTTTTTCCGACGAATACCCATCCCGAACGAACGAAAATACGTCCGGGAGTTGTTTCTATTCCGAAAAAGCCCTATTTTTGGAAATCAAATCTAACGACTGCGAGCCATGGTCAACAAAATTATAGCGGACTACCTGAAAACCAACAAGAGACTGATCGTTCCTCAGTTCGGCGCGTTCCTCCACAAGGACGACGGAACCGTTGCATTCGTTCCGTTCCTGAAAAAAGACGACGGGGTGCTGATCCAACTGATCGGTTCGGCATACGGCCTGAATCCGGGCGACGCACAGGCTGCGATCGAGGAATTTACCGCCGAAATCAAAAAGAACATCGCCGCGCGCGGCGCTTATATTATAGAAGGTATCGGAACCCTGAAAATCGATTCGAACAGCATCTATTACCTGGATTCCGGACAAAAGGCAGCGCAGGCCATCCCTGCGCCCCCTCCGGTTGCCGCCGCACCCGTATCCTCGCCTCCGGCAGCAGCACGGCAACAGCGCCCGGCGCCTACGACCATCCCTCCGGTCGAAAAACCGCAACCGGCCGTCCCGCAGAAGCCGGCGACAGAGCAACGGACGGCTGCCGCGCCGCAACCTCAATCCGGCATCCCGCCCAGACGGTCCGTGCCGCAGCCGACGCAACAACGTCCCGTACAACAACAGACGCCGCCGCATCCGGGCAATCCGGTTCGGCAGACGCCGCCGGCGCAGCAAGTTCCCAACCGCGCTCCGCAACAGCCCTATCAACCGCCGATGCCGAACGCAGGCAACCGGCCTCCGATGAACCAGAGGCCGCAACAGCCCGGTTATCCGCGCAGGCCGCAGCAGCCCGGACGGCCGGTTCAAAAGAGATCGAAAGCGGACGGTTTTATCGTCATCGCGATCATCACCGCCATCATCGCGCTCGCCGTGATGATCTTCGGTTTTCTGGTAAGTCGCGAAGGCCCCGACATCCAGTCGATCATCCTGCCTGCACAGACCGATACCGCGACCGTACAAAGCGCGCCCGCTCCGGACAACGATTAGTCCGTACGAAAAACACCTGCGCCGGCACTCCTTTCCGGACTCCGGCACAGGCTACTTACTTAAACGAAAATGGAGTTAACGACCATAAAACAACGCTTCGGGATCATCGGTAACGACGAAAGTCTGAACTGCGCCCTCGAAATAGCCCTGCGGGTCGCTTCGACCGATCTTTCGGTACTGGTGACCGGCGAAAGCGGGGTAGGCAAGGAGTTCTTTCCGCAGATCATTCATGCGAACAGCGCCCGCAAACACGGAAACTACATTGCCGTGAACTGCGGAGCCATTCCGGAAGGCACGATCGATTCGGAACTTTTCGGCCACGAAAAGGGAGCCTTCACCGGAGCTACCGAAAGCAGGAAAGGCTACTTCGAGGAAGCCGACGGAGGAACCATTTTCCTGGACGAAGTGGCGGAACTGCCGCATACGACCCAGGTGCGCCTGCTCCGGGTACTGCAAACCGGCGAATTTATGCGGGTGGGAGCGTCGAAGTCCGCCAAAACCAATGTGCGGGTAGTCGCCGCGACCAACATCAACCTGCGCGAAGCGGTCTCCAACGGACGCTTTCGGGAAGACCTGTACTACCGGCTGAACACGGTGCCCATCACCATCCCGCCGCTCAGGGAGCGCAAAGGAGACATCACGCTACTATTCAGGAAGTTCGCCACGGATATTGCCACGCAATACCGGATGCCCGTCATCACCCTCGACGACGAGGCGCGGCACCTGCTCGAGAACTACCGCTGGCCCGGCAACATCCGGCAACTGAAAAACGTGGCGGAACAGATCTCCGCCGTCGAGGAAACCCGTCTGATTACCGGCGAGATCATCAAAAAATACCTGCCGGATTCCGCGCCGAACACCATTCCGATGGTCATGAGCGGCAGCGCCCCGGCCAGCGAGGTGAATACCGAAAGAGAACTACTGTACAAAATTCTGTTCGATCTGCGCAGCGACATGAGCGAAATGAAACGAATGGTCGCCGAACTACTGGCCGAGAAATCGTACGACGCTCCCAAAAGCGATATCGCCGGGTTGCTGCCTCGCGGCAGCTACCCGATCGCACCGGCCGTTAAATCTCCGGCTGCCGAGGCGCTTTACACCGACACCGAAGAGGTCGTGGACGACGGCCCGAAGGAAGAGATGACCAAAGAAAAAGCGCAGAAAGAGGCAATAATCCGGGCTTTGAAACGTCATAATGGGAAACGCAGAGACGCGGCCCGCGAACTCTTCATCTCGGAACGCACGCTGTACCGGAAAATCAAAGAATTAGGAATCGACGAAATCCCGTAATCCCGGAAATGGCCGGCAGGGAAATGGAAAACGCCATGAAAAACAGACTGAAATACATCATCCTGCTCGTATGCCCGCTACTGTTGGGTACGTGCAGCGTGAGTTACTCCTTTTCGGGGGCTTCGCTGTCGCCCGAAATGAAAACGATCAGCATCGCCCGCTTCCCGAACAATGCGCTGTTGGTTGCCCCGATCCTCAGCTCGACGCTAACGGATGCGCTGCAGGAACGTTTCGCGCGCCAGACGAAACTGATCCAGGTGCCCGAAAACGGCGACCTGAATTTCGAAGGCGAAATCACGAATTACGCGTCGACGCCGGCGGCCATTTCCGGGGATGAGTACGCAGTACTCAATAACCTGACGATCACCGTACGGGTACGGTTCACCAACGCTGTCGACCCGTCCCTGAACTTCGACAAAACTTTTTCGGCTTTCTCCACCTACGAGAGCAGCAAACTGTTGCAGGAAGTCGAACCTACGCTGATTCCGGAAATCGTGGATCAGTTGGTAGAAGATATTTTCAACGCTGCCGTATCGAATTGGCAGTAATCCGCCTGCAGATGAACGACGAAACGGCATCCCGAACCGCTCCGCTCCTTTGCGATCCGCCCGAAGAGGCGGCCAGCCGCTACCCGTGGTTCGTCGCCGCGCAACTACTTCTATGGCAACGGGGAGGAACGATCACGCCTGCTCTCCGGTTGCGACAACAGTTCCGGCCGTTGCCGGATTTTTTACTGAAAAAAAACGAAGCGGCAGCTACGCGGGACCCGTTCGAAGTCATCGAAAAATTCCTGCAGGAAACCCCTTCCCGCCGTTCCCCGGCGACGGGAACGCTCCCCGGGGAGGATCTGTCCCGGGAATCCGTCACCGAAGACCCCGACCTGATTTCCGAAGAACTGGCCGAAATCTATGCAAAACAGGGATTTTATTCCAAAGCCAGCGAAATTTATACCAGATTAAGTTTGCTATATCCGGAAAAAAGTGTTTATTTTGCCGAGATTCTTACCGGGCTCGGCGACAGCGAATCCGATTAACTGACCAATTATAAACGTTTAAACCCATATTAGTAATGTATATTTTCTGCATCGTATTGATCCTGATAGCAAGCATTCTGTTAATTCTTGCCGTTTTGGCTCAGAACCCCAAAAGCGGCATGGCTGCCAATTTCGGAGCATCGAACCAGGTCATGGGCGTGCGTCAGACCGCCGACTTTCTCGAAAAATTCACCTGGGGGCTGGCTATTTCCATCGTAGTACTGAGCCTGATCGCAACGATGACCATGCCGTCGGCCAGCATTTCGTCGAGCAAAAGCGGCGTCGAAAGAGCGCTGGAACAATCGCTGGAAAGCAACGAAAACCTGATGCCGCAGGCATTGCCGGCAGCCGGACAGGACGCAGCCGCTCCGGCACAGACGACGGACTCTGCAAAATAGACGTTTCCGATCCGGCGGCGGCCATCGGCCGGTTTCGCCGGACGTTTTATGAATTTATACAAAAAAGGTGTCCAACAGAGCATGTTGAACACCTTTTTCATTTTCCCGCAACATGATACGACCGCTCGAACCGGAAGATACGGACACCGTACTAGAAATATGGCTGCGAAGCTCCGTCGCGGCACACGACTTCGTGCCGCGCAGCTATTGGGAAGGGAAGTTGGACGAAATGAGAACCCGTTACCTGCCCGACTCCCGCACGTTCGTCTACCAGGACGAATCGGCGGAAAGCGTCTGCGGATTCGTCTCGCTGGTCGAAAACTATGTCGCGGCCCTATTCGTCCATCCCGACCGGCAGGGACAAGGTATCGGACGCCGCCTGCTGCAATGGGCCGCAGCGCAATATCCGACGCTGGAACTGAGCGTATACGCCGAAAACAAACGGGCCGTACGCTTTTACCTCCGGGAAGGTTTCGAAATCCGACAGGAACAGACCGATGCGAATACCGGCCGCAAAGAGCTGCATTTACTGCTTCGAAACAAGCGATATTGAACCATCCTATGTCCAATCCTCGCGTCACATACAGGTTTACGGCGATGCCGGTTTTGCAATTGCGCCCGCAGAAAACACGGCGCGACGCTTCCAAACGATAATCAAGGCAAAATCAGCTAATTGAATAAAAATATTCAACTAAACGGATCGGGGAAGTTCGATGAACTTCCCCGATCCGTTTATCAATAGAATAGTACGGCAATCTGCCTTTACCGAGTCACCACCTCCCACACCTTGATGCGGCGGTCTTGCCCGTCCGGGCCTTCGACGGTCAGCGTCACCGTCCATTCGCCGGCTTTGGCATAACGGTGCAGCGGATATTCCTCGGAGGATTTCGTTCCATCGCCGAAGTCCCACTCCCGGCGGGCGATCTCTCCGGTCGAACGATCTTCGAACAACACGATCCGCCGGTCGCGATCGACTTCGGTAAACGCCCAATCGGCAGCGATTTTCGGCCGCAGCGTCTCTTCCAGCGGCATCAGCCGGAAAGCGTTTAGGAACGAAGCGTCGCGGATCATCCGGAAATCGTGCGACAGACACATTACCGGATCGGCTTTCGGCCGATCCACATCGAAATCGATCATACACCACGACATTCCGATCAACTCGTTCTCGGTCAACTGCGAAACGACCGAACGACCGGGCCCTTCGACCGCCGCGTAATCGAACGGCGTGATCCAGAACTCCATTTTCAGCACACCGGATTCACCCGGCCCGAAATCATAGTCGTACGCGACGTTGGCATACGGGAAATCCTTGATCCACGGCGTAGAACCCCATACCATCGCCCAGTCTTTCCCGTGCTGCACCGGCGTGAAAATGTGGTAATTCTGCGCATGGGCGCCATGTCCCTTGAAATGCAGGTCAGCAACCGGCAGCTTGTTGATATTGCCGTTGTCTTCCTTGATAAACGGACCGCCGGACGCGTCGCCGTCGACCACCAATTCGAAAATATCCTGCCGCAAACCCGGATCGGTAAAGTCCCAGCTATCGTCGTAAGCCTCCACATAGAAATAGAGCCGGTTCTCCCCGTTCACCCAACCGACCTTGACGGTCAGGTCGAACTCCTTCGGATCGAGGTTCTCACCGCGTCCGCCATGCGTATCGTACAACTCCGACAATCCAATCGCATAGGAATCGGGCACCATGTCCCAATCCGAAAAATCGCCGTCGATACGCGGAATAGCCGTCCGCGGAAACTGGAAAATCCGATACTCCTTCTCCGGCCGGGCGAACCCGAACGCCTGCTGCGCGCCGAAAATGCACAGCAAAACTCCCAATAAACAATTGATCCGTCTCATCCCTGTCAGTTTTCAAAGGTTTCGTCGCACATCGACTGCGGCAGGTCTTCCGGAGAACTGCCCCAGTTTTTATTCGGTTCGGGCCCCATCTCGAACGCCAGCGTCGCATTGCCGCCGAACAGGTCTTCGTGTCGCAGCCAATTCTTCGAATACGGTGCGCCATTCAGCGTTACGGACTGAATATAGCAATTTTCGCGCGATACGCCGTTCGCCCGGATCGTCAACACCCCGTTCGGATGCTTTACCGACATCTCCCCGAAAATCGGCGTTCCGATAAAATAAACGCCCCGACCGTGGGTAACGGGATAGAACCCCATCGAACTCATCACGTACCACGCCGACATCTGACCGGTATCGTCGTTGCCGCAGATCCCTTCGGGAGAAGTATCGTACAGCGTGTAGATCACGTCGCTGATCCGTTTTTGCCCTTTCCACGGTTGTCCGGCATAATTGTACATGTAAAGGGTATGATGCCCCGGCTCGTTGCCTTGCGCATACTGTCCGATCAAGCCGGTAATATCGGGCGCTGGGTTGTCGCCGTGTATCTCGGAGCTGACCGTAAACAGCGAATCGAGTTTGGCGACGAACGGATCGCGGCCGCCGAACAGATTCATCAGCCCCTTGCCGTCGTGAGGCACGAAGAAAGTCCACTGCCACGAAGTGCCTTCGCAGAAATCGTCGTCCGGCCGGTAGTGGTTCGAATGGAACGGATCGAACGGCGTCCGCCAACTGCCGTCGGAATTCCTGCCGCGCATAAAGTTCAGATTCTGATCGAAAAGATTCTTATACCAGCCGGCCCGGCCGATGTAATAGTCGTAGTCGTCCCGGTGCCCGAGCATCCGCGCCATCTGAGCGATGCACCAGTCGTCGTAGCAATATTCGAGGGTCTTCGAAACGGAAGTCACCTCCAGATCGCACGGTACGTACTCGTACTGCTTGTAATAACGCGTCCCGCGGAACGCTTTCAGAAAATAACCGAACGTATCGCGGTTGGCCGACGCTTTCATCGCCTCGTAAAGCGCTTCCGCATCGTAACCGCGAATCCCTTTGCAATAAGCGTCGGCAACCAGCGGCATCGAATGATAACCGATCATGCACATGTTCTCGACGCCGGCCAGCGTCCAGATCGGCAGTTGACCGCAGTGGCGGTAGTGCTCCAGCAAGGTTTTCATCAGATCGCGGGTCACGTCCGGCCTGAGAATCGCGATCAACGGGTTCTGCGCCCGGAACGTATCCCAAAGGCCCAGCACGCCGGCGAAATAACGGAAATCGCCCTTATATACCTTCGAGTCGGAACTGCGGTATTCGCCCGTCACATCGGAATAGAGCATCGGGTAGAGCATCGCGAAATAGAGACTCGTATAAAACACCTCCTTCTGCGGCGAATCGGCATCGGCGATCCGGACAGCCGACAGGGCTTCGTTCCAGTCCCGATAAGTCGTTTTCCGGACTTTATCGAAATTCCATCCTTTGATCTCGGCCCTCAGATTCTGCCGCGCGCCGTCCATACTGACCGGGGAGATGCCCACACGGACGACGACCGGTTTTCCCGCCTTCCCTCCGAAACGCAGCACGGCCCGCACGTCGGTACCTTCCAACTCACGGACGCCGTCCCGAAAATGCTTATGATCGAAAAGACGGCACGAAACGATCGGCTCTGAAAATTCGGCGTAGAAATAGACGTGCTGTTCCGGCGCCCAGCCGTTCGAAACCCGGTATCCCCGCACCGTACGGTCGTCGACCCATTCCAGCCGCGAGATTTTGACGGTATCGAAATCTTCGTCGGCGAAAATGGTCGTCGAATGCTCGCAGCCGTGTTTCAAGTCGATGATCAACTGCCGCATCGCCCCTTCCGGATACGTGTAGCGGTGCATCCCGCAGCGAGCCGTAGCCGTCAGTTCGGCATCCACGTCCGAATCGAGCCTGATCCGGTAATACCCCGGTTCGATAAACTCCTGCTCGTGCGAATAACGGCTGCCGACGCGGTCGGGACAAACCTGCTGCTGCGTCCATACGGCATCCATAACCGGAAAGAACATGATGTCCTGATAATCGGTTCCGCCGCCGCCCGATTTATGGGTGTGGCTGAAACCGTAGATCAACGGATGGTCGTAGTGGTAGCCGGAAGCGGTGAAATAAGTATCCGGCCCCAACTGCACCATTCCAAACGGAGCTGCCGCCACCGGCACGACACATCCGGCCGCCCCGGTTCCCATCATCGGCCGTACGCAGGCAGCCGGTTCCGATCCGGCGGCAAACCCGGCCGTACACCACAGCAAGGCGACAGCCGATACGATTTTACGATAATTCATCTCGCATTTTATTAAAAAAGCGGGAGCCTGCCGTTCAACAGGCTTCCCGCAATGAAATTTTCCGAATAACTACTTTTTACCTTTTGCCGCCTCGGCTTCGCGGTCCAACAGGTAGTAGATGTTGTCCGCGATAGCGGAAGGAGGAATAAACATACCGCCGTAGTTGCCCGTCGTCGCATTGTGCGTATCGGGGAAACAATAGTCGAACGCACCCTCTTTGTAACGGTCGTACGTCTCCGGAATATTGTGCGGACGCCAGTTGTCGTCGGTATGCACATTCATCCAACGGATCGCCGCATTGGTAATACCGCGGTGGAACTTCATCCAGTCGATCTCCGGATCGACCTCCTCCCAGCGGATGCCGTTCGCAATCGACTGAGCGAACACGGCGAGCACCTCCCACTGCACATGGTCGCGCACCCAGTTGGCGAAGTACCAGTCGCTCGAACTGAGCACCGGTTTGGTATTGTACAGCATCGGAATCTCCTCCGGCTCCCACAGGTGCGTGAAAGGCAGGATCGTACGCATCCAGTAAACCGCTTTTTCCTTGTATTTCGGATCGCCGAACTGCTCGAACGCCTTGTAGTTGGCGATGGCGGCATGTCCCGCGGCGAACAGGTTGGCCGCATGCAACGGGGTTTCCCAGAAGTCGCCGCCCTCGGGGCGCGTCATCGACATGCAGAAGTCGATCGCCTTTTTACCCGCGTCCAGGAAACGCTGTTCGCCGGTTTCCTTCCCGATTTGCAACAGTTCCATCGCCGGCAGAATCGTAATGTCGAGCGCCGTAGCCCCGTCGAGTCCCATCGGCTCTACGAAAGAGGTCGCTACCTTGAAATCGTCCTTGCGGTAGTGTCGTCCGTCCGGTTCGAAAGCGAACGAACCGTCGGCACGCTGGATTGCCAGAATTTCGTCCCCATGTTTTACTTGGCGGGCCTTCTTCTGTTCGGGCGTCTCGATCTTAACCATAGGAACTTCTTTGGGCTGCAACGATTCGATTTTGGCCTGCAACTCTTTAACTACCTGCGATTTTTTATTTTCGTTCATGTAACGCCTCAAAAATCCTGGAATGTTCGGGCCGGCCTCGTCGATCGAACGCTGCACCACGCCGAAACCATGCCCCTCGTGCCACAGGTTCGTATTATAAGCGCCGGCCATCAAGTCGAGCGCCTTACGGTAATCCCATTTCGGAGCCGAAGGTTCAGGCAGGCCATGACGTTTCACCCAGTCGGTTACCACATCGACGCTGTTCCCTTTACTGAGCCACAGTTCGGCGTCGAATTCGATCTTCTCGCCGATACGCAGTTCCGGAGCGATCTGCGAATAAATCTCGTTCTCATGCCCTTCGACCGAAGCGTCCGGAATCATCAGACCCATCAGTTGGTTATTCATCCGATCGACGAAATTCGGCGAGGCGAACACCGGTTGCGGATGCTGCGTGCGGTAGTTGAACCAACGCGCCGCTACCGCATTCGGGTCCCATGCCAGTCCGATACCGTCCCCCTCGTAGCTGATCGCCATCAACGGCACAGACACCTTGTTGGGGTGGGGGACGACGCGCAGCGCCCACGGGTCTTTGAAAAAGTCTGAACCGCTCGTCCACTCGTCGCCGATCGCCCAGTCCACACCCGGCAGGATCGCATCGTCCTTCTTCGTCCCGAACGACGATTCGCCCACCTTCAGCCATGGACCGCGCAGGTAGCGCAGGTAGTAATTACCGGTCGCCGTCAGATCGTATTTCAGTTTGACGAAAGGAGAATCCGGAGTGACGGTAATCGTCACCGTTCCGGTAATGGCCGGCTCGCCGTACGGATAGTGCATCCAGTTGTCGAACGAAGTGCCTTTCAACATCTCGCGCACGACCACCGATTTGACGTTGAATACGAGACTTTCGCCGTCGTCCGTCCTGACCCGGGACACCGAATCGGCCTCGAAACGCATCGGGATGTCCTGATCGCGGATCATCAGTTCGCCCAGATGATCCATCACGGCCATCAGCTTGCCTTCGGGCGTCAGAATTTCACCCCAGCCCCAGCCTTTGATCCGTTTGAAAAAGTTCATTGTGACATACTTGTTTTCGAGCGTCACCGACTCGTTGACATAACTGCTCTGCTTGAAATGCGGAGTCAGGCGGCCGTTGGCGGCCGTCGCGCTGCGAGCCGTAAAGACCGAGACGGACAACGCCGCCAGGACAGCCGGGAAAAACATTTTTTTCATATCGTTTCAGGTTATCGTTAATCCTCTTCATACCGGTAATTCGCGCGGCGCGACGGGGCCTGATCGCCATTGAGCAGGAACTCGTCGATATCCCCCAACTTTTGGATGCCGTCGGCCCAATGGAAATCGAAAGCCAGTTTTCCGGGCCCGAAACAGCTACGCGGAACGCTCACCATCAGCTCGTTACCCTGGTAGCGATAGGCTGCTTCGCGGCTTTTCCTCCATCCGGTCTTATCGTAGGTTTTGACCATGCTCTTACCGCTTCGGAAACCGTCGTTAACAAGCAGGTCGTAGCCTTCCCATCCGGTCGCATGCTGCCTGTCGGTATCGATAAACAGCAACATCCAATACGGATCGGTATGCGGAGTAAGCGGCTGCGCCGTTTTTACGTAGAAATAGACATACTTATCGTCACGCGCCACCTTCGACTCGATAATGTCGTTGCGCCCGGTCGCATTCACATACGGCCCGGCGGCGAAATTACCCGGACTGTCGCGGTGATACGTATCGCCCGCATGATCGTAATAAGTCTTTTTGACCTGCCGCCACTGGTCGAAACCGCCGTTCAGGTCGATCGTTACCGGTTCGCCGGCCGGTTCGGGCTTGGCAACCCCTTTGTACTTCCGGACATTGGCGATCAACTGGTAGTAATAGTTGTCGGTATGGCCGCCCTTCATCGGTTCGATGTCTCGGCTGAACTCCTGGTTGTACTGGTCGATGAAATAGCCTTCGCCCATTTTGACTTCGCGGCCGCCTTTGCCGCATTTGGCTCCGGGGAAAAAGTCCCATTTCTTCATCTCCTCGGCGTAATCCGGATTCGTCCGGTTCATCTGTCCGGCCGTCCATTCGTTCCAGCCGGTCACGAATATAAATTCCGGATCGACCTCCAACGCACGCTGCCACTGCTGATCGAAATAAAGCCCCTTATCGGTATCGGTCGTCGCATCGTACCGGTCGTGTTCCGGCTCCACGCCGTCGCGGAAACTCCGTCCGATATTCGACAGCGGATGCTGCGCGGATGCCACCGGCACGTACTCGGCCCGGTCGGGCGACTCGTGCCAGCCGACCGACTGCGGATAATGGTCCACCCACGGCCACTCGTCATGTCCGTCGTCGTACCACCGGAGCGTCGTCCACGCCCAGCTTTGTCGGATCGTGAAAAAATCCCGGATCTCTTTCGGGAAACGGACATCGTCCATTTGCTGGCGCCCGCCGATGATATGCTGCCCGAACATCAGCAACGGCTTGCCTTTCCAGCGGAACCACAGATCGGCATACAACCCCCGGCTGTAGATCTGATCCCAGAGCTGCTGCACCGAATTCTGGCTGGCCAGGCAGGCGATCTGCGGCGTGGTCTCGCCCTCGGAACGCATCTTGCGGAACACTTCGGCGATGAAGACGAAAACATCTTTGTAAATATTGTCGTTCGTATTGTCGAGAACGATCAGATCGACACCCGCGTCGGAGAGCATCCGCGCATGACGGCGGATGATCCACTCGTCCTTCATGATGTAGTAACCCGCTTCCGGCTCTCCCCAGTAATGGACGCCGCCGCCCCATTTCGGGTTCACCGGATCGGCCTTCAGTATCTCGGTCACGTTATAAGGACCGTCTTTCGCCCCGTTCTGGTTGTGGGTTACGAAATAGAACATCGCCACCGTGCGGTTCGTTTTACGCGGACCGCACTCCGCATAACCGGGCAGCGTCCGTCCGAGCGCATCGGTAGCCACCCACGTATCGGCCTGCAGGTCGCGGCCGCCGCATCCGGCAGCCTGACCTGCCGTTTGCGCGGAAACGCTTCCCGACAGCAGACCGAAGGCCGCGAACAGAGCCGCCCGCGAAATCTTAACAGTAAACATCGTATTCAAATTTATCAAAACCGGATTCTTATTTATCCGCCGAATCCCCGCCCGAAATAGGCGAGGATACCGGCGGATGATTCAATTACAATCTATTTCGATTGGGTCGGCATGGCGATCGGTTCTTTGTAAATAATCTGATCCCAACTGTCGATGCCGATGATTTTCTTAGCGAATTCGAATGCCTCTTCTTCCCGGTCGGTGCCGAAAGCCTGGAATACGAACCAGGCCGGTTTGCGTCCCGACGGATCGTCCTTATCGTCCGGGAAGCGACGGATACCGATCCTGAGACCTCCTTCGCCGCGCTGGTCGAACCAGCCGTGCATCTGATAAGCGTCGATTCCGTCGCAGGCTTCGAGCTTCTTCAACGCATAAGCCATTCCGGCAGCCTGTTCCAGCAGCGCTTCTTCAGAGTAATCTTTCGAATTGGGATTCTGTTCAGACAGATAAAGCGTACGTTTCTCCTTGCCTTTATAGAGCGCGCGCGGCTGCTTGATCCATGCGTCGAGCACTTCGAGGTTCTTGAACGTGATCAGCGGCGTATTGTAATCGAACGTCGCTTCGGTATCGAGCCACGCTTTCGGTTCGAACAACGATTGCGGATAAGGATGGTGTGCCACGCCCCATTTGAAATCGCCTTCGGCCTCGGTGTAATCGAGCAGCAGGTCGAGCAACTGGGCCGACGGGTAGCAATACTCGTTGTGGCGCGACTGCCAGTAGTGGGTCAGCGTAATCAACACTTCGGCATGCGGGTTATATTTGCGAGCCGTATAATAGAGCAAACGCATCGACTTGACGTAAATATCCATGAACCGCAGCGGCGTTTTGATCCCGGCATTGGTCCACACCCAACCGGCATCGACTTCGTTGTGGGCGATCCAGTGGTGGATGCGGCCGTACTTCTTGTCCGGGCGGTTGTAGCGCGAAGCGAGGAAATCGATCGCGGCGGCGTAAAGGTTCAGCGATTCGAGCGTCGTCATGTTCGGCATCGTATAGATACCCGCCGGATCGAAATCCGGATGTTCGAACAGTTTACCGGCGGCTTTGTCGGCAAAAGCGCGCTCCGGAGCCACCAGAATGATCGCGCTGACGATCATGTTTTTCGAAGCCGCGAATTGCAGCGTCTTGTCGAATCCGTCGATGGTTTTCTTATCGGCATAATAAGTTTTGCCGTTGTATTCGAACGGAATCGAATTGTCGGACGGAGTCAAGCGCATAAAACCGAGCCATATATTGACCGTAATGCTGGTCGCCTGCAGGCTGTCCGCATCGGAAGCGTACGGACCGTCGTGGAAACCGCCGATCCCTTTTTTGGTAGCCACCACCTCGTGCGGCAGATCGTACTGAGCCTTCACGTCGTCGGCATAACGCCCGTGCGAACAGATCAGATATCCCTTCTGCGACTTCTGGGCCAGCACCCAGCGCGAATAGAGGCGGTCGTACTGCCGCCCGTCAACCTGCGCATAGCGGTCGAATTTCAGCTTGAAGTTCGTCGGCTTATCGATTTTCTTTTCGGTAATGAAAGTCAGATCGGTCAGGTCGCCGAACATCGGCACTTCGCACAAATAAACGTCGCCCGGCATTCCTTTGATATTACCGGCCACTTCGACGCCTTCGTCGGTCACTTTCACGTCGGTCACCTGGCACGGGTGATCTTTCTTAAGGTAAACGTCGATATCGTGGTTCAGTCTTTTCTCGCGTGCTTCCCGTTCGGCTTTCTGCCGGTTCTGAGCGATCTCTTTTTCGGTATAAGCCCTCAGGCGCGGCGACTTGATCCGCATGGTGGTCGGTTTGGCCGCATTCGGAACGATCAGCAAGCTCAGAAAATCATTGGGGCTTTTAAGCTGTTTGAGTTTATCGGACACATCGACCGAGAAAGTGCTCCATCCTTCGGCGATCGGCAGGCGGATCATGTTCTCCTCGATGCGCGACCGGTCGTTATTGACCGTCACGACCATGAACTCCATGCCCGAAGCGCAGAAATAATCGAAACTCAGCACCGCCACATCTTCCGGCAACTGCTCTTTCAGCGGAGCGAACTCAATCACCGCGTCGTTCGGAGCGGTCGTCACCTCGAACACTCCCTTTTCGACCTCTTTCATCACAAAACCCTTCGACTCTTTCGGCGCGACGGACAACGGCACCGCATCTTGGGCATGCGACTGCGAAACAAACAACAAGGCCCCGATCAACAGCAGGCCGACAAAACGTTTCTTACTCATCTCTTCGTTCAGTAAAATTAGGTTAAAGTTATCTCCGGCGGCATGCAAAACCACACGCCTTACCAAATACAATAATACGATTTTTTTGCCGAAAGGCCCGACGATTTGTCCCGAAAAATCATTTTACGGAGTATTATTATCATTTTACGGAGCATACGGAGCGCTCCGTACATACACTTTTTTCGCCTTTTTCCGTTTCGTCCGGTAGAACAACCGGGATACTGTTTTATCTTTGCAGCGGCAGTCATAACCGATTCGAGGTACGAGGGAAGCCTTTTTCCCCGGCTTCAGGTATTTTCCGGAATCCTCCGGTTGCGTACCTTTGCCCGGAAAAAATTTCCCGGTCTGACGATAAATGGAAAAAGAAATCATAAATAAACGCCTGTCGGAACTGAAGACGTCGGAAGAAGGGGTCATCACCAAAGTGTTCGGACACGGCTCTTTTCGCAACCGGATCACAGAAATGGGATTCGTTCGCGGCAAAACGGTGCGGGTCATCAAAAACGCCCCGCTGTCGGATCCCATCGAATACGAAATCATGGGTTACCGCATCGCCCTGCGCAAAAGCGAGGCGGAACTGATCGAAGTTTCGCTGCCGAGCGGCGGAACGGCGGGGTCGGGACTTCCGTCCGGCGGAACGTTCCGGGACGAATCGGTCAACCGTTTTCAGCACGTAACGGGCCGAACCATCAACGTCGCGCTGGTCGGCAATCCGAATTCGGGCAAGACATCGCTGTTCAACGTCGCGTCCGGCTCCCACGAACGGGTCGGCAATTACAGCGGCGTGACGGTCGACGCCAAACAGGCCGTTTTCCGGCAGGACGGCTACACGTTCAACCTGTTCGACCTGCCTGGCACCTATTCGATCACCGAATACACGCCCGAAGAACTTTACGTGCGCCGGCACATTCTCGACGCCATGCCCGACGTGGTTATCAACGTGCTGGACGCCTCGAACCTCGAACGCAACCTGTTCCTGACCACGCAACTGATCGACATGGACTTGAAGGTCGTGATCGCGCTGAACATGTACGACGAGCTCGAAAAGTCGGGTCTGAAACTGGACTACCGTAATCTGGGCCGGATGATCGGAATCCCGATCGTGCCGACCGTCGCCTCCCGCGGCGAAGGAATCCGGGAACTGTTCAAAACCGTGATCGACGTGTTCGAAGACAACGAACCGATCGTGCGGCATATCCACATCAATTACGGGAAAGACATCGAACACAGCATCCGGCTGCTGCAAGACGAGATCTGGAAAAATACCGACCTGGTCGCCCGCTATTCGTCGCGCTATCTGGCGATCAAACTGCTTTGTAACGATAAAAACGGATACGAAGTGGTCGAACCGGCCGCCAACTTCGCCGAGATAAGCGCCGTGGCGGAACATGAACGGCAGAAACTCGAACGCCAGTACAAAGACTGCGTCGAAACGATCATTACGGACGCCAAATTCGGGTTCATCGCCGGAGCGCTCGAAGAGACCTGCCAGGGCATCAACCTGCGTAAAAACCGGCCCGACGACCGCGTCGACCGGATCATGACCCACAAGGTCTGGGGACTCCCGATTTTCCTGCTGATCATGTGGATCATGTTCCAAACGACCTTTTCGCTCGGCGGCGTCCCGGCCGGATGGCTGGAAACCGGCGTCGAATGGTTAGGGGACTTCATCGGCGGAATCATGCGGGAAGGCCCTTTGCGCGAGCTGATCGTCAACGGGATCATCAGCGGAGTGGGGGGCGTGATCGTCTTCCTGCCGAACATCCTGATCCTGTTCTTTTTCATCTCGCTGATGGAAGACACCGGCTACATGGCGCGGGCGGCTTTCATCATGGACAAGTTGATGCACAAGATCGGATTGCACGGCAAATCGTTCATTCCGCTGCTGATGGGTTTCGGCTGCAACGTTCCGGCCATCATGGCCACGCGCACGCTCGAAAGCAGAAAAGACCGGCTGATGACCATGCTGATCATCCCGTTCATGTCGTGCAGCGCCCGGCTGCCGGTCTACGTCCTGCTGATCTCGGCCTTTTTCCCGTCGAACCAGGGACTGGTGCTGTTCTCGATCTACCTGATCGGCATCCTGATCGCCATCGGGTCATCCATCCTGTTCAAAAAACTGCTGTTCGCAAAGGCGGAGGCTCCGTTCGTTATGGAACTTCCGCCGTACCGGATACCGACGACCCGCAACGTAGTCCGCCACATGTGGAGCAAAGGATCGCAGTACCTACGGAAAATGGGAACGGTCATCCTGGCTGCGTCAATCATCATCTGGGCCCTCGGATACTATCCGCGCAACGTGGAATATTCGGTCGATTACGACCGAGTGGCGGCCGAAATAGCCTCTTCCGGCCTGTCGCCCGAAGACGAGCAAGCAAAACTGCAGGAACTGAACGACATCCGCCATGCCGAACACCAAAAGCAGTCCTATATCGGAAAAATCGGTCGTTTCATCGAGCCGGCGATCCGGCCGCTCGGCTTCGACTGGCAGATCGGAATCAGCCTGTTCAGCGGACTGGCGGCCAAGGAGATCGTCGTCAGTACGATGGCCGTGTTGAGCAACAGCGGGGACGACGACGCTTCGCTGGCCGAGAACCTGCAAAAACAGGTATACACGCAAGGCGACAAGGCGGGACAACCGGTCTACTCGCCGCTGGTAGCCTACACGCTGATGTTATTCATCCTGCTTTACGTCCCCTGCATCGCGGCCATCGTAGCCATACGCCGCGAAGCCGGTCGCAAATGGGCCGCGCTTTCGGTCGTCTATTCGACGGGCTTAGCATGGTTATTGTCTTTTGTCGTTTACCAGATAGGAAGCTGGCTATAAAAAACGGTAAATATGCAGGGAATCATTACGGCAATCATCATCGCGGCGGCATTCGTTTACACGCTGTTTTCCATCTACCGGTGGAACAAGCGGAAAGGGTGCGGATGCGGATGCTCCGATAAAAGGAGCGGAGAGTGCGACCTGTGCGACGGCTGTTCCGAATGCAGTAAACGCGACCGGAAAGAGGGAAGGCGGTAAGAAGCGGTCTTTTAGGTTGACTTTATACGCTCGTTTTTATAATTTTGCAACTGTTTACGAGCGAACCAAACTACAAATAAAAGAACGATGAAAAGATTTTTTGCATTTTTGGTTCTCGTCGCCTGTATCATGAGTGGCTGTAACAAAGACAACGAAAGCCCTGAAATGACCATTGGCAACATCACCGTTTCCGACAAAAACGAAATGAACCAGCGGCTCTACGCCGACCGCAACCAAAGCGGATTCGAATTTACCGCCGCGCAGTCCTGGAACGCCACCGTCACCGAAACCGGCTCCAAAGCAACCAACGCCACGTCGTCCCCGGACTGGATCGAACTGAGCCGATACGACGGCCCTGCCGGAAAATACCGCCTGACGATCGATCTGGAAACCAACACTACCGGCGCGGTGCGCACGGCGGTCATTACGATCGTCTGCGGTGACACCCGCATCACAGTCACGATACGACAGGAAGCCACTACCGAAAGCGGAGACATTCCGGATGACGGCGAAGAGGTAAACCCTTCCTACGGAGATACGACGGTAGTCGATATTCCGGACGAGAATTTCAGGAACTTCCTGATCGAAAACAAAAACTGCGGTTCGTTGGGCGGAAAAATACGTCAGTTCGAACTGGATATGATCGAATACATCGACTGTTCGGGACAGAACATCGCCTCGCTGGAAGGGATCGACCATTTCAGGCGGCTGCTCGGTCTGAACTGCCTGGGCAACCCGATCACGTCGCTCGACCTGTCCGGCAATACCGTTTTGCGGGAACTGGCATGCAGCGGCAACGGTAGCGACACGGGCGAAGAAACGAAAATTATGTCGCTCGACCTGACCGGCTGCGAATCGCTCGAAAAGCTGACCGCATACAGTCTGGACGTGGAATCGATCGTCGGACTGTCTACCTGCAAAGAATTAAAGATCCTTATCGCGGAATCCTGCAAGATCGCCGCCGGACTGGATCTGAAAGCATGCAAAAATCTGGAATCGGTAAAATTGAACTATAACGATTACCCGGCAATCGACGTTTCGGGATGTACCCTGTTACAGACCATCGACTGCGGCTACTCGGACAAAACGCTGGAAACGCTCAACGTGACCGGATGTTCCTCCCTGAAAACATTGGTTATCAATGACAGTAAACTCCGCGAACTCGATCTGGCCGGATGCCCGTCTCTCGTCACGCTGACCTGCGAACACGGCGCACTGCAAAGTCTCGACCTGTCGCCCTGCAAGGCATTGTCTGAACTGAACTGTAATAAAAACGAGCTCACGCAACTCGATATCTCATGCTGCCCGGAAATAACGACCGTGGAAGTCCCGTACAACCGACTCTCCGAAATCGACGCCCGAGCCAACAAGAATCTCGAAAAACTGGACGTAACTTACAACGAAGCGGGCATGAACATCTACCTGCTTGAATCGCACAAAGCATGGCCGTTCGAACTTAAAAAAGACCACGACGCCAACGTCTTCTACGAATAAGACGCATCCCGAACGGGCGAAGCGGCGGAGCGATCGCTCCGCCGCTTCGCTTATACCGGCACGTCCGGTTATCCGACCTGTTCCAGCGCCCGGGCCAACTGATCGGGGCAGGAAGTGCCTTTCCCCCTGCAATCGATCCCTTTCAAACGGGCGATCGCTTCGTCCACAGGCATCCCTTTTACCAGCGAGCAGATCCCCTGCGTATTGCCGTGACAACCGCCGACGAAGACCACTTCGCATATTTTACCGTCTTCGACCGCCGCGTGGATCATTTTGGAACATACCCCGCCTACCGGAGTATAATCAATCGTTTTTGCGCTCATTGCATGAAAGTTTGAATTCGACTTGCAAAGGTAGCAAATTCCGGCCGTTTTATCCGTCACAACAGTAACGAGCGGCGCGACAGCAACTGCATGAAACGTTCCCGGTAAGAGTCGGACACCGGAATATATACCTTCCCGAACACGATCCGGTTCCGTTCGATCGTTTTGATCTTGTCCACATGGACGATAAACGAACGGTGCACCCGAACGAAACGGTCGGCAGGCAGGGTTTCCTCGATAGCTTTCATGCTCATCAGCGTCATCACGGAAGCCCCGTCTTCGGTATGTATCTTTACGTAATCTTTCACGCCTTCGATATACAGGATCTGATCGAGGCGCAGCTGCACCATCTTGTATTCGGTCTTGACGAAAAGAGTTTGCGCGGATCGGCCCTGGGCAACCGGCCCCTCCTGTTTGCCGTCCTGAAGCCCGAACCAACGCTGCGCTTTGTCGGCGGCCCGCAGGAACTCGGCATAACTGATCGGTTTGAGCAGGTAATCCAGCGCATCGACCCGGAATCCTTCCAGCGCGTACTGTTCAAACGCTGTCGTAAAAACCACCCGCGTTTGCGTTCCGATCATCCGCGAAAGCTCCAGCCCGTTGAGCTGCGGCATCTGGATATCCAAAAAAATCAGGTCGATCTTTTCGCGCTGCAAAACGGTCAGCGCTTCGACCGCACTGGAACACGCTCCCGCAAAATGCAGGAACGGCGTCTGCTTTACATAACCCGCCAGCAGGTCCCGCGCCAGCGGTTCATCGTCCACGACAAGCGATTCGATAGCCATCGTCAAAGGTTTATAATCAGTTGCGACATATAACGATCTCCCAGCCGTTCCGTCCGCAAAATGTGCCGGTTCGGATAAATCAGGTTCAGCCTTTTACGCAGATTGTCGAGCCCGATCCCGGAACCGCTGCGGTCGTGGTCGTCTTTCGGGAAATAGCTATTCTCGATCGTGCAGACCAGCGTATCGGCTTCGGTAATCCGGAAAGCAATGCTGACGAACGATTTTTCGGACGGGCTTACCCCATGCTTGAACGCATTCTCGATCAGCGTGATGAACAGCAGCGGAGCTACCATATACCCCCTGCCGTCATCGGGAATGTCGATATTCAATTTCACCTGATCGGACGACAACCGCAAGCTCATCAACTCGATGTAATTTTTCATAAATGCGAACTCCTTGTCGAGCGAGATCAAGTTCTGATTGTTGTCGTACAACACGTAACGCAGCAAATGACTCAGGCTGTGGACGGCATACTGCGCCTGCGGGGGATTCAACTGGATCAGCGCATAGATATTATTCAGCGTATTGAACAGGAAATGCGGATTCAACTGACTCTTCAGGTTTTTCAGTTCGGCCTGCGTCCGTTCCTTTTCGATCTCCTGCTTTTCGGCCTCGGTACGGTACCAGTTACCGGTCATTTTGATCGCCACGCTCAGAGCGACCGTCAGCGCCAGCAGCATAAAATTCCACATCAGGAAAAAATAGGCCGGAGGGCCGTGGTGTCCGTCACCCTTCCGGGGCAGATCGGTCATAACGTACAGTCGGAAAATCTCGTGCCAGAAATGCTGGAACAGGTCTACCGCGACGATCAGCAGCAAGTTCATCAGAATAAAACGTCCCAGATGCTTGCGGAACAACTGCCGGTCGATCAACACGCAGTAATTGATGTAAAACACGATGATGAACGTCACCGGAACGACACAGAAATCGAGATATCGACTCAACGAAAAGGTCGCGTCATTCCTTCCGTACGCAAAAAAGAACGGCGACGTGAACATCAATCCCCAGGCGATCGAATGGATTGCAATCTGGAAAAATCGGTTCTTTTTACACTGAGGCATGTTCATTTTGTTTCCGTAAATTTAAGCGTTTTTATTCAATCCGCCAATCCGGCCCGGCTATTCGTAGCGGATCGCTTCGATCGGGTCGAGGTTCGAGGCCTTCTGGGCCGGATACCACCCGAAAAAGATTCCGGTCACGGTGCAGACGGCGAACGACAAAATCACCGAATAGGGCTGCACGAATACCGGCCAGCCGGCCGCATGCTTAATCACCGCCGACGCCCCGATCCCGAGAACGACTCCGATAATACCGCCCATCACGCTGATAATCACGGCTTCAATCAGAAATTGCCACAGGATATGCCGTCCTTTGGCTCCGATCGACATCCGCAACCCGATCTCCCGGGTACGCTCGGTTACCGACACGTACATGATGTTCATGATCCCGATCCCGCCGACCAACAGCGATATGCCCGCGATACAGGCCAGCAGGATGGTCATCAGGTCGGTCGTCGAACTCAACATCGAACTCAGTTCTTCCTGCGAACGGATGTTGAAATCGTCGTCGTCCCCCGCCTTGATCTTATGGTTCTGCCGCAGGATGGCCGTCAGTTCGTCGATCGCCTCGCCGGACATCTCTTCGCTGATAGCCGATGCGAAAATTCCCTGCAGATAAGTGATCGCCAGAATACGTTTCTGCACGGTAGTATACGGAGCCAGTATGAGGTCGTCCTGATCCTGTCCCATCGAATTATAGCCTTTCGGCGTCAGCACGCCGATGATTTTGAACGGAATCTTCCCGAAACGGATCGTCTTGCCGAGCGGATCCTCACCGTTCGTAAACAGGTTCTCGACCACGGTTTTCCCGACCACGCACACTTTGGCGGCCCGCCGGATATCCTGATCGGTGAACATTTCGCCTTCGCCGACCGAATATTTTCGAATCTCCATATAGTCCTGGTTGATGCCGTAGACCGAAGTAGGGGCGTTGTTGGCCCCGTTGACGACCTGTCCGCTGCTGTTCACCACCGGCGAGCAGGCGCTGATATAGGAAGCCTCGTGAATAATGGTCTGGTAATCCTCCATTTTTAGCGTCTGCATACTACTGGCGCTCTGACGTACGCCGCCGAAACGGCCGGCTCCCGGATGTACCATGATCATGTTCGATCCCATTTCGGAAATCTGCTCCCGAATACTGCGTTTCGACCCCTGACCGATGGCCAGCATCGCGATCACCGACGCGACGCCGATGATGATCCCGAGCATCGTCAAAAAGCCCCTGAACTTATTGTTCGAAAGCGCTTTCAGCGCAATTTTTATCAGATTCTTGTAATTCATAATCCCCGTTTTATTGGCCGCTGTCCTGCGGCAGCGAATCGAGTACTTCTTTGGCGGAACGGACTTGCGTATTCTGCACGTCCTCGACGATCCGCCCGTCGCGCAGCACGATGTTGCGGCTGCAGAACTCGGCGATCTCCGGATTGTGCGTTACGAAAACGATCGTACGCCCTTCCCTGTGCAGCTTTTGAAAAAGCGTCAGGATCTCGAACGACGTCCGCGTATCGAGGTTACCCGTCGCCTCGTCGGCCAGAATCATCACCGGATCGTTCACCAGGGCCCGCGCGATGGCCACCCGCTGCTGCTGGCCGCCGGACATCTGGTTCGACCGGTGATGAATTCGGTCGGCAAGTCCCACTTCATGCAAAGCATTGATAGAACGTTCTTTGCGATCGCGCGCCGAAACCGACGGATTGTAGAACAACGGCAGTTCGACGTTTTCGAGCGCCGTCGTCTTCGGCAACAGGTTGTAGGACTGGAATACGAAGCCGATCTTACGGTTACGCAGCGTAGCGCGGTCGTTACGACTCATCTCGCGCACCGAAATCCCGTCCAGGTAGTATTCGCCCGCGGTCGCCGTATCCAGACACCCGAGCAGGTTCAGCAGCGTCGACTTGCCGGAGCCGCTGGTTCCCATGATCGTAACGAATTCCCCTTCCCGGATGCTGAACGACACCCCGCGCAACGCATGCACCGTTTCACCGCCCACGACGAAATCCCTGCGGAGGTTCTCGACCCGTATAATATATTTTTCCATGATCAAATCCTTATAAGTAGGAAAATCTATTTTTTCGCATTCTTACGCGCCCCCGGAGGAGACGGCATAAACGGATTCGCTTCGCCCTGTCCGTCCGAAATCGACGCCACTCCGATATCCACGCCGGTAACTACTTTGTCGCCCTCTTTGATATCGCCCGTTATTTCAGCAAAAATCCCGTCGTTGTCGCCGGTCGTGACATTTACCGGCTGCAATCCCTGCGGCGACTGCATCCATAAAACCCGCGCACGCGGATTGGCCGAATCTGCGACCGGTTCCGGGGCATTCTCCGGCTGGAAACGCAACGCTTTCAAAGGCACCAACAACACACTATCCTTCTGCATCGTATAGATCGTCAGGTTGGCCGTCAGTCCCGGCTTTAGCTTCAGATCCGGATTCGGAGCGTCGACAACCACTTCATAGGTAACCACATTCGACTCGGTGGTCGGCTGCAGACGCACCTGCGTTACCGATCCTTTGAAAACATCCTCCGGAAAGGCATCGACGGTGAACGTCGCCTGCTGCCCCTCGACCACGCCTCCGATGTCGGCCTCGTCCACGTCGGCGATCACGCGCATCTGGCGCAAATCGTTGGCGATCGTAAACAGGGTAGGGGTGTTGAAGCTGGCGGCAACGGTCTGCCCTTCTTCGACCGCACGGTCGATCACCACGCCGTCGATCGGCGAATAGATCGTCGCATACTCCAGATTCTGCCGCGCCTTAGTAATATCCGACTGCGATTTTTCATAACTGCTTTTCGCTTTATTGTATTGGTATTCGGCCGTCTCGTAATCGGTATCGCTGACCATCTTCTTTTCGTGCAGCCCTTTGATTCGCAGAAAATTTTTCTCCTGATATTCGTATTCCGTCTTATTGGACTGCAAAGTCGCGGAACTGGACGCCAAATCCGCCTCCAACGTCGTTTTGTCCAATTCGGCGATCACCTCGCCTTTTTTCACCACCGAGTTGTAATCCACATAAATATGATTGATGATGCCCGATACCTGCGTACCTACCTCCACCTGGACGATCGGTTCGATGGTACCCGTCGCGGTAACGGTATTCACGATCGACCCCCGGTGTATTTCCGCCGTTTTGTATTTCATCTGCGGCTTTTCGCTTTTGCGCAGGATCAGGAATGCAGCGACAGCCAGTACGGCGATTACGACGATGGCGATTCCTATTTTCTTCAATGTTTTCATGAATTATGTTTTTTTGATTGTTTACAGCGTAATCGGTTCGTTCTGGTAGAAGTTCAGCAGTTTGATCGACAGCACGGCCTGATACTTGGCCTGGATCTGTTCCTGCTGCGCCGACAGGTAGTTGTTCTTCTCGGTCAGCAGTTCGACCGTATTTTTCATCCCTTCGTTGAATTGAGCCAGCACCAAACCGTAACTGGTTTCGGCCGATTTTACTTTGTCGTTGGCAGCCAGGTAGCGGCTCTGCGCCGAAACGGCATCCTGGTACAGCGACTCGACGTCTTTCAGCAGATCCTTTTCCATGCTCTGGTAATCGAGTTCGGCCTGACGGGTTTGCAAACGCGACCGTGCGATCGACGACTTCGCCTTGCGATTGTTGAAAATGGGAACGCTGAGCGTAATGCCCACATTCTCATTCAACTTGTTATTCAACTGATTGTAGAAAGAGTAGTTCGTTCCCGAAATATTCCCTGTACCGATCGATGCGCTGGCCGTCAGGCTCGGCAGTCCGTCTCCGGCAGCGATCTTCTCGCCCAACTGGGCCGACTCCACGTTCAAACGGCTGTTTTCGACCTGAGGCATCACCTCCAACGCCCGCCGGTACACCCGGTCCAGCGCCGGCACTTCGGCCAACACGTCCTCGCTGCTCAGGTCGGGAAACTGCACGTCGAAAGATTCGTCCAATCCCAGTTCGAGCAACTGTTTAAGAGTCAGAATATTCTGATCCAGCGATGTTTGGCTAACCGTCAGTTGATATTTGTCGCTGCTGTACTGCGACTCCATCTGGGCATAATCGCTCGGAGCGATCGAGCCGGCTTCCAGCAACGCCTTCGAACGCTCCAACTGCGCGGCGGACGACTCGACGGTCTGTCGGCTGATCTTCACGTTTTCATTGGCGTACAGGATGTTCAGATAGGCCTGCGTCACGGCGATCTCAATGTCGTTCCGAGCCATATCGACCTGGAACTGCCGGCTTTTGTTGATCACCTCTTGTTGCCGCAGCGAATTGGTCAGCTTGCTCCCGTTGTAGATGGTGATGCCGGTCTTCAACGCATAATTTCCGGAATAGGTTCCGTTAGCTTCGAAATTCCCGTCCGTCTTTTCGCTTTTCTGATTGACGTAATTCTGCGACGTCGAGAAATCCAGCGAAGGCACCCGTTTAGCCTTGGCTTCCGCCAGGTCTTCCTGTGAACTCTGCTGGGTCACTTGAGTCGAATGTACCTGGATATTGTTTTCCCGCGCATAGTCGATGCATTTGCGGAGCGACCATCCTCCCGGCGACTGGGCCCACGCCGCCTGTCCCGCGAACAGCAGGAGACAAAGGGCCGGAATCGGTTTAAATCTGTTTATCATATTCGGTTTGCATTATGAGATTTCTCAATGCAAACATAATTTTATCCGATCCGTACGGCAAATGAAATATAAGTATCCCGCATTTCCATCGACCAACGCCCCTTTTTCATCGACAGGTTCCGCGTCGGCACCCGATGCAGTTCATCCAGATGACGTCTCTTTCCGAAACGAAGGCGACCGCCCCATTTGGAGCGGCCGCCCGGTAGCACGACGGCCCGTCCGATTACGGCTGCGTCTGTATTTTGGCCGACTTTACGATCTCAGACATTTTACTGCCAAATTCGGCGGCCCACTGCGGCACCACGCCCATCACCTCCTTTAAAATCAACGGTTGCGTCGAAGCCATTTTCTTCCCCAGCGGGCTTTCGTAAAACGCGATCAGTCCGTCCAGATCCTCCTCGGTGTAATACTTGGCGTAGATCGGGGTCATCATTTCGAGCATTTTCGGAAAGTATTCCGCCATCAGATCCTCGATCTGCCGCGAAACGGAATCCGGCATTGCGGGCACCTGCTGCTTCATCATGCCGATCATCTGTTTCGGCAGTTCTTTCATAACCGCATCGGAACCCGAAAGTTCCAGCATTCTCGTCATTTTCGCCGTATACTCCGGCGTCTGCGCCCGAACGCCCAGCGCGAGCAGCGCAAGGGCTCCGCACAGTAAAACCAACTTTTTCATTTTTTCGATTTAAAATCCATACTCGATCATTTCCTTCTTTACGCCGCAGGTCGTGCGGTACGTCCGAATAAATAAAGATAGCAATACGTTAAATGTAACGATAAATCGAATATCCGCAAAATAATCTTCTCTTTTTTATAAAAAAACAACGGGGCGCAGTTTTTGAATGAAAACCGGCAATGTTCAACCATTAAAACAAGACATATGAATTACGGAATCAGCGTATTGTTCAGAGCCATACCGCTTGTAATGGCCCTGTTTTGCTTTTTTTACGGCGGCTACATCTACCTGTGGGGCGACGACTCTTCGCGGATGATCGCCGGCCCGGTCGTTTTCTTCCTCGGATCGATCTGCATCGCACTGTTTGCGACGGCCGCCACGATCATCCGCCAGATCATCCACACGTACAATCCGTTCGCCAAGTATTTTCTGCCGATTCTCGGATACTCCGTAGCCCTCGCCACGTTCATCTGCGGCATCGCGATTTTCAAAGACACCGAAGTCGCCGAATTTTTCGTAGCGGGGCACATCGTCTGCGGACTGGGGTTAATCACCGGATGCGTCGCGACGGCGGCCACCGTATCCACGCGTTTCTCGCTGATCCCCGAAAACAGCACTTCGCCGAGCCGCGAGATCAACGCCAAAGGATTTACCCAACAGCAGGAGCTGATTTTCGAATCGATCGCCGCATTCTTCGCGGCGCTGGCCTGGGCCTGGACGATCGTTCTGCTGGCCGGAGGCAGCACGCCTCATTTCGTAGCCGGAAGCGTGATGGGGGGTATCGCCTGTATCTGCACCTCGCTGATCGCATTGGTCGCCAGCATCGTCCGTCAGGAGAGGAACGTCTATGCGGACCGGGAAAAAAAGATCTGGCCGAGACTGGTGCTGATCATGGGCACGATCGCCACGATCTGGGGACTGATCGTGATCTTCGTCTATTACGGCCAAACCCGCGACTTCGTCGGATTCGTCCTGATCGGCCTGGGCCTGGTTTGTTACAGCATTTCCAGCAAGGTCATCTTGCTGGTTAAAATATGGAAAGCCGAATTTCCGCTGGCCGCGCGTATCCCGCTGATCCCGGTACTGACGGCCTTGATCTGTCTGTTCCTCGCTTCGTTTCTGTTCGAAGAAGCTGTTTACAAAGAGAAATTTTTCGTTCCCGCCCGGGTAATCGTCGGTCTCGGAGCGATCTGTTTCACGCTTTTCTCGATCGTCAGCATCCTCGAAAGCGGCGCGAAAAAATCCAAATAACCTTCAAAAAACAGCAAAAACCCATCTTCCTTCACGGAAGATGGGTTTTTATTTTCATACGCTCCGACCACATAGCCGGACACGTCCGGTTAGAAACGGTAACCGAGCGTAAGGGCGAACACGTTATTATGAACTTTTCCTCCTTCGCCGGCGGAGATGTTCGCCACACCGATGTTGTAACGGGCATCCAGAATCAGCTTATTGAAAAATTCATAGCTTACGCCCACGGGGAATGCGAAATCGAACGACTTATAGTTATTGGTCGTCGTGAAAGCCGTCTCTTCGCCGCTCTCTTTAACCTTATCTTTGCCGGACAACAGCACGCCCGGCTGGATACCGATGTTGAATGCCAGTTGGTCGAGCACGTAGAATTTGGCCAGGATCGGCAAATTCAGGTAGTTGGTCTTGGCGATGTACTTGTCTCCGCCGCTTTTCAGCATAGCGCCTTCGCGCGAGAAGAGCAGGTCGGCAGACATCCCGATCCAATCGTTGAACCGGTAGTCGACGAATACGCCGGCCGTGAGTCCGGTCTTCGAATCGAGTCCGGTATTATTCATTCCCGAAACGTTCAGACCGGCCTTGACACCCCAGCCGAATCCCTGTGCAAACGAAGAGGTTCCGATCGCCAGCATGGCGACAACTGCAACAACAATTTTTTTCATGATCGCATAATTTTTAATTAGTAATCAATTGATTTTATCAGGTGTAATACGATTCTTGACAAAACGCACCGCCGCCCAACCGTTGCGCCTGCGCACGCCGTCGGCATCCAGCCCGCACGCCGCCGCCCGGCTTTCGATAGCCGAAATATCGGCTTCGAGGATACCGCTCACCAGCAGCATTCCTCCCGGCGTCAGCGTCGCCGCATAAACCGGCATATCCGCCAGCAGAATGTTGCGGTTAATATTGGCCAGCACGAAATCGTAACGTTTCCCGGCCAGCAAAGACGCGTCGCCCTGCAACGGGACGATCCGTCCTTCCATTCCGTTGGCCTTTATATTCTCGGTCCCGTTGCGATATGCCCACTCGTCGATATCGACGGCATCGACCCGTACGGCTCCCCGTTTCACGGCCAGAATGGAAAGCACCCCGGTGCCGCTTCCCATATCCAGTCCCGATTTTCCAGCAAAATCGACATCCATAATTTCGGCCGCCATCAGATAGGTGGTCGCATGATGACCCGTGCCGAACGACATTTTCGGCATAATCTCCACATCGTACTCGCAAGCGGGATTTTTCGAATGGAAAGGAGCGCGTATCCGGCAACGTCCTTCGACGTCGATCGGCTCGAAATTGGATTCCCAGACGGTATTCCAGTTCCGGTCGGGAACTTCCGCCGCCGTATACCGGCAGCGATTGCGTTCGAGCGACTCCTCGATCGCGGATCTCCACATCCGAAAATCCGCCTCGGGAATATAGGCCTTCAAACAATCCTCCTCTTCGGTGAAGCCGTCGAACGGATAGTCGCTCAATTCGGCGATCAACATCTCCCGTTGCGACTCGGTGGCGGCCTCGATTACAAATTCGGTATATTTCATGCGCTCTAACGATTCAACCGGTTTCTTCGGAATCTGCAAAACCGATACCAGCTTTCCCCGTACTTTGTTTCTTTCAAAAAACTTGATTATTTTACAAAAATAGTAATTTTGACTGAAAATAAGCACAGGTCATGCGAGATTGGGATAAAGAGTTGAAAGATTACACCTTTTATATCAAACTGGAAAAAAAACTTTCGGACAATACGGCCGAGGCCTACCTGCGGGATCTGCGGCAAATGGCCGGCTATATGGACAGCGAATTCGGTATCGGGCCGGAACAGGTGCGCGAGCAGCACATCGAATCGTTTTTGGCATACTTGTACGACAAAGGCGTGAAAAAGACGACGCAGGCACGGATTCTGAGCGGGGTGAAAAGTTTTTTCAACTACCTGCTGATCAACGACCGGATCGAAAACCTGCCCACCGAATTCATCGACCCGCCGAAAACGGGACGCAAGTTGCCCGATGTCCTTTCGGTCGCGGAGATCCAAGCCATTCTGGATACGATCGACCTGAGCAGCCGTTTCGGACACCGCAACAAGGCGATGATCGAAACGCTGTACAGTTGCGGCCTGCGGGTTTCCGAACTGATATCGCTGCGAATCAGCGACCTGTTTTTCGACGACGGATTCATCCGCGTGATCGGGAAAGGGGACAAACAACGGCTCGTGCCGGTCAGCCGACAGGCCGTCCGGCTGATCGGCTGTTACCTCGAACAGCGCGCCGGGCAGGAAACCGACCCGCGTTCGGCCGACACGCTGTTTCTGAACAACAAGGGTAGGGGGCTGACCCGCGTTATGATCTTCCACATCATCCGCGAAGCGGCGAAAGCCGCCGGGATCGCCAAGACGATCAGTCCGCACACATTCCGTCACTCATTCGCCACGCACCTGCTCGAAGGAGGGGCGAGCATCCGCCAGGTACAGGAGATGCTCGGGCACGAATCGATCCTGACGACCGAAATATACACCCATCTCGATCGCGAAAACCTACGCGACAACGTTGAGTCGCACCATCCGCTGTCGGATTTTTGACCCGGCGGGAACCGTTTTACTCCTTGGGTGTCAGCTCGCAGCCGAGCAGCATACCGTCATAAGCCGACGCCACCTTGCCGATTGCGTTCACCGTGGCGTTCTGGGTCATATTAGCGACCGCAGAAACGATTTCCAGCAACTTGTCAGCCTTGAAAAGCAGCCGAATACGGTCGCCCGTCTTGCGGACGTAAAGGTTCAAAGAACCGGCGCCGGCAAGCCCTTCCACGGCTCCGTATTTCAGACTGATCTGCCCGGTCTCGCCGTCCACAGAAAAGGTTCCCCCGATACTGCGGTTCTTCAGTTGGCAGACAAAACTGCTGTCGGTATTGAACGTCACCGAAAACCGGTCGGCCGAGATGCCCGCTTTTGCATACAACTCCGCGAGTTTCGCTTCGATTTGCGAAGAGACGAGACTTCCGCCCACTTTTTTCGCCGCATCGTCGCTCTCCAGCTCGCAGGCGGGTTTCGAATACGCCCATGTCCCGGCCAGATCGGCCGCCGTGACTTTCAACGAAATCAGCGAACCCGCCAGATTTCCGACCGTTTCCTTGTTCAAAACGTCTTTCAGCGACCACTGGGCGTTTGCCGTCAGGCACGACATGCAGCACGACAAAAACATCAATACAAAGTATTTCATTTTTTCGGAATTAAAGTTTCTAAAATCGAACCCGCCTTAACGCGAAGCGACCCGGATCGGCGCGTCGCCCTCCTTGTACCAATCGCCGCGGGCCCGCATCACCTGCTCGACCACATCCCGCACGCATCCCTGCCCGCCGCCAAACTGCGACACGTAACGCGATGCATTGACGATCTCCGCCACGGCGTCGGCCGGACAAACCGGCATACCGACATGCCGCATCGGCTCCAGATCAGGCACGTCGTCCCCCATGTAAAGAATTTCGTCGGCGGAGACGTCCAATTCGTCGCAAAGTTCTTTCAGAGCCTTCAGCTTTTCGTGGCAATCCATATAAACGTGATCGACGCCGAGCATGTCGAAACGCACCTTCAGGCTGTTCCCCTTGCCGCCGGTAATGATCGCTATGTGATAGCCCTTTTTCAATGCCAGCGACAGCGCATAACCGTCTTTCGAATTGTACTTGCGGATGAAATCCCCTTCCGGAGTGACGGAAATCCCGCCGTCGGTCAGCACCCCGTCCACATCGAATACGAAAACCCGGACGCGCGCTATATCTTCTTTGAAGTTTCCCATATATTAAGGCTTATGTTTTTATAAAGGTTTTGTAGTTCGGGATGATTGTGCAGCATTTCGATGTGCTTGTGCCGGGTACGGTAGTCGTTGCGGCGCGCAGGGCCGGTCTGTACGGCCGCAGCCGACGGGCTGTCGAGCGCCTTGGCGACCGTTTCCCGGATCAGCGGCTTGATCAGGTCGGCGGGCAGGCCGTACTCCTGCAATAACTGCTGCCCGACGGCGAACATGTGGTTGGCGAAATTGCAGGCGAACACGGCCGCCAGATGAAGTCGCATCCGCTGCCGCGAATCGGCGATCCGCACCCGCGTACTCAGCGCCCCGGCCAGTCCGGCCAGCGCATCGACCGTAAAATCGTTGTTTCCCTCGATAAAAAGAGGAACGTCGCTCAGTTCGAGACTGCGCCCCGCCGTAAAAGTCTGCAACGGATAAAAGACCCCTTTGTTCCGGATGCGGGGGGCCAGTTCTCCGAGCGCGACGCTGCCGGCCGTATGCGCGACGACCGCATCCCCGAAGTCGAAACTCTCGGACAATTTCGGTACGGCGCGGTCGCTGACCGCCATCAGGTAGATATCCGCTTCGGCGATTCGCTTCGGATCGTCGGCGCAGGCGCAACGAACCGCCCGGGCAATCGCCTGCCCGCGTTCCCGGTTGCGGGCATAGATCTGCACCAATTCGTAACGACTGGCTCCGATCGCTTTCGCCAGCGCCTCGGCCACGTTTCCGCTTCCTATGATAACGACTCTTTTCACTCCGTTCCGGCTGTAAATATCTTTATTCCGTTCGTACATCCATCAGTAAAACATTGTCCGCGCTGCGACTGACCGTCAGGTTCAGCCGGTTCACGATTGCGTCGATCTGCCGGAACTCGGGACTCTGCTGCAAATCGAGCGACGCCATTCCGCTCGCCTCGACCTGCTGGATCACGTCGCAGACCCGCAGCGTATGCACGTCGCGGGCCGGCACGTACAGGTTGACCTTATCTTCTTTACTGACCGTCGACACGATCAGCCCAGCCTTTTCGAGGTCGAAAACGGCATCCCGCACGATGCGCACCGGCAGGTTCAGATCCTGAGCCACCGTTTCGGACGATACGGCTCCGTCGCGCGCGAGAAAATGCGCGATAATCTGGTGCATCACCACGAGCAGCGCCTTCTTGCGGTACTCGTAACTCATCTCCTTGGCGATCTTTTCGAACTCGAACTTCCGGATGTTCTGGTAGGCGAACGACAGCTCGGCGCCGAACAGCACGATCTGCCAACTGCTCTGCAACCAAATCAGGAACAACGGCACGGCGGCAAAACTGCCGTATATCGCATTATAACTGGTCAGTCGCGACTGAATGAAAATATAGGCGATCTGGAACAACTGAAAGATCGTCCCGGCAATCACCCCGGCCGAAACGGCGCTGCGCAGCTTCACTTTCGTATTCGGCATCACCAGATAGACGAATGCGAACATCAGCCAGATCATCACCAGCGAAGCGAGTCCGAGGAATACGCTGACCACGGGCGACGAAGTAAGGTGCATTAGATGTTTTTGTATCTGCAGCCCGATACTGCTGGAGATGATCCACAGGATCGGCGTTACGACGATCACGGTCGTATAATCGCTGAATTTGCGTGCGAAACTGCGCGAACGGCGCACTTCCCAAATGTTGTTGAAAGCGCTTTCGATGTTCCCGAATACTTTCAGCACGGCCCAGAACAGCACGACCAAACCCACCGAAGCGATCAGTCCGCCCTTGGTACGCAGCAACATCGCGTTGGCGAATGCGATCACCTGGTCGATCACGACGGTATACTGCGGGAACTGGTTGTAAAGATACTCGTTCAGGCGTGTTTCGAGTCCGAACCCCTTGGCGATCCCGAATACGAGCGCGGCGACCGGAACGATCGACATCAGCGTATAGAAAGTCAGCGCGGCCGAGCGCACCAGAATCCCGTGCTGCCCGAAGCCCTGCGCCGTAAAGATGAACACTTTGAACTGGCGCACCGCCCAACGCATTTTCCGGGACTTGTATTCGTGTTCTTTCTTTACCCAGATGTCGTGCGTGATATACTGAATGATTTTCCTAATCATATTTTCGCTTCCTTGGCCGTGTAACAAAGGTAACTATTTATTTCGATTTTCCGTTTCCGGCAAAGCGCCCTGCGGCGGGATTCTGCGGATACGCAAACCCAGCCAGGCGAACAGGATCGACATCAGCGGACTGATGTAACAAAAAAAAGCGTAGGGCAGGTAAGCGACCGTCGCCACGTTCAGCACGCCGGCCTGCGTCGCGCCGCAGGTATTCCACGGGATCAGCACCGAGGTGGCCGTACCGGCGTCTTCCAGCGTCCGGCTCAGCACTTCGGGAGCCAGCCCTTTGCGCCGGTACGCGCTGCCGAAAATTTTGCCGGGGATCACGATGGCGAGGTACTGGTCGGATGCGGTCGAATTGAACAGTACGCAGGTTCCCGCCGTCGCGCTCACGAGTCCTCCGGTCGAACGTACGCGGCGGATGAGCGCCGTCGTGATCCGCTCCAAAAACTGTCCGGCCTCCATCACGCCGCCGAAAATCATCGCCGTGATAATCAGCCAGACGGTATTCAGCATCCCGGCCATTCCCCTCGACGTAAACAGCGAATCGACCATCGGATCGCCCGTTTCCGGCGATACCGTCCCGTACATCGCCCGGCTGACGACACGGTAAGCGCCCCCGGCCGTCAACGTCCCGTCGCCGCTGAGCGAACCGATCAGTTCCGGCTGGCATACGACCGCCATCACGCCGCCGAGCAGGCTGCCGACGAAAAGCACCGGCACCGGAGGCATTTTGAACACGATCATCGCCACCGCCGCCAACGGCACGAGAAACAGCACCGGAGAAATGTAATAATAATCCGTAATCATCCGCTGCGTATCGGCTACCGAAACATCCGCTGCAATTTTACCGCCGCCGATCGACAGTATCGTAAAAATAATCAGCGTTACGAAGATCGTGGGCAGAGTCGTGTACAGCATGTAACGGATATGCGTGAAGAGATTCGTTCCGGCGATCGCCGCGGCGAGGTTGGTCGTATCGCTCAGCGGAGAAACCTTGTCGCCGAAATATGCCCCCGAAATGATGGCTCCGGCGATCACCGGGTCTCCGAACCCGAGCGTCCGTCCGATTCCCAGCAACGCCACCCCGACGGTGGCCACCGTCGACCACGAACTGCCCGTAGCCAGCGAAATCAGCGCCGAAATGACCACCGTAGCCGGCAGGAAGTATTCGGGACGCAGCACATACAGCCCGTAATGGATCATCGCGGGAATAATTCCGCTGAGCATCCACGTTCCGGAGAGCACCCCGATCATCAGCAGAATCAAGATCGCCGGAATGGCTCCGGTCAGCGTCCGCACGATTCCTTCCAGAATATCCCCCCACGTTTTCCCGTTGCGAATCGCGATGCAGGCCGTAACGCCCGAAGCGATCAGCAGCGACATCTGATTGGCTCCCGCGAGGGTCTCGTCGCCCAGCAGCGTCACGTTAAGCCCGATCAGCACGATCAGTACGGCGACCGGAATAAGGGACTGAAAAACAGTGGGGGATTTAACGGTCTTCCGCATCGTCGGTCATCTTTTTGATGGGATTTCCTCCCCGAGCATCAGGGCGTACAATTTTCCTTCGATCCGGGTAAAAGCGAAAGAATCGTCCCCGCCCTGACGGATGCCCAGCGCGCGGGCAATTCTTTCGGCATCGAACGGAAACTCTTTTTTCAGTAGATTGCAGCGGGAAATTCCCGCCGCTTTCAGGGCTTGTTTCAGCTTTTTCGGCTGATAGAATGCCATCTCGCGGATCGGGTAGACCCGGCCGAAGAACCGGTCGGGCGCCTGCCGCGACAGGCAGTAACCGCTCTGCGATACGGCGTAGCATCCGATCCGGGCAGCGTATCTCCGTACCAGACGGGCCTTGCAAAGCGACACGTCCGGCACCAACAGATACCCGTACGGCGGCTCGAAATCCGACGTCTGCGCCGGCTCGCCGTCCCCTCGTCCGAATACGAGCGAACCGCAGCCGGCCGCGACCGCCCGGACGCTTCCGGCCGGCGCGTCCGGCGCCGAAGGAACATCGATCAACACCTCTTTGCACTCGCCCTGCCGGGAAACGATATCGACGGTTATGCGGTCGCCGAACAGTCGGAACGCCTCGTCTATGTCGAACAACGGCGACGCCTTGACCACGACCCGGCGCGTTTTCTCCCGGATCGCCGGCAATAGCGAGACGATGTCCGGAGAACACTCCTCGAACCGGAACACTTTCCGGTTCCCTTCGCCGCGCCGCGCCGGATCCGCATACACCAGATCGGCCGTCCCGGGAAACGACTCTATGAAATGTTCGGCGGAGTCGTTCACCACCTCTATGTTCGAAATCCCCAGCAGCGAAAAATTCACGGCGGCGACCCGGGCCGTAACCGGATCGCGTTCGACGGCGATCACCCGGTCGAAACTTTTCGAAAAATGGGCCGAATCGACGCCCAGACCGCAGGTCAGATCGATGCAGAGCGCACCTCCGTACCGTTTTTCGGCGGCGACCGCCTCGCTGCTGGCCTGCTCGAACGCCAGCGGCGGCAAAATACAGCGGGCCCGGTAATAGGACGGGAGTTTGGTCCGGGCACGCTGTAAATATTTCAACTGGGTGGCCAGCAACGCTCCGCCGCCGCCCAGCCGCAGCGCGAGTCGTTCCGGCCGCTCGTCCAGATATTTCAAAACCGTTTGCCGGGACTCTTCCCGCAACAACCAATCAACTTCTTCGTGCGTCATGTTCGATCATTCGTTCCAAATTCAACGGGCGACTCCCCCGAAATATTCTTTGCGAGAATCCTCCCGCCATTTCAACCCGACGGCCAACGCCGCCAATACGACATAAGCGGCCGCCGCGCCGTACCCGTCGAAGCGCACGCCCGAAACCGAAGCGACGGGCGTGCCGGCGGCCCACGTTACGATCCCGTTCTGCGCCTGCAACAAAGCACCCGCTACCGCGCTGAAGACCGCGTTGAGTCCGGGAAAAGCGAAAAGCACCCACAAAATCCCCGTAAAAACGGACAAAAAGGCCGTCAGGATAACCAACGGATTAATGATCAGCGAAATTATAGGTATATTCCCGAAATTCCAGGCGACCAGCGGAAGCGTCCCGATCTGCGCCGCCGCGCCGAGCAACACCGAACTGCACACCGCATCGGCGATCCGGTTGCGGCATAGTTTTCTGCGATACAGTCGCGGATAGAAAAACAGGATCGACAGCACGGCCATAAACGACAACTGGAAACTGAGGTCGTAAAGATAGAACGGATTGGCGGCGAGCATCAGCGTCGCCGCGCCGAGCACGACGTTGTAACCGTTTCCCGGAACCGAACAGGCCAGGGCCAACTGTGCGGCGGAAAGCATCAACGCCGCCCGCACAGCAGACGGCGACAGCCCCGCCATCACGGCATAAAACCACAACGCCGATATGACCAGTACGTTTTTCGCCACATGACCGTACCGCAACAGCACCGTCCAACCGAACAGCAGGTTGGCAATCACCAGCACGAATCCCATATGCAGTCCCGACACGGCCAGAATATGCGCCACGCCGGTTTTCGAATAGTCCGCTTTCAGCCTGCGGTCAAGGTTCCGTTTATCCCCTGCGATCAGAGCCGACAGCAATTCCTGTTCCCTCTCGCCGACATGCAGCCGGTGGATACGTTCGACCGCCCACCGTTGCAGCGCCGCCGCATAACGGGTCGCCCGGCGCCCGTTCCCTGGCAGGCGCGAAATCACCTGATCCCCGCGCACATAGACGCGCGCGCCGATTCCGCGGCTGCGCATTAGCGTCCCGTAGCGACTCCCGGCCGTATCCACGGGATTCAGGTAGCCCACCACGTACAATTGCTCGCCCACGGCGATCCGTTCCGCCGTATCGACCCGCAATTCGACTTTTTCATCGACGCCCCGCCAACCGCTCCCGGCAGAGTCCAGCGGTCGGTATGCCCCCACACGAGCCACGGTCTGCCGCCACCGGCCGTTCGAAACCGGATTCTGTCCGACTTCGAGCACCATAGCCAGCCTTTCGCCGCGCGGCATCGCTTCCTTCCGAGCGCTCACGGCCGTAACCAGTATCCCCGAAAAGAAGAGCGCGACAGCCACCGTCCACCACCGGTAGGAACCTTTACGCTGCCGCCATGCGACGGCATAGCCGATAACGGCGGCCGCGACGATCAGCCAGTCGGGGGCGGTCACATACCGGAAAGCGAGAATACCCGCCGCGAAAAACGGAAGTATCCTCGCAAAAGGCGTTATGTCGATTTTATCGGAAAGTTGCATCGCGTCCGTCGGTTTTTAAGCGCCCCACGTATCGCGGTCAAGCGTCCGGTAACCGATCGCCTCGGCGATATGCGCCGGTTCGATCCGCCCGCCTCCTGCCAGATCGGCGATCGTCCGCGAAACCTTGAGAATCCGGTCGTAGGCCCGCGCCGACAGGTTGAAACGTTCCATCGCCTTGCGTAACAAAGCGCTCGATTCGGCCGAAAGCGGACAGAATTCCCGCAACTGACGGCTGTTCATCATGGCGTTGGTATATACCGGTGTTCCGGCGAAACGTTCGGTCTGAACCTGCCGTGCAGCCACCACGCGGCTGCGGATTGCGGCGCTGCTCTCCGCAGCCCCCGGTTGCGACAACTCCGAAAAATCCACAGGAATCACCTCAATGTGCAGGTCGATCCGGTCGAGCATAGGCCCCGAAATCCGGTTCAGGTATTTGGATACCGCCCCATGCGAACAGACGCACGCTTTGGTCGGATGGTTATAATAACCGCACGGACACGGGTTCATCGAAGCGACCAGCATGAAATTGGCCGGATACTGCACCGTGTATTTCGAACGGGAGACCGTGATTACTTTATCTTCCATCGGCTGACGCAGCGTCTCCAACAGGCTGCGTCCGAACTCGGGCAGTTCGTCGGCGAACAGGATTCCATTGTGGGCCAGCGATATTTCGCCGGGCTGGGGCGACGTTCCGCCGCCGACCAGAGCGGCCTGAGAAGTCAGATGATGCGGCGACCGGAAAGGCCGCGTCACCAACAGACCCGTTTCGGCGCCGAGCTTCCCGGCTACCGAATGTATCTTCGTGGTTTCGAGCGCCTCCTGCAACGTCATCGGCGGCATAATCGACGGCATACGCCGCGCCAGCATCGTTTTGCCCGACCCCGGAGGCCCGATCATCAGTACGTTGTGCCCGCCGGCCGCCGCGATCTCCAGCGCCCGTTTCACATGCGCCAGCCCCCGGACGTCGCCGAAATCGACGTCGAACCGTTCGGCATTTTCCCGGAATCGTCCTTCGAGATCGACCGTTGTCCGCGAAAGGGTATGCTCCCCGCACAGGAATCCGACCACCTCGCGCAGATGACCGGCTCCGTAAACCTCCAGCGATCCGACGACCGCCGCCTCCGCCGCATTCTGTTTCGGTAGGATAACCCCTTTAAATCCCTCTTTCTGCGCCTGTATGGCGATCGGCAACGCGCCCCGTACCGGCAACAGCGAACCGTCCAGCGACAACTCGCCCATCAGCACATAACGAGCCAGCGGAGCCGAATCCACCTGTTCGGTAGCCGCCAAAACAGCCACCGCGATCGGCAGATCGTAAGCCGACCCTTCTTTGCGGATATCGGCCGGGGCAAGGTTGACGATCACCTTCCGACCGCTCATCTTGTACGAACAGTTTTCGAAAGCGGCCCGGATACGTTCCTGGCTTTCGCGCACCGCATTGTCCGGCAGTCCGACCATGTAGAGTCCGATCCCCGCCGAGATATTCACCTCGACGGCGACCGTGATCGCCTCGATGCCGACAACGGCGCTTCCGTAACTCTTAACGAACATAACAGTCTGTTGCGTTGCTACGCGCCCCGGACAGATCCGAAGCGGTTATTCAAAAATCAAATCCTTTTCTCGTTTAGAACGGCGGATTCTCATCGTCCGGCGGCGTGCCGAAACCGCCGAGCTTGTTCGGCGCCGATCCCGACGGCACGCCGAATTCGCCATACCCGCCGAAATCGTTCATTGCTCCGCCGCCGGCATTTCCGCCGTCGATAGCCGATCCGAATTCGGAATTCATGCTGCTGTCCATCGAAAACCCGTCGCCGGAAATATCGTCGTAATCCATGAATTTCGCCTGTTCTTTGCGGAAACGCAACTTAATCGTATCAACCGCGCCGTTACGGTGCTTGGCGACGATGATCTCGGCCATGCCCTGCGTGGGAGTGCCGTCCTCGTCGGTCATCAGCCCGTAATACTCCGGGCGGTGGATAAAGGCCACCAAGTCGGCGTCCTGCTCGATGGCGCCCGATTCACGCAGGTCGGACAGTTGCGGCCGTTTGTTGCCACCGCGCGACTCGACCGAACGGTTCAACTGCGAAAGCGCGATGATCGGGATGTTCAGCTCTTTGGCGATCGCCTTCAGCGAACGCGAAATCATCGCCACCTCCTGCTCGCGATTTCCGCCGCGCGTATCGACCGCGGCGGTCATCAACTGCAGGTAGTCGATAATCACCAGTTGGATATCGTACTGCGTCTTCAGCCGGCGCACCTTCGAACGAAACTCGTAAATCGACAGGGCCGGCGTATCGTCGATAAACAGCGGCGCACCGGCCAACGGCTTGATCGACGATTCGAGATGCTTCCACTGCTCGGGCGTCAACTGTCCGTTGCGCACGTCGCGCGAGTCGAGTCCCGACTCGCCGACGATCAGACGCATCATCAACTGCTCGGCGCTCATTTCGAGCGAGAAGAAGGCAACCCCTTTTTCGAAATCGACCGCCACGTTGCGCGCCAGCGACAACACGAAAGCCGTCTTACCCATCGACGGGCGCGCCGCAATGATAATCAGGTCGGAAGGCTGCCAGCCGAGCGTCAGCCGGTCAAGGTGCGTAAACCCGGTCGGCACGCCGCTAAACCCGCCCTCGCGTTTCGAAGCCTCCTCGATCGCGAGCAGCGTTTTAGTCAGGATATCGCGCGACTTCTGCACGTCGCGCTTCACGTGGCCTTCGGACACTTTGAAAATCTCGCCTTCGGCCAAGTCGATCAGGTCGGTTACGTCCATCGACTCGTCGTACGCTTTCTTCTGTATCTCGGTCGCCGCGCGGATCAGCTCGCGCTGGACGAACTTCTGGGCGATAATTTTGCTGTGAAATTCGATATGCGCCGCCGATCCCACCTTCTGGGTCAACTGCGCGAGGTAGGCCGCACCGCCCACTGCAGACAGTTTGCGGGTTTGCTTCAGTTTTTCGGTAACGGTATACAGGTCGATCGGTTTGAGTTCCATCGACAGCTCCATGATCGCCTTGTAGATGATCTGGTGCGCCTCTTTGTAAAAAGCTTCGGGAGTGATGATCCCCTGTATTTCGATCACGGCGTCCTTTTCGAGCATCAGGGCGCCGAGCACGGCCTCTTCCAGTTCGACGGACTGCGGCGGAATCAACCCGACCGTATCGGTCAGCGCGGCCGCAGCCTCTTCATTGTTCGGATTCGGGGTGTAACGTTTTGCCATAATTCAATTCTCAACGGTCATGTAAAGATACGATTTTAATCGACACGGGGAAAGACCGCGGCGATTTTTCGGACTTACCGTTCGCCGCGCCGGTCTTTCCATCCGAAAAAATAACTTTTCTGCCTTCGCTTTTCGTCCTGCGAACGCGCGACATACACTTTTTCGTCCGTGTACGGATTTTCGCCCGTGTAAAACATCACCGACGACAGCGTCATCGGGGTGGGGGTCAGGTCCTGCACCTGTTCGAGCCGGAAATGCAGCCGCCGCGTCTCGGCCGCCAGGTTGCGCATATCCCGTTCGGTACACCCCGGATGGCTCGAAATGAAATAGGGGATCAACTGATAATTCAATCCCTCGTCCCGGCATATTTTCTGAAAACGTTCGTTCAGGTCGCGGAACAGCGCGAACGACGGTTTGCGCATCAGCCGCAGCACGCCGTCCTCGGTATGTTCGGGAGCCACTTTCAGCCGCCCGGATACGTGGTTCACGACCACTTCGCGCAGGTAATCCCGGTTGTTGTCGCCGAACAGATCGTAGCGTATTCCGCTGCCGATAAACGATTTTTTGACTCCGGCCAACCGGTCTACCTTACGGTACAGTTCCATCAACGGCCGGTGGTCGTTGTTCAGGTTGCGGCACAGCGACGGATAGATGCACGACGGACGGCTGCATTTGCGGCACAACGCTTCGTTGCGCCCGCCCATCCGGTACATATTGGCCGACGGCCCGCCCAGGTCGGAAATATATCCTTTGAAACCCGGCATCCGCGTCAGTTTCCGCACTTCGTCGAGCACCGACTCCTCGCTGCGGCTCGAAACGAACTTGCCCTGATGCGCCGAAATCGTGCAGAAACTGCACCCGCCGAAACAGCCCCGATGCAGGTTCACCGAAAATTTAATCATCTCGTAAGCCGGAATATCGCCTTTGCCGTTATAGCGCGGATGCGGCAAGCGGGTATAGGGCAGGCCGAAACTGTGGTCCAGCTCCTGTTCGGACAGTTTCGGATACGGCGGATTGATCACGACGAAACGGTCGCCGACCGGCTCGACCAGCGTCCGGGCTTCCATCCGATTCGATTCGGTTTCGATCCGGACGAAATTCTCGCCGAACGCCCGCCTATCTTTCAGACATTTTTCAAAACCGTGCAGCCTCAACGCCTCGTCGCCGAGCGAATCCACATACCTATCGTCGGCCAGGAAGGCCACCTGACGCAATTTGCGCAGCAGGTTCAGGTTGTAACCGTTGTGCATCGCCCGCGCGATGTCGAGCACCACCCGTTCGCCCATGCCGTAAGTCAGCAGATCGGCCCCGCTGTCGACCAGCACGGAAGGTTTCAGAGAGTCGCTCCAGTAATCGTAATGCGCGGCCCGGCGCAGCGAAGCCTCGATCCCGCCGATCACGACCGGCGTATCCGGGAAAAGCCGTTTTAAAATGCGGGTATAAACCGTTACGGCATAATCGGGCCGGAAACCGGCCTTTCCGCCGGGCGTATAGGCGTCGTCGCTGCGCAGCCGCTTGTTGGCCGTATAGTGGTTGACCATCGAGTCCATGCTTCCGGCCGACACGCCGAAAAACAGCCGCGGCTTGCCCAGCTTGCGAAAATCGCGCAGGTCGTCCCGCCAGTTCGGCTGCGGCACGATCGCCACGCGCAGTCCTTCGGCCTCCAGCAACCGGCCGATCACGGCGGCCCCGAACGACGGATGATCGACATAAGCGTCCCCGGAGAACAAGATCACATCCAGTTCGTCCCACCCGCGCGCCCGAACCTCTTTGACCGAAGTCGGCAGCCAATCCGTTATCTTATACGAAATCCCCATCTTTACCGAATCAACAGCGAACTGTCCCCGTAACTTAAAAACCGGAACCCGTTGTCCAACGCATAGCGGTACGCCCTGCGCCAATCCTCGCCGATAAAGGCTGACACCAACAGCAACAGCGTGCTCTTCGGTTGGTGAAAGTTGGTTATCAGGCTGTTCACGACCCGAAACCGGTATCCGGGCATAATCATGATCCGCGTGGAGGTTTTGATCTTCTGCAACCGCTCCCGTTCCATATAGTCCGCCAACGCCGCCAGCAATTCCCGGCCGTCCAGCCCGTCGGGAATGTCGTAAATTTCCCATTGCCCGACGACTCGTTCCGGATCCGGCTCCCCGTCGCGGACAATGCGGTAGCCGAGCGCCGCCAGCGATTCGAGCGTCCGCACGCTGGTCGTTCCCACCGCGGTAACGCGCCCGTCGTATGCGATCAGATTCCGGATCGTGGAAACCGAAAACTCGAAATGCTCGGTATGCATCCGGTGGTCGATCACGCGGTCCGTTTTGACCGGCAGGAAAGTGCCGGCCCCGACGTGCAGGGTCACCTCGTCGGTCGGATGCCCGGCCCGACGCAGCGATTCGATCAGTTCGGGCGTAAAATGCAGGCCGGCGGTCGGCGCGGCGACCGATCCCTCGAACTTCGAATAGACTGTCTGGTAGCGGCTGTTGTCCAGTTCCTCGCTTTCGCGGCGCAAATAGGGCGGAATCGGAATCCGCCCGAGCGTTTCGAGCAGTTGCCCGAACGACAAGTCGACATCCCAGCGGAACCGGACGATTTGTTCCTTCTCCCCGGCGGATACCTTTTCGGCGCTCAGGCGGCAGGAACATGCGCTCAGTTCGAAATCGATATGCAACGGGCCGTCCTTCCACTTTTTCAGGTTACCGACGATGCACGACCACTCGGAACTTTCTTTGGCGGCGAACGCCCGCTCGTAATCGGCCGGATCATGCGGTTCGAGGCAGAATATTTCGATCCGGGCTCCGGTTTCCTTATAGAAAACGAGCCGCGCCCGGATTACTTTCGTATTGTTGAACACCAACAGGCTGCCTTCGGGCAGGTATTTCCCCACTTCGAAAAAACGGTCTTCCGAAACCCGTCCGTCGCGGCAGAGCAACAGTTTCGACTGCTCGCGGCGTTCCAGCGGAAATTTGGCGATCCGCTCCTCGGGCAGCGGATAATCGTAATCGGATATACAGATATTTTGTTTCATGCACAGTTGACCGGCGAACCGGATTTTCCTGCAAAGGAAATAAAAAACGAACGGTTTCGAGCCATATCCGACCGGCGAATCCCTTTTTTTCGTACTTTTGGTATTCGAAAAATCACTAAACGAACATCTCGATGAAAAAAATCGTCTTTTGTTTTCTCGGCCTACTGGCCGTATTATATACCGCGTCGGCACAGTCGTACACGTTCAACCACGGCCCATATCTGCAAGAACTCTCCGAACACGCGGTCACATTCGTCTTTACGACCAGCGACAAAGGCTTTTCGTGGGTGGAAGTGAAACCGGACGGCGGAGAAGCCGAACGACACTACACCGTCAGGAACGGCTTGCGCGACGCCTACAACACGTTCAACGTGATTCGCGTCGAAAACCTCCGGCCGGACACCCGTTACCAGTACCGGCTCTGTTCGAAGCAAATCGCCGACTTCCAGCCTTACAAAGTGACGTTCGGCGACAGCATCGTCTCGCCCTGGCGCCGCTTCTCGACTCCGGATCCGAAAGCGACCGCCTGCTCGTTCATCGCGCTGAGCGACATGCATCAGCAGCCCGATAAACTGGGCCGCCTGCTGAACCAGGCCGGCGTCGGCAGCGCCGATATGATTTTCTACGTCGGCGACATGATGAATTACTACGACAACGAAGAAACGCCGTTCCGGAGCTTCATCGATAAAAGCGTCGAGCTGTTCGCCTCGGAAAAACCGTTCGTACTGGTGCGCGGCAACCACGAAACGCGCGGCAACATGGCCCGCGAATACGCCCGCTACGTTCCGAAAAGCAGCGGAAAATATTACGGAGCCTACCGCGTGGGCGACATCATGTTCATCGTGCTCGACTGCGGCGAGGACAAGCCGGACGATTTCTGGGTCTACGCCGGACTGACCGACTTCGACGGATACCGTACCGAACAGGCCGCCTGGTTCGGCGAACTGATACGCTCGAAAGCGTACAAAAGCGCGAAATGGCGCATCGTGATGAACCATTTCCCGCCGCTTTCGCACATGGAGAGCGACAATCCCGAGCGCCACGGGATACAGGACATCACGGACAAATTCCTACCGCTGTACAACCAAGCGAAGATCGACCTGATGATTTCCGGGCACACCCACGCTTACGAATTCATGTCGCCGGACAAGTACGACCGACTGACTTTCCCGGTAATCGTCAACAGCACCGAAAGCGTCGCACGGATCGATATCGACGGACGCACGCTGAAAGCGAAAGTGACGGACACCGGAGGCAACACGCTCAAAGAATTTACAATCAGCAAGTAACCCGCCGTATCGACTTTCTACAAGGCCGGCGCCTGAAAATAAGGTGCCGGCTTTTTTCACGGCCTACCGGCAGGAACTTCCGGACGACGATTCTCCGGAAGATAAAATTAACGGCGGGACGGCCCGTATTTCGGTTTCATTTGATTACCTTTGCGGGGCACAGCAGGGAAGCTCTGTCGCTGCTCCCGGGGCCGGAATGCATTCGACGATATTTTGGTTCGCATACGGGAGGGGAGGAAAGTCCGGGCAACGCAGAGCGCCGCGCTTCCTAACGGGAAGATTCTCGCGAGGGAATGGCAAGCGTAACAGAAAACGACCGCCGTCCGCAAGGACGGTAAGGGTGAAAAGGCGGGGTAAGAGCCCACCGCGGCCGTGGCGACACGTGCCGGTCAGTACGTCCCGCGGGTTGCAAGACCATGTATACCGGCAGTTGTAGGGCTGCTCGTCCGATGTCGGGGGGTAGGTTGCTGACGAGCCGTGCGGGTGACCGCCGGCCTAGATAAATGACAGAGGCCTTCGCTCGCGAAGGTACAGAACCCGGCTTACAAGCCCTGCTGTGCTTTTTTACTTTTTCTGCGCCAGGACGAGGATCGGATGGTAGGTCAGCGCGACGCGACCGTCCGGCATACTGAAATGTTCCCGGTAAGCCGTTTCGAAATCCATCAACTGTTGCTTTCCCCAGCGCGCCTTGCGGATCGAGTTCACGCCGGTGGCCTTGATATGCCGCAATACGTCGGCCGGAGTGTCGAACGGCAGATGGCGCGTGTATTCGAGCGTTTCGACGATCCCGTATCCGGCAGCGGTCAACAACTCCTGCAACTGCTCGCTGGTATAGTAATGCAACCCTTCGCCGGTCGTAGCCCGGATCTCCCGGAAATTGTCGGTACCGAACGTCGTAAACGCGAAGTAACCGCCGCAGCAAAGGCTCCCGACCGCGCGGTCGATAAAAAGCGGCAGGTTGTCGAACCACTGCACGGCCGACGCCGACGCGATCATATCCAGCTCTCCGGGCAGCGGCAGCAGTTCCGCATCGCCCCACAGGTATTCCACATAGTGTCCGGACGCATAAGGCCGCAAATAGATTTCCGATTCTTCGATCAGGTCGTTGACGATCCATTCGGCGTCCGGATAGCGCCGCAGCAGGTAGCGCGTAAGGAAGCCGGTTCCGCAGCCGACCTCCATCGCCCGGCCGATCCGCCCGGGGCAGATCCGCCCGATCATTTCGTCCAACTGGCCGCAGATCTCCTGCTGAACGACGGCCAGCGAATCGTACTGCCGGAACGTGGCGGCAAAACGTTTTTTGAGTAACTGTTTATCGGTTGTCATTTTCAATCTTTTTTAAGTAGCCGGACACGATGCCGGGATCGCCGAAAGGGTAGTGCGGCAACGGTTTTACGACGGCCTTTTCTTTCCAGTAGGCAAGCATGTTCGCCGGCGGGAAAATCGCGTCCCGGTCGCCCACGACCGCCGCCGTCCAATCCAGCGACGGCATATACGGTTCGGCGGAGCGTTCGAACAGCACGCCGAGTTCGTCGAGTTTGTCTTCGAACGGCCGCTCGTCGAAAAACGGGGCGAGCCGGTCGTAATCCGCGCCGTAGGCGCGGCGGTTGAACGTTTCCGCCCCGCTGCCGCGCAGTCCCCGGAGCGTCGCCAGGAACGCCCTGCGCGGAATGCCGAAACGGTCGTCCACCGGATAGGGCGTTCCGCCCAGCGCGACGGCGCAATCCGACGCAACGTCGCGGCACGTCCGTTCGGCGGCCCACACCCCGAACGACCATGCAAAAAGCGTGACATTCCGGTAGGCGGAAAACTCCTCCGCAGCGAACGGTTCCAGCGTACGGTAATCGTATACGCAGAGCATATCGTACCCCTCGGGCGCGAGGTGCTCGACCGCGTGATGATCCGCCGCCCAGCCCAGCATGAAAAGGATCAGGCCGGGATTCCCGTCCCGCGTCAACCAATACTTGCGCATATTTCGGTAAATTTTCGGATTTCGTCGGCCGTGAGCGCCGCGCTGAGCGACACGCGCACCCGAGCTTTCCCTTTCGGCACCGTCGGATAACGAACCGGCATCACCCAGTAGCCCGCTTCGCGGAAACGCCGGCTCATTTCAATCGCCCGGCCGTTTTCTCCGGCCGGCAGCGGAACGATGTGGGAACGGTACGCATCCCCGGTAATCAACCGCGAAAATTCCCGCAGCCGGGCGCGGCGGTCTTCCATCTCCGGCAAACGCCGCACCAGGTATTCCGACCAGCGCAGCGAAATCGGAGGCAGCGCCGTCGAGAAGATCAGCGTCCGGAGCCGGTTAATCAAGAAATCGCGCGTCAGCCCGTCCGTAACGACGAACGCCCCCTGCGACGCGAGCGCTTTGCCGAGCGTCGCAATACGGACATCGCAATCGTCCCCGACGCCCATCTCCGCGGCGACTCCGCATCCCTGCGGCCCGCAGGCCCCGAATCCGTGCGCTTCGTCGACATACAGCTTCGCGTCGTAACGCCGTTTCAGCGCGGCCAGCTCTTTCAGCGGCGCGCGATCGCCATCCATGCTAAAAATCGATTCGGTCACGATCCAAACGTTCCGGTACGAACGACGGTGGGCGGCCAATAACCGCTCCAAATGTCCCGTATCGTTGTGGTTGAACCGTTTCCAGTCGGCTTCGCACAACCTGAGTCCGTCGATCAGGCTGGCATGCACCAGCTTGTCGGCCAGTACCAGATCCCCCTTGCCGGTAACGGCCGGCAGCACGCCCGAATTGACCATGTAACCGCAGCCGACGACTAGTACGGCACGCCCGCCGAACAGTTCCGACAGCGCCATCTCAAGCCGTCCGTAATCCGGACTGTTGCCGGTAATCAGCCGCGAAGACGGATTACTAAGCAGAAAATCCCCTCCGTCGGTCATCCGCCGCATAAACTCCCGGTGCAGGCCGCTGCACGAAAGGCCCAGGTAATCGTTCGACGACAGATTCAGGTATTTACGACCTTCGTAAACGACGTATTTCCCGTCGATCCCTATTTCGGGCAGCGTCCGCAGGTTGTCTTCGGCCGCCAGCCGCCGCAATGTTTCGCGCATCATACGAAAATCTCCTCTTCTTTTCTTTCCAGCAGCGCGCACACCGCCTTCCTTCCTTCGGCCCCCAGATCGACCGAATATTCGTTTACGAACAGTTCGATATGCCGGTGCGTCACCTCCTCGCTGAGTTCCTGCGCATACCCGCGCACGAATTCCGCCGAAGCCGACGGCTCGGCGAACGCGAATTCGACGCTGCGCCGCAACACCCGGTCGATCTTCCGCTGCGTCTGCCGGTCAAGCCGCCGCGATACGGCGATCGCGCCGAGCGGCAACGGCAGTCCGGTCTTTTTCTCCCACTCCTCGCCGAGATCGGCCACCAGCCGCAACCCTTTTTCGCGGTACGTAAAACGTCCTTCGTGGATCAGCACCCCGGCGTCGCATTCGTCGCTCATTACGGCGTCGGCCACGTCCGAGAAAAGATAGACCCGCTTGTCGGTCACGCCCGGATACAACGTCGCCAACAGGCGGTTGGCCGTCGTGTGCTCGCCGGGGATCGCCACCCGAATACCGCTCACTTCGTCCGGGTAAATCCGGTGGCGGCTGACCAGCAGCGGCCCGTTGCCGCGCCCCAGCGCGCTGCCGCTGTGCAACACCCGGTAACGGTCGAGCAACTGCGGCACGACCGCATAACTCAATTTCGAAATGTCCGGAACGCCTTGCAACGCTCCGGCGTTCAGTTGTTCGATATCGGCCAGCGAAAGGTCGAATTCGAGACCCTCGGTGTCGATACGGCGGTGCACCATCGCATCGAACATGAACGTATCGTTCGGACAGGTCGATATATGAAGCTGTAATTTCATGTTCGCTCGGTATTTAAGAAATGCAACAATTCGCACAGCGAGTCGGCCAACGCGGTCACCGCCCCCCGGACGTCCCATTCCGGAAACGGATCGCCGACGCGGTTGGAAACGGCGCGCAGTTCCAGGAACGGCACTCCGCACTGCAGGCAGGCATAAAAGAACGCCGCGCCTTCCATATTCTCGATCTGCACCCCGACGCGATCGGCGAACGGAGTACCCGCGACGCCGACGCTGTTGCTATCGACCGCACGGAACGGAACCCCTGCCGGCAGCCACGGGCAGTCGTAACGCCCACTGAACTTCGGCGTGAAATCGCCGGCCACGAACGAACCGGCATCGGCGGCGCACTCCGAAGCGACCAGCACCGTCTGCCCGACGGACAATCCGCTGCCGGGATACGCCCCCGCGATCCCGGCAAGGATCAGCAACTGCGGGTCGCAATCGCGGACCGCCGCCATTGTCGTCACAGCGCAGCGATACGGGCCGACCCCGGCGATCCGGATTTCGGGCCCGTCGGCGGCACCGTAGCGGAAAGGCGCTATTTCAGGCTCCGTCGGACTCAGTATGACGATCTTTTCGTTCTTCACGGCAAGCGGTTTTGATTCTCAGAATATGGATCGAGACGAACAAAGATACGGTAAAAAGCAAAACGGCGACCCAAATCCGGCTATTAAGTACGATGCCGACGAACAGCATGGAACTCCACATCACCGACAACACGGTTATCTTGACCGACAGCGGGATTCCCCGACCGCTCCTGTAATCGCGCAGGTAGCGGCCGAAAACCCGGTTCTGAAGCATCCAGCGGTTCATCCGGGGATCGCTTTTCGAAAAGCAGTAAACGGCCAGCAGCAGGAAAGGCGTGGTCGGCAGCATCGGAACGAAAGCCCCGACGAAACCGAGCCCGACGGCCAGGTATCCGGCGATTTTGAGCAGCGTATTCTTCATAGTCGTACGAAACGGGCGCAAGATACGAAAAATCAAAAAAATGTTTACCTTTGTGACGCTTCCGGCGGCCGGCGGATCGCATCCGGCAGGTGCAATCCCCAGTTTCTCAAAAGGAACGCGTTGCGCACCGGAAACGCCTCGCAGGGAGCATCATCCGATAATTATCATTTTTATGTCAGAAAATTCGATACTTTCACGCCTCGACGGACTGAAGATCAAATACGAAGAGATCGGCCAGCAGATGACCGATCCGGAAGTGATCGCCGATATGAAAAAATTCGTAGCGCTGAACAAAGAGTATAAAGAACTGCAGCCGGTGGTCGAAACCAGCGAAAAATACCGGACGGCGCTGAACCACCTCGCCGAAGCCAAAGAGATCCTCACGACCGAAAAGGACGACGAACTGCGCGAAATGGCGCGCATGGAGGTCGCCGAGTTGGAACCGGAACTCGAGCGGCTGGAAGAGGAGATCAAGCTGCTGCTGATTCCGGCCGACCCGCAGGACAGCAAGAACGCCATCGTCGAAATCCGCGGCGGAACCGGCGGCGACGAAGCGGCCCTGTTCGCCGGCGACCTGTTTCGCATGTATACCAAATACATCGAGAAACGCGGTTGGAAATACGAGATCAACAGCATGAGCGAGGGCACTTCGGGCGGATTCAAGGAGATCGTGATGAAAGTGATCGGCGACAGCGTCTACGGCGTGCTGAAATACGAATCGGGCGTACACCGCGTACAGCGCGTGCCGCAGACCGAAACCCAAGGCCGCGTACACACGTCGGCCGCGTCGGTGGCCGTACTGCCCGAAGCCGAAGAGTTCGACCTGGAAATCAATATGAATGACATCCGCAAGGATATTTTTTGCGCATCGGGGCCCGGCGGCCAGTCGGTCAACACGACCTATTCGGCGATTCGGCTGACCCACATCCCGACGGGCATCGTCGTGCAGTGCCAGGATCAGAAATCGCAGTTGAAGAACTTCGACAAGGCGTTCGAAGAGTTGCGTACCCGTATTTACAACCTGGAGTACCAAAAATACCTCGACGAGATCGCCGGCAAGCGTAAGACGATGGTGTCGACCGGCGACCGCAGCGCCAAGATCCGCACCTACAACTATCCGCAAGGCCGCGTGACCGACCACCGGATCAACCTGACGCTCTACAACCTGAGCGCCGTGATGGACGGCGACATCCAGGAGATTATCGACAAGTTACAGGTAGCAGAGAATGCCGAACGGCTGCGCGCGAGCGAAGAGTAACGAACCTCAAAAACGAATACTCCATGACTTCATCGGAACTTTTCGAACAGATCAGGCGGAAACGCAGTTTCCTGTGCGTAGGCCTGGATACCGATCCGAACAAAATCCCGCAGCGCCTGCTGTCCGAAGACGATCCGGTTTTCGCCTTCAACCGGGCGATCGTCGACGCCACGGCGGCATACGCCGTATGCTACAAGCCCAACCTCGCTTTTTACGAGGAAAACGGCGCGAAAGGCTGGGAAAGTTTCGTCAAAACGGTGCGATATATCCGGGATAACTATCCCGAAATCATGATTATCGCCGACGCCAAACGGGGCGATATCGGCAATACGTCGCAGATGTACGCCCGCGCCTTTTTCAGCCAAGATCTGGCCGACGGGGTGACGTTGTCTCCGTACATGGGACGCGACACGGTCGACCCGTTCCTCCGCTTCGACGGCAAATGGGCGGTCATTCTGGCGCTGACCTCCAACCCGAGCGCCGCCGATTTCGAAATGCAGCGGCTCGAAGAGGGCGGCTATCTTTATGAAAAAGTGATCGACGTATCGAGCGGATGGGGCACGGCCGAAAACATGATGTACGTCGTCGGCGCGACGCAAGCCCGGATGCTGAAAGGAATCCGGGAACTGATCCCGAACCATTTCCTGCTCGTCCCGGGAGTGGGCGCGCAGGGCGGCAGCCTCGAAGAAGTGGCCCGTTACGGGATGAACGACCGTTGCGGTCTGCTGGTCAATTCCTCGCGCGGGATCATTTATGCCGACCGATCGGAACTCTTTGCCGACACGGCCGCGAAAAAAGCGGCCGAAATGGCTGCCCAGATGGCCGAATTATTGTCCGCGCACGGCTTGTAAAAAACGATTCCGAAAAATAACGCCCCGGAATATCATACGATTTCGGGGCGTTTTCATTTTCATCCGCATACGCCGACACTCTCCCGATCCGGCGACATAATTCCATGAGATATGAAAAGGATATTCCTTTCCGGTCTGTTTCGTTCGGACTTTTCTATCCCGCAAAAAACGGCGTGACCCGGGATTTCGCAAAACTGGCACTGAAAATGAGCACTCCGTTACGGCGTTACCCGACACCGTTCGAACCCTTCCGTCCGTTTGACGGGGTCGAAACGAATCGCCCGGTATATAAAATTTTCTATCGTTCAAAATTAAGTAATATTTCATTAAAAAATCAAACTATGGACAATTCTTTTGAAACGCTGCTCGAACATTCGAAACAGGCGATCCGTTACTGGTGGTTGCTGCTGCTGACCGGCATCGCGCTATTCATCATCGGCCTGGTCGTATTCCTGTACCCGGCGCAAAGTTACCTGGGCATGTCGCTGATGTTCGGTTTTCTGATCTTCTTTTCCGGCCTGTTCCAGATCATTCTTTCGGCCGGCAACAAACACTACATGACCGGGCGCGGATGGATGCTGGCCGGCGGCATCATCGAGGTGATCTTGGGCGTCATCCTGATCTTGAATACGGCGCTGTCCGCAGCGACGCTGCCGATCTTCCTCGCTTTCTGGTTGTTGTTCCGCAGCTTCAGCGCGATCGGACTGGGCAGCGACATGAACGCGATGAACGTTCCCGGTTCGGGATGGACGATCGTAAGCGGCGTCCTACTGCTGCTGCTTTCGATGTGGATCCTGTTCCAGCCGATACTGTTCGGGACGGCGGCCGTGATCATCTGGGTAGGCATTTCACTGCTTTTCGCCGGGATGTCGGCCTGTATTTTCGCCTTCCAACTGCGCGACGTACACAAACATATGAAATAGAATATTCGTTATTTTTCTCTGCAAATCCCGGCTCCGGCCGGGATTTTTCGTTTCGTACGAGCCTTTCCCGAAAAACATCGCTTTTGCGGTACAACCGCCCGTCCGTACGCGAAAGATCCGATCCGCAAAATCCGGAATCGTCCTCGATCCGCTTTTTCAATGGGAAAATTAGAATCTTTTTCTAAAAATCCGTATCTTTTGGGCAAAAATCGCCGACTCGCTACAAAGTCGGCTTCAACCCAATTTATTCAGGACATGGCTTCTTCTCAAGTATTTTTCACAAACCTCCGCACCACGCCGACCAGCAACCTGCTGGACAAAATGGAGCGACTGGTTCGCCGGGCGGGCATCGCCGGCATCGATTTCGAGAACCGTTTCGCCGCGATCAAGATTCATTTCGGGGAACCGGGCAACATGGCCTACCTGCGGCCCCAGTACGCCGCCCGGATGGCCGGACTGCTGCGTTCGCTCGGCGCGAAACCGTTCCTGACCGACGCCAACACGCTCTATTCGGGACGACGCGCGAATGCCGTCGACCACCTACAGAGCGCTATGGAGAACGGCTACAACCCGATCTCCGCACAATGTCAGGTCATCATTGCCGACGGACTGAAAGGCATCGACTACCGGGAAATCGAAATCGACGGCGAATACTGCAAAGCACCGAAAATCGGCGCGGCCGTCGCCGACGCAGACATTGTCATCTCGATGACCCATTTCAAAGGACACGAACAGACCGGATTCGGTGGTACGCTGAAGAACCTCGGCATGGGTTGCGCCAGCGTCGGCGGCAAGCTGGAACTGCACTGCGCGGCCCAGCCCGTCGTCAAAACGGAAAACTGCCGAGGCTGCAACATCTGCGTAAAACACTGCGCGCACGACGCCATACACCTGAACCCGGAACGGAAAGCCGAGATCGACTACTCGAAGTGCGTCGGCTGCGGACAATGCATCGCGTTATGCCAGTACGACAGCGCGTCGATGGGGGCCAACGATACATCGGAACGCCTGAACTACAAAATCGCCGAATACACGAAGGCCGTGCTGAAAGACAAGCCGAACTTCCATGTCAGCTTCATCATGAACGTCTCGCCGGAATGCGACTGCTGGAATCACAACGACGCCGCCGTCGTCCCCGACCTCGGAATCGCCGCTTCATTCGACCCGGTAGCCCTGGACAAAGCCTGCGCCGACCTGGTGATCCACGCGCCCGCGTTGCAGACGGTCAACCGACTTACCGAAAGTCGTCCGCACGAACACCTCGAAGATACCGACAAATTCCGACTGATGCATCCCGACACCGACTGGCTGGCCGGACTGACGCACGCCGAAAAGATCGGAATCGGAAACATGCAATACGAACTGATCGAGGTGAGGTAACGTTTCCTCCCCGAAGATACTCCGCAATACCGCAATCGAATAACTTTAAAATACAACTATGTTATGGAAACGACTGTAAAACTCTATTCGCTGAACTTCCGACAGGCCAAGACCTATTGGTTCACGCTGCTGTTCGTAGCCGGCAATCTGATTCTGCCGCAATTATGCCATCTGATTCCGCAGGGGGGACTGATCCTGCTGCCGATCTACTTCTTTACGCTGATCGCAGCCTATAAATTCGGCATCCGGGTCGGCCTGCTGACGGCCGTGCTCTCTCCGCTGGCGAACAGCGCGCTGTTCGGGATGCCCGCTGCCGCCGTACTGCCCGAGATCCTGATCAAATCGGTCACGCTGGCCGTAGCCGCCGCTATGGCGGCCCGTTACCTGAAAAACGTTTCGATGCTGGCGATGGTCGCCGTCGTACTGGCTTACCAGATCATCGGCTCGCTGTTCGAATGGGTCCTCACGGGCAGCTTCCTTACCGCCATGCAGGATTTCCGTCTCGGCGTTCCGGGCATGTTGTTGCAGATCGTAGCCGGGTACGCGCTGCTGAAATGGCTGGCCAAACGCTGACACGATGCCGAGAAAAACATTCGAAGAAGTGCTGACCCGTTTCCGGGAAATCCCGATCCCGGAAGATTTCGACCTGCTGGTAGCGATCGCCAACGGCGGGATCATACCGGCCGCGCCGTTGAACCTGCGGCTGAACAAAGAGGTTCGCCCGCTGCGAATCAACCTGCGCGACGAATGCCAGCGGCCGAAATACGACAAACCGAAAACGGCTGGTCCCGGTCGACTTCGACGTAAAGGGGAATGCGGACTACGCGCTGTACAACGAAGCTTGCTTCCGATTTCCAGGGATACTCTGACCGTATGAACGTACCGACGAAACTTTACCTATGCGCCGCAATGGCATGCTGCGGCATGATTTCCGCACGGAGTGCCGTACCGGAACGCTTCGCCGACTCCGTACGGATGGACGAAGTGATCGTGACCGGATCGCGGCCGGCGGTAAACTTCCGCAACCTGCCGATGAGCGTATCGGTCGTCGAGGAACGGCAAATCGAACGGCGGTTCGAACCGTCGCTGCTGCCGGTGCTGACCGAACAGGTGCCCGGACTGTTCATCACCGGACGCGGCGTGATGGGGTACGGCGTGGCGGCCGGCGCGGCCGGCGGTATGAAAATCCGGGGAGTAGGGGGCGAACCCACTTCCGGGGTGCTGGTGCTGATCGACGGACATCCGCAGTACATGGGCCTGATGGGGCATCCGCTGGCGGACAGTTACCAGTCGATGAACGCCGAACGGGTGGAAGTGGTGCGCGGCCCGGCCTCGATCCTGTACGGGTCGAACGCGATGGGCGGCGTCGTAAACATCATCACGAAAAAAGGGCAAGCGGATGGCGTCTACAACATGGCCCGCCTGATGTACGGCTCGTTCAACACGCTGAACGTCGAAGTGAGCAACGCCGTGCGGAAAGGAAAATTCAACAGTTTCGCCGCGCTGAATTACAGTCATACCGACGGACACCGCAAGGACATGGGATTCGGCGGTTGGGGAGGCTACCTGAAGCTGGGCTACGACTTCACCGCGCACTGGAAAGCGTTCGCGGACGTGAACCTGAACCATTTCGCCGCCTCGAACCCCGGTTCCGTCACCGCTCCGCTGATCGACAACGATGCGCTGATTACCCGCGGAATGACCTCGTTCTCGCTCGACAACCGCTACGAACGCACGTCGGGATCGCTGAAATTCTTTTACAACTTCGGATATCACAAAATCGACGACGGGCACAGCCCGGGACAACCGTCGCCGGACTACCGTTTCCGTTCGCGGGACCGGATGCTGGGCATCACGGCCTACCAGTCGTACCGGCTGTTTACGGGCAACCAGACGACGCTCGGAGCGGACTACCAACGCAGCGGGGGACGCGCCTGGAACCGCTATCCCGACCGAGACGAACAGTTGGCCGACAAGACGCTGAACGATGTGGCGGTCTACCTGAACATGCAGCAGACGCTCGCGAGATGGATGACGCTGAACGCGGGCGTCCGCATGGATTATAACCCGCACTTCGGCGCGCAGTGGGTCCCGCAGTTCGGGATCAGTTTCCCGATAGCGCCCGAAACCGTCCTCAAAGCGATCCTCAGCAAAGGATTCCGGACACCGACCATCCGCGAAATGTACATGTTTCCGCCGCAAAATCCCGACCTGCGACCCGAAAGGCTGATGAATTACGAGTTCTCCGTTACGCAGAGTTTCTGGCAACGCAAACTGTCGCTGAGCGCCAATGTTTACTACCTTAAGGGCGACAACACGATCCAGGCGGTTTTCGACGGCAACCGGCCGATAAACGTCAACACGGGCCGGATCGAAAACTACGGCGTGGAACTGACCGCGCGATACCGGGCCGCCCGGTCGCTGGCCTTCTCGGGCAATTACAGTTGGCTGCACATGGAATACAAAATACTGGCGGCGCCGCAGCACAAACTGTACGCCGGTATCGACTTTATCCGGCCGCGCTGGAGCGTATCGACCGGGGTGCAATACGTCCGCGGACTCTATACGGATCTGAAAGCGCCGGGCACGGAGCAATTCGTATTGTGGAACCTACGCGCCTCGTGGCAAGCGAGCTCCGTCGTCGAACTTTTCGCGCGGGGCGAGAACCTGCTGGCTCAGGACTACGAAATCAACGCCGGTTACCCGATGCCCCGAGCCACGGTTTTCGGCGGCGTGAACCTGCGCTTCTGATATACTTCGAAAACAACCCGACTAAAAACAAACGCGATGGACAGACGAGATTTCTTAAAGGCGATCGCCCTGACGGGGGTTGCGATGATTATCAAGCCGGGCGGAACGATGGATCTGCTGGCCCAATCCGTCACCGACCCCGCTACGGGAGGAAAAACCGACCTGATCGCCGTCATGGGCGGCGAACCGGACGCCATGTTCCGCAAAGCGATCGCCGAAATGGGCGGCATGAAAAAGTTCGTCAAAGCAGGGGCCAAAGTGGCCGTCAAACCGAATATCGGCTGGGACAAAACGCCCGAACTGGCCGGCAACACCAATCCCAAGCTGATCGCCGAGATCGTAAAACAATGCCTGGCCGCCGGAGCCAAGGAGGTCGCGGTTTTCGACCACACCTGCGACGACTGGATCAAATGTTATAAAAACAGCGGCATCGAAGATGCCGCCAAAACCGCAGGCGCGAAAGTCGTTCCGGCCCACGAGGAGTCCTATTACCGCGACATTTCGCTGCCGCACGGCAAAATCCTCAAAAACGCCAAGGTGCACCGGGCGATCCTCGACAGCGACGTCTGGATCAACGTACCGGTGCTCAAACACCACGGGGGAGCCAACCTGACCATCTCGATGAAAAACCTGATGGGCATCGTCTGGGATCGCGGCGCATTCCACCGCGACGACCTGCAACAGTGCATCGCCGACATCTGCACGCTGCAAAAGAAACCGGCGCTGAACGTGGTGGACGCCTACCGCGTGATGAAGACCAACGGACCGCGCGGTCAGTCGGCCGACGACGTGGTGCTCGCCAAAGGGCTTTTCGTATCGCCGGACATCGTCGCCGTCGACACGGCCGCCACGAAATTCTTCAACCAGATCCGCGAAATGCCGATGGAATCGGTCGGACATCTGGCCAACGGCCAGGCGCTGAACATCGGCACGACGGATCTCGATAAGTTGAACGTCAAACGAATCAAACTGTAAAAAGACGAAAACATCATGCTCAGAAAGTTGCGTGTGGTAGCGGCGGCGGCGACCTTTACCCTGATTACGCTCTACTTCCTCGACTTCGCCGGATGGCTGCCGGAAAGTTTTCACGGACTGGTCAGTATCCAATTCCTGCCGGCGGTGCTGTCGTTGAGCCTCGTCACGCTGGCCGGGCTAATTCTGGCGACGCTGCTGTTCGGGCGGATTTACTGTTCGGTCGTCTGCCCGACGGGCATTTTCCAGGATATCGTGAACCGAATCGCCGGCCGGTTGCAGAAAAAACGGAAACGGTTCGCGTTCGCGCCGGCGAAAACGATCCTAAGGTGGTCGGTGCTCGGAGTCGTCGTAGTCACGTACTTGTTCGGCCTGACCGTCGTGCTGAGCCTGCTCGATCCGTACGGGGCTTACGGGCGGTTGGTATCGAATGTCTTCAGCCCGGTCTACATGGCCGGCAACAACCTGCTGGAAGCGATTTTCACGAAATTCGACAACTATACTTTCTACCGCACGGAAGTCGCCGTCGTCAGCCCGCTGGCTTTTATCGTCGCACTGGCCACGTTCGGAATCATCGGTTTTTTGGCATGGAAACACGGTCGCTCGTACTGCAATACGATCTGTCCGGTCGGCACGCTGCTGGGTTTCCTGAGCAAATACGCGCTGTTCAAAATCAGGATCGACAAGAACAACTGCAACGGTTGCGGCGTATGCGCTTCGAAATGCAAAGCGTCGTGCATCGACCGCAAGACGCACACGGTCGATTACAGCCGTTGCATAGCCTGTTTCGATTGCCTGGACAACTGCCGGCAGCAGGCGATCCAGTTCTCGTCCACCGCATCGAAAGCGGCGGTTCCGTTGGCCGTAAAAAAGGGCGGTATCCCGCAAACGGTTCCTACGTCTTCGCAACCTGCCCCTTGCAGCCCGCCCGAAACGGCAGGCGTTTCCGAATCGCCCGACCGGTCGCGGCGGCAGTTCCTCGGCACGCTGCTGGCGACCGCCGCCCTGCTGCCCGAAGCATTCGCCAGGAAACAGGAAGAGTTGCTATCGGGCCGCAAAGGGTACAAACGGCAGCATCCGCTCTGCCCCCCGGGAGCGGTCAGCCCGGAGCACCTGCTCAAACACTGCACGGCCTGCCACCTATGTATCGCCAAATGCCCGTCGCACGTACTGAAACCGGCCGTAACCGAATACGGACTCGGCGGGGTAATGCAGCCGGTAATGTATTTCGACCGCGGATTCTGCAATTTCGACTGTACCGTTTGCTCGGACGTATGTCCGAACGGGGCGATCCATCCGCTTACCGTCGAGCAAAAGCACTTGACGCAGGTGGGGCGCGTCGTATTCATTAAGGAAGATTGCATCGTCTATGCCGACGAAACGAGTTGCGGCGCCTGCTCCGAGCACTGTCCGACGCAAGCGGTGACGATGATCCCGTACAAGGAGGGACTGACCATCCCGTCGATCGACCCGGATATCTGCGTCGGATGCGGCGGCTGCGAATACGTCTGCCCGGCACGACCGTTCCGGGCGATCCACGTGGAAGGCAATCCGGTGCAACAGCAGGCGAAACCGTTCGAACGGTCGGGCGGCAGCGACATCAAAATCGACGATTTCGGATTTTAAAATGCGCAGACCGCTTATGACCGCCGAAACCGTCCGACGAATCGCCGCATATGGCTGTCTGACGGCCGTATGCCTGTTCGCGGCTTTATGCGCTACGGCAAAACCGCAATGCGGAACGCTCGTCCGGCAAATCGACTCCGTGCTGTCCCGGTACCGGGCGACCGTCGGGGTGACCGTACTGTCCAACCGGGACGAAATCGTCGCGGCGAACGACAGCATCCTGTTCCCGCTGATGAGCGTATTCAAATTCCACATCGCCCTGGCCGTACTCGACCGCATGGACAGGAACCGCACCCGGCTGGACAGCGTCGTCCGCATAAAAGCTTCGGACATGCACCCGGACACATACAGCCCGCTGAGAGAACGACACCCCGGCCGGGACTTTTCGATTACGATAGCGGAATTGCTGAGATACAGCGTAGCGCACAGCGACAACAACGCTTGCGACATCCTGCTCGAATATGCCGGAGGCCCCGAAGCCGTCGAAAAATACGTGCGCGGCCTCGGCATCGAAAACACGTTCATTTCCGCCTCGGAAAAAACGATGCACGACCGGATCGAGAACCAATACCTGAACCGTAGTACGCCGACGGCGACGGCACGCCTGATCGAGACCTTTTTCGAAAACCGGCTGTTCGCATCCAAGTACAAAAAATTCCTGATCCGGATCATGACGGAAACCTCGACCGGGCAGGACAAGCTCAAAGGTCTGTTGCCCCCGGACTGCACGGTCGGCCACAAAACGGGCTCTTCCGACCGCACCTCAACGGGCGTCAAAATCGCCGACAACGACGCCGGATTCGTGCTGACGCCGGACGGCAAAAGATACTACATCGCCGTATTCGTCAGCGATTCGCAGGAAGACGATCCGACGAACGCCTCCATAATCGCCCGCATTTCCGCAATCGTATACGATTTTATGATACGTCCGACTGATCCGAACCGTCCGACGCTTTGCCACCCCGAAAGCGTGTCGGCCGACGATGCGGCCGGGAGTCCGTAAAAAAAAGAGAGCGCCCTGCCAAACAAACAAGCGCTCTTCTTTTTAACTTTGGTTGCGACGCCGCAGGTAGCGGGAAGCGGTACTTACGCTCAGAAGTTCGGCAATACAACCTTTATTCGAACGGATGATTCGAATAAAAAAACAAAACCGGGTTATCATCCTCCCGGGCTGTCCGCACACGGCTCAGAAAAACCGAATCCGTTGAATTTCCCCGGTCGGATACCGACAATTTCAATTGCTGTAAAGTCTGAGAGAACCCGACCACGGGATGCCCTCCGACGTGTTCGACGGCAAGCATTTCCCCGAGGAAAACCCCCAGACGTCCATCTTTAAGAGACCGCAAATAAGTTGTTTGCCGTCCTTCCAAATCGATCTTCCCCAATCCGGACAGGTTCGTCGTAAAATAAACCGTTTTCCCGTCTTCGGTGACGTTCGTAACGGAATAAACGTAACCCTTTACCAGCAAATCCCAAAACTCCTCCTGTGTCAATTGTACATTCAACCGCGACGCAGGGAAATTTTTCTCCCCGAAATCGATTTGGAACCAAGGTACGATTTTCTTCCCGTCCAATCGGTAGACCGTATTGTCGTACCGGCACGTAAAATTCAGATGATCGGAAACGACGAGCTGCCGCCCGATGGAATAGGTATTGAAAGGAATCGGACGTTCAAAAGGAATTTTTACAAATCCATCTTCCCGTCCCCGTTCTATCAGGGACAGATAATCGGCCGGAAACATCTGCTGGCTGTTAATCGCGACAAGGTACTTTTCCGTAAAAGCCAACTCTTTGAACAGAGCGTCCGGCAACCGGCTTTCATACCGGAAATCGCCTTGTACACCGCAATGAATCAATTTGTAGGGCTTATCGGCATAGATGATCAATTCTTCCCGGTCGGGATCGATCACGAAATCCGTCATTCCGATATACTCCCCGGGCCCTCTGCCGACCCGGCGAATATTCCATAAAAACTTTCCGGCGGTATCGAACACGCATATTTTATCATAGCGGTTATCCGAAACAAAGATCCGACCGTTCCACAGAACGACTTTCGAGATCATACTCAGCGCCGATTCGGAAGTGGTTTCCAGAAATACCGGTTTCGAATAACGCCAGAGAGAATCGCATAAACCCGTATTCGCTTCCCCAACAGTCACCGTAAAAACAGGGGCGGATCCGGATTCTGCGGACGAAGTACAGCCAGCGATCCACAAAACAGAAACCCAGAAACAAATAAACGACGACTTGTACATCGGCAATCAACTATAAATCATTGTTCAAATGAAGTTTACTCTTGAAGAAAACAATTACGGCAAAAGACGCGCACAACGCGCCTAATGGCATATACTTATATCATCCCGAAGATAAACCGATTAATCTTTACATGCAAATTTGGCACTAACTGATAAATTAAATCGAATCAGGTATGTGGACAAAATACCCATCTTTAGTCTGCCCGTCGTTGATTTATTCCGGAAATCTTTGCAATATTGCATTCCGTGTCGGAAACACCCCGAACGGGTTTTAACCGTACCGTTCAAAAGTCCGTAAAACAGAAAATTATGAGATTTCATTCCTTACTGCTGTGTACGCTTTTCTGCATCGCGACCGGCCGCGACAGCCTGGCCGCCCGGCCGAAAGACCGCGACGACCGCGGATGCGCCACCTACAACATCCTGGACTTCGGAGCGAAAAACGACGGGACGACCGACTGCGCCCCGGCCTTCGAGAAAATATTCCGGCGGATGGAAGGCAAAAGGCAGGTCGAGATCGTCCTTCCGGCGGGGTCGTTCCGGATATCCCGACGGATCGTTTTCGACCAGCCGCAGTTCGGCGGATACGATTACCATTCGGGAATTTGCGTCAGGGGAGCGGGGGAGGACGCGACCGAACTGATCTGCGACAACGAGGATGGAGGGCTTTATTTCAATCTGGCGACGAATATGCTGACCGTGACCGTCTGCGATCTTTCGCTGGTCGCCGTAAAAAAAGGCCTCGGTACGGCGGTCGAATTCAATACGGCCGACCAGAACCCCGGAGATCACCATTCGAGGATGTTCCAGGCAAGGAACCTGCTGGTACGGGGACCGCATTTCAGCAACGGCTATTTCGCCAACGGAATCGTCGTAAAGAACGCCTGGTATCCGATGCTGGACAATGTCAAGATCACGTCCGAGTACGGCGATTCGCACGGTAAAATGGCTGCGGGATTCGCCTTGCTGGACTGTTACAGCCCGCTCGTCGACAAATGCTACTTCTGGGGAGGGGCGGAATACGGCCTGCTGTACCGGAGCGAAATAGACAGCGAGGACGGGATCGTATCCGACTGCTATTTCGTAGGGCAGGACACCGGCATTCGGGTAAGGCTGTCGGCACGAACGGACGGGTGGGGCGAACCGGCGTTCCACCTGACCGACAGCCACATCCACTACAAGGTCAAAGGACTGGCCCTGAAAGGCATCCGGCAGGGATTCGTCTCCGGAAACCTGTTTTACTGCTTCAACCGGGCGGCGAGCAGGTGGCATGCCGACCCCGACAGCGTATCGTCGTACACATCCAAAGACATCGAATGCGACGCCGTGAACGATTTCATCGTGTCGCACAACCAGTTCGCCGAGCCGGCCTCGCCGAAGAGGGTGTGCATAGACATCCTTCCCAACTCGGGCAACCTGCTGATCGACGGCAATATTTTCAACATGGACGGCACCGCCATTCGAAACCGGTCGCAGGTCAGCAGCAGGTGTATCGGAAACGTGTATACCGGGAGTCCCGACTTTACGAAATCGGCCGACGGAGCGAACGCCCTGATCCGGTACGTCGATCCGAACGGAACCCTGAAAACCCTCGACTTCGAATAAGCCCGCAAGCGGCCGCCCGCCCGGCAACGCTTTCCCAACGACAAAAACGACCGGACAGCAACGTCCGGTCGTTTTCCCGATACGAAAGCCGTACCGCGTCTATTTTACGGCGATCACATCTATCTCGACTTTTGCGCCTTTGGGCAGCGCCGCGACCTGATAGCACACCCGGGCCGGCATCTGCCCGGTGAAGAATCGAGCGTAGACTTCGTTCATGGCCCCGAAATTGCTGATATCGTCGAGCAAAACGGTCGATTTGACCACGTTGTCGAACGAGCATCCGGCTTCGGCGAGGATCGCCCCGATGTTGAGCAGCGATTGTTCGGTCTGCCGGGCGACCGTATCGGGCATCGTACCGCTGATCGGATCGATCGGGAGTTGGCCGGAAACGTAAACCGTCCCGTCCGCTTCGACGGCTTGGCTGTAAGGGCCTACGGCCTGCGGGGCCGCCGCGGTTGCAATAACTTTTTTCATGGCTCTGTAATTTATCGGTTATACTGTCGTGCAAATTTAAAACATCATCCGGAATCCGGACGGGTTCTCGGAAATTATTATTAGCTTTGCTTGCCGTTTTTTCGGAGGATATTTTTAACAATTACAAATAAAATCAACTTATTATGAAAACCGCACGTTTGATTCTCGCAATCGCTCTCGCCGTTTCGGTCACGGCCTGCTGCTCCTGTCGCAAAGGAAAAAAGAATGCCAAACCCCTGACCGAAACCACCTGGGCGATGGTCGAATGGGAAGGACAGCCGTTCAAAGCCGACAACAACTATACGTTGGTATTCAGCAAAGAAAAAGGCCGTTTCGGCGGACGCGGCGACTGCAATTCGATCATGGGCAATTACACGCTGTCCGACAACGGCAAAATCAAAATCGAATCGGTCGCTTCGACGCGCGCCATGTGTGCGAATCAGGCTCAGGAAGACAAATTCATCAAAGAACTCGACCGGGTGGATTCTTACCGGATCGACGGAGACCTGCTGATGCTGATGCACGACGGCGAAATGCTGATGGTGATGCAGGCGCAGGACACGACGATGAAATAAACGGAAACAGGAGAATACCTGCTAAAAAAAAACGGATGCGCCGTCCCGAGGGACGGCGCATCGTTTTCCTGGTATTCCCGGCGCGTTTTTTGCGAATTGATTCCCCACGAATCAATCATCCATCCATGAACGCACTGCAAAATAAGACCAAGGCCCACCTCGGCCTGATCCTGGCCAATCTGGTCTGGGCGATGAATTACCCGTTTTACAAGATGATTATGCCGCAATACATGTCGCCTTACGCACTGGCGACCCTGGCGGTAAGTATCGCCGCGATCCTGGCTCTGCTGTCGTTCTTTTTCGTTCCGGTCGAACGGGTGCAACGCAAAGGAGACATCGTAAAATTCATCGGGGCAGCCGTACTGATGGGCGTCGCAAAAAAACTGTTCCTGATGGTCGGCATCCAGCATACCAGCCCGATCGACGCCTCGATCATCGCCACGCTGGGGCCGATCCTCGTACTGGTGATCTCGGTATTTTTCCTGATCGACCGGTTCACTCCGATGAAAATCGTCGGCATGGTGATCGGCCTGGCCGGCGCGCTCGTGGTGATTCTCAGCAACAGCGGCACGACGGCGGCGACGGCCAAACTGGGCGGCGACGCGATCGTCTTCCTCGGCATCGTCAGTTCGTCGTTCTCGATGGTATGGCTCAAAGACCTGATCATGCGCTACAAACCGATCACCCTGTTGCGCTGGATGTATCCGCTGGCCGCGCTGATGCTGCTTCCGTTCGGACTGAGCTCGGTGATCCATACCGATTTCGCCGCCATCCCGCCGCACATCTGGTGGGTAATCGCCTACGCCGTCCTGCTCCCGAGTTTCGGACCGAATTACCTGCTTATTTTCAGTCTGCACTACGTCAAACCGACGATTAGCAGCGTCTATTTCTACCTGCAACCGGTCATCGCGACCGGGCTTTCGGTCGCCCTCGGCATGGACAAACTGTCCTGGGATCGTGGACTCGCCTCGATCGCGGTTTTCGTCGGCGTACTGCTGGTAGTCAACGCATATAAAAACCATCCGTCGGCCCCGCGGCACGGCGGGGAGTGAACCCGCCGGCAGAACCGATTTCGCATAATCCCGGGATATTATTGACAATCTGCCAAAAAATAGCTATTTTTGCAGATTATTGCAAAAGTCAAGTTATCGAAACATGGGCAGTTCAAAATTCAAAGAGTATAAAGGACTCGATCTATCGCAGATCAACCGGGAAATTCTCGAACAGTGGGACCGCAACGACGCATTCCACCAGAGCATAACGACCCGCGAGGGACATCCGACGTTCGTCTTTTACGAAGGTCCTCCGTCGGCCAACGGAACGCCGGGGATCCACCACGTCATGGCGCGTACGATCAAGGACATCGTCTGCCGCTACAAAACGCAGCAGGGTTTTCTCGTACACCGCAAAGCGGGATGGGACACGCACGGACTGCCCGTCGAATTGGGCGTCGAAAAGAAGCTCGGCATCACCAAAGAGGACATCGGCACGAAAATTTCGATCGAGGAGTACAACCGCATCTGCCGCCGCGAGGTGATGACCTATACCGACATGTGGGAACGGCTGACCCGCGACATGGGGTACTGGATCAACATGGACGACCCGTACATCACCTACGACAACAAGTACATCGAGACGCTGTGGTTCCTGCTCGCCGAGTTGTACAAGAAGGGACTGCTGTATAAAGGATATACGATACAGCCCTATTCGCCGGCCGCCGGCACGGGGCTCAGCAACCACGAGCTGAACCAGCCGGGCTGCTACCGCGACGTGAAGGACACGACCTGCACGGCGCAGTTCCGGATCGTTCGCAACGCGAAAAGCGAGCCGTTGTTCGAAGGGGTCGAAGGGGCGCTGTACTTCATGGCGTGGACGACCACGCCGTGGACGTTGCCGTCGAATACCGCGCTGGCCGTAGGGCCCGCAATCCGTTACGTAAAAGTAGAGTCGTTCAATCCGTATACGGCCGAACCGATCACCGTTATCCTGGCCAAAGAGCTGCTGCATAACTTTTTTCCGAAGAAAAACGAAGAGTTGCCGCTGGACGGTTACGGCGGGGACGGCAAAAACATTCCGTACCGGGTGATCGGAGAGTACATGGGCAAAGACCTCGCCGGCGTCGAATACGAACAACTGATCCCGTGGATCAAGCCGGACGGCGACGCATTCCGCGTCATCACCGGCGACTTCGTGACGACCGACGACGGCACGACGGGAATCGTGCACATCGCTCCGACGTTCGGCGCCGATGACGACCGCGTAGCCAGGCAAAACGGAATCGCCCCGCTGATGGTGACCGACCGCGCCGGCAAACGCCAGCCGATGGTCGACCGCACCGGGAAATTTTTCCTGATCGCGGACATGGATCCGGAGTTCGTGAAAACCCATGTCGATACGACTGCCTACAAAGAATACGAAGGCCGTTTCGTCAAGAACGCTTACGATCCGAAGCTGACGGACAACGATCCGACGCTCGACGTCGACCTGTGCATGAAGCTGAAATTCGAGAACAAAGTATTCAAGATCGAAAAGCACACGCACAACTATCCGCATTGCTGGCGTACCGATAAACCGGTGCTGTACTACCCGCTGGACTCGTGGTTCATCAAAACGACGGCCGTCAAAGACCGGCTGATCGCGCTGAACGAAACGATTAACTGGAAACCGGCCAGCACCGGTTCGGGACGTTTCGGCAAATGGCTCGAGAACCTTGTCGACTGGAACCTGTCGCGCTCACGGTATTGGGGCACCCCGCTGCCGATCTGGGCGACCGAAGACCACAGCGAACTGAAATGCATCGGCTCAGTCGCCGAGCTGAAAGCCGAAATCGACAAATCGGTCGCCGCCGGTTTTATGACCGAAAACCCGTTCGCAGGTTACGTCGAAGGCGATTTCAGCAAAGAGAATTACGAAAAATTCGATCTGCACCGGCCCTATGTGGACAACATCGTGCTGGTATCCGACAAAGGTGAAAAGATGGTGCGCGAGAGCGACCTGATCGACGTGTGGTTCGATTCGGGGGCCATGCCCTACGCCCAGGTGCACTATCCGTTCGAGATCGGCGATGCGGAGTTCCGAAAAGTATATCCGGCCGATTACGTAGCCGAAGGAGTGGACCAGACGCGCGGCTGGTTCTTCACGCTGCATGCGCTGGCCACGATGTTGTTCGACAGCGTGGCGTTCAAAAACATCATTTCGAACGGTCTGGTGCTCGACAAGAACGGCAACAAGATGAGCAAGCGCCTCGGCAACGCCGTCGATCCGTTCGAAGTGCTCGAAAAATACGGGGCGGACGCGGTACGTTGGTACATGATCTCGAACTCGCAGCCGTGGGACAACCTCAAGTTCGACGTGGAAGGCGTGGACGAAGTACGGCGCAAATTCTTCGGAACGTTGTACAATACGTACAGCTTTTTCGCGCTGTACGCCAACGTGGACGGATTCACCGGCCGCGAACCGGAAGTGCCGGTCGAAAAACGTCCCGAGATCGACCGCTGGATCATCTCGCTGCTGAACACGCTGGTCAAAGAGGTAACGGACGCGCTCGAAAATTATGATCCGACGCCGGCGGCTCGCGCCATCCAGGAATTCGTCGGCGAAAACCTGTCGAACTGGTACGTGCGCCTGAACCGAAAACGTTTCTGGGGCGGCGAACTTTCCGAAGATAAACTGGCCGCTTACCAGACGCTCTATACCTGTCTGGAGACCGTTTCGCAACTGGCTGCGCCGTTCGCGCCGTTTATCAGCGACCGGATCTTCACCGACCTGAACGCCCTCAGCGGACGCCACTGCGATGCGTCGGTACACCTCAGCGCATTCCCCAAGGCGAACGATTCGCTGGTAAACAGCGACCTGGAAGAGAAAATGGCGCTCGCCCAGAAGGTATCGTCGATGGTGCTGGCGCTGCGCCGCAAGGTCAATATCAAGGTGCGCCAACCGCTGAGCAGGATCCTGATCCCGGTGCTCGACCCTGTGCTGAAAGAGCATATCGAAGCCGTCAAGAATTTGATCCTGAACGAAGTGAATATCAAGCAACTCGAATTCATCGAAGACACAACCGACGTAATCACCAAACGGATCAAGCCGAATTTCAAGACGTTAGGGCCTCGGTACGGAAAGCAGATGAAACAAATTTCGGCGCTGGTCGCCGGATTCTCGCAGGCCGACATCGCACAGTTGGAACGCACCGACTCGTGGACGGCCGAAATTGACGGCGTGAAGATCGAAGCCACGGCCGCCGATTTCGACATCACGTCGGAGGACATGCCGGGTTGGCTGGTCGCCGCCGAAGGGAAACTGACCGTCGCGATGGATATCACGGTAACCGAAGAGCTGAAGCGAGAAGGAATGGCACGGGAATTGGTAAACCGTATCCAGAACATCCGAAAAGAGAGCGGGTTCGAAGTCACGGACAAAATCCGGATAACGATCGGCAAGAACGGTCAAACCGACGGAGCGGTCGAATCGTACGGCGATTATATCGCCGCGCAAACGCTGGCGGTAAGTATTTCCTCAGCCGATTCGATAACCGATCCCGGCACGCAAAACATCGAGTTGGACGATTTGACAGTCAGCATATTGGTCAAAAAAGCATAACCTGCGGACGATTATTTTCCGGGGTTACCGCCAAAAACTTTTGCCGATTCGTAAATTAATATTATTTTTATACATAAACCAAAAACTTTAGGGCCATGTCTGAAAATGAAAAAACACGGTATTCCGACGAGGAGCTGCAGGAGTTTAAGCAGATAATACTGGAAAAATTACAAAAGGCAAAGGCTGACTACGATTTGCTGAGATCGACTATTACGCACACCGCAAGCAACGATATCGAGGATACCTCGCCGACTTTCAAAGTGCTCGAAGAGGGTGCCGCCACGTTGTCGAAAGAAGAATCCGGACGCCTTGCCCAACGGCAGCTAAAATTTATCCAGCATTTGGAGGCAGCGCTCGTCCGCATCGAGAACAAAACCTACGGCATCTGCCGCGAAACGGGGAAGTTGATCCCGAAGGAACGCCTGCGTATCGTACCGCACGCCACGCTGTGTATCGAAGCCAAAGGCGAGCACAAATAGCAATCACGAGGGTAGGGCGGAGGCTTCCTCAGGCCGTACCGGGGTCGAATTTACTAACAAAGAAGAGGGCGCGTCCCTCTTTTTTAACGCATATGCCGAGACAAATTACGATTTACACCGACGGCGCCGCACAGGGGAATCCCGGACGCGGCGGATACGGGGTAGTCCTGCTGAGCGGCCCGTTCCGCAAAGAACTGAGCGCCGGCTACGCCCATACGACCAACAACCGGATGGAACTGATGGCCGTCATCGCGGGGCTCGAAGCGCTCCGGTACGACCAGTGCGAAGTGACGATTTACAGCGACTCGCAGTATGTCGTCAATTCAGTCGAAAAAGGCTGGGTTTTCGGTTGGGAACGCAAAGGTTTCAAAGATAAAAAAAATGCCGACCTGTGGACGCGGTTCCTGAAAGCGTACCGCCGCCACCGCGTTCGCTTCGTCTGGGTGAAAGGACATGCCGACATTCCCGAAAACGAACGCTGCGACCGACTGGCCGTCGCGGCGGCATCTTTGCCGAACCTTCCTCCCGACACGGGGTACCGCCCCGAAACCTGAACGACCGCACGAAACGACCGGTGCGAACTGCGATAAAATGACAAAAAAAGGCAAAGAAAACCGTTTTATTTTTGGTTTAAAGAAAAATCTGTCTATCTTTGCACCACCAAAAACGGAGATTCAGTAGCTCAGCTGGTAGAGCACAACACTTTTAATGTTGGGGTCCCGGGTTCGAGCCCCGGCTGGATCACAGAAACGCTGGACAGAAATGGACAGTAAATGTACAACTCCTACAATATCAAGGTATTGTAGGAGTTTTTCTTTGTATAATGTCTGTGACCTAAGACACGAAAAGGTCACAAAATGACACACTTTTGTGACCAATTCATGACCTGTCCACCCTCTAAGATTTTAGGTCACGGAATGTCCAAAATTGGCGGTTTGTTGTCTTGATTTGTCCGTACTGCAAATATCTCATTTTCAGTTTATCAATTTAAGTTTGTAACTAAAAAAAGAGATTATGAGAAGTACTTTTAAGCTACTCTATTTCGTCAAACGAAATGCAGTAAAGAAGAACGGTAACGCACCGATTATCGCACGTATCACTATCGACCAAGTTGTAGCCCAGTTTAACACCAAACTGGAAATAAATCCGGCTCACTGGAGCGTGGAATTAGGCAAGGCTTCCGGCAGAACCGCAGAAGCCGTACACATCAATTCCATGCTGGAAAGTATTCGCAGCACAGTTCATCAACATTACCATGCGTTAATGGCGCAAGACGGATATGTAACCGCAGAACTGGTAAAGAACGCTTTTTTAGGCAAGATAGCAAGAGAACGGACTTTGATAGAGTTCTTCAAACAGCACAACGAGCAGTATTTACAAAAGGTCAAAATGAATACCACAGACAAAACCTATTCACGTTATGAACTGACAAAGAAACGGCTTATCGAGTTTATGAAGTTCAAGTACTCCGTTTCCGACATGCTCATAAAAGATATAAATGTGGTATTCATTGAAGATTTCCTGCTGTATATCAAGAACAACTACGGATGTAGCCATAATACGGCTATGAAGTTCGTACAACGCTTTCGCACGGTGGTAAACTTTGCCAAGAATACGGGTTTAGTGACTGCCGACCCTTTCGGGAGTTATCGGGTAAGGTTTGAACGTACCGATAGGGATTATCTGACTATGGAAGAAATTACCGCTATTTACAATCACGAGTTCAGCACCAAGCGACTGGAACAAGTGCGTGACTTGTTTATTTTTAGCTGCTATACGGCACTTTCTTACATTGATGTATGCGAACTAAGACAAGAGAACATTCGCACCGGATTTGACGGTAATTTGTGGATTATACGGAAAAGACACAAAACAAATGTTACATCTACCGTCCGATTGCTGGATATACCAAAAGCCATATTGGAAAAGGACAAAGACAAATTGCCAAACGGTAAGATTTTACCAGTTATCAGCAATCAGAAAATGAATGATTACTTAAAAGAAATCGCAGCCATTTGCGGAATTGAAAAGACCTTGACCTACCACGTTGCAAGACATTCGTGTGCGACTTCGGTGCTGCTTGCCAATGGTGTTCCCATTGAAACGGTATCTAAGATTTTGGGACATACCAATATCAGAACCACTCAAATTTATGCGAGGATTACCAATTTGAAAGTAAGTAGCGACATGGAAATATTGGCTCAAAAGTTGGATGTTCCACACAGGACTGCCAGCCGATGAAACTATGTTATCGTCAGATAACAGCAAGGTGTGATTTGTGGCACACAAATCTGTTTTCCGTGCCGCAAAACACCTTGGGCAAATTCACTCCGAAGTCGTTTGCCAATAGAAGAAAGAGATTCCCCAACTAAAGATTTTTTCGCTCGTCGGGATGGGTGGTCCCGCCCCTTGCCGCTGGGCGTTCCCCGACCGATGAGTTTATTTTTGTAATTCTGCAATCTTGTTTTATTGAAATATTGATAGCTTGATTGATTGAAAGCAAGATTTCAATATGGCAATATTGAATGAAAACAATAAACCATTCAATATTGATTGAAATACTGAATGGTTTATTTATTGCAAGAACATAATTACTTGCGAAAAGAAAAAAATATTATTTGCTATCATCTTTGTCCATACGCTTAATCAGACAATCTTGCAAACGGGTAAGATATGCCGTCCGGTCTTTCTTCCGTTCTTTCATGGCAATATAAGCAGCATAATAATCCCCTAATTCCACTTGAAACACTGTGCCGAGAAAGTTCATTATTTCTTTAATTTCCACATTTCCATTGTTAATGTCCCCCGAAGAAACAAGAGAATAACCCAATTCTATAAGAAAAACTTTTTTACCCGTGAAACGAAAAGGACATTTCGTGCCTTTTTGCAGGTTATCTTCTACAAGATTATCGGTTTCCAGTTTAACTAACCTCTTATTTAAATAAATACGTAACATCTCATTGGCTATAATTTTTGCGACCTTGTAATCATATCCAGTTGAGAATTTTGGATCTTTGTCAAGTTGTACGCTATCCGTACATAATCTTAAATCAGCCTTTCCACGAACAAAATAGTATTCATCATATATGGTTGAATGTGAACGATAATACTGATAAAAATCTAAATTCCTATTGAAGAAATAGGTCAGATTGTCCAATTCCTTATTAAGATAGCTTCTAACGGCTTCATTACTACCATTAGGACATTGCGTTTCTATACGATATATTTTATGAAAATACAATAATCGACCAAGTATTTCCGGCTTCTGGGACTTAAAGAATGATATTTCATCTTCCTTAGTAGGGAAAACATAAGTTTGTAATTGATTTCTTAAATCATTCAATACGTCTTGTAACCGATGCACCATTGAAAGAGAAGTCGGAATAATATCATAACCGTAGAGGTCAATTTCATCTATTTCTGAATCTATTAGAACTAATATTTGGGAAAGTTTCTCTTTCATCTGTAATTCTTTTGTAAGTCATCCACCTTGCTAAAATCAACAGCAAGGTGGATTCTCAATTATTACAAGTAATCTTCTCGTTGAGGAGTGAACACATCAACAACCTCACCACCTTCAATAACTTCAAACGAATGGGGCGTGTTCCCCGGAATAGCATAGCTATCGCCTGCATGAAGCAATATATCAATATTTTCTTCCGGTATTTCCACTTTCAATCGGTATTCACCTGAAATAACATAGCCGCATTGCTCATGCGGGTGTTGATGCGTTGTGGCGAAATTACCTTTTACATAATTCATCTTGGCTACCATTGACTTTTCACCAATTGCCAAAGAATCCAATGAAACACCTTTAAATACTTTTTTCAAGGCATCTTTTTTGTGTACCACAATTTTTATCTTTGTCATCTTTCTACTTTTTAGATTAATTGCTTTTTCGTTATTTGTTTTCAATATGTTTTCATTAAAAGGACAACTACATAAATTAGCTACATTCAAAACGAATAATCTACTAAGCATAAATATTGTCGATTTATATTGTCAGCTCCATTTGAATATCACCTCTTTCATAAGCAGGATGATATTCAGAAAGTTCTTTAAATCCTATCTTTTTGTATATATGAATAGCAGGTTTTAACAGTGTGTTGCTTTCAAGGAATAATTTCTTGGCTCCAAGTTCTTTTGCCTTATTTACAGCAGCCTTACATAACAGAATGCCAATACCTTTCCCTTGTGCTTTTGGACTGACAGCAAGTTTTGCCAATTCGTAATCAAATATTAAATCATCCATTTTACAGAGAGCACATACGCCAACTGGTTCGTTTTTGTAAGTCGCAACAAAAATATATCCACCTTTATCAATAATATTTTGTTGAGGATAATCAAGATATTCCAAATCATGTGCTTCTAAACGCCAATGGGCAGTTATCCAACTCTCATTCAACGATTTGAATATAGCTTGAAAACTTGGGGTATAAGAAACTATCTGTATATCATGGCTTTCTCTTGCCTTTTTCGCCTCTTTCACCCGTTGAAATAAACTTTTCTCAGAAAGTAATTCTTCCCATTCTTCAATAGCTCTCCATAAATCATTACGTGTTTCTTTTGATATATTCTCGATTGCGGTTGCTACATCAGAGCATTGCGTAGATAAAATATCTGCCATTTCTTTTCCTTTATCAGACAGAACAATAACATTTCTTCTTTTGTCTGTTTTGTCCGTTATTTCTTTTATTAGCCCCTTTGCATCCATTTCTTTTACAATATTACTCACTGACGGGTGAGTATGACCTATTTCTTTGGCAATACCCGTTATCGTCTTAGCTTCTCCATCAGATAATACAAAAAAGACGGGAAACCATTTAGGTTTTATATCCACATCATACAATTGATAAATTTGAGATGCGTCAGCTGTAACCTTATCGGTAAGCATACGTAATCTGCTACCAATAGCCATTTTACCTGTTTTTTCAAAAAATCCCATATTACATGTTATTAAAAACGTAATTGATTACACAAAAGTATAAAACAAACTTTTATCTGCAAAAGAAATACAGAAAATATTTTTCTCTCTTGGCAAGTAATAAGTTTATTTTGAGAATTTATGCCTACAAATTTTAGTGCAAGGTGCAAGTATATATTTATATATATAGCTTGCACCTTGCACTAACCTTAGAATGTTTATTTTCAACGGTTTGCAAAATTCAAAAATAATGCGTACATTTGAACCCAAGATGTTGGCAGACAGACACCGGACAAGAGCAGACAGTTTTTAAGGACTAAAGCGTGACGGATGCAAAGCCAAAATTTCCGAAAGTACTGATATTGAGGAAGAAATAACGTTTGGTTCATAACCCAGGCGGATCACAACTTAAGCAAGCCTTAGGAAGAAAAATCAAGCAAAATCCTCACAACATTGATGTTGTGAGGATTTTTCGTTATTGACGGAATCGAGGGCGAGAGCGTGCGTACAGACAATATCATAGAGACGACAAATCATTTCCGTTGCATCGACCTCATTATCGATCGTGCCAAGGAGAGGATTACCGAATCTCTTATCAAAGAGTTGCACGCAATACTCAAATCGGGAACATCGAACAGCCGCAAGGAGTGGTTCGCCGTCGGGGAATACAAACGCCTGCCCAATGAGGTAGGCGGTAACGAAACCGCCGCACCGGAAAATGTGCGGCGCGAAATGAAAGCCTTGCTTGCCGAATACAACGCCAAACCGAGAAAGTCGTTTACCGATCTGCTCGACCTGCATCAGCGTTTCGAATCCATACATCCGTTTCAGGATGGCAACGGTCGTGTCGGTCGGCTCCTCCTCTTCAAAGAGTGCCTCGCAAACGGCATCGTGTCTTTCATCATCACCGACGACCTGAAGATGTTTTATTACCGAGACTTGCAACGCTGGCCCGAAGTAAAAGAGTATCTAACGGATACCTGTCTTAACGCACAAGATAACGATAAGGCGATACTCGACTATTTCAAGATCAAGTATTGATTCTATTCGTGCCCCCAAACGTTACAACTGTCCTGCTCCGCGATCATCCCCGGCACGGCGACCGTATCGCGTTTATCTACTTTGCCCTTACGCTGGGATATGGATGACCGTGCGTCCATTAATTAGGTATCGAAGTCTCGAATATGTCGATGCGGGCCACCTTACGGCGGCGGCCTTCGTCGCCGTAAGGATGTCCGTCTCGGCGAGCCACTCCTCCACGATCTGCGTCAGGTTCAGTGTCGTTCTCATATTCGGTTTTCATAATGGGCGCAGGCGGCTCCATTTTTTCGCTTGCAAACCACAACCGCACGCCCATTTTCATCGGTTTATATCATAGGCAACCAAGTGTTGGTTATCTCGTGTGCGATTCGATGCCCGACGCGGTTATGGCACGGATAACAAAGGCTCTGAAGATTGGCCATATCGAGCTTCGCGCCGCCTCGATTGATCGGGACGATGAGCAATCCGACGGTCTCGTACTATCCGGTGTCGCCGCAGCGACTCAAAATATTACCGGCAAACAGTTCCGGATACAAGCCGGTCATACTCGTCCGTCATCGGCATGGTGTGATTGATTCTGAAACACAGTTGTGTGCAACGAATACCCTCGGCGGGATCGGCTTCTTCAGGTTGGCGCATGTCTATTCTAAATTCCTTTACTCTCTCATTCATCCTCATTTACGCTTAATTCGGATACAAAAATAAGGATTTGCAATGGAACCTATAAACTGAAAAAATCAAGAACCGTAATTTAGGTAAACTTATCCGTAATCCGTCTATCATCTATATATACTTTATCCGCTATTTTTGCAAAATAAAAAATACCTGAATGTTATATGAATACAGAAGTAATGCTCTTAATCGGAGCCGGTCAGATAGGGATGGCAATAGCTCGAAGAATGGGCTACGGAAAGAAAATCGTAGTGGGCGACAGGACGCAGAAAAATGCGGAAAGTGTCAGCAGGATTTTGAATGAAGCAGGATTTGATACGAGTCCCGTAGAGATGGATTTGTCTTCAAGGGAATCCATTTTGAACATGATTGCCGAAGCCCAAAAGTTTGGTGAGATTTCAATGCTTGTTAATGCTGCGGGCGTATCTCCCAGTCAGGCACCCATTGAAACCATTTTGAGGGTGGATTTGTATGGAACGGCCCTCTTGCTGGAAGAAGTTGGCAAGGTAATCGGGTGCGGCGGTGTCGGGGTTACCATCTCCAGTCAGTCGGGACACCGTATGCCGGCTCTCACTCCGGAAGAGGACGAGCTGCTCGCCACCACTCCGACTGACGCGCTGCTTGCATTGGATATGTTGCAACCGGACCGCATCCGCGACACCCTGCACGCCTACCAGATGGCGAAACGCTGCAACGTGAAGCGTGTCATGGCGGAGGCCGTAAAATGGGGAGAACGGGGAGCGCGTGTCAATTCCATCTCGCCGGGTATCATCGTAACACCTTTGGCTATCGACGAGTTCAACGGTCCGAGAGGCGAATTTTACAAGAACATGTTCGCCAAATGTCCGGCAGGTCGTCCCGGAACGGCAGACGAAGTGGCCAATGTCGCCGAACTACTGATGAGCGGCCGGGGAGCGTTTATCACGGGCTCCGATTTTCTCATCGACGGAGGGGCCACCGCGGCCTATTTCTACGGAGAGTTGAAACCTGAAAAAACAGATAACAAATAAAATATAAAGAAGTTATGAGACCTTATATTATTTGCCACATGGTGGCATCCATCGACGGAAGAATCGACTGTCCGATGGTGGCACAGATCAGCGGTGAAGAGTATTACACCACATTGGAAAGTTTCGGTTCGAGTTCCAAATTATCCGGTCGGGTGACGGCCGCGCTTGAATGTACCGCAGTAAAGGAGGAAATTTCCGGGTATGCCGGTGCGAGACTTGGCAAAGAGTCTGTCCACAAAGCAGTGGAAAGCGGGGAGTACACCGTCATCGTCGATACCCACGGACGGTTGCAGATGGCATCCGGCGAGGCGGACGGGCATCCCCTGCTTGTGGTGATGAGCGAGAACGTGCCGGAACCCCATCTTGAGATGCTTCGCAAGAACAATGTATCATGGATAGCGACGGGAAAAGAGCGCATCGACCTGCACCGTGCAACGGATATTTTAAGCGAACAATTCGATGTGAAACGTTTGATTATTGTCGGTGGAGGCAATATCAACGGAGGCTTTCTTGAAGCCGGACTCATCGATGAAGTCAGCCTGTTGCTGGCTTCGGGTATTGACGGCCGCAAGGGACAGACCGCCCTGTTTGACGGCTGCACCTGGAAGAGTGAAGCACCCTATCATTTGAAACTGCAAAGTGTCGAGCGGATAGCCGGAACGGAAACGGTCTGGATTCGTTATCGGTGTAAATAATACAACCTCCGAAAACAGTATGAAATCATGAAAAAGATTCTGTCGATTTTAACCGTGCTTTGCATATGCGGGATTTCCGCATTCGCGCAAAACACTGCACCAAAAGAGAATATAATGAAAGACAAGAAAGTATTGGTGGCATTTTTCTCCCGTACCGGAGAGAATTACAATGTCGGAAACATCAGCAAAAGCAATACGCACATCATTGCCGAGATGATTGCGGGAGAGACCAATGGCAAATTGTTTCAGATAGAACCGGTGAAGCCTTATCCCGATGAATACAGGGCTTGTGTGGACATTGCCAAAACAGAAAAAGAGAACAAGGCCCGGCCTGCCGTAAAAGAGGACATTGCCGCAGAGGATTACGATGTCATCTTCCTGGGTTATCCCAACTGGTGGGGAGATATGCCGATGGCGGTCTATACCTTCATCGAAAAGCACGACTGGAATGGGAAGACCGTCATCCCGTTCTGCACGCACGAGGGCAGCGGATTGTCCGGCACGGAGCGTCTTTTGGAACAAGCCTGCAAGGGCGCGACCATTGCCAAAGGTCTCGCAGTTCAAGGAACTACCGCCCAGAACTCGCAGGCCCAGGCAAAAAAGACCGTGCAGTCCTGGCTGAATAAATTGAAATAAAGGAATTCTTGTGCATCACAAACAGCCCCTGCCGCAAATTTATCCGGCAGGGGCTAAATTATTTATCCCGCTTTTCTAATTCATTCCCGTAACATTTGCCAGTTTTTCGGCGGTTCGTGCCGTCGTTCCTGTCGCTGATAAATAGGCGACGAGGATACCGCGAAAACCATCACCGGAACAAGCAGCATCGATAGAATGAATATCTTTTTCATACCGTCTCCTATTTTATTCCGTATAACCTATATCTTCCAGCCATTGGGCTATCATCGAGTGGCAGTCGGATGTCTGGGACGAACGGATCCAGAGGCTCGGCGTCAGGAAGTTCCCGTCGGGAATCAACCGCTTGGCGTCCGACTCCACGCCGCTGATGCCGCTACTCGAACTCGATACGATCAGACCGATGCGCTTGCCGACCATCTCCGCACCATGGTTGAACAGGAACGTCTGCAAAGGAGCCGCCATGTTGCTCCACCAAAGCGGCGCCGCCACGATGATGGTGCCGTACTGCCCGAACTCTACCTCTACGGGATCGATTGCCGGATAAGAAGATGCATTGCCGGGATTGTTCCGGATCGCCTGAATCAATGCACTGCCGATGGCGTAATTGTTCGCTGCATAGTCGAGTCCTTTCTCGGCCGGTTCCACCCGTATCACATCGGCTTCGATCTGCGTGCGCAGGTCACCCACGACGGTATGCACGTTGTTCGTGAAACTGTAATAGACGATGAGCGTCTTTCCTGTTGTCGGATTCGGATTCGGGTTCGGGCCAGGGTCAGGGTCAGGGTTGGGATTGGGGTCCGGATTATCCGGCTGATCGGGGTCGTCCGGATTTTCAGGAATTTCCGTCGGGGGTTCATTCTCCGGATCGTCATCGGGAGAACAGGCGTTCAATCCCACTGTGATGAACATCGCAAAAAGAAGATACAGAAACTTTTTCATATTCATATATTTTACTGGTTTACATTGCAAAAATAGCCAGAGCCGGACGAACGGGCTTTGTTCGTCGGCTCAATTAAGTTTGCTATAAAGCTCATTCAGTATTTTTTGCCACTTGATTTCAACATCCTCTTCTTTTCGCAACAGGTCGAGCAGATTCATTCCGCATGTTCCGCTGAAATCGAACAAGGTCGGAACATATCGTTTGTCCGTATCCAGCATGTTTTCGCTGCGTGTCGCAAACGGCGGACAATACTCATCTGCGACCTCCTGACGGATTTGCGCCAACAGCGTATCGTAATATCGGTATAAGTATCCTCGGTTTCGAGTTCCACCATATCGCTCTTTACCATGTCGTGAATATAACCGGCTATTGTCCGCGTATTGCCCGTATGGGAGAAATAGACGATCTGTGCCTTGCGGTTACCGGCAGGAGCGACCGGTTCTTCCAGTTTCTCGGCCGGAGGCATATCCGACAAATCCTTACGAGATTCATCAGCGGAACATCCTGTGGCAGTCGCCATGAGCCACGCGAACAGAAGCAATATTTTCGTTTTCATATCTGATATTTTTTAGTTATTCCTTTGATGCAGAGGTAAAAGCAAAGCCTCGCAACGTATTTGCTGCGAGGCTCAATTTACTTCGTTCGTAAGTTCAAGATTATTGTAATTTGTCGTACTCTTCGTCGGTTACGGGTTCGAGCCACTCGTTGGATGTTTTTTCTCCGGGAACGTCAAATGCGAGGTGCGCAAACCAACTGTCGGCTGCTGCGCCATGCCAGTGCTTTACACTTCTCCGATGGGGAAAATCATTTCGCGCTGGAATACCGCTTTTGCATCCTCACCGGTGGCGTCTTCCGCCTATCCTCCGCCAACTATGGTTTCATAAGATAATCTATTATAGTAAATACTTTACATTATCGTCCCACCTGCCGCTGCTGTTCGGCGTTGTAGCGGTCGCCCACGACGGGAAGGGCGGCGACGGCTGTTTCGAGTTCTCGCCACTCCTCCGCTGCGAGGTCGAAATCGAGCGTGCGCAAGTTTTCTTCCAGATGCGAGAGTTTCGTGGTTCCCGGAATCGGCACGATCCACGGGGCTTTCTGCAACAGCCAACCGAGAGCCACCTGCGCAGAAGTCATGCCGCGCGTGCGACCGAACTGTTGTAGCACATTCACGATGCGCGTATTGGCTCGTATCGCTTCCGGCCGGAAACGCGGCAGGGTCTGACGGTTGTCGTTCGTCGGGTCGAAGACCGTGTACTCGTTGATACAACCGCCCAGAAATCCCCGGTTGATCGGGCTGTACGGCACGAAGCCGATACCCAGCTCGCGGCAGGTGTTCAGCACGCCGTTCGTCTCCACGTCGCGGTGCATCAGGTGGTATTCGCTCTGAATGGCTGTCAGCGAGCATACGGTATGGGCCCGGCGGATGGTGTCGGCGCTGACCTCGCACATGCCCCAGTGCTGCACCTTGCCCTCTTTCATCAGGTCGGCAATGGTCTGCGCCACCTCCTCGGCAGGTACGTTCGGGTCGGCGCGGTGCTGGTAGAACATAGGCAGCGTGTCGAGCCGCAGGCGGCGGAGCGAATCCTCACAATACTTGCGAATCGTTGCAGGACGGCTGTCCTGACGCCCCGTGCCTTTGCCGTCAATGACTTCGTGTCCGAATTTGGTCGTCACGTTGATTCTGTCTTTGAACTCCGCCAACGCTTCGCCTGCCAGATTCTCGTTGGTCAGCGGCCCGTAGATGATGGCCGTATCGAAAAGCGTTACGCCACGTTCCACAGCTTCATGTAGCAGGCGGATACACTGCTTCTTGTCCGGGTGCTGGCTACGGTTGTAGGTCATGCCCATCACGCCGAAGCCAATAGCGGACACTTCGAAAGCCGCCCGGCCCGTGCCGAGCGTACGGTGCGGCATACCGCCTTTTTCCGTGGACAATGCGTTTTCTCCGTTGAATGCGACATTGGCGGCTTTTACCTTATCTATTGCGGGCTGAATAGTCAGTGCCGCTCCTACTGCGGCCGCAGTCTTCAAAAAACTGCGCCGGCTCATTCCCTTTTTCTCTTCCATATCTATTTCTTTTCGATCGTTTTGATGATTCTTGCCGGATTGCCCGCTACGACGGTCATGGCCGGCACGTCTCTCGTCACCACGCTGCCGGCGCCGACGATGGCTCCGTAGCCGATCCTAACGCCCGGCAATATCGTAGAGTTGATACCGATCCACACCTTGTCCTCAATGACGATCGGGCGGCCGTAGGTGGCACTGCGGTTGTCGGGATTGACATCGTGATTGATGGTTATGAGATTAACCTTCGGGCCGATAAAAACATCATTGCCGATGGAGATGCCACCGCGACCGAAGAAAGTACAGCATTGTTGGATGAAGCATCCCTTGCCGACGGTCACGGGCTTGCCGTAGTCGATGTAGAGAGGCGGCAATACGGTGGTGCTCTTATCGAGCGGTTTGCCGAGAATGCGCCCCATATACTCGTGTACCTCTTCAGGCGTGCGATAGCCCGTGTTCATCTCCGTCGCCGTTTTCATCGTGGCGAAGATGTCTGCAATCAGCTTTTCGTAACCTGCGTCATTAGGCGAGACCATTTCGCCGTTCAAGTCCTTTGCAAAAATATCATTCATAACTTCTTTTGTTTTTAATATTCTGATGCAAAGGTAAAAAGGAAACCTCGCAACCATTTTGCTGCGAGGCTCAAACAACTTTGTCGTGAAGTTCATTCCGATTTTCTTCCAGCTCAAATCATACTGGGAGCATAACCGTATGTTTCCTTATAAACTTTCGAGAAATGGGAAAGATTCTTGAACCCGACATCGAAACAGGCTTCCGTTACCCGCTTCTTACCGGACTTTATCAACTCGTGTGCGGCCTCCAACCGGCGTTTAATGATCCATTTCTGCGGCGTCAAGTCGCTAACTTTGGCAAAATCGCGTTTGAACGTCGCCAGACTGCGACCGGTATAACTTGCGATCTCTTCCATCGACAGGTCATACATGTAGTTATCGTTCAGATAGTCGATGATGTCTATTTTCCACGGATCAACGAAATCGAACAGTGAAGCGTAGAGATTCTTGTCCGTGTTTAGTAAGACATAAGCCCCCTCGATCATCTTGAGTTTCAACACGTCATCGGAGGGTTTCACGCCCGCATCGAAATAGGGGACAACCGACTCAAACAAGCTGCGGATGTCCGGACGGTTATTCGGCAATACACGCAAGCTCACTTTTTCACGCTTCGATTCCATAGGAATCTCTTTTCTGTCGAGTGTCTGGTAGAACTCCCGCAGAAACGGTTTCGTGAATTTCAACACGACGGAGCGGTAAGGATGCTCCTCGTCGGCGTGTTTCTGTAACCACATGCGGTTGTCTCGCCGCATGAACGCGCACTCGCCCGGATGCAATATCGTTTTCTTGCCGCGTTCCTCGATTTCAAGTTCGCCTGAACACAGGTAGATCAGCGTGTGTTCCCGATTCTCGTGGGCGCAGCCTCTGTCATCTGTGAAAAAACTTGCTATAAGGACATTCGAGCAGTCAAATACATTCAGTTGTTCCATATCAATCTCTATTTTTTGCAAAAATAACGAGTTGCGTCTATTATTATCTGTTGTAAAGCTTATCTGTTGTAAAGCTCATTTTTTATCTATTGAGTTTAGTGACGTTAAAAGACTTGTATAGTATTAACATATCATTATCTTTGTTTTTTACATAGAAATAGATGTCCCGTAGAAGATTCCTTTATCACCCAGAATCTGTACGACATAAAGCGACAGGAATACGTAACCAACGTTGTGATCTACGTTCGGAATCCGCTTCGACAAAGAGCCGATAGGATCGGACAAGACCTGTCCAAATTTATCAACTCAATTTATTCTTTTATACTCGCCGGGGGAAAGTCCGGTCATTTTCTTGAAGAGAAAGCCGAAATATTGCACCGAAGGGAATCCGAGTTCTCGTACGATCTGGCAAAGCGGTTCCTGTGACAGGCGCAATTTCCGTTTCGCGATCTCGATACGCCTGAGTTGCATGTGGCAATGATGCGTGTGCCCGAGTTCCTGTTCGAGAAGGTCTTCGAAATAAGCTTCCGACAACCGGAGCCGTTCCGCGCAACGTGCGGCGGTAAGAGGGCCCCGTATCGCCCATTTTCCGTCGGTGAGGTAGCGGTCGGCAAAGGCTTCGTACTCCCAGACAAGGGCTTCGTTCGCCGTATTCCGGGTGATGAACTGCCGCTCGTAAAAGCGGGTCGTATAATCCAGCAGCCGGATGATATGCCGGGTCAGAATCGCGCGCGTGTAGCGATCCGCACCGTGACGGAGTTCCCGGCGCAGATCGTCGAAACAGGAGGTGAGGATGCGACGTTCTTCGCAGGATACGTGGAGCGCTTCTGCGGGAGCATACGAAAAAAACGTATACTCTTCGGCCCGTTTCTCCTGTACGCAGCCCTCGAACAGATCGGGGTGGAATGCAACCGCCCACAGGCAGAAGGCCGGAAGTCCTGCATATGCAGCGTCCGGATGGCGGCAGATCAATGTCCCGCAGTTGTAATCGTAGTACTGCCGGCCGTATTTCGTCCCGGATTCGGAAACATCCGCCGCCATGACCAGCGCATAGTATCCGCATCGGACGAGGGACGGGAGCGCCGGACGGAGATCGGCAGCTTCGCCGATATAGAGACCGGGAAATTGCAAGTCGCTCATCGCCTTTTCCGCATAAAGACTATTTCCGCGAGCGGAACTCGTTGGGGGTGCAACCCGTAACCCGTTTGAACATCCGACTCAAGTGCTGCGGGTATTGGAAGCCCAGGCCGTAGGCAATCTCGCTCGTCGTCTTATCGGTCGACAGCAAAGATTCTTTGGCCCGTTCGATCAGCTTGTTTTGAATGTATTCCGAAGCGGTCTGTCCGGTCTGCTTGCGGATCATATCGCCGAAATAGTTTGCCGAAAGAAACACCTTGTCGGCAAAGTATTTGACGGTCGGCAGTCCCTCCTGCAACGGGGCCTCGCTGTCGAAATAGTCGTCCAACAACCGTTCGAAACGGACGATGATGTCTTTGTTCACCTCTTCGCGCGTGGTGAACTGCCGTTCGTAAAAACGCATACAGTAGTCGAGCAACAGCCCGATGTTGGCCGTAATCAGCCGGCGGCTGTGCTTGTCGATGCCGTGCTTCAGTTCCGCTTCGATCTTATACAGGCAATCCATCACGGTTTGCCGCTCCTCTTCCGAGAGGTGCAACGCCTCGCGGGTTTCGTAAGAAAAAAAGGAATAATTCCGGATCTCCTGACCGAGCGCCGTTCCGCGGATCAGGTCGGGGTGGAACAGGATACCGTGGGCATTCGGCCGGGTATTTTGCGACATCTCGGTCTCCACGACCTGTCCGGGCGCGAAACTAACGATCGTCCCGTCCTGATAATCGTAACTCTGACGGCCGTACATGATGTCGCCGCAACGGGTATCCTTCAGGAAAAGGGCATACACCCAATAATTGATCCTGAAATGCTCGGGCCACCGCGTCGCTTTCGACAAATCGACCACGCTTACCAGCGGATGCCGCGTCTCGAGTCCGAAAAATTTGTTGTACTTGTCTACTTCGTCGAGTTTTATAATCTCTTCCATAGGTCTGAACGGTTTTCTTTCGAGCAAAAATAACTTATTTAATTCAAACGGCGCACGGCCTCACTGCAGAATCGGGGATTCGGGTATGAATATCGGTAAATCGTATACAATCCCGCCGTTTTATCGCGGTAATTTTGCAATCGGAAGTTTAATAAAAACTGAAAATTATGGATGGCAGAGTTTTTTTGAAAACGGCATTGGGCCTGCTGACGTTTCTGGCTTTCACGAACGTCGCGGCATCGGGAAAGACAACGTTAAAAAACATAAAATCGACCGACATGGACACATTGGAATTAACGCAGGAGTGGGACAAGACCTTCCCGCAGAGCGACCGAGTGGAACACTCGAAAATCACTTTCCACAACCGTTACGGCATCACGCTCGCCGCAGACGTGTATAAACCGAAGAATGCGCGGGGACGCCTGGCCGCCGTCGCGGTCAGCGGCCCTTACGGGGCGGTGAAAGAGCAGGTTTCGGGCCGTTATGCGCAGACCCTCGCCGAGCGCGGCTTTCTGACCGTCGCATTCGACCCCTCGTTTTACGGAGAGAGCGGCGGCGCGCCCCGCTACCTCACTTCGCCCGAAATCAGCACGGAAGATTTCAGCGCGGCGGTCGATTACCTGACCGCCCGCGAAGATGTCGATCCCGGGCGCATCGGCATTCTCGGCATCTGCGGTTGGGGCGGGTTCGCGCTCAATGCCGCAGCCAACGACCCGCGCATCAAGGCTACGGTCACTTCCACCATGTACGACATGAGCCGCGTGAATGCCAACGGATATTTCGACGCCATGAGCGCCGACGATCGCTACAAGTTGCGCGAACAACTGAACGCCCAACGCAGCAAGGACTACGGCAACGGCAGTTATGAACGTAACGGCGGCGTAGTCGACCCGGTTCCCGAAGACGCTCCGCTCTTTGTCCGTCAATACCACGACTATTACAAGACCGAACGGGGCTACCACCGCCGGTCGCCGAATTCAAACGAGGGAATCATCAAAACCAGTTCCCTGGCATTCGTCAATATGCCGATCCTCTCCTACATCGGCGAAATACGCAGCTCCGTACTGATGATACACGGGGCCGAGGCCCATTCGCGTTATTTCAGCGAAGACGCCTACAAACGGCTGACGGGAGACAACAAGGAACTGCTGATTATCCCCGGAGCCAACCACGTCGATCTTTACGACAACCTCGATGTCATACCTTTCGACAAAATAGACGTTTTTTTTAAGGAAGCCTTGAAAGGAAAATAGGATTCCGATTGCCGAAATCCCGCTTACCGAACGGCGACGGCTAAGGCCCATTCCGACCATCTCGACAATTTGCTCGGAGCGGGAATGATTCGTCCGTCGGCCTGGGAAACGGAAACGTTCGACCGGGAATACGCGCAAATCGATCTGATAGGTCACCTCGCCGAAAGTCAGATCGACGAATAAAACAGGTTTATAAAAACTGATTATGGTCAAAACAATCATAGGCTTTCTGTCTCTGTTCGTCCTGCCGTCATGCGGCAAATGTCTGAATCTGGATAAGCAACCCGGCATGTGCGCCAAACTGCCGATGGCGGCCGACGGCATCGTGCGGCTGTCGAAAGTAGAGGTCTATCCGGAATATCTCGACGAGTATATGAAGTATGCGACCGAAGTGGGCGAAATCTCCCTGCGTACCGAGCCGGGGGTGCTGACCATGTATGCGGTCAGCGAAAAGGAGAATCCCCGCAGGATAACCATTCTCGAAACCTATGCGAGCCGCGAGGCTTACGAATCACACGTTGCATCGGAGCATTTTCAGAAGTACAAACAGGGAACGCTGCATATGGTCAAGACGCTCGTGCTCTCCGACCAGACGCCGCTCAACCCAGCAAACCGCATCAATAACTTCATCCAATAAACGAAACGATTATGAATAAATTCCTTTTATTTTCAGTATTCAGCATATTAACAATCAACGTTATGGCCCAGGAAAAAATCGTACAAACGGCCGGGCGCGACCAGCTCGGAGCGTTCGCCCCCAAATTCGCGGAACTCAACGACGACGTCCTCTTCGGCGAAGTGTGGAGCCGCACCGATAAACTCGGTCTGCGCGACCGCAGTGTAGTGACCATCGCTTCCCTGATCAGTCAAGGCATTACGGACAATTCGCTCGTTTTCCATCTTCAGTCGGCCAGAAAGAACGGAATCACCCGCACGGAGATCGCCGAAATTATCACCCACATCGGTTTCTATGCCGGTTGGCCGAAAGCGTGGGCGGCATTCAACCTGGCAAAGGGCGTGTGGGCCGAGGATACAGCCGGAGAGGACGCCAAGGCCGCTTTCCAGCGCGAAATGATTTTCCCGATCGGCGAACCGAATACGGCATACGCCCAGTATTTCACCGGCAACAGCTACCTCGCCCCGATTTCGCGCGAGCAGGTATCGATCTCCAATGTCACGTTCGAACCCCGCTGCCGGAACAACTGGCATATCCACCGTGCGACGAACGGCGGCGGACAGATGCTGATCGGCGTGGCCGGGCGCGGCTGGTATCAGGAAGAGGGAAAGCCGGCCGTGGAGATTCTTCCCGGCACGGTCATCCACATTCCGGCGAATGTCAAGCACTGGCACGGGGCGGCGGCCGATAGCTGGTTCGCCCATCTTGCATTCGAGGTTCCCGGCGAGAACGCTTCCAACGAGTGGCTCAAACCCGTTACGGACGAAGAATACGGTCAACTCGACCAGCGATAAAAGGTTCGCCGGCGAAGGTCGAACGGCTCTACGGCATCGAATGTCCGAAATGAATACGGGCATACCGAAAACAGACTCCCGTAATCGATCGTATTACGGGAGTTCTTTTGTTACGACGGGACGTTTTTGCAATCGGAAGCACAATCCGTAATTCGGGTATATAAACCGGGGAATTATCTACAAAAAGTACGACCGGGACAATCTACTTTTGTATCAAATAAATAATATAAATAAAGAGAGATGAAAAAATTACTATTGCTTCCGTTCCTGCTGCTCGCCGTTCTGTCGATGGTAGCCTGCGGGGGTTCCGACAACGAACCGTTTACGCCCGGACAGCCCGAAACTCCCGAACAGCCCGGCGGAGGAGACGATACGGACGATTCCGATACGCTCGCTCCCGAAGGCAGCGGCCGATACCTGGTACTTTACAGTTCGCGCACGAGTAATACCGAACGTATGGCGCGACAGATCCGGACGGCACTCGACTGCGACATGATAGAGGTGGAACCTCAAATGCCTTATGAGAACGACTATAACGCCATGCTGGAGCGAGCGCAAGAGGAACTGGCCGCTATCGAGCAAGGCCGTTATCCGGCCGTCGGCACTTCGGTAGACAGCTTCGACGGTTACGATATCGTGTTCGTCGGCTATCCGATCTGGTACGGCAGCATGGCGACGCCAATGCAGGCTTTCCTGCACGAACACGCCTCGAAACTCGCCGGCAAGCGGATCGCCCTGTTCGCCACGAGCGGCGGCAGCGGCATATCCGCTTCGATCGGCGAAGCGCGGTCGCTCTGTCCCGAAGCGACCTTCGTCGATCGAACGTTGCTGCTGACCTCCTCGACACTTTCCCAGATGGAGGGCCGCGTTGCGGAATGGCTCGACGAAATCGGCGCCGGCCGTGAAGAACCGGTCACACCCGGCATCTCATCGCCGAACGTAAACATCTCGGTCGGCGACCGCACGATTACCGCCACGATGGAAGACAATGCCGCCGCACGGGATTTCCTTTCGCGCCTGCCGTTGGAAGTGACGCTGAAGGACTACAACCAGACGACCGAAAAGATTTTCTATCCTTCCCCGGCACTGACGACCGCCGGCACCGCGCGCGGCTGCGTCCCCATACCCGGCGACATCACGATCTACGCGCCGTGGGGTAACGTGGCGATTTTTTGCAAGAACGGATCGCGGAGCAACGACCTGATTAAAATCGGACATATCGACGGCGACGGCATCGAGGCGTTGCGTGTCGCCGGCGATGTGCGGGTAAAATTCGAACGGCAATAAGATAACGAACAAAACATGACTATCGAAACTTTCAAAGAATACGCGAAGACGCGCCAGGCGCTCGACTCGGAGGAGATTCGCCGTTTTATGGACGAAATGAGCAACGAGGCGAGGCGCGTCACCTTCCGGCTGAACGCATCCTTCCATACGGCGGACGAAGTGCGCGGGTTGCTTTCCGACCTGTTCGGCTACCGGGTTCCGCCGTCGCTCCGCGTCTTCCCGCCGTTCTATACGGACTTCGGTAAGAACATCGCCGTAGGAGACGAAGTGTTCATCAACGCTTGCTGCCACTTTCAGGATCACGGCGGGGTAACCCTCGGCGACGGCTGCCAAATCGGGCACAACGTCGTATTCGCCACGCTCGATCACGGACTCGCTCCGGAAGACCGTAAAACGACTTATCCCGCCCCGATCGTTTTGGGAAAAAACGTCTGGGTAGGGTCGAACGCCACGATTCTTTCGGGCGTAACCGTCGGCGACAATGCCGTCGTGGCAGCGGGGGCCGTAGTAACGAAAGACGTGGCGGCGAATACGGTCGTCGGCGGTATTCCGGCACGGCTCATCAAATCGATCAAAAACGAATAACACGATAAACGATGAAACTTATTTCGAATACGGAATTCGGAGGCGAGCGCCCCCTGTTCGAATCGCACGATCTCCGGCTGGAGAACGTAACCGTCCGCGCCGGAGAGTCGGCCATTAAAGAGTGCAGCAACATCGAAGCCGTCAATTGCCGGTTCGAAGGGAATTATCCTTTCTGGCACGTCCACGGCTTCGCCATCGACCGATGCTTCTTCGATGTCGGCGCCCGTTCCGCCCTGTGGTATTCCGACCACCTGAAAATGACCGATACGCGGATCGACGCTCCCAAGATGTTCCGCGAGATGCATGACATCGAGATCGAAAATGTGGAGATGACCGACGCCGACGAGGTGTTCTGGCGGTGCAACCGGCTGAACATAAAGAATCTGAAGCTGCACGGAGGAACTTATCCGTTTATGTTCTGCAACGGACTCCGCATCGACGGACTGGAAAGCGACAGCAAATACGTGTTCCAGTATGTGAAGAACATGGAACTGCGCAATGCCAAAATCACGACGAAGGACGCTTTGTGGGAAACGGAAAACGTGACGGTTTACGATTCCGAGCTGAACGGCGAATACCTGGGCTGGCACTCGCGCAACCTGCGTCTGGTGAATTGCAGAATTTCCGGTACGCAGCCCCTGTGCTATGCGGAAAACCTCGTGTTGGAGAACTGCGTGATGGCCGACGACTGCGACCTGGCTTTCGAGTACAGCAGCGTACACGCCACGATCGACAGCCCCGTCCGCAGCGTGAAGAATCCCCGCAGCGGCCGCATAATCGCCGAGAGTTACGGCGAGATTATCCTCGACAAGCATATCAAGGCTCCTGCCGACTGCGCGCTGAAACTCCGGGACGAACGGACTTGTTTCTCCGCCTGATAATTTCCGGACAGGCCGATGGGAACGGGAAACGACAATACCGATTACCTTTTATCGCTCATCCGCGAAGGAAAAAAGATGACGCTGGGGCAGCAGTTGCGATTGACCGCCTACCTCAGTGCGCCGGCCGTTATGGCCCAGTTGTCTTCCATTGCGATGCAGTATATCGACGCTTCGATGGTAGGGAGCCTGGGGGCGAACGCATCGGCCTCCATCGGGTTGGTATCGACCACGACGTGGCTGTTCTGGGGACTGTGCGCGACCGCAGCAACGGGGTTCTCCGTACAGGTGGCGCACCGGATCGGGGCCGGCGACTTCGCAGGGGCCAGAAAGGTGCTCCGGGAATCCGTTGCGGCTACATTTATATTCGGTTCTTTGCTGGCGGCCGTCGGCGTCTCCATCGGCGGAGCGCTTCCAGGCTGGCTGGGCGGCGACGAGGCCATACGGCACGATTCGTCCGTTTACTTTCGGATATTTTCGCTTTTTTTGCCGGCCCTGCAACTGAATTTCCTTGCGGGCGGGATGTTGCGGTGCAGCGGAAACATGCGCGTGCCGAGCCTGTTGAACGTACTGATGTGCCTGCTCGACGTCGTGTTCAATTTCTTTCTGATCTTCCCGACACGGCAAATGGAGATTCTGGACTTCAGTTTCGTCGTACCCGGTGCGGGCCTGGGCGTGGAAGGCGCGGCATTGGGAACGGTGCTCGCCGAACTGGCGACTGGCGGAGGGATGATGTGGTATCTCTGCCTCCGGTCGCCCCTGCTGAAACTGTCCGGGGAACGGGGGCTTCTCGTGCCCCGAAAGGATACGTTGCGCAAAGCCGTGCGCATCGCCCTGCCGATGGGATTCGAACACGCGGCCATTTGCGGCGCGCAGATCATGACGACGGTTATCGTCGCCCCGCTCGGCATCGTCGCGATAGCCGCCAACTCGTTCGCCATCATAGCCGAAAGCCTTTGCTACATGCCCGGCTACGGCATCGCGGAAGCGGCTACGACACTGGTCGGACAAAGTCTCGGAGCGAACCGGATCCGGTTGCTCAGGCGTTTCGCCAACATCACCGTCTGGTCGGGGATGTCGGTCATGGGAATCATGGGCGCGCTGATGTATATGGCGGCTCCGCAAATCATCGGCGTGATGACGCCCGTCGAGGAAATCCGCGTACTGGGAGTCGAAATACTGCGAATCGAAGCTTTTGCCGAGCCGATGTTCGCAGCTTCCATCGTGGCCTACGGCGTTTTCGTCGGAGCGGGTAGCACGTCGGTTCCCAGCCTGATGAATTTCGCGAGTATCTGGGGCGTCCGATTGACGTTGGCCGCATGGCTCGCTCCCGCGATGGGATTGCGCGGCGTGTGGCTCGCCATGTGCATCGAACTTTGTTTCCGGGGCGCGATATTCTTAGTCAGACTCTGGGGCGGTAACTGGATTTATAAATTACGGATAAAAAAATAAATTATGAAATACGATTTCGACACAATTATCCCGCGTCGCGGGACGAACTCCTACAAATGGGATACCCCCGAAGAAGAGGGCGTACTGCCCATGTGGGTGGCGGATATGGACTTTCGTACCGCTCCCGCCGTTATCGAAGCCTTGCAACGGCGCGTGGCGCACGGGATTTTCGGCTATACCAAAGTGCCGCAGGCTTATTACGATGCCGTCGTGCGGTGGTTCGGGAACCGTCACCGCTGGCAGGTGGATCCCCGGTGGATCGTCTATACGAGCGGCGTCGTTCCGGCGTTGTCGGCGATCATCAAAGCCCTGACGGTTCCGGGCGACAGGGTGATCGTCCAGACCCCGGCCTACAACTGTTTCTACTCGTCGATCCGCAACGACGGATGCGAAATGTCGGCCAATCGCCTCGTTTACCGGGACAACCGCTATACGGTCGATTTCGACGATCTCGAAGCGAAAGCCGCCGATCCGAAAGCGAAGCTGCTGCTGCTATGCAACCCGCATAACCCGGTCGGACGGGTCTGGACGCCGGAAGAGCTGCGGCGTATCGGCGACATCTGCCTGCGGCACGGGGTATTCGTGGTTGCGGACGAAATCCATTGCGAACTGACCTACGAAGGGCATGACTATACGCCTTTCGCCTCCTTGTCCGAACGCTTCCTAATGAACTCCGCGACCTGCGTCTCCCCAAGCAAGGCGTTCAATTTGGCCGGGCTGCAAATCGCCGACATCGTCGCTGCCGACGAACAGGTTCGCCGCCGCATCGACCGCGCCGTCAACATCAACGAAGTGTGCGACGTCAACCCGTTCGGCGTAGCAGCCACGATAGCGGCCTACGACGAAAGCGGGGCGTGGCTCGACGCCCTGCGAAAGTATTTATGGGGAAACTACGAATACCTCCGCCGCTTTTTCGAAGAACGACTGCCGCAATACCCCGTGCTGCCGCTCGAAGGAACTTACCTGGTCTGGATCGATTGCCGGGCGACCGGTATCGGCTCGGACGATACGGCCCTGCGTTTGCAGAAAGAACAGAAACTGATGGTCAATTCGGGCACGCTGTACGGCCCCGGCGGAGAAGGATTCATCCGGCTGAATATCGCCTGTCCCCGGACGCTGCTTGCCGACGGACTGGAACGGACGGTACGTGTCCTGGAGCGCCGCCGGGATTGAATCGGCCGGAGATAATCTGAAATCGGGCATCGAAACATAATCACCATTAGATCAAATATATACGACCCACCCATCCTATCTGCGTCCGGGAGAGGCCGTCGCCCAATGCACGCCCAGAATTTTCGCATAGCACCTCTTCGATCGTATCGTCGAACCAGGGCGGATGCGTCGCTTCTACTTTCTGTTTTCCAGGATGCCGTCCGCGTGCCGCTGCGCCCATTCCACCAGTCCGTTCAGACACGGCATCAGACTCCGGCCTCGGTCGGTCAAACGATATTCCACCCGCGGAGGCACCTCGGCATAAGCTTTCCGTTCCACGATTCCGTCCGCCTCCAGCGTGCGCAGCGTGACCGTCAGCATCCGTTGCGACACGTCGCCGATCGACCGCTGCAAATCGCCGAAACGCATGACTCCGTTCGTTTGCAGCGAAACGAGCACGAGCAACGACCACTTGTCGCCCAGCCGGCTCAGCACGTCCCGGATCGGACATATTCCGTCGCGATGAAAATTTTGCATGATTTTTTCTGATAACGACTCCCTGAAGATCAGCAACGGTTACATGCGTGTAACTTACTTATCTGCAAGTGCCTTCTTGTTTTTACTTTTCGTTTCCGCTACATTTGTTCACAAATATAACGAACTTACGAAAGATAACTTTTGTTTCACTAAAAAAATCAAACGTCATGGCAAAGAAAGTAGCTGTCGTGGCCGTCAATCCGGTAAACGGGTTCGGCCTGTTCGAGTACCTGGAAACATTTTATGAAAACGGGATTCCCTGCAAAGTATTCGCCGTAGCGAATTCGAAAGAGATCAAAAGCAATTCGGGCATCGCGCTGGTCGCCGACGACGTGATCGCCCACCTCAAAGGACGCGAAGACGAATTCGACGCCCTGGTATTCGCCTGCGGCGACGCCGTGCCGGTCTTCCAGCAAAACGCGGAGAAACCGTACAACGTCGACCTGATGGCCGTACTGAAAGCATTCGGCGAAAAAGGGAAAATCATGATCGGGCACTGCGCCGCCGCGATGATGTTCGAGTTCGCCGGGATAACCGCCGGCCGGAAACTGGCGCTGCATCCGCTGGCGAAAACCGCCATTCAAAAAGGCAAAGCCACCGACGAAGATTCGGTGACCGACGGCAATTTCTACACGGCCAAAGACGAACACACCATCCGGACGATGCTGCCGAAAGTCGTGGAGGAACTGAAAAAGTAACTACCGGCAACCGGTCGTTCCTCACACGACCATATCCTGAATACGAAACGGGAAGGCGCTCGTCTCACGCCTCCCCGTTTTGTATTCCCGGTTTCGAACGTTACAGGTTTTTCACCGTCTCGACCAACCGGATAAACTCCCGCCGGTATCCCTGCGGATCGTCGTCGAGTCCCCGGCGGGCCAGCGCGATCACATCGTCGTACGTGGCTTTTCCTCGGAAATCCGAATTGCGCAGCAACTGTCCGAACATCGCCACGGCCGAAGCGAAACGGAAATCGGACGACACCCGGTCTCCGCCCGAATCGACCAGGGCGACCTCCATTTTTTTGCTGACGTCTCCGTCCGGCTCCTTGTAACGGAGTTTGACGGTCAGCATCTCGGAATCGGGCCCCGCATAGGACGGAACCGGAGCGGCCGACTGGTATTTCAGCGGATCGACACTACCCGGAACGTTCCCCGCCGCACCCGCCGGAACCACTTCGTAAAGGGCCGTCACGCAGTGCCCGGCGCCGATTTCACCGGCGTCTTTCGTGTCGTCGTTGAAATCTTCCTTGTTCAGCGACCGGCTTTCGTATCCGATCAGACGATAAGTCTGAACCCGAGCCGGGTTGAACTCGATCTGCAATTTCACGTCTTTGGCAACCGTGTGCATCGTCGAACCGAATTCGTTCACCAACACGCGGTTCGCTTCCTGCAGGTCGTCGATATAGGCATGGTTGCCGTTACCCTTTTCGGCCAGCGTTTGCAGCTTTCCGTCCTTGTAATTCCCCATCCCGTAACCGAGAACCGTCAAAAAAACGCCGCTCTGACGCTCCTTCGCGATCAACCGTTCCAGTTCCGCCTCGCTCGAAACGCCGACGTTGAAATCCCCGTCCGTACAAAGGATCACCCGGTTGTTACCGCCGTCGATAAAACTGCGCCGAGCCAGGTCGTAAGCCTTCTGAATCCCCGCGCCGCCGGCCGTCGAACCGCCGGCCTCGAGTTGTTCGAGCGCGTCCCTGATTTTCTGTTTTTCGCTGCCCGGCACGGACTCCAGAACCGTTTTCGCACTGCCGCAGTAAGTAACGATGCCGACGCGGTCTTTGTCGCGCAGGTTGTTGATCAGCAACTTCATCGAAGAAACGACGAGCCCGAGTCGGTCGGGGCCGTACATCGATCCCGAAACATCGATCAGGAACACGAAGTTGGACGCGGGCAAAGCCTCGGAAGCGATCTCCCGCGCCTTGATACCGATCCGCACCAACCGGTGCGCCTCGTTCCACGGGCAAATCCCGGTTTCGGTCGAAATAGCCACCGGATCGTTCCCCTCGGGCTTTTTATAACCGTAGGTGAAATAATTGACCATTTCCTCAATCCGCACCGCGTCCTGCGGAGGCGTCTCACCCTTGCCGATCATGCGCCGGAGATTGCCGTAAGAAGCTCCGTCCACGTCGATCGAAAAGGTGGACAGCGGTTCGGACTGCGCCGGACGGAACCGATTTTCGGCAAAGGCGGCGTACGCTTCGCCGTTTCCAGCAACCGGCGCGGGCAGGGGTAGGCCGCAATCCGCGGCGAAAACCGCCCGCGGCATACGCTCCGCCCGCAGGCTCTGTTTCTCCGTCCCGTAACCGACGACTACGCACTCCTCTTCCAGTTGCAAGTTATCGCTCTCGAGAACCACGTGCAGCCGAACCGAATCGGCGGCTACCGAACGGGTCTTATACCCGATATACGAAAAAGTAAGCATACTCCCGCGTTCGACGCCTTTCACCAAAAAATTTCCATTTACGTCGGTAAGCACGCCGTCGGCCGCTCCCGCCCTGACGATTACCCCGAGCAGCGGGGTCCGGTCGGCATCGGTCACCCGTCCGCTCACGTCGATTCGTTCGGCCCGCAGCAGCGGCGCCGCAGCCAGCAGCATAAAAGCCGCAACCAGCGTTTTTCTTAAAATTCCTTTTTTCATAATCCATGTTTTAAGGTTCGTTTGCCTGATAGATGCCTTCCGCACGGAAATTCCATAAATTACCCGGAAATTTTTTGACGAACCGTAAAAATAGCTACCTTTAAAACAAAAACAGGCTTGTTTTTCGCACAGACCCATACCCGGGAACCGGACGACGACGAATTGCTGCGACGGCTTCGCCAAACCGGACAGGATAGCTGCTTCGGCACGCTGTACAGCCGGTATATACCGTTGCTGTACGGCGTATGCCTGAAATACCTGCAAAGGCAGGATCTCGCGGAAGATGCGGTAATGGCGTTGTTCGAAGAGCTGCAACCCAAAATCGCACGGTACGAAATCCGCGAATTCCGGACATGGATTTACAGTGCGGCGAAAAATCACTGCCTGCAGCAGTTGCGTAAAACGAAACGGGAAATTCCGCACGAACCGGACGCGCGATTTATGGAATCGGCGGGAATTACGCATCTATTGGACGAACCGGAAGCGGTATCGCGGAACGAACCGCTGAAAGCCTGCCTCGAGGAACTGCCCGAACCGCAGCGGATCAGCATCCGGCATTTCTTTTTCGAAGAGATGTCCTACGCCGATATCGCCGAAGCGACCGGATGGCACTTGAAAAGCGTCAAAAGCTACATCCAGAACGGGAAACGCAACTTGAAAATCTGCATCGAAAAACGGACGGAACGATGAAACTGATCGATTACATAACCGGAAACCGCAAGGGTAGGGAAGCCCGCCGCATCGAACGCGAAGCGATGGACGATCCGTTCCTGCACGATGCGCTGGAAGGATACGATGCGGTACCGGGCGATCCGACCGATGCGATCCGGCGAATGCAGCGCCGGGTGACGGGCGCCGCTGGAAAACTGCGGCGCAGGATTTACTGGAGCGCGGCGGCGGCGCTGTTGCTGTGCGCCGGCGCGGGAGGATACCTGCTGACGCTACGGAATATTCCGATGCAGGAACCGGCGATTGCACTGCGGCAGGATACGCCCGAACGCTCCGTTCCGGCCGATTCCGTCGTACTCGCCGCCGCGACGCCCGAAAAATCCCGCCCGGAGGCAAAAACCGCCGCCGAAACGCCGTCGGTCTATCCGGAAGAGACGCCCGCAGCCGAAGACCGGGCGCCCCTTGCGAAACAAGAGGCAGAATACGCCGAAAACGAAAAATCCCGGCCGGGCGAAACCGTCGCCGGCACTCCGCCGCCGGCTCCTTCCGAAGAAAGCCTTTCGCAGGACGAGGCCGCCCTGCCGGTCGCTGCCGACATCGCCGCCGAACGCAGCGACCGCCCGGAGAAAATGCAATCCTCCGTTCAGGTCTCCCCGGCATCCGATTCCGAAAGAATCTTCCGGAAAATCGGGAGACCCGCATCGGTACGGGGCCGGATCACCGATAGAAACGGCACGCCGCTTATCGGAGCCACCGTCGCTTCCGGACCCGGCAAAGGCACCGTAACCGACAGCGACGGAAATTTCTCGCTATCCAAAATTCCGGGAACCGACACACTGGAAATCAACTACCTGGGATATCGCACCGAAAAAATACCGGCCGACACCTCCCGCCCGATACGGCTCGCATTGCAGGAGGACGACGAGCAATTGACAGAATGCATCGTCGTAGGCTACGGTACGCAGAAACCCGAAGCACGACAGGAAGACGTCCGCAAATCCATCCCCGTCGGCGGACACAAAGCCTATCTCCGGTATCTGGACGAGCACAAAGTCTATCCGGACGACGGGAACCTACCGCACGGCAAAGTAACTCTCCGTTTCAGGATCGACTCCGCAGGACGCCCCGTCGACATCGAAGTGATCCGCAGCCTGGGTGCCGCAGCCGACCGGGAAGCCGTCCGCCTCGTGCGGGAAGGCCCCGACTGGACGCCCGGCAAAGGCTTCGTTCGCCTCGACATCCGGTTCTGACCTCGGACCGAACCGTTTTCCGCGCCGGATGCAACCGCCAAGAGCGACTGTTCCTTTCTCTTTCCGCTTTCACGGGGGCCTCCCGGAATCCCGTTTTCCGGCAGACAGGTCGGAAACTCTTCCGTCCGGGCGGCGTACCCCGCGCTCATTGCCGCCCGCAACGGATTCGTCACCGGAAACCGTCCCGGCTGACGGTCTGCATCGAACGTAAAAATTTCCGCTTCTCAACGAGCACGTCCGGACATGGTACACGAAACGATACAGTACGTCCCGTTACGCAAAAAAGCCGACCCGTACATACATACGGCCCGGCCTTCGCCCGTTTTCGGCAAAGAACGAATCAAGCTTCCTGCAGGCTTTCGACGATCTCCCGCTGTTCGTTGAAAAATTGCCTCCGCTGGATCTCGCTGCTCTGCGAGATCAGCGTCGAATGACGTTTGAGCGACTGTATCCAGTTTTTCTGAATGTTGCACATGCGCGGATTCTGCGAATCCATCGAGTTGATCGAATAAACGCGGAACAGGCAGGCCTGGAAATCGCCCTTCTCGACATACGTGTAAGTCGCCTCGAAATTGATATCCGACAGGTAGATCGCCAGCGAATGTCCCTTGCTGAACTCTCCGGTCGTCGTCACGGCTTCCAGTTCCGACAGCAGCAGTCCCAATTCTTTCTTCATATTTCTCACGTCCTCGGCGGAGAGCAGGTCGAGTCCGGCAAAATAACGGATCTCCTTGACGATCGACCGGAATATGTTGTAATCCCAGATAAAACTGGTGTGGGACAACTGCCGGATGCTTGCGCTGAGTTTCCAGTGCATCTGGGGCACTTTGTCCGGCACTTGTAGGTCGGACAGGCTGGCGGGAGGCTTCATTTTACCGTGATGGTAGATCCAGCGGCCCAGACGGAATTTCGAAAGGCATTCGTACGGAGAATAGAACGTAAACGGAATCAGGTTCGAAGCCGTCGCCACGCTCGCCGTCGGATCGTCGCGCAGCAGGTCGAACAATTTCGCGTAACGCACCAGGATTTCGTAATAACTCTCGATCGGATCCCCTGTATGCAGCAGGTTCAGGTCGAACATCGTATCGTTGAGCATCCGGCGTCCGACAATTTTGTCGAGCGAAATGCCCAGATGCTGCGAGATCAGAGAAACCTCTTCGAACGTAAAGGCGACCTCGCCCCGCAGCCTACGGTAAATGGCCTCCTTACCCATACATAGGATCTCCATCAGGGAATTGGCCAGGTTGCTGCCTTTGGGAATCCGTTCCCGCATGACTCCGATCAATTCATTAACCATCTCGTTTTTCATTGTTTTTTGTTTTTGTCGTTCATTAAGTCATTTCATTCTACGCCCGGAAGCGCCGCCCGAACTCGCGGGACGGATCAGCGGCTCCGCGGACCGGAGAAACCGGTATTTTCGGAATCAGGCGCGCGCATCTCCCGCTGTTCCTGCTTGCGCCATCCGCACGCCCGGCTCCCTTTCGCTGCACGATACCCGGCACCGGCAGACTGCCCGTCCGGCGATCGACCGCGCCGTTTTTTTTCCCTCCTTTTCTCATCCATACAAAGATGCGTCTTCCGCTTCGAATAAAAGTTTCCGTATCCGCAGGATTCGAAACGAACGATTTCTAATATTGCACCGCACAAAAAACAGCCGGGCCGCATAATGCAACCCGGCTGCTTTTCAACTACCGTATTTTCGTTTTTCGCAACAAGACGTTCCGCAGAGTTGCGGAAACCCTTACACTACAATTCCGCGATAATCTCGCGCTGTTTTTTAAAGAATTGAATCCGCTGCATTTCCGCGCTCTGGGAAATCAGCGTGGAAAACTTCCGCAGCGAACGGATCCACTCCTTCAAGTTGCCGAACACTTCCGTATCGCGCGATGTAATGGAATTGATCGCGTATATCCGGATCATGCTGACATGGCGGTACTTCGACGCGGCATAACTGTACGTCGCCTCGAAATTGATGTTCGAAATGTAAATATGAACGTCTTTCCCCGATGCGAATTTCCCTTTCATGGCGATCTCCTCCAACTCATCGAGGGATTGGAGCAGTTCGGTTTTCAGTTGAAACACGTTATCTTCGGTCAGCAGGTGGATTTTCGTAAAATATTTGATATCGTTGACCAAGTACTGGAAAATCATGCTGTCCCATATATGGCAGGTCGATTCGAACTGCTGCGCCTCGTCGACGAGTTCCTTTTGCCGCTGCAACAACTTTTCCGGCAGCACCAGATCGTCGTAACAATGGTTCGTGCAGTCGATCTTGTCATGCTGGTACATCCATTTGAACAGCCGGAAACGAGACAACATATCGTACTTCATATAAAGCGTCTGCGGAATGATGTTGGACGAAGTCGCCAGCTCGGACTCGGGCTCTCGTTTCAATTCCCGGAAAATCTTCGCATAACCGTCGATCATCGCGTAATACGTCTCGACCGGATCGGCATAATGCACGATATTGAGCCCGAACAGCGCATTCCCGCCGAAGTTGGCGCCGATCAGCTGATCCAACGATACGCCCAACTTTTGCGAGATCACCGCGGCTTCGGTAAACGTAAAGGGCACTTCGCCCCGCAGCCTCCGGTAAACGGCCTCTTTACCTATATACAGTATATCCATCAACAGGTTCGCCAGGTTGGCTCCCTCCGGAATCTTTTCTTTCATCGACTCGATCAGGCCGGAATTCAGCTTGTCGGTCATCATCATTTCCGTCGTATCCATGTTTTTTACTTTTTAATCCCAAAAAGAAACCGCGAAGGCGATCGCTGCGCCGGTCGGCAAAACAGGGCGGTTCCATCCGGAGCGCGTTGCGAAAATCGCACCGTTCCCGACTCCCGGGTTGTTTTATTAGAAAATATTTGAATTTAAATACTTTATAAACGACACCAATATGCCGTTCTCTGAAAATACATTTGCAGTACCGAAAGGTACGAATAATAATGCTCAAATCAAATCGTAAAATGCGAATAAAACGCAGGTACAGAGGACGGCCGATCCGTTCGGGAATACCGGTTCGGAGATTCCGCCCGTAAAAAAACAACATACGCCACATGAAAAGATATTTCTTCCAAAAACTTCGCAAAGTGCAGTACAAAAATTATTTATGTTTATGAAACGGCGGGCCGTACCCGGCTCGAAAATCAGGCGGACAATCCGTAAGCGGTCCACGTTTACTGTTTTCCCCGACGCCTCGGAACCGATTTGGTTCCGAGGCGTTTTTTCGATTAACGTTTCCCCTCCTGCCTACCACGGCCACGACGACGATCGATACAGGACAACGGATTTTCAGGGAAAGTGCGGTACCGCCGGAGCGGACGCCATCCGAAAATCACCGCCCGATTGGTCTTGAACAGTCTCGAACCGGACAGATGAATGCCGGATTTACTTTGCAGACCAACGTCTACTGAAACGTCCTTCGGGATTTTCGGTTACATACCCAGTTCAATCGAACACGGTCTCCGCTGCATATCGGATTGCAACGGAGACTTTTTTACGAATTATTTTTTACTTTTGCAGTAACGACAGATTTCCTCGGTTTTATTTTCAGTCAATTATTTACGGACAAAAACCCGCCTTATGAAAAAAACAATTCTCCTAATCGCAGTTGTGCTGGCCGCCGGAGTCGTTTCCGGGCAGAAAACCTTTACGTTCGGCCCGAAAGTCGGAATCAACATCGCCGACCTGTACGCTAGTTCCGCCGAGAATACCCGCGACCTGAACGGAACGAAACCCTCGCTGATCGTCGGCGCTTTCGCCGAATACCGCGCGCTGAAATGGCTCGCCGTCTCGGCGGACGTGCTCTATTCCCGGCAGGGTTCCACCGACAAGGCGACGTGGACGGAACGGGGCCCGGGAGGAGGATTCGTAACCGAGTCCGAAGAGTTTAGCTACCGGCTCAATTACCTGAACATTCCGATCCTGGCCAACTTTTACGTAACCAAAGGACTGGCCCTGAAAGCCGGCATCCAACCGGGATTCCTCATCGGTTCCAAACTGCGGGTGCGCAGCAACGACGGACCGTGGGAAACCGCCGACCTCAAAGACGAAAACCTGTTCCGGACGACCGACATCGCCATTCCCGTCGGCCTCTCCTATACCCTCGACTACGGACTGGTAATCGACGCCCGCTACAACTTCTCGCTGAACGACATCGCGACCGATACGTTCAAAGAGGAAATAGCGCAAGAAGGCGGCGACCTGAAAAAAATCAAAAACCGGGTATTTTCGCTGACTCTCGGCTGGAAATTCTAAACCTATCGGGGAAATACTTCCAGAACCGTTTTCTGATACGGGCGGGTGACTTTTGTAAAGTCGCCCGCTTTCTTTATTATTTTCCGGCACGACACGAACGAACGTCGAATTGTTTTGTAAATCAATCGAATATTTTATAAATTTGATACAATCCAATACCATATGCGCTATGGATAGATTTTTGCTGATTTTATGTACGGCAGTTTATCTTGCCTGCCCGCACACCCGTGCCCAAACAGCCCGCGAAAACCGGAACGCTATGCAAGATTCCGGGATACAGTCCTTTTTCGACGCGCAAGCCGCCAAACATCCCGAGAAGCTCTACCTTCATCTGAACCAGCCCTACTACGGGGTCGGAGACACGATCTGGTTCCGGGCCTATCTGACGGATGCCGTGACACACAGACCCGATACGCTCTCCAATTTCATTTACGTCGATCTGTACGACCGGGCCAAACGTTTGGTGACTTCGAGAAAGATCAAACGCGATTCGATGGGGTTCGCAAACTGCCTCCCGTTGGCCGATACTCTTTTTTCCGGGGAATACACCCTGCGGGCTTATACGGGTTGGATGCTCAATTTCGACGCCTCCGGTTTCTTCCAGAAAAACATCGTGATCGGACAGAATATCTCGAAAGTCCGCCATTCGGTCACTTATACGGACAAGCGTATGGTCGTCCGTTTTCTCGACCGTTACGAACGCCCCCTTTCGAAAAAGGAAGCGTCGTTCGATCTGTACGATAAGAACGGGAAACACCTGGGTTCCGGTACGCAGCGTCTTTCGTCCACGGGCGCCGTACTGGTTCCCCTGCCCGGGGATTCCGCTTCCCGCGGGGCCTATGCCGATATCCGGATTTCGATACGCGAGGATTCCGTTTTCCGCCGTACGGTCTTTATCGAACCGCCCCGCGCATCGTTCGACATCCAGTTCCTTCCCGAAGGGGGCGAACTGGTAGGATCCGACATGCCCCAGATCGTTGCGTTCAGGGCGGTCCGTCCGGACGGCAGTCCTGCGGAGGTACAGGGGTATCTGTTGAACGGCGGCAACGATACCGTAGCCCGCTTCCGCAGCGAGCACGACGGAATGGGCCGTTTCCTGCTCACGCCCCGCGAGAGCGAGAGCTATCGCGCGGTCGCGTTCCTCGATACGCTTTCCGTCTCCGTTTCCCTTCCGGCTGTGCGTGACAACGCCTGCGCTTTGCAGGTCGTTCAGGGAAACCGGGACATTCGTTACCGGATTCTGGGAAAAGTTCCCGCGTCTGGCCTTTTGGTCGGACATACGCGGGGCGTGTGCTGTCTGCTGCACCCGGTAGACGCGCGGCAAAATACAGGAACGATAAGAACCGATTCATTACCGGAAGGTATCCTTCACCTGCTGCTGACAGACTCGACCGGTTGTCCCCGCACCGAACGGTTGGTCTATATCCGCAAACCCGGCAGTACTCCCCGTTTCACCGTCCGCGCCGACAAACCCGCTTACGGAGTCCGCGAGAAGGTGCGGGCGGATATTTCGCTGAAAAGGGGAGCGCAACCCCTCTCCGGACGGTTTTCGGTCAGCATAACGGATGCGGACGCCGTGAAACCGGATTCCCTGTCCGATCATATATACACTTATCTGTTGCTGACCTCCGATCTGAAGGGATACGTCCACAATCCGGGGTACTATTTTCTGGACGACTCGCCGGCCCGGCAGCACAGCCTTGATTTGGTTATGCTAACGCACGGCTGGCGGCGTTTCCGTACGGACAGTCTGTTCCGCACCGCTCCGTTCAGGCCGAAATTCTTTTTCGAGCACGGACAGTTTTTCTCGGGTCGCGTGAACAATATGTTCGGCAAAGGCGTTGGGGAAGCGACCCTAACGGCGTTCGCCTCCCGGGGCGACGGTCTGGGCGACCGGGCGTTCACTGCCACGACGGACAGTGCGGGACACTTTCTGTTCGAAGGGTTGGATTTTCAGGATACGACGGTATTTCTGATCCCGTTTTACAACAAAAAAGGGAAGATTCCCTACGAGATCCATTTCGAAGACACTTATTACCGTCCGGGGCTTACGCCCCTGGCTCCTTATCAGAGCGAGACAATCAGGGAAAAGCGGCTCGAAGAGGTTCGTCGGGCGTCTCCGCCTCCAACGGGTTTGGACAGTCTTACAACGTACCAGATCGACGAGGTGGTGGTTCATGGCCGTGATCCGAACGCTCCGGCCCTGCGAATCGAAAAGAGACTGCACAAGGATACGGCGCAGTTCGCAAAACTGAGTACGATGTCGCTGGAGAAATATGTACAACACTTTCCGGGAATGAAACAGATGCCTTTGGGATGGTGTATAGATATGGGGGGCAGAATGAGTGTCCCGCTTCAATTCCGCCTGAATGGCGAGGTGATTATGGGTACCGAGTTTTTGAACTTATATACGGTCAGGGACATCGAATACATCCGTACGGTACTCATGCCTATGCCTGGACCTCCGCTGCGGGAGTTTCTTCCGTATCTGCCGATCGGTACCAGCCCGGATTATCCCTGCCGTTTCGAGATTTATCTGAAAGAGGACGCCCAGGGAAAACGCCGGTTCGGCCTGTACAGAACGGTGGGTTATATACCTGGAGCCGAGTTTTACCATCCTGTTTACGACACTCCGGAGCGACTGGCGAATAAAACCCCGGATCGCAGGACGACACTCTATTGGGAACCCTATTTACAACTTGGGAACGACGGCAAGGGTTCGATCGAGTTTTACACCAACGACAAAAACAAGTCTCGTTTGGAAATCGTGATCGAGGGTATCGCGGCGGACGGATCGGTATGCAGAACGCTACAAAGATTGGAGTGATTTTGGCGCATTTGTTTGATTCGGGATACGCCTACGATAGTTTTTCAACGCTTTCCGGCGTGAAATTTATCCCTGAACCGGGAATCAAACGCCGGCAGCCGACAAATAAATTTTAACCGATTGTTATTTTTTTCAGGATATAAATCTTACTTTTGTAAGATATAGCGTTTTTGAAAAAATTTATGAACATCACCCTGATACAGGCCGATCTCGTCTGGAACGATCCGGCCGCCAACCGCAACCGTTTCGAACGGGAAATCTTTGCGGTCGGAGAAACCGACCTCGTCGTACTGCCGGAAATGTTCCCGACCGGGTTCTGCACCCGCCCGCGCGAAGCCGCCGAACCGGACGGAGGGCCGACTCTGGCATGGATGCGACGGACGGCCCGGAAGAAAGGAGCCGCGTTGGCCGGCAGCGTAGCCGTAGAACAGGACGGCCGCTACTTCAACCGGTTCTATTTCGTCCGTCCCGACGGTGCGACGGTACATTACGACAAACGCCACCTCTTCACTTACGGCGGCGAGCACAAGGAATACACCGGCGGAGACCGGCGCGTGATCGCGGAATACAAAGGCTGGCGCATCCTGCTGCAAGTCTGTTACGACCTGCGGTTCCCGGTCTGGTCGCGCAACCGGGACGACTACGACATGATTCTCTACGTAGCCAGCTGGCCGACGCCGCGCGTAGAAGCCTGGAACGCGCTGCTCAAAGCGCGGGCGATCGAAAACGTCTGCTACGTGGCCGGGGTCAACCGGGTGGGAGACGATCCGAACTGCAACTACTGCGGAGGGACTGTACTGCTCGACTTCCTCGGCAAACCGCTGGCCGATGCCGGCACGGGCGGACAGCCGGCGACGCTCTCCGCCGAAGCGGACAAAATCTCCCTGACGACCTTCCGCGAAAAATTCCCGGCGCTTCAGGACGCCGATCCTTTCACACTGAATATCTAACAGCTAACCTCACACGATCAATATGGAAGAAAAATTATTGCTGCTGGGTGACCAGGCCGTCGCATTGGGAGCCATTCATGCCGGGATTACCGGCGTGTACGCCTACCCGGGAACTCCCTCGACGGAGATCACCGAATATATCCAGACCTCGGAACTGGCCACGCTGCGCGGCGTGCATAGCCGTTGGTGCACCAACGAAAAAACGGCGATGGAAGCCGCTCTGGGCGTCTCTTACGTCGGCAAGCGGGCGCTCGTCTGCATGAAGCACGTGGGCCTGAACGTAGCCGCCGACGCTTTCGTCAACTCGGCCGTAACCGGCACCAACGGCGGATTGGTCGTCCTCGTGGCCGACGACCCGTCGATGCACTCGTCGCAAAACGAACAGGACTCCCGCTTCTACGGCAAATTCGCATTCACGCCGATGCTGGAACCTTCGTCGCAGCAAGAAGCCTACGACATGATGTCCTATGCGTTCGATCTTTCCGAACAGCACAAACTGCCTGTACTGATGCGTATTACCACGCGGATGGCGCATTCGCGGGCCGTCATTAGCCCGGGCCGCATCCGCGAACAGAACGAGCTCGGTTTCCCGGACGACGCGGCGCACTGGGTGCTGCTGCCCGTCAACGCACGCAGGTGCTACGGCGAATTGCTGGGACAACAGCCCGCACTGGAAGCGCTCGCCGCCGAATCATCCTACAACAGCTATACCGACGGCCCGAACCGGAAAACGGGCGTAATCGCCTGCGGTATCGGCTACAACTACCTGATGGAGAACTTTCCGGCAGGATGCGATTTCCCGGTACTGAAACTGTCCCAGTATCCGCTGCCGAAAACGCTGGTGCGCCGTATGGCCGAAACCTGCGACGAAATCCTCGTACTGGAAGACGGACAGCCGTTCGTGGAGGAACAACTGCGCGGCGTACTGCCTACCGCCGTCCGTATCCGCGGACGCCTCAGCAACGATGTGCCCCGCACCGGGGAGCTGACCCCGGACAATGTCAAACAGGCGCTGGGACTGGAATCGGCGCCCGGTTTCGCCCCGAGCGAACACGTAACCCCGCGTCCGCCGGCGCTGTGTTCGGGCTGCGGGCACCGCGACACGTACGACGCGCTGAACCGCGTGGTGCGCGAATACAAGGATTACCGGGTATTCAGCGACATCGGATGCTACACGCTCGGAGCGCTGCCCCCGTTCCGCGCCATCCACTCCTGCGTCGACATGGGAGCTTCGATCACGATGGCTAAAGGCGCTGCGGACGCCGGCCTGTGGCCTGCCGTAGCGGTCATCGGCGACTCAACGTTCACCCATTCGGGCATCACCGGCCTGCTGGACGCGGTCAATTCGAACGCCAACATCACCGTCGTGATTTCCGACAACCTGACCACGGCGATGACCGGCGGCCAGGACTCCGCGGGGACGAACAAGCTCGAAGCGATTTGCCTCGGAGTAGGGGTCGATCCGGCCCACGTGCGCGTGGTGGTTCCGCTGCCGAAAAATATGGACGAGATCACCGCCATCCTGCGCGAAGAGATCGAATACCGGGGCGTCTCGGTCATCATCCCGCGCCGCGAATGCATCCAGACCCTCAAACGGCACCACAAAGAAGCCCGACAAAACAAAACGACCAAATCTTGAAACCTATGAAACTAGATATCATTCTGTCCGGAGTAGGGGGCCAGGGCATCCTCTCGATCGCAGCGATCATCGGCGAAGCGGCCCTGGAAGAAAAGTTGCATATCAAGCAAGCCGAAGTGCACGGCATGAGCCAGCGGGGCGGCGACGTACAATCGAACCTGCGGATCTCGTCCGAACCGATCCGTTCCGACCTGATCGCCCGCGGCGGGGCCGACCTGATCCTGTCGCTCGAACCGATGGAAGCGCTGCGCTACCTGCCTTACCTGTCCGACACGGGCTGGATCGTGACCAACGCCGCGCCTTTCGTCAACATTCCGAACTACCCGCAGGTAGACGACCTGCTGGCCGACCTGAAACGCTTGCCGCGCGTCATCCTGCTCGACGTGGATGCGCTGGCCAAAGAGAACAACGTCCCGCGCGCCGCCAATGTCGTGCTGCTGGGCGCCGCGTCGCCGATCCTGGGCATCGGGATCGAAAAAATCGAAGACGGCATCCGCCGCTTTTTCGGACGCAAAGGCGACGACGTAGTCGCGATGAACCTCAAAGCGCTGACATGCGGCCGAGAAGCCGCCGAGCACATCATGCGGAAACATCTGTAAAAAAGCGAAAACGAAAAACATGCAAAATAGCGTATTCAGTCGACAACTGGTCGAATCGATCGTCGACGAGCTGAAGATCACCGACCTGGCACAGGCCACGATCGGACAGGTAGTGCTGCTGGCCTCGGCCCTGGAGCAGCGCACGGGCATCCCTTTCATCCGGATGGACCAGGGCGTACCGGGCCTGAGCCCCAACCAGGTAGGAATCGCCGCCGAAAAAGCGGCGCTCGACACCGGTATCGCAGCCATCTACCCGGCCGCCGAAGGCGTTCCGGAGCTCAAACGCGAAACCTCGCGCTTCGTAAAGGCCTTCCTGAACGTAGACATCACGCCGGAAGCCTGTATTCCGACTACCGGATCGGTCGCGGGATCGTTCGGCTCGTTCATCGTCACGAGCCAGTGCTCGCCCGGTAAGGATACCGTGTTGTTCATCGACCCGGGATTCCCGATCCAGAAATCGCAATTGAAAATACTGGGTGTCAAATACCGCCAGTTCGACATTTTCAACTATCGGGGAGCAGCGTTGCGCGACAAGCTGGAAAGCTTTCTGAAAGAGGGAAATATCTCGGCGATCATCTATTCGAACCCGAACAATCCGGCCTGGATCTGCCTCGAAGAGGAGGAATTGCAGATTATCGGCGAGCTGGCCACGCAGTACGACACGATCGTGCTCGAAGACCTGGCCTACTTCGCGATGGATTTCCGACGCGATCTGAGCCGTCCGTTCGAACCTCCTTTCCAGGCGACCGTAGCGCGTTACACCGACAACTACATGCTGATGTTGTCGGCCTCGAAAATATTCAGCTATGCCGGCCAGCGAATGGCCGTCGTATGTATTTCCGACAAACTCTTCAACCGCCGTTACCCGGCCCTGGCCGAACGCTACAACGGAGCCGGACTTTTCGGCAACACGTTTACCAACGCGATCATGTACATGATCACTTCCGGCGCCAGCCATTCGGTACAGTTCGGCCTCGCGGCGATGTACAAAGCGGCCTGCGACGGACAGATCGATTTCGTGGCCGACACGATGGAATACGGCCGGCGGGCGGAAAAGATGAAGCGGCTTTTCTGCGAAAACGGCTTTCACGTCGTATACGACAAGGACGTCGAGCAACCGATCGGCGACGGATTCTTCTTCACGATCGGCTACCCGGGAATGACTTCGGGCGAACTGATGCGCGAACTGCTCTACTACGGGATCAGCTCGATCACGCTGAATACCACGGGCAGCCTGCAGGAAGGCATCCGCGCCTGCACGTCGCGGATGACGGACGAACTGTTCGACATCCTCGAACAGCGACTCAAAGCCTTCAAAACCGACCACCCGCTGTAACCTGAAAACCGAATGAAAACCCACCGCATCGCCGGATGCGGAATATCTACAAAATTATGATCTGGAATCAAACGAAGGAGTGTATGGACCGCGAACAGATGCGGTTGCTACAAGGAGCCCGGCTCAAAAAGCTGGTGCACCGGGTTTACCACCATACCCCTTTCTACCGCGACAAAATGCAGCAGATGGGCCTTACGCCCGACGACATCGACACGATCGACGACATCGTCAAACTGCCTTTCACTACCAAGCAGGATCTGCGGGACAATTACCCGTACGGGCTGTTCGCCGCCCCCCAATCGGAGATCGTCCGGCTGCACGCCTCGTCCGGGACGACCGGCAAACCCACGGTGGTCGGTTACACGCACCGCGATCTTTCGATCTGGTCGGAGTCGATCGCACGCTGCCTGACGGCTTTCGGCACCACGCGCGACGACCTGTTCACGGTCGCCTACGGCTACGGCCTTTTCACGGGCGGACTGGGTCTGCACTACGGGGTGGAACACCTCGGAGCGACCGTCATCCCGATGTCTACGGGCAATACGGCCAAGCACATCCAACTGATGCACGACTGCGGCTCCACCGCGCTGGCCTGCACGCCGTCTTACGCCCTGTACCTGGCCGAACAAATCATCAAGTCGGGTATTCCGCGCAGCGAATTTCGGCTGCGTACCTGCATTCTCGGCGGAGAACCGTGGACCGAAAACATGCGCCGCGAGATCGAAGCGAAGCTGGGCGTCGATGCGTACAATATATACGGGCTCAGCGAGATCATGGGGCCCGGAGTATCGTACGAATGCCGCTGCAAATCGGGTTCGCACATCGTCGAAGACCATTTTTATCCGGAAATCATCGATTCGAACACGTTGGAACCGCAGCCCGCCGGCGGGCAGGGCGAGCTGGTGCTCACGACCCTGACCAAAGAGGGTATGCCGCTGTTGCGCTACCGCACCAAAGACCTCTGTTCGCTGACCTACGAACCCTGCGCCTGCGGACGCACGAACGTCCGGATGAGCCGTATCGTCGGCCGCAGCGACGACATGCTGATCATCCGCGGCGTGAACGTTTTCCCGTCCCAGGTCGAAAGCGTGGTACTGGAATTGCCGGAATTCGAACCGCACTATCAGTTGGTGGTCGACCGGGTCAACAACCTCGACACGCTGCAGGTGCAGGTCGAAGTGCGCGAAGCATTCTATTCGGACGAGATCAGCCAGATGATGGCGCTCAAAAAACGGATCGCCGACCGTCTGCACAGCGTGCTGGGCATCGGGGCCGACATCCGTCTGATGGAACCGCACAGCATCGAGCGCAGCGAAGGCAAAAGCAAACGGGTGATCGATAAACGCGTACTCAAATAGACAAACCTTAAAAACTGGATAATCATGACGATCAAACAATTATCGGTATTTCTGGAAAACAAGACGGGACGCATCAACGACGTGGCCCGCATCCTGGGCGAACACGGCATCAACATGTATGCGTTCAGCATGGCGGAGACCGCCGATTTCGGTATTCTGCGGATGATCGTCTCCGACGTCGAAGCGGCCAAACGGGTGCTTCGCGAAGCTAAATTCGCGGTGACGCTCACCGACGTGGTGGGAATCAACTGCCCCAACACGCCGGGCTCGCTCTCTCCGGTGCTGGATATTCTGGCCCGCGAGCAGGTCTTCATCGAATATATGTACGCCTTTTCCGAAGGGGAACTGGCCAGCGTGATCATCCGTCCTACGGACGTGGCCAAATGTATCGAAACGCTCAACCGGTGCAAATGTCGTTTGGTTTCGTTCCGTTCCGAATAAACGGGCAGCGGCTCCAATATATCGAAAAACGACAAAAAGCGGATGAAAAATCATCCGCTTTTTGTTATTCCGCACTTCCGGCAATCGACCCGGTACGATTCGGCGTAAAACGCTCCTGTAGTGATCGTAAAGATTCTCCGGCCGCATTTAATTCCATCCGGAAAAACTTTTTGTATATCAACGGATAAAATATTGACATGCAGGAAAGACGAAAAGACACAGTAAATCGGAAAAAGTTTCTAAATTTGCACCGATTGTACTTACACATTCCTGTGAATGAAAAAACTCCTGCTCCCGTTCTTCTGCATGTCCTGCGTATCGGCCATAAGCGCCCAAAATATTCCGGAAGATGCGGACACCCTGTCCATCGGACTGAAAGAGGTGAAAGTAATGGCTTCCTACGGACATGACAAAGGCGTCGAGCCGGTCGTACTGTCGACGATCAGCGCGAAAGACATCGCGACCAAACTGAGCAATCAGGAATTTCCCGAAATCATGAAATCCACGCCGTCGATTTATGCGACCAAGCAGGGAGGAGGCTTCGGCGATTCGCGGCTGATGCTGCGCGGCTTCGGTTCGGAAAACATCGCCGTGCTGATCAACGGCATCCCGGTCAACGGCATGGAGAACGGAAGCGTCTATTGGTCGAACTGGTCGGGACTGGCCGACGTTACGAACAGCATCCAGGTACAGCGCGGTATCGGGCTCTCCAAACTGGGTCTCTTTTCGGTCGGCGGGACGGTCAATATCGTCACCCAGAGCACCGAAGTCAACCGGCAGGGTTCCGTGTATTACGGCATCGGAAACGACCGTTACCAGAAAATGGGCTTCAACCTCTCTTCGGGTCTGCTTCCGAAAGGGTGGGCCTTCTCGATCATGGGAACCCGCACGACGGGCGACGGATACGTAAAAGGAACGAATTTCGAAGCTTGGAGCTATTTTGCGAACGTTTCGAAAAAATTCGGACGCAACCACATCCTGTCGCTGACGGCCTTCGGCGCGCCGCAGTGGCATAACCGGCGCAGCAACAAACAGTCGATCGAAGATTACGACCTCCATAAAGACGGCATCCGGATGAATACCTGTTACGGTTATATCAACGGACAGATCGTTCCGACCTATTCGGGCTATAACGAATACCACAAGCCGCAAATCTCGCTGAACCATTTCTGGCAGATCAACGGCAAATCCACGCTGTCGACCTCCGTTTATGTCTCCAATGCGACGGGAGGAGGCCGAAAAGTATACGGCAAAGACGCCAACCGCCTGCAATACAATTATAAGACCGGACGACCCAACGAAAACACTTCGCTGACCCCGGACGGACTGATCGACTACCTGCCGGTGATGGAAGACAACAAAAACTCCGACCACGGTTCGGACGCCATCTTCACGATGGGAACCAACTCGCACGATTGGTACGGGTTGCTGTCCACCTATACGAACGAACTGTCGAAATCGCTCAAACTGACGGTCGGTATCGACGGGCGTTATTATAAAGGCTATCACTACGACAAGATTTCGGATCTGCTGGGAGGCGCCTACTACAAGGACAACAAACTCGCATGGCGCGATCCGGACACGAAACTGCGGGAAGGCGACAAAGTCAACCAGGACTATCTCAGCAAAATCCTGTGGATGGGGGCTTTCGCCCAGTTGGAATACAACCGGGAGCACTACAAGGCATTCGTCTCGACCTCCGTGACCAGTCACTCCTACAAACGCGAAGATCCCGGAAAATACGGGACGTACGGCAACCAGGAGACCTATCCCGTTGCAAACGTAAAAACCCCGTGGAGCAATTTCGTGCCGTTCAGCGTGAAAGCCGGTTTCAACTACCGCTTCAACGGAATGCACAACGTATTCGTCAACGGCGGCTACGTAACCAAAGCGCCGATGATGGACAACATCTTCGTAGACAACACGCCGCTGTCGAACCCGATCCCCGAAAAAATCGCGACGGGCGAAATCGGCTACGGATTCAATTACCGGACGCTGAGCGTCATGCTGAACGGTTACTACACCCAATGGATGGACAAAAGCGTGACCAAGGCGATCGGCAGTTGGAACGGCCCCAGAGCCTGTATCCCGAACATCGACGCGCGGCATATGGGTATCGAACTGGAAGCGAGCTACCAGCCGCTCGAATGGCTGCGGGTGTACGGCTTCTTTACGATCGGGAACTGGCGCTGGACCAACGACGTGAATTTCACCCTGTTCAACGAACAGAACGAAAAAATCGGGGAATACCACGCCTACATCAAGAACCTGCATGTCGGCAACGCGCCGCAGACGAGCGCGATGCTGGGGCTCAGTTGTATGCCGGTATCGGGACTGACCCTCGGCGTCGACTTCAACTACTACGGGCGCCACTATGCCGATTTCGCCGCAGCCGACCGCACGGATGAAAAAGACAGGGCGGAAGCCTGGAAGCTGCCGGATTATTCGACGGTCGACCTGAACCTCAATTACGATTTCAAAATGGGTACTTTTCAGGGGCAGCTTTTCGGCAACGTGAACAACCTGTTCAACCGGAAATACATATCCGACGCACTGGACGGATCGGATCATACGCGGGAAACCGCCGTCGTATGGTACGGATTCGGCATTACCTGGACAGCCGGCCTCAGGATATCGTTTTAACCAAATCGGGGAAAAATATGTCGGTCAGAAGACTCAATAAGCTGAAATTCATAGTCGGGTGCGCGACGGCCGCGCTCTTCGTCAGCTTGTTGTTTCCGATCGGCATCGCGGCCAAAAACAGCCTCGACAGTCCCGGGGATCAGGGCACCATCCTGATCATCGCGTCGTACAACCCGGATACCAGACGCATGTCGAGTTTCATATCCGACTTCGAACATAAGATCGCCAACGAAAACGTTCCGTTCGAAATTCTGATCGAAGATCTGGGTTGCAAAAGCGTAGCGGAAGCCAATCTGTGGAAAGACCGGCTTATCTCGGTGTTGGAGCGCTACGACAGGAACCGGCTGAAAGCCGTTATCCTGCTCGGTCAGGAGGCATGGGCATCGTTCGTCTCCCTGGACAGCTTTCCCCAGGACATTCCGTTTTTCGGATGCTACGCCAGCACGAACGGAATTCCGCTCCCGGACCGGAACCGTCCGGTTACGGATAAATGGATGCCCGAGTCCGTCGATATGATACGGCAGGCGGACAGCATCGGAAACGGGGGAGGAAGTCTCAACCGGTACGACATCGCCAAAAACATCGACCTGATCCGTTCCCTCTACCCGAACGTAGATAACATCGCATTCCTATCGGACAATACCTACGGGGGTATTTCGCTGCAGGCTTTGGTCAAGCAGGAAATGAGCAGCCATCCCGACCTGACCCTCACCCTGATCGACGGGCGGAACGGGGAGAAAAAGGCCTATGCAGCCATCGAACGGCTGCCGCGCAAATCGGTGCTGCTGATCGGCACCTGGCGGGTAGGTCAGGACGGCCAGTATTTTATGGACAATTCGCTGAAAACGCTCCTGGCCGATCAACCCCACCTGCCCGTTTTTTCGGTCAGCGGCTCGGGGATCGGCAGCGGGGCTATCGGAGGCTACATCCCCAAATACGAAAACGGAGCCAGCGAAATAGCCGGGCAAATAGCCGACTTCTATAAAAAGAAACCCCGGGCGGTACATTTCGATCCGACGGAAAACGAATATCGTTTCGACCTGCAAAAACTCAAGGAGTTCGGAATCGCGGAATATAAACTGCCGTCGGGTAGTATCGTCGTAGACACCGTAGAGGCGCGATTGCAGAAATACGAATCGTACATCCTGATCCTGATCGTTATTTTCATCGTGCTCTCGCTGTTCATCGCCTTCTTGTATTACCTCTACTACCGGAACAAAAAACTGAAAATCAGCCTGGAGAACCGGGGTAGGGAGCTCATCGCCGCCAAAGAGAAAGCCGAGGAATCGGACATGCTGAAATCGGCGTTCCTGGCGAACATGAGCCACGAAATCCGGACGCCGCTGAATGCGATCGTCGGATTCTCCGCCCTGTTGGGCGACGAATCCATTTCCGAAGAAGACCGGAACGTATACATGGGCATCGTGAACCAGAATTCAGACCTGCTGCTGACGCTGATCGGGGATATTCTCGATATTTCGAGGCTCGAGACGGGGAAAATCAGTTTCACGCTGCATCCGGAGAATATCGTCGCCATCTGTCAGCAGGTCATTTCGACGACCGCCCACGGCCGTAAAAAAGGCGTGGAGTGCGTTTTTAATCCTCCCGTCGAATCCTTTATCCTGAAGACCGACTCGCAACGCCTGTCGCAGGTGCTGATCAACCTGCTGACAAACGCCAGCAAATTCACCGAAAAGGGCACGATCGCGCTCGCATTCGAAATACAAAAAGAGCAGCGGCGGATTCTGTTCTCGGTTTCCGATACCGGATGCGGCATCCCGCGGGAACGGCAGGAACGGGTTTTCAACCGATTCGAAAAACTGAACGAATTCAAACAAGGCACCGGTCTCGGCCTGGCTATTTGTAAACAAATCGTACTGCGGTTCGGAGGGAACATCTGGATCGATCCGGAATACACTGAGGGAGCGCGGTTCGTCTTTTCGCACCCGATTGTCCCGTGACCCGTATTTCCCGTTACATAACGCTCTCTCGGAATCTGTTCTTGGGGATGATGATGATATTGATTGCCGGATACGAAAGTTCGGGGCAGATCCCGTCCGTCTATCGCCGTACATGCCTGCAGGACTCGCTGCCGGCCCTCGCAGCGCCCGCGCGGGACCAATGGGACCGGTTCACTTCGTCGCAAACCTACCGCATGACCTACGTGGCCGTCCCGCTGATCGCAGCGGGACTGATCGTGGCAGGGGAAGACTCGCATTTCCACAGCCTGCGCGACAACTTCCTGCCCTCCTTCCGACACCATTACGACGATTACCTGCAATACGCCCCCGCCATCGCCATGCTGGGGCTGAAAATCGGCGGCATACAGGGAAGAAGCTCCTGGGGACGAATGCTGGTTTCGGACGCATTTTCGGCCTCGCTGATGGCGATCGCGGTCAACACCCTGAAACACACGGTCAAAGTGATGCGCCCGGACGGATCGAACCGCCACTCGTTCCCGTCGGGACATTCGGCAACGGCCTTCATGACCGCGACCATGCTGCACAAAGAGTACGGCATGACCCGCAGTCCGTGGTACAGCATCGGCGCCTATACGGCGGCCACGCTCACCGGCCTGTCACGACAAATGAACAACAAACACTGGCTGAGCGACGTGCTGGTAGGGGCCGGCATCGGCATTCTGTCTACCGAAGTGGGGTATTACCTGGCCGACCTGATCTTCAAAGGTCGCGGGATCACGTATGCGCGACTGCCGGACAGACCTTTCGATCCGGGTTACAAACCTTCGTTTTTCGGGCTTTACCTGGGACTCAACCTGACACCGGGACGCTACGCGCTGGAAGACGGCCGCGAAGCGTCGCTTTCGACCGGAGGCACGGCAGGCGTCGAAGGCGCTTGGTTCATCACGCGCCACATCGGGATCGGAGGACGCGCGACCATCTCCAACATGCCCCTGTCGGTCGATAAAATCCTTCAGGACGAATCGCTGGACATGATCTCCGGGTACGTCGGCCCGTTTTTCTCCTATCCGCTGACCTGCCGCTGGCTGGTCGGCGGCAAACTGCTCGCCGGATATGTTCACTATCCCTCCTGTCGGCTTTCGGACATCCGGATCGGCGACAAGAACGGATTCGGGTTCGGAACGGGCCTGTCGGTCACGTTCCTGGCCAACCACAAATTCGGGATGAAATTCTCTACCGACTACGATCTCGTCACCTCCGGTTTCGTTCCACGCGGAGGAATCCGGCACGTTCTCACGCTCTGCGGCGGCGCCAGCATCATGTTCTGACACGCAGCCGGCGGACGCATCCCGCAGAAAACGTCCGTCGCCTCAACGCTCTTTAACGGCCGATACGATCAACATCATCGGCCTACGCAGCTCGTCGTTCATCCCGGCAACGGTTCTCAGCAATTTCTCGCCGGGTTCGGGCTCGACCAGCCCGGTAATCCCGAACCCTTGTCGAATCAGTCCGTTTACATAAGTAGTCAACGTTTTATGGTACTTTACGACCTGTTCGCCGAGAAAGTTCGAAACGCGCCGCCCCTGACTGAAACAACTCCGGCCAGTGCAGTCGATTACCTTGTCCGGCAATACCACTCTTCATGTCCCTGCGCCGTAAAGACCGGATGCCCGACCGAGAAAACGAACGTCCCGCCCGGACGAAGGCAGCGATACACTTTTTCACAAAGATTGTCGAACGACTCCAGGTTTCAACGAAAAAACCAAATATTTTATCGGTTAAGATGGTAATAAATCGGAAAAAAACACGTTAAAAAAACAGGATATGAAAAATATATTCCTGCAAAACGATCATTTTTCAACGGCCTCCAACGTACTGAACCATAAAAGAAAAAGCTGCATATCGCCGTATCGGTAAGAGCAACGGACCGCTAAAAACGAGAGTAAATCTTCGAAAAACGCAAAATAATTAGCATATTTGTGAAACTTTTTAACAAAAATGCAACATTTTCGATCAAAAAATAATTAGATGAAAAAAGTAATTCTGTACAGTTTGTTGACTGTTTTGTCCGTCATGTTCTACGAATGCGGTAAAAGCGAGGAAGCGCCGGGCGAAACTTACACGTTCCAGTTTTCGGAAGAAGACTGGGCGGTTCCGGTGGCCGGAGCCAACAAAAACGTTCCGCTGGAAGCGCCGGGAGAGTGGACTGCCGAAGTCGTTTACGTTTCGGGAAGCGGCAAATGGCTCAATGCGACTCCGCTGAAAGGAAAAGCCGGAAAATCCCAGATAAACCTGTCGGTCGGTAAAAACACCTCCTACGACGAAGCGCGCGAAGCGACGCTGACCGTAACCTGCGGCACCGAAAGCAAAAGCATAAAAATCACGCAGGACACCCAGGAAGGCGTCGTCATCGAACAACAACTGTTCAACCTCAAACCGGGCGACACGCTGATCGCCGTCAAAGTATCGGCAAACGTCGGATACGAGCACACGATCGACAAATCGGCCGAAAAATGGATTCTCCCGGCCGAAGCCAAATCTTCGATGAAAGACTCCACGATCCGGTTCCAGGTGCTGGCCAACGATACGGACAAAGAACGTACCGGCACGATCACGTTCTCGCCGACAAAAGGAAACGACGTCACGGTAACCGTTAAGCAGGCCTGCGAGCCGAGGCTGACGCTGCTGCAGTTGAACCTGTGGATGGAATGTACGAAAGTTCCGAACGCTTTCAATGCGCTGGTCGACCAGATCGTATCGCTGCAACCCGATTTCGCTACGTTCTGCGAACTGTACAAAGGCGGGGACGAAGCGATCATGCCCCTGCTCGTGGACGCACTGAAACAAAAAGGGCTGACCTATTACCAAAGCCGCGTGGACGGCCGCGGACTGCTGTCGAAATACCGGATTACCGAAACGCAGAAGATCAACGAATGGATGTTCAAAGGGGTCTGCAATGTCGACGGCCGCAGAATCGCCGTCTATCCCTCACATGCCAACTACGTCTATTACTCCTGCTACTACCCGCGCGGGTACAACGACGGGGGCAACAACGGCGACTGGAGCAAAATGGCTACCGGCCCGAATACGGACGTAGCCCTGATCCTGGAACGCAACCGGCTGTCCGGACGTCCGCAGTCGACCCAGCAATTCATCGACGATGCGAAAAACGAGATCGCCAAAGGCGCGCTCGTCTTCTTCGCAGGCGACCTGAACGAACCTTCCCACCTCGACTGGCAGGCCGATACGAAAGATCTATGGGACCACAACGGCTGCGTAGTGAACTGGCAGAGCTCCATGCTGATGTACGACAACGGATTCATCGACGCTTACCGCGAAACGTATCCGAACGTCGTGGATTATCCGGGGCTTACCTGGCCGGCCGATAACAAAGACGTCGACGTAAGCACGCTGGTATGGGCCGGCGATGCCGACGAACGCGACCGGATCGATTTCGTTTATTACTATCCCCGACAGGGGCTCAGCGTCGAGAAAGCCCAAATCGTAGGGCCGTCCGGCACAATCGTCCGTAGCCAGCGGGTGGAAAACGACAGCAAGGACGAATTCATCGCCCCCGCAGGAGGACACTGGCCCAGCGACCACAAAGGATTGCTGATCACGTTCAAACTGGACGAATAATCCTCCAGAAAAAACGTATCCGAACAAGCCAGTCCGTTCATTTGCGAACGGACTGGCTTGTTTCATAAAATCTTTTCTCCGGGACGCTTCGCTTTATTACCTTTGCAGCCGGAAAAACGTCTGTCGATGAAAAAGAGTCTTATTGCGCTGGCTTTCGGAACCCTGGCGCTGGGGATCGCCGAATTCGTGATGATGGGGATTCTGCCGGACATAGCGTCCGACCTGCACGTCAGCATCGCCGAAGCCGGACACCTGATCTCGGCCTACGCGCTGGGCGTATGCGTAGGCGCCCCGATGCTGATCCTGGCCCGCAAACACCCATTGAAACGCATCCTGCTGGTACTGGTAGCCGTCATCATGGCCGGAAACGTCTGTGCGGCCCTCGCCCCGAATTTCTGGACGCTGATGGCGGCTCGGTTTGTCTCGGGACTGCCGCACGGCGCTTATTTCGGGGTCGGTTCGATCGCTGCCGAAAAACTGGCGGACAAGGGGAAAGACTCCGAAGCGGTCTCCATCATGATAGCCGGCATGACGATCGCCAACCTGCTCGGCGTTCCGCTGGGTACGGCGCTCAGTTCGATGCTTTCATGGAGAGTCACTTTCCTGCTGGTGGGATGCTGGGGAATGATCGTCCTTTACTACATCTGGCGATGGATTCCGCCGGTGGAAAATCTACCGGACACGGGATTCCGGGGGCAGTTCCGCTTCCTGCGATCACCGGCCCCGTGGCTGCTCATTTTCGCCACGATGCTCGGCAACGGCGGCGTATTCTGCTGGTACAGCTACGTCAGTCCGATGTTAGTGCACGTTTCGGGATTTTCCCCCGACAGGCTGACCCTGCTGATGATACTGGCCGGTTTCGGTATGGTCGTGGGGAACCTGACCGGCGGCCGTCTGTCCGACCGGTTCACTCCGGGCCGGGTCGCCGCCGTTTCGCAGGGATCGATCTTCGTAATCTTGCTATTGCTGTTCTTCACCGCACATACGGCCTGGCTCGGCGCACTGCTGATGTGTCTGTGCACCGCAGGACTGTTCGCCGTATCGAGCCCGCAGCAAATTCTGTTGATCCGCTACTCCAAAGGCGGCGAAATGCTCGGCGCCGGAAGCGTGCAGGTAGCATTCAATCTCGGAAACGCCATCGGAGCCTATTGCGGCGGATTGCCGCTGGATGCGGGATTGGGATACCAGTATCCGGCTTTGGTCGGAGCGCCTTTCGCCCTGGCCGGTTTCGTCCTGCTGACCGTATTCCACCGCAAATACGAACGGAGTCGGTAAACCGTGCGGAAGACGAAAGATCCGTATTTGATATGTGTCTTTAATCTGTCTGAAAAAGATAAGAAACGGTCTAAAACCCTTCCGGAAGCGGGAAAGTATACATCGGCGCTTCGGTGTTCGAATTCACCATGACCAGCACCTGATTGACCGTATCTATATCGAATCCGTTCACGCGACGATTCAATTTATATTTCCGAAGCATCGTACCGTCAAGATCATATACCAATAGTTGATCAGAGCCATCCGGAACATTTTTACCTCGCCGTACAAGTTCAATCATTTCTTTACGATCCGCTCCCCGGATGACGTCCGGTACGCCTCCTTCGCCTATTATTGAAATGATCCCGTCATGCCCCTGCTTATATATCTCCAAAAGATCTCCGAGCTGGGACACGTTTACGGCTATTTTCGGTTCTTCTTGATAGGCAATCGATGAATTCCACAACGAAGTCATATATTTCTCCAATACCGATCGACGTTTTACATCGACGTAATCAGGCAACTCAACCTTTAACAAAGGCATAGTATCCGATGCAGACAGTTCAACGAAATTCCTCTCCTTCGAATTATGGATTATAAAAAGGCCCCGCGGAGTAACTTTGTAATTCAAAACGGGACTGAAACCGGTAGGATAGTATATACATGTGTCGGGGTTATCGCTTCCTTCGGCGGTAAGACAATACCCGAACGAAAGCGCCGTCGCCGGCGTGAAGATCCAATATGAAAACCAATGAATCGGCCAATCTGATTTTATACGGATAGAAGAAAACTGTTTCACGCGGCATCGAGCAACGCCTCCTCCACCTGAGTGACGGACATCATTCCGCATGAACGCATGGGAGAAGGGCTGGGCATGTACGGACTTTCGATGGCCATATCAACTGCCGTGGCACCCGCATTGGGTCTGGCAATGATGAACCTATTGCGCTTCGTTTGTAAATGGTAGAATCCGCAATTGAATCGCTATCGGATATAGGGAATACAAATGTAAGAGTTCGTTATTGCTATGAAAGCGCAAACGTGGTCGTATGCTATGTATATTCCCTCTGGCTTTAGTCAGAATAGATATTTATAAACGGCTCACGATTTTTCAGGCTTGGGCTGGCAATAGAATTTCATCTGAATCAAAGTAAATCGGATAATTCTTTGTAATTCGCGTTTTGGGTATTAAATTTAACATTGAATAGGTTAGAGTAAGACGAACGCCTCAACTTATCAAGTGGGGAGAGTATTGCCGAGCGATAGGGTTCTCCGACGGATAGGCCCGTAATCTCGTGAACATGCGGCCCGTCCGTTTTTCCAGTAGTCTATATTCAAGCGAACACTCCCAACATTTCGATGCAGAAAATGCCGAAGCGAGGCTCACAAAGGATGAGAAAGGCCCCAGAGGGTTTCAACTGTTCATCGACCAAATACCGATTCTGAGATGGTTCCGGCAAAAGGCGAAAGAGTTTTTGGAGCATATCGGAATCAAGATCAAAGACCGCGAGCAGGGTCGGGGAATGGGGATGAGATAAATCCTAAACCCGGCATTTCATTAATATATTAGACAAATTTTCGTATATTTACCGCGATAAACCAATTAATTAAAGGCGAGCCTATGGCATAAACGGAAATATACAAGACATAATATAAAAAGCGTTAGCTTTTATTCTTGCTTCTGAAATTACCACTTTTAAAGCGATCAAGAGTAAAGTTAATGCCTGCGGAAACGTGGGCTTTACTCATTTATTTGATCGCAGGTTGTGGTAGACCTCAGAAGCAGATAAAAAGGTACTGTCCCACGTCTTTTTATGTGTAACTAAAACTCCGCCGGGGGACGGGCGGAACCGATTTATACAAATGAAAAAACATCTGTTTTTATTGATGCTTTCAACGGCGATTCTTGCCGGTTGCAGCAAAAACGAAGGCGGAGAAGGCGAGCCATTCACTCCGCCCGCACAAGAACAACTTACACAAAACGCCTATGCCGATAACGAGAGTACGGGCGGCGGCTTTTCGTTCACGGCCGGCGCCCCCTGGACGGCGACCGTGAACGAAGTGCAGGCGCAGGCTTCGGCATTGGCATCCGTACAAACAAAATCCGTTACACGGGCTGCAGACAACAACGGCAATAACGTAGTCTGGCTGAAACTCTACAACGGCGACAAGGAGGCTTATAGCGGCGGGGCCGGGACGATTACGCTCCGCATCGAGATCGACCAGAACTATACGGGAGAACGGCGCGAGGCGACGATTACCATCCGTTCGGGCAACAACACCTTTACCGTAACGGTCGTTCAGGAGGGAACCAAGCAAGACGGCAGCGAGAACGAGCCGCCGGTCAAAGTGACGAAGATTACCCTCGACAAAACCGAACTTTCGTTGGATGCAGGAGCTAAAACGACGCTGACCGCCACCGTAGAGCCTGCCGACGCCACGATCAAATCGGTGGTATGGTCGAGCAGCAACCCTGCCGTTGCGGACGTAAATCCCGTAACCGGCGAAATCACCGCGATAGCCGACGGAACGGCGACCGTTACGGCTACCTCTTCCTCTAACAAAGAAGTGTCGGCCTCTTGCGCGGTAACGGTGGGCAACGACGAACCTGTCGTACCCGATCCCTCGAGCTACGCTCTTGTCAGCCGGATCGAACGCACGGTAACTTATTGGAATCAACTCCCCACTTCGGATCACGATGAAGAGGAGGCGACCTATACGTTCGAATACGACGACCATAATCGCGTTTCGTCATATACGATCGACATCCGCCCCACCAACGATCCGGAAGGTTCGAGCCAACTGGTCAGCAACATCGACTACTCGGCACCGGATCGTCTCCGCATCGAGGATCGGTGGTCGGACGCCGGAACACAAACCTACGACGTCCTGCTGAACGACAAAGGATACATCCGACAGGGCAAATCGCATCCCTATTCCCATGACGAAGATAATTATGAGTTTTACACCTATGAGATAGAATATAACGACGAAGACCGTATCTCGCGCGTCGCCTACTCCAATACGTGGAACACGTATACCTATAAAGACGGTGTGCTGTCGGGCGGTTCCTATTCCGACGGAGCTCAGCCGGACGAAGTGTCCGGGTTCGAGCAATATTTCAACCAGACGCCGAACGACAAGTTGAATCTGGACATCAATATGCTCTTTTTACCGGATATGCTATTGGAAGAAACCGAAGACGGAGAGGTGCCGGGCCGGCTCGGGCGCTTGGCTCTGCTGCGCCTGGCGGGTCGCGGTATGGACCGTTACACGACAATATTTACCGGATGGAGTGACGATGAAGGAGCCTCTGTCGCTACTCCTGGCTATCCGGAGCCCAATGTGAAGGTTCATAAGAGTTACGAATACTACACTTATGTCGAGGACACGGAGGAGCGCCTGGATTACGTCTTTAACGACGACGGTACGGTCGCTTCGGTCACAGCACACGCAACCGTGGCCAAAATCAAGCATGAATACGACATCGTGGTAGGTAATGAACCCGTCCATCCCGAATACCCTGAAGCAGGATATAAATACGAGATCAAAAACAGAAAAGATACCGAACTGGATCGCGGTACGAATTCGGCCGTCTATTCGTTTACCTACCGCTAATTTCTTGTATAACTAAAGAAGACAGACTACGATATAACTTTTTAATCTATCTTTTAACGATACGCAAATTATATGAAAGAGCATCCCTCCGAATGTGGGATGCTCTGATTTTATGTGTTTGCCATTGCGGAGCAGTTAATACGAGGTAAAAGCATAAAAATATCTGCACGGATTCCCGGAAATTCACTATCGTTTATGAATCTATATTCTTTTAATTTTGTCCATATTTCTTTACTCAGATTCGGGATTGTAAATGCTCCCAGCTATTGTCATACCCTTTTTGATGATTGCTAAGTGATATTATCACGGAAATTGTCCTATCTGTTTTTAATTCCATCAAATAAAATGCCGTACAAATTTAAAACAAAGCCGCCTCACAGTGCACTGTGAGGCGGCTTTGTCGAGGTCTGAAGCGGATTCGAACCGCTGTAGCAGCTTTTGCAGAGCTGTGCCTAGCCACTCGGCCATCAGACCCTTTCGGGAGTGCAAATATACGATAATATTTCATACGCCCAAAATTTTACAGGACTAAATCTCCCATTTTCATACGGATATTCCTTTAAGGTGTGCTGCTTTTGTTCGGAAACGGATAAAAACGTACCGCGAAATATAAAATCGATCTCGGCACCTTTCGCAACGAAGCGTGGCGGACATTCGGCCGATATGAACTTTTTCGCCGTCCAACACAGGGAGAACACAACTGGAGATCAGCCGGTAATTGTACTGTTTCTCTTCTCTGCCCGATTTACTTTGTGACGGCATGTTTCAATAAACGATTCCTGCATCCATCGCTTACCACCTGATGTAATCATTTCATTATTTATTTTGGACTTTTTGTGTTTCAGGGAGTAGTAAAGCGTGATTTAGATCCGGTCTCTGTTATTCAATACGTTTCTCGGTATGCCGGGAAACGGTGAAAATTCAGCAAGTACAACCATAATCATACCTTGTGCGCCTGGGCGACGTTGCCCAGAAAAATCAAACGAAATATGATAATAGGTTATTTACGGGTAAGCACCGGGAAACAGAATCCGGGCAACCAGCAGGACGAGATCCGGCGTTTCGCCGAGAGTCGGAATTGGATCGTAGACAACTGGGTTACGGAAGTGGCCAGTGGCAGCAAACGGGAACAGGACCGCAAACTTGGGACTTTGCTCCGTAAGATGAAACGGGGTGATACGCTGATCGTAACGGAAATCTCGCGCCTGAGCCGGACGCTCACGGATGTGATGGCGATCATGGGCAGGTGCCTGCAAAAGGAGATCAATCTTTACACGACCAAAGAGGGTTACACATTCGACAACAGCATTAACAGTAAAGTGCTTTGTTTTGCATTCGGATTGGTCGCCGAAATCGAACGCAACCTGATCTCGATGCGCACCAGAGAGGCGCTGGCCCTACGCAAAGCCGAAGGCGTGGTGCTTGGCCGCAGAAAGGGCAGTTATACGAAGTTCAACTGCTGACCGAGAATCGGCAGCACGTTATCCGGATGTTGCATCAGGACAAATCCGTCACCGACATATGCAAACGTTTCGATCTCTCGCGGGACACCTTCGATAAATTCCGCCGGAGCTACCCATCGGTACAGCAAGCTCTCCGGGAGAAAGAAATGCGACGGGTACGGCGTTTCCGCAGCAATCGCTTACAAACGCTTACCTGAGCGTGGTATTTCAAGAGCCCGAAGATACAACTTCGGGCTTAATTCTTGGTTTACAACAGCAAACTTACGGAAATTAGAAACGATTTCCAAATAAATATTGCAAATATATATCACACAACAAATTGCCAAAAGTATGTTTCATTGCTTTTTAGGTTTACACCTCCTTTTATTCATATACCACGAGATAACCAACTTCCTGACGGCTGAAAAGGGCCTAACTCTGACCGGGGAGGGTACGATAGACAATACTTCGGAGGACAACAGCGACCTGGGTAACGGCTACCAGAAATCGCTGATCCATGTCATGGGCGGAGAGTGCGTTATCGACGGCGTTACCCTGATTAACGACCCCGAATACCATTGGCATGGAAACTCATCAACGGGGCATCCTTACAATAGTGCGGCAATCGCTTATTGGAATGATGCGAATGTAACCATAAAGAACGCCAGGATCATTTCGGGCGAGTTCACCGTCTGCGGTATGGGACGCGACGTCGCCAGCGGAGAGATCACCCTTGTTGACAGTTATTTCGAATCTACTTCCTCAAATAAGGATAACGGTACGCACTGGGCTTACGCAATGCGTCTGTTCGGCTCGAAAGTAAGAATCGACGGTTGCGAGGTCAAAGGCATTCAGGGCGGCATCTCCATTGAAAGTTGTCAGGATGCGGTCATCAGCAGTGGCAAGTATTACACGGTAAATACGCCGGGGCAGATAGATGCCTTTTATGCGTTATATATAACCAACGGCGCGAAAGTCACGATTACGGGCGGAGAGTTTTCCGCAGCCAATGACCGGTCCGGGGGGGTTGCAGATCGAGGGAACGAGCGCTGTCGTGTCGGGCGACAATGACGTTGATCTGCCGACCGGAAGCGTAATTCTCAAAGGCGGTAAATTCAGCGGCAAAGCTTATAACCATACAACCTCGGTCGTTTACGAACCGGCCACGGGTTACAAGTGGCAGACGATCGAAGGCGGTGGCGATTTGAAATGGGAAGTTGTCGCCGAATAAGGCAGGGGGTCAAGTTGGAGTGACCCAAACCCGATAAAACACCGATTACCCGATAGGGGTTAAACTATGTACACAAACAAAACAAAAGCGACTGTTATGTCGCTTTTGTTTTTTACGCCCTTAAATTTTGCGAAAACGAGTTGTCAAAACGATATTCAACTTTCGTTTCAATTGATTGCACCTTCGTGCATCACGCCCCGTTAGACGGCTACCGCACATAGCGCTCCTTTATCGAAAAAGAGTAATCCTGTCCGGGAGACGCTGCCGTCAGCCGACCGATGAAGCGATCCGGCGCAGCATACGGCGGATGATGATCCGATGAAACGGCCGGATCAGTGCGAAATAGATCCGGCCGAGCCGGTTATGGTATTGCACCGCCGTGGAAATACTGATTCGCCGCACCCCGTCGGGACGGGGGAGCACGCTGAGCGAGACCGTAAAGATCAAATGTTTATCGTCATTGGACAGTACCGCTTCCCGCTCCGATTCTTCGACGATCGCTTTCCGGAAAACACGGGATTCTCCCGTCTTCAAACCGAAAGGCGCAACGAGCGCATTACGGATTTTCATCAGCCCGTTCACCCAGCGCGGAGTATCGGAGAAAACGGATTCCAACAGTTTCCCGGGACGCAATTCCGCATCGGAGTTTACGTCGAGACTGTAAGAGTCCGAATAATCGGCCCGGATCGGTTCGGCGGAATCCGCATCGGAATACATGCTGAAAAAATTTAAAAACGCGGTTTGAGAATTTCGGAATACAGCACGGCCATTTTCGGATCGAAACCGCCCGGAAACGCCCTTTCGGAAGAAGCCGGTTCCGGCTCCGTAGCAAGCTGCGGAGTAGGGGAATTCCCCTGATCCGCGGTAGACATCGGCTCCGGCGCGTTATCTCCGACCATGTCGTCGTACGAAAAGACCGTACGGTTCTCGAACGCTTCGATCGCCTCGTCGTCGTAAGACAGCATCTCCGTCGGCAGCGCGTCCGCATCCGGAACAGTCCGCTGCACCGGACGCGAATCGGCCGCAGATTCCGTATCGGCTCCGCCCCCTTTTTTAAGTTCGCGCATCAGGTCGTCCCACGGAGAATCGGACGGAGCGGTATCCGCCTGCTCCTCGCTTTCGGAAACCGGTTGTTTTTTCTTTTTCGCAGCGGAAATTATTGCGAAGACAGTAATCAGAAGTACCGGAAGCAACTCTTTCAGATCCATAGCTATTCGATTTTATTTTCCACCCGGTTTACCTGCTCGACCCCCTTGATCCGGATCACCTTGTCGATAATCATCTTCAGATCCTTGATATTTTTCACATAGAGGCTGATCCGCCCTTCGAAGATACCGTCGTGGCTCTGGATATGCAACTCCCGGATGTTCGTGTTCAGCTCGCCGGTAATCACCTGCGACAGTTCCATCAGGATCCCGATCCGATCGATTCCGCGCAACTCGAGGATCGACAGGTAGGACATCGCCTTGTGGCTCGACCAGGTGACCGGCGTCAGACGATTGCCGTGCTGGGCAGCCAGTTTAATCAGTTCGTTGCAGTTTTTCTTGTGAACGTCGATCTTGTGCGTATCGGGATTGCTGTAACCGACAACTTCGTCGCCCGGAATCGGATTGCAACACGGGGCGATCTCGAACTCCGGATCGTCCGCATCCTCCGGCGATGCGCCGTCAATTACCTTTTTCCCTTTTTTCTTATCGTCGCCTCCGAGGAACTTGAATGGATTCGGTATCTGCAACGTCCAGAATTTCAAAATCTTATTGGCAGGATTGTCGCGCAGGATCTTTTCGATCCCGTCCAGTTTCAGGATGCCGGCCCCCAACTTGCTGTAAAACTCGTCCTTCGTAGCGCAGTCGTAAGCAGGCAGCACTTTCCGGAACACGCGGGCACTCGGCACGATGCCGAACTCCTTGAGCTTTCCTTCGAACAGCACGATCCCGTTAGCGATGTTATTGAGATTCTCCTTTTTCAGGAAAACCATGATCGACTGCTTGGCCTTGGTCGTAATCACATGATCGAGCCATTCGGCCTTCGGCTTCACATTTTTCGACGTGATGATCTCGATCTGGTCGCCGCTGCTGATCGGTGCGAAAATCGATTCGATCTTCCGGTTGATCTTGGCGCCCATCGCGCTGTTGCCGATCTTCGTATGAATCTCATAAGCGAAATCGAGCGCCGTAGCGCCCTGAGGCAATGTCCGCGAATCGCCTTTCGGCGTAAACACGACGATCTCGTAGGTATAAAGGCTCAGTTTGAAATTGTCGAGGAATTCGACGGCATTGTCCGTCGGGCTGTTCAGCGCTTCGCGCACCTGCTTCATCCAACGGTCGAATTCGCCTTCCTCCTTCGACAACTCGCCCGATTTGTACTTCCAATGCGCGGCGAATCCCCGCTCGGCAATCTCTTCCATCCGCTGCGAACGAATCTGCACCTCGACCCACACGCCGTCGGGACCCATCACCGTGGAGTGCAGGGCCTCGTAACCGTTCGCTTTCGGAATGTTCACCCAGTCGCGGATCCGATCCGGTTTCGGCTTGTAAATATCGGTTACCAACGAGTAGATGTGCCAGCACTGCGACTTTTCGGGAATCAGCGGCGAAGGCCGGAACACGATGCGAATCGCGAAGAGATCATAGATCTCTTCGAAAGCGATATGCTTGCGCTGCATTTTGGCCCAGATCGAATAGATCGACTTGACGCGCCCCGATATTTCGAAGTCGATATCGTTGCCCTTGAGCTTCTCGATAATCGGCTGACTGAATTTTTCGATAAATTTCGACCGGTCGGCTTCGGTTTCCTGGATCTTGGCTTCGATCTGCCGGTAATCTTCCGGGAAACGGTATTTCAACGACAGATCCTCCAGTTCGCTTTTGATCGCGAACAACCCCAGGCGGTAAGCCAACGGAGCGAACAGATAGATCGTTTCGCTGGTGATTTTCATCTGCTTATGCGGAGGCATCGATTCCAGCGTACGCATGTTGTGCAGCCGGTCGGCGATCTTGATCAGGATCACCCGGACGTCGTCGGAAAGCGTCAGCAGCATTTTGCGGAAATTTTCCGCCTGCTCCGAAGCGCTGGTTTTGAAAACGCCCGACATTTTGGTCAGTCCGTCCACCATCAGCGCGATTTTGGGTCCGAAACGGCTTTCGATATCCTCCACCGTATAGTCGGTATCCTCGACGACATCGTGCAACAAGGCCGCGATCACCGACTTGACGCCGAGGCCGATTTCATCCACGACGATCCGGGCCACCGCCAGCGGGTGCACGATGTAAGGCTCCCCGGAACGGCGGCGCACTCCCTCGTGAGCCTCCTTCGCCAAGAAAAAGGCCCGTTTGATCAGATCCCTGTCATATTCATTTTTACAGATTTTGGCACAACTCCGCATCAGTTTGTCAAACTGCTCGCCAATCATGCGTTCATCTTCCTGCGAATAACCCATCAATCTCCCGTTTTACATACGCCGACATCAATCCCTTGCCCGCCGAGGACAAGACAAAACATGTTTTCGGGTACGCCCCGGACGGAATCAGGCTGTGTCTCCCGCCGGCCGTACCGCACCCGCGCCCGCTAACCGGCGGCGACAAGCGCTTCGCGCACTTTGGCCTCCACCTCGGCCGCAAACTCAGGATCGGCCTTGAACGCCTCCTTGACGGCATCGCGCCCTTGTCCGATCTTCCTGTCGCCGTAAGAAAACCACGAGCCGCTCTTCTTGATAATTCCCTGATCCACTCCCAGGTCGATGATCTCGCCGATCTTCGAAATTCCTTCGCCGTACATGATATCGAATTCCGCTTTGCGGAACGGGGGAGCCAGTTTGTTTTTCACGATCTTGACACGCGCCCGCGCGCCCATCTGTTCTTCTCCGTCTTTGATCACCGAAGCCTTGCGGATATCGACCCGGACGCTGGCGTAAAATTTCAGCGCATTACCGCCCGTCGTAGTCTCCGGATTCCCGTAAACCACGCCGATCTTATCGCGAAGTTGGTTGATGAAAATACAAACGGTTCCCGTCTTGCTGATATTGGCCGTCAGTTTACGCAAAGCCTGCGACATCAGTCGCGCCTGCAACCCCATTTTCGATTCGCCCATCTCGCCTTCGATTTCGGCCTTCGGCGTCAGCGCGGCGACCGAGTCGATCACCACGATATCGATGGCGCTCGAACGGATCAGGTGGTCGGCGATCTCCAGCGCCTGCTCCCCGTTGTCGGGCTGCGAAATCAGCAGGTCGTCGATATCCACGCCGAGCTTCTGCGCATACGTGCTGTCGAAAGCATGTTCCGCGTCGATAAATGCGGCGATTCCGCCCGCTTTCTGGGCCTCGGCGATCGCGTGGATAGCCAGCGTGGTTTTACCCGACGATTCGGGGCCGAAAATCTCGATAATACGTCCTTTCGGATACCCGCCGATCCCGAGCGCATGGTCGATCGTTACCGACCCGGACGGGATGACCGGGACTTTGTCGACCGCCCGGTCGCTCATTTTCATGATGGCGCCTTTCCCGAAATCCTTCTCGATCTTATCCATCACGGCGCTCAATACCTTGAGCTTCTCAGGATTCACCTGAGGCTTCTCCTTTTCTGCCATATTTTTTCGTTTAGTAGTCTTGTTTCAAATTTTTCCGGTTTTACTGGTAAGCTTCGACGATCTGTTCGAAGTGATCCTTCGTCCGCACTTTATCGAAAATCTTCTCGATCACGCCCTGTTCGTCGATCACGAACGTCGTCCGCAGAATCCCCATGAACGTCCTTCCCATAAACTTCTTCTCGCCCCACACGCCGTAGGCTTCCGCGATTTTTTTGTCCGTATCGGCCAACAGCGTAAAATTCAACCCCTGCTTTGCGATAAAGCCCTGGTGCGACTTTTCGCTGTCGGGACTCACGCCGACCACTTCGAAACCCATTCGCCGCAGCGTATCCCGCCCGTCGCGCAGACTGCAGGCTTCGGCCGTACAACCCGGCGTATTGTCCTTCGGATAAAAATAAAGAATCAACTTGCGGCCGCGGTAATCGGCCAGCGTTTTCATATTGCCGTCCTGATCGACCGCTTCGAAAGCCGGAGCGGGATCTCCCGTTTTCAGTTTTGCCATTTTCTTTCGCATTTAAAAATTCCGGTGCCTATTGTTCGTAAAGATACACATTTCCGGGAAAGTCAAAAAGTTTTTCCGGTCAAATATAACGCCAGAAAAACTTTTCACCGCGTCGCCCGCTACGGAGCGCACCTTTTTCCGAAAAGCGCTACGACCGCGCAAGCACCTTCTTTTCGATCTCCTCCACCTGGTGGCAGAACACCTTGTCCGTCTCCATCAGATTCGAAATCGCCTTGCAGGCGTGCAACACCGTCGCATGGTTCTTGCCGCCGATCGCCGCGCCGATGGTCGTCAGCGGAGCCTTCGTGTGCTGCTTGCTCAGGTACATCGCTATCTGGCGCGCTTGCGCGATCTCGCGCGTCCGTTTCGGAGAATTAAACACCTCCGCACTGAGTCCCATGTATTCGCAAACGACCTTGCGGATATGCTCGATCGTGATTTCCCGCTGATTGAACTGCACGTATACTTTCAGAATTTCGCGGGCCAGCGTGATCGAAATCTTCTTGCCCAGGAACGAGGCATTGGCCACGAGCGACGAAAGCGCCCCTTCGATCTCCCGGACATTGGCGTTGATATTCTCGGCCAAGAACTCGACCACCTCCTGCGGCACCTCCGCATTCAACTTCACGGCCTTGTTACGAATGATCTTCACCTTGGTTTCGTAATCGGGCTGCAACAGTTGCGTGGAAAGCCCCCATTTGAAGCGGGTGATCAGCCGCTGTTCGATATCTTTCAGCTCGACGGGCGGTTTATCGGAAGTCAGGATCAACTGCTTGTTCGACAGGTGCAAGTGGTTGAAAATATTGAAAAAAGCGTTCTGCGTCTTATCCTTCCCGGCCAGTTCCTGAATATCGTCGATAATCAGGACGTCGAGCATCTGATAGAAATGAATGAAGTCGTTCAGTTCCCCCTTCAGCGCGGCGTTCTGGAACTGCGCCTGGAATTTGTTCATCGACACGTACAACACCTGCATCTGCGGCTTGCGCTGCTTGATTTCCATGCCGATCGCCTGCGCGATATGCGTTTTTCCCAACCCCGAATCTCCGTAAATATATAAGGGATTGAAAGGCGTATTGCCCGGATTCACGGCCAGCGACAGCCCGGCCGAACGGCAAAGTCGGTTGCATTCGCCCTCCACGAACGTATCGAACGTATAGTTCGGATTCAACTGCGGGTCGATTACGATCCGGCGAATCCCCGGAATAACGAAAGGATTCTTTATATTTGTCGTATCGGACTGCGTGACGAACGTATTGATGGCCGTCATGTCGGCATCCGTCACTACGGTAGGAGCGCTCTGTTCGGTACGCGGCACGGCATAACGCAGCTTGGTCTTCAAGCCAAACATCTGGTGAATGATCGGACGCAAAAGCGGAATAAAGTGTTTTTCGATATGGTACACATAACTTTCATTAGGCACCTTCAGTTTCAAGGTCACCCCGTCAAAATCAAGCGGCACGATCGGCTTGAACCATTTGGCGAACTCCTCGTCGGAGGTATGCTCGCGGATACGGGTCAAACAACTTTGCCACACATCACCGTATGTCTGGTTATTAACTATCATCATCCTGTCTGTTTCGGAAGACAAAATTGTAAATAAATTCATTAAAAAAAATTTTCTTCTCTATTGTTTGTTGTGCAAATATTTATATAGAAAAATAAGGGTTCCCGCAGAGTCAAAACTTAACCGTTTGATATAGAATATTCAAAAAAATATCCGTATCTTTGTTTATAACTTTTTTCAACCGAAACAAGCATTCGTATAAATAAAACAAATAAGATTATGAGTGGAAATTTGGATTTAATCGTTAAGGAGAGAGCCGAAAAATGGCTCTCCGGAAACTACGACGAAGACACGAAAAAGCAAGTCAAATATCTTATGGATAACAACTTGGGCGAGCTGACCGAGAGCTTCTACAAAGACCTCGAATTCGGCACGGGCGGCCTGCGCGGCATCATGGGGGTAGGCACCAACCGGATGAACGTCTACACGGTCGGCATGGCTACGCAAGGCCTTGCGAACTACCTGAAAAAAGCCTTTCCGGGTAAGCAGATCAAGGTCGCTATCGGGCACGACAGCCGCAACAACAGCCGGCTGTTTTCGGAACGCGTCGCCGACATCTTCGCAGCGAACGGATTCAAGGTTTACCTGTTCGACTCGCTCCGTCCGACGCCCGAGCTGAGCTTCGCCATCCGCAAGCTGGAATGCGACAGCGGCGTGGTCATCACCGCCTCGCACAACCCGAAAGAGTATAACGGCTACAAAGCGTACTGGAACGACGGCGCTCAGGTAGTGGCTCCGCACGACAAAAACATCATCGCGGAGGTGCAAAAGATCACGTCTCCGGATCAGGTGCTCACCAACGGACACAAAGACAACATCGTCATTCTCGACGAAACCTTCGACGCGATCTACCTCGACGCCGTTCATTCGCTGTCGCTGTCGCCCGAAGCCATCGCCGCCCATCACGACCTGAAAATCGTCTACACGCCGATACACGGAACCGGAGTCATCCTCGTCCCCGAATCGCTCCGCAAATTCGGCTTTACGAACGTCGTCACGGTAAAAGAACAGAATATCCCGGACGGCAACTTTCCGACCGTAGCGTCCCCGAACCCGGAAGAACGCGCGACCATGAAAATGGCGATCGACCTGGCCGCCCGGCAACAGGCGGAGATCGTCCTGGCCACCGACCCCGACGCCGACCGCATCGGGATGGCCCTGCGCGACCGCGACGGATCGTACATCTTGCTGAACGGCAACCAGACATGCGCCCTGCTCGTATATTATATCGTAAGAAGGTGGAGCGAACTGGGAAAACTTCACGGCCGGGAGTACATCGTCAAAACGATCGTTACGACGGAACTGGTCGCCCGAATCGCCGAATCGTTCGGCGTGAAACATTTCGAATGCCTGACCGGCTTCAAGTATATCGCCACGGTCATCCGCAACCTCGAAGGGAAAATGCAGTACGTCTGCGGCGGAGAAGAGAGCTTCGGATTTCTCGCCGAAGATTTCGTCCGCGACAAGGACGCCGTCAGCGCCTGTTCGCTGGCCGCAGAGGCCGCAGCCTGGGCCAAGAGCCAAGGAATGACGCTGTATGACCTACTGAAGGAAATCTACGTAAAATACGGCTTCTTCGACGAAGCGCTCGTCTCGATCGTCCGCCAGGGCAAAGAGGGACAGGAGGAAATCGCCCGAATGATGACCCAGTACCGGAACAATCCGCCGCAAAGCCTCGGAGGATCGCCCGTAATCACCGTGAAGGATTATCTGACCGGAGAATCGCTCGACGTAAAAAGCGGCCGCAAAACGCCCATCGATATGGAAAAATCGAACGTATTGCAGTTCATCACAGCGGATTCGACCATCGTATCAATCCGTCCGTCGGGCACCGAGCCGAAAATCAAATTCTATTTCGGCGTCCGGGGAGAATTGTGCTGCGAAGATAAATTCGAAGAAACGCGCCAAACGATGGAACGTAAGATCGAATCGATCAAACAGGAGATGAAACTGATTTAAACCGAACCAAAAACCGTAAAAAATGGCTTCCGTATTCACACGTATCGTAAAAGGGGAGATCCCGTGCTACAAGGTAGCCGAGGACGACAGATATTTTGCATTTCTGGATATCAATCCGCTTGCAAAGGGTCACACGCTGGTCATCCCGAAAGAGGAGACCGACAATATTTTCGACTTGGACGACCGGACGCTGGCGGACATGATGGTTTTCGCCAAACGGATCGCGCGTAAAATACAGGCTAATATAGCTTGTAAAAAAGTCGCCGTCGTCGTTCTCGGGCTCGAAGTTCCGCATGCCCATATCCACCTGATACCGATTAACAGCGAAAAAGACGTCGATTTTCATCGGGAAAAACTCCAACTCACCCCGGAGGAATTCCAACGAATAGCAAAGACAATCAGCTTATAATAAAACACTTAAATTCAAAAAACGGAGCCTGAAGAGGTTCCGTTTTTTATTTAACATAATTAAACAGGAAATCTCTCCATATAAGAATCCAATCGAAGTCCCGGCAGGGTAGGGATTATTCTTGTAAAAAAATAGGATAAAACCGCCCTGGTATTTCCACTTTTGTAAAATTAACACTTGTAAATACCGAGCGTTTAATCATAAATGTAACCAAAACCCCGATGCAACTCGATTTTGTCAACTATAAATACATCTGTAAAATATGAAATAAAGATCAAATATCAAACACGATAAATTCATGTAAAAATATTTATATTATATATACAAATACATAAAAATCAGTACTGTAAATCTTATTACATAAACTTAATAATGATATAATCAATCGAAACGTGATTTAACTGACATGCAAAAGACGTATTACAACGACAATTAAAGATTATAGTCATTGAAAACCAGTATTATATATTATATAAAATAAATAATTAATTTATATTAAATAAAAGACCTTCCTTTTCGAGGTCTTCTTCCGTTTCCAATATTTCACACATGTAACTTATCCTTTTTTACATATGTATTTACATTCGTGAAATACGGTTTGTTTATTTTTGTAAAACTGTTTAACTTTGTAAAAAATCCGAATATGCGGGAAAGATTGCTGAAATTTATGGAAATGGAGAAGCTATCGGCTTCCCGTCTGGCTGAAATTCTGGGAGTGCAACCGGCGACCATATCGCACATCATCAGCGGACGCAATAAACCCAGTTTCGAGTTTATCGAAAAAATGCTGTTACGTTTCCCGAAAGTAAATCCGGAATGGTTTCTACTGGGGAAAGGTTCCGCATACCGTCCGGATGTTTCGTCTTCGCCGAATCCGAATCCGTCGCAGGAATTCCGGCTGTCCGCGAATCTTTTTGAAACGGCGAATATCCCGGCAACGGAATCTTCGGTCGGCCAACCGGAACGAAAGATTCCGGGAACTCCCGGTGCGACTTCCCCGGAAGTACCAACCAACCATCCATCCATAGATACAAAAAAACAGATATCGAAAACCGAGTTCTCGGAGCCAGACATCGAGCGCATCGTAATCTTCCTGAAGAACGGCACCTGCATCTCTTACAAGCCCCGGTAAAAAACAGAAAATAATTTAACATAATGTAACCCCTGATAGACCTTTCTACGATTCCCTTATAGACCGGATTGCGTTCGGAGAAAACGATTCTTGCCCGGTATTTCATTGATTACATCCCGATATTCCGGACATCTTTATTTTATGCTAAAAAAGATCTCCCATTAATAATAACAAGAGTCGGCGGCCGATCTCACGATTCGCCGACCGATCGCGGTTCGCCTGAAAATACGGACAGTTATCTCTGAATCGATTTGCATAATTCATACATGATTCGATCGTTTGCGGCGCTCTTACGATTCGGAAATATTTTTGATTATAATATATATTATGTTAAATAATGCTTAAGGATTACGTCATCGAAGAATAAAAAAGACTCTTATAAGGAACCTAAATAGATCCCCTGCTTTTTATATTCGTAATCCAAACATATAATATACAATAATTTATCAATAAAAGGAGGTGGAAACTTTGTAAAAAATCAACTATCGCATCGGGAAGTTACGCGCTTCCCTTCCTGGAAACGGAAAAAAACTACCCTAAAATTTATTTACGAACCAAAACTTAATTTATGAAGAACCGACTATGGTGGCTGGCTGGTACTACGGCCGTCGTCTTATTTTTCCATTGCTGCACGAACGATCCGTGCGATTATGGAGGGGATGTCGGAGAAAAGGCATCCGAACATTTCCCGGCGCAGGAAGCCCGCGCCTATTTCGAACAAACGGCCGAAGACCTGCGCATGGTGCATATAGGCTGCCGACACGAACACGGAGACTGCGGACACGGTCACGGACAGTCGACCAAAGGGATACTCAACGAGGTGGAACAGGCCGCCCTAATGACACCTCTATGGAATGACCTGCGGCAAACCTACGAAAACGGCAAAGTCGTTACCCTCGAAGTTCCGCTGCGCGTCGGAGGCACTCCGCTGAAAGCCTGGTCGCCGCGAAAAGCCGACGGACATGCCGGAAGCGTCGACGGCTCGACCGTAACGATGAAATTGATTCTGCAAAAAAACATCGAAACCGGAAATAAACGCTATTTTATCGCTACCTTTATTCCGGATTCGTCCTGCTACAACAAACGGAAAGACATGAAAACCCCTTATCGGTTTATGAGAGACCGCGATTATTCGGGTTATGTAATTATTTCGGACGTGGAAGGCCGATACCTCGCATCCTATCTGCACCGCAACGGAGGACGGATGGAAGTCGGCATGAGACAGCGTTCGACCGACGAAAACGCCGATACGACGGACGTCATCGACCGGCTGTATATGTCAACCCCTACCCTTGCTCTGGTTACCCGCAGTTCCGACTCGGAAAGCGACGGCAACGAAGGTTTCGGATACTGCCCGTTCTGCAATTCGATCTCCGTTTGGGGAGTCTGTCCGAACGGATGTGGGATCGAAGTAACCCCTTCCTATTGTTCGGTATGCGGATTCCTTTCGGAAAGATGCGTCTGCTGCCCGATCTGCAAACATCACCCGTGCACCTGCTTCTCCCAGGAAGGAAGCATCGACGTCGGTTACGGCGGGGAATTCAAATGCACGAATCCGGGATGTCTGTTCCAATTCTGCAACGGCGAATGCGAAGAACTCGATAACATCCCCACCGCAGGGCATTCGGATCCCAAACCGGATCAACTGACCGCAGCCTGGAACGAAGTGAACCTGGGCATTCCATGGGCTTGCAGCCAGATGCTCAGAAATCTTCAGGCTGAGGGGAAGCTGACTATAAAATTCGGGCGTATTTCCAAAGCGGGAACGACTAACGTAAGATATAATACTCAGACCCGTCAAATCAACGGCTATGTAATGACCTATGACGAAACATTGTTCGGAGATGCATCTTCATTAGGTAAAAGGATGCTGGTTTTTCACGAAGTCGTCCATGTCATTCTGTTCGACAGTCTGAAGTGGATGAATCCGAACAAATCTTTCAAAGATTACGACAATGAACATCACGAAAAAATGGTGAAAGATCAAAACATCAATAGCTGGCTTAAAAAGCTATTTCCAGGATTTACCGAGGAGAAATACGAAATGCTGAGATATGCCGGGACGGAAGATAGCCCTGTATTTAAAGATGAATTAACTAAGCCAGAACAAGGGTTTTACAAAAAATTTCTTTCCGATCAAGGAATAATTGTCGACGCAAAAGCAAAATAAAAAACAAATCAATATGAAAAGATTATTTTTTATACTATTTGCCAGTGTTATTACATGGCAAACGGGATCAGCTCAATCAGGTTCCGATACATACCTGACTTGTAACTCATTATCAAAAAGCAACATAACCGAAGGTATCGGAAGGTACGAAGATTCCCGAGATGACAAAAATCCTCTCTATAATTACCGAGCCGTCATGTTCCTAATGAATTCCGATAGTAAAGACATCTGTATCTGGTTTTTGCACTCTAATTTAAACTTAACCGAACTGCGTAAAATCAGAGAGCCCAAATGGTACGACCAGTTGAAAATCATCTATAAACCGAGGACTTTCCTCGGTACCATCGAACGGGCAAAACCGATCCACCTGGAAGAAAAACTGAAATCGTTCAGAAACAACAAAGAAGCATGGATGTGGGCAAATAACCTGAAAGGAAAAGTGCTCTACATGCTCGACTGGAACGATCCGATCAACTGCGTCGAAGAAGGCGACGGATCGACGATCAAGCTGATACAGGTCAGGGTGCTGGATACCAACGAACCCAAACAAGGAACCGTTATCCAACCCGAATAATTGAAAAACAAAATAAAAACAGCCGAAATGCATCGTCATTCCGGCTGTTTTTATTATTTTTATAATTATCGAACAACAACACAAAATCGTCACTATGGGAACATCATTGAGAAAAATCATTTATTCAATACTGTTTTGTTCTTTATATCAAAATATCACAGCCCAAACAAGATCCGACATATATCTCATCTGCAACTCTTCTAAAAACGAGATTTCGGAAGGAATGTGGAGAGGTGATATTAAATATGATAACGATCCCGTATATAATCATCCGCCTATTACCTTTTTATTTGAATCTAAAAACGTAGGATATACGATATGGTTTACTCATTATAGTTTCAACCTCGACAAATTAAAGAAAGAAAGACCCATTCAAAAAGACGATTACCAAATGCAAATCTTAATTAAGCCTAAATCATTCTATAACAACACTATATTAAAAGCGAATCCGATCTATATAGATCGAATAAAAGAGACCTTCAAAACAGCAAAAGAGGCTTGGGCATGGGCAGACGGACTAAGAGAAAAGACAATCTATCTGTTCGACGGAAGCGATCCGATGAACTGGGGGGAAGAAGGAGATGGGACAACCATCCGATTAATCGAAGTCAGAATGGTAGCAACCAATGAGCCCAGAGAGGAATTGGTATTTCCGGACTAAAAAATCACGTTTTTCTTCTTCAGAGCCGGTTTCAACCGGCTCTGTTTTTTAATTATTATCAGTATATTGCATTTACGGAACAATCAATATGAAAAAATTACTTTTTATACTACTTGTCAATGCACTTGCATGGCAAACGGGATCGGCTCAATCAGGTTCCGATACATACCTGACCTGCAGCTCATTATCGAAAGATCATATAACCGAAGGGATCGGAAGATTCGAAGACCCCAGTGACGACGACGATCCTACCTATAATTATCGGGCCGTTATGTTCTTAATGCATTCTGACAGTAAAGACATTAATATTGATTTTATACACGTCAATTTTAATCTAACCGAACTGCGTAAAATCAGAGAGCCCAAATGGTACGACCAATTGAAAATCATCTATAAACCGCGGACTTTCCTCAGTACCATCGAACGGGCGAAACCGATCCACCTGGAAGAAAAACTGAAATCGTTCAGAAACAACAAAGAAGCATGGATGTGGGCAAATAACCTGAAAGGAAAAGTGCTGTACATACTCGATTGGAACGATCCGATCAACTGCGTCGAAGAAGGCGACGGGTCGACGATCAAACTGATACAAGTTATGCTGCTGGATACCAACGAACCCAAACAGGGAACCGTTATCCAACCCGAATAATTGAAAAACAAAATAGAAACAGCCGAAATGCATCGTCATTCCGGCTGTTTTTATTATTTTTATAGTAAATACTCCCTCTATGAAAAAATTACTTCTTATACTGTTTGTCAACGTAATTGCATGGCAAACGGGACCGGCTCAGACAAAATCCGACCTATACTTAATATGCAACTCATTGCCGATCGATTCGGTCACGGAAGGCGTCGGTAGATACGAAGATATCAGGGACGACAACGACTCCATATATGACCATCGGCCGATCTCGTTTTTGATGGTATCCCGAAGCAAAGATATCAGAATCTGGTTCGACCATTACTGCTTCAATACGAACGAACGCCGTAAAATAGTTGCAATCGACCGGACGGACCAACTGAAAATTATCTATAAGCCACGGTCGTTCCTAAAGACGATCGAGCAGGCAAAACCGATCCGGCTGGAAGACCGACTGGAAGCTTTCGAAATAAACGAAGAAGCCTGGCTATGGGCGAAAACGCTGGCCGGAAAAATACTGTACCTATTCGACCGGAACGACCCGGTCAATTCGGCCGAAAATGGCTACGGCCCGACAATCAAGCTGATACAGGTAAATCTGGGCAGTACGAATAAGCGGGAACAGGAACTCTTTTTTCACGAAATCCACAACCGGTTTCTGCCCTGAAACGGAACGCCCGGGAACAAAAACCTTTCGGCAGTTCTGCTCCTTACCGGAAAACGACAGATTTTCGGCGCAGGAATTGTGCGATCCCGACCCGTTTTCATTGGGCGCATACCGATAAATTCCCTATTTTTGCACGACATATGCAGAGGTTATGACAATAAACTCTCTTTCATTAAATCGCATCGAATGAAACAATTAAAATATTACATATCAATCATTTGCGCAACAATCTGCATGTATTCCTGTACTGCACCCGACAACGCTCCGCAAAAAGGGATCACAGTCAGCATCGAACCGCTGCGCTACGTTACCGAACAGATCGCCGGAAACGATTTCGACATCCGGGTGCTGGTTCCTCCCGGATCGAGTCCCGAAACCTACGAGCCGACGCCCGAGCAGATGAAGCAGGTAGCCAATTCATTGGCATACATCGATATCGGCCTGATCGATTTCGAACGCAACCTGGAAAACGCCATCCGCGAGAATATGCCGAGCGTCCGGGTTATCAATACCTCAGAAAACGTCCCGTTGCTGGCAGGAACCTGCGGGCACGAAGCGCACGATCACGGACACGGAACCGATCCCCATATCTGGCTCTCTCCGAAATGCCTGAAAATCATGGCAGAGAACGTCTACGGTCAACTGTCGGAACTATATCCCGACTCGGTCGAATACAAAGCCGGTTACGAACGTTTCGACCGGCAATTGGATTCACTGGACCGCGCATTGCAAGAGACTTTCGCCGGACGGCAAACCGCCTTTATGATCTTCCATCCGGCGCTGACCTACCTGGCGCACGATTACGGACTGACGCAAATTCCACTCGAAAACGAAGGGAAAGAGCCTTCGGCGGCGCACCTCCGCAACCTGATCGAAACCGGCCGCAATTCCGGAATCGGGAAGGTATTCTTCCAACGGCAGTTCAGCAAAAATACGGTCGATGCGATCGCCGCCGAACTGGGACTCGAAGCGGTAGCGATCGACCCGCTGGACGGAAACGTCACCGACAATATACTGCATATCGCCCAATTAATAGCGAACCCATGAAACTGGTATCCCTGCATCACGTGTCGGTCAGCTACGACAAGGTTCCGGTACTGACCGACGTCGACCTGGATATCTGGAACGACGATTTCATCGGAGTGATCGGCCCGAACGGAGGCGGTAAAACCACGTTGGTAAAAGCTATCCTGAAGGCGGTTCCCTACTCCGGCGAGGTCATTTACGCCCCGGAGATCGAAAACCGAGGATGCCGGCGGATCGGATACCTACCCCAGATATCCGAAATCGACAAATCGTTTCCGATCTCCGTACGGGAGGTGGTTCTATCGGGTTTACAGGCCAGGAAGCGACTGCTCGGCCGGTACACTGCCGAGGATCGGCAAAAAGCCGACGAACTGCTGCACACCTGCCGGATCGAAGAGATCGCCCGGAAACCGATCGGGACTCTGTCCGGCGGACAGATACAGCGCACGCTGCTGTGCCGCGCCCTGATCTCCGACCCGAAACTGCTGATTCTCGACGAACCGACCAATTTCGTCGACAACCAGTTCGAAAAAGAGTTGTACTTGCAACTGAAGCATTTCAACGAAAAAATGGCGATCGTAATGGTTTCCCACGACCTGGGAACGATCTCAAGTTACGTCAGATCGATCGTCTGCGTCAACCGTCGCGTGCACAGACACGATTCGAACATCATTACGGCGGAACAACTGCACAATTACAACTGCCCGATACAGATCGTCTCCCACGGAGACGTTCCGCACACCGTGCTGGCGAAACACCCGAACGCGCGGTCATAAAAAATCCGTCCGGACAACCCGGACGGAGGATAAATACGGGCCGCCTGCAAAACGGCCTGAAATTTCTGTTATTTACAGATATCGCTCAGCTTCCCGAACAGGGCATCGATGCGGGTCATCATATCCCGGCGCATCTGCGCGTAATGTTTCTTCACCAGACTTTTATTCTGTTTATCGGCCGGATGATTGGCCCGCTGGATCATCTCGTTACGGAAATCGACCGCCTCCTCGATGACGGCGACGATCCCCTCGCGTTTGCTCTGATCGTTGAAATAAAGAGCCATGTAACAATCCGAGATCACCTCGCTCACCAGGTAATCGATATCGTTTTTAATTCCTCTGAGACTTGCCATAACCTATTGTTTTTTAATGATTGTACAAAGGTAATAAAAACTATTGAATCTCAGCCAAAGCCTCTCCCAAAAAATCGATCAGGTCGGCGGCATTCATACCCTCCTGTCCGTAATAGGCCGCAGCCTTATCGCCGGCCGCGCCGTGGACATACACGCCGAGCAAAGCCGCCGACAGCGGTTCGTATCCCCGCGCCAGTAGTCCCGCGATATAGCCGGTCAGCACGTCGCCGCTGCCTCCTTTGGCCATTCCCGGATTCCCCGTCGCATTGAAATAAAGCTGTCCGTCCGGAGAGCAGACCATCGTATGCGCTCCTTTCACGACCATACAGCATCCGTAGCGCGCCGCGAACGTCCTCACCTTTTCGATTCGGTCTTGATCGTCGTTCCACGTTCCGACCAAGCGGCGCAATTCGCCCAAATGGGGAGTCAGTACGCATCCCGGAGGCATCGACCCGGCCAATTCGGGACGGGCCGCCAACATATTCAACGCATCGGCATCGATCACCATCGGCATCCCGCACGACAACAACGCCTCGAAAGCCCGCACGGACAAGTCGTGCCTCCCCACCCCGCTGCCGATCCCTACGGCGGCGTACTTCGTCATATCGTCCGGCAACCGGGAGAACACGGACATCGGATCGCCGCTGACCAGCGCCGACGGGCAAGACGTATGCAGAACGAACCGTTCTTCGGCAGGAACATGCGCCGTCACCAACCCGCATCCGGAACGCAGCGCGGCCCCTGTCGCCAATACGGCAGCCCCCATCATGCCCTGCGAGCCGCAAACCAGCAAGGCGTGCCCATAGGTTCCTTTGTGGGCAAAACGGCTACGGGGCAATACCAGTTCCGATACGTACCGACCGTCCGCATAATAATACGGCGACCGTGCCTGTCGTTTATAGTTCTCGTCCAGTTCGATCGGCAGAATAACGATTTCGCCGGCAGCCTCCCCCGCCTCGGACAGCAACAGCGCCAGCTTCGGGAACTCCAGCGTCAGCGTAACGTCGGCATACACGATCTCGCGCCCCGCATTGCCGTATTCGGACAACATTCCCGAAGGCAGGTCGATCGAAATCACCCGGCAGCCGAGCCCGTTGACAAGGGCGATCGCGCCGCGAACAGGCTCCGAGAGCCCGCCGCGGACGCCCGTACCGAGCAAAGCGTCGATCGCCACCGCATCCTCGGCAACTTCCACCCGATCCATGCCCTGCACCCGCACGCCGTGCGGCAGCCGTTCGAGGTTGTAGCGGCACTCGACCGACAGTTGCCGCTTATCGAACAAAACGTACACGGAACAGGAATACCCCACGTTGTGCAACATGCGCGCAACCGCCAGGCCGTCTCCGCCGTTGTTTCCTTTTCCGATAAAAAAAGCCAAAGGCTGCTCCTGCGGAATGTTGTTGCAAATCCACTGGGCGATCACTTCCGAAGCCCGTTCCATCAGCGCGAGACTCTCGATCGGTTCGTGTTCGATCGTATACTGGTCGGCCTCGCGTATCTGCGATCCTGTCAGAATTTTCATCGTATCATTTTTTAACGCCCGCGGATCAACGGGCTTTTTTGCCCGCTTCGCGAACCAGAAATTCAAAAAATTTCACCATCACGGTATCCCCGGCGACCGTATGATCCTCCGGATGGAACTGCGTACCGAAGAACCCCCTGTCCGGGTCCTCGATCGCCTCGACCACGCCGTCCGTCGCCGTAGCGGCCACACGGAATCCATCGGCCACCCGTTTGACGGCCTGATGGTGGAAACTGTTCGTCCGCAACGTATCCATACCGGTCGCCACTGCAACAAACGAGCCTTTCTCGACACGCACGGTATGCGTCGGTACGTACCCCGGCACCGCCTGCATGTGACACACCGAAGTATCGGCATATTCCGACGGCAAATCCTGATACAGCGTTCCGCCGAAGGCCACGTTGATCATCTGTATTCCGCGGCAAATGCCCAGCACCGGGATCTTATGTCGGGCGGCCAGTTCGATCAGCCTGAAATCGAACGTATCGCGCGGCGCATTGACATGCCCGAGATGCGGAGACGGCTCCTCGCCGAAATAGGCGGGATCGACATCGCCGCCGCCGGTCAGAATCAGTCCGTCGATCGACTGCAACAGTCCGTCCAGCTTCTGTTCGTCCCCGATCAGCGGAATCAACACGGGGACTCCCCCGGCCCGCAATACCGCATCGAAATAGGTGCGCGACACGGTCACCGTGCCTCCGTTGCAAAAATCGGAAATTCCGATCACCGGAACCCGCGATTCCGGCCGGGAGCCGCAGGCGCAGAGCACCGAGCAGAACCCGACGATAAACAATCCTAAAAATCGTTTCATAATAATCCCTCGATTTATACGAAGGCTGCCGGCGATAAACAACCGCCGGCAGCCTTCCAGTTCAAACGCCTTCCGGACATTAAGCCCCGAAGTTATCGTACATAATATTCTCTTCCGGCACGCCGAGTCCGTCGAGCATCTTGGTCATTGCGGCCGTCATCATCGGCGGTCCGCACAGGTAGTATTCGATATCTTCCGGCGCGTCGTGATTCTTCAGGTAGTTTTCGAAAATAACCTGGTGAATAAATCCGGTGTAGCCTTTCCAGTTATCCTCTTCCTTCGGCTCCGACAGCGCGATGTGGAACTTAAAGTTCGGGAATTCTTTTTCGATCTCCTCGAACTGCTCCTCGTAGAAAATTTCACGCTTAGAACGCGCCCCGTACCAGAATGTTACAGGAGTGTCGATTTTCTCGGTCTTGAACAAATGGAAGATATGCGAGCGCATCGGCGCCATACCGGCGCCGCCGCCGATAAACATTTTTTCGTTCGGAGTATCCTTCACGAAGAATTCGCCGTAGGGTCCCGAAATCGTCACTTTGTCGCCCGGCTTGCGCGAGAAAATATACGACGAACAAATTCCCGGGTTCACCTTCATAAAGGCCCCTGCGGCCCGATCCCAGGGCGGCGTGGCGATACGGATATTCAGCATGATGATATTCCCTTCGGCCGGATGGTTAGCCATCGAATAAGCGCGGAACGTCGGCTCCGGATTTTTCGTAACCAACCCCCACATCTTCATGTGATCCCAGTCCTCATGGTATTCCTGTTCGATGTCGAAATCGCTGAACTTGATCTCATCGTATTTCGGAATGTCGATCTGGATATAACCGCCCGAGCGGAATTTCAGATGTTCGCCTTCGGGCAACTTCACGACGAACTCCTTGATAAAGGTGGCCACGTTGTGGTTCGACACCACTTCGCACTCCCATTTTTTAACGCCCAGGACAGCTTCGGGCACCTTGATCTTCAGGTTTTCCTTCACTTTTACCTGGCATCCGAGGCGCCACTTCTCGGCCTGTTGCTTACGGGTGAAAAAGTTCACCTCGGTCGGTAGGATATCGCCGCCGCCTTCGAGCACCTGACATTTGCACATGCCGCACGAACCGCCGCCTCCGCAAGCCGAAGGCAGGAATATGCCGTTGTTGCCGAGCGTCGACAGCAACGTACTGCCGGGTTCCACGGTCAATGATTTTTCGCCGTCGTTAATATCGATTTTAACCTCTCCCGAAGGGGTCAGTTTCGCCTTGGCATACAGCAGCAACGCCACCAGGATCAAGGTTACTACCAGGAATGCTACGATCGCTATAATGATTGATAATCCCATCTCTATTTCACTATTTTACGGTTTACAACTGAATCCCCATGAACGTCATGAAGGCGATCCCCATCAGGCCGGTCAGGATGAACGTAATCCCGGCGCCGCGCAGCGGGGCGGGAATGTTCGAATAAGACAGCCTCTCGCGGATAGCGGCCATCAGAATGATCGCCAGCCACCAGCCGATCCCCGAACCGGCCGCGAACGCGGTAGCTTCGCCCAGAGAAGCGTAATCGCGCTCCTGCATGAACAGCGAACCGCCCATGATCGCGCAGTTCACCGCGATCAGCGGCAGGAAAATTCCCAACTGATTGTACAATGCCGGCGCGAATTTCTCGACCACCATTTCGACCAACTGCACGAACGACGCGATCACGGCGATAAAAACGATGAAACTGAGGAAGCTCAGGTCGATCTCGCTCTCGCCGCCCGGCCCGTAAGCCGGATTTATCCAGCCGAGGGCTCCCGGAGAAAGGATAAACTCGTTGAGCAGGTAATTGATCGGCACGGTCATCACCATCACGAAGATAACGGCGATACCGAGTCCCATCGCGGTTTTGACGCTCTTGCTGACGGCAATGTACGAACACATGCCGAAAAAGAACGCGAACACCATGTTGTCTATGAAGATAGACCTTACGAATATGCTGATAATGTTTTCCATACGTGCTTCGCTTTATTATTTCTCGATCAGGTTCTTGTTACGGCTGCGCTGCACCCAGATAATCAGGCCGACGCAGATCAACGCCATCGGCGGCAGGATCATCAGACCGTTGTTGACGTAACCTACGCTGTAAAGCCCGAGCTTCTCGAAAATGGGATACCCCCAGATGCTGCCCGATCCCAGCAACTCGCGGACAAAGCCGAGGATCACGAGGATCAGCCCGTATCCCAGGCCGTTGCCTATACCGTCGAGGAACGACGCCCAGGGTTTGTTACCCAGCGCAAACGCCTCGATCCGCCCCATGATGATACAGTTGGTAATAATCAGCCCGACAAACACCGAAAGCTGTTTGCTGACGTCGTAAACGAACGCCTTGAGCACCTGATCCACCAGAATCACCAGCGCGGCCACGACGACCAACTGCACGATGATCCGGATCCGCGACGGGATCCCTTTGCGGATCAATGAAATAATCAGACTCGAAAACCCGGTGACGACGATTACCGACAACGCCATCACGAAAGCGGGTTTCAATTTCGCCGTGACCGCCAGCGCCGAACAGATACCCAGTATCTGCACCGTGATCGGGTTGTTCTGACCGAACGGCGAGGTCAGCAACTTCAAATTCTTAACCGAAAAAATCGGCTCTTTTTCCTGGCTACTCATTGTTTTCCGAATTATTGGTTACTACTTCCGCCGTTTTACCCGGAGACGCCGCAAGCTGTTTCCGGATATAGGCGTCATAATCGCCGAGGCAGCTTTTCAGCATGTTCTCGACGCCGATACTGGTCAGCGTACCGCCCGAAACGGCATCCACCGCATAAGGATCGCCCTGTTGCGCGCCGCCTTTCTGCAGGCGGATCGCCACGACTTTACCGTCCTTGAGAATCTGTTTCCCTTTGAACTGAGCCTGGAACTGCGCAGTCGAAATTTCGGCGCCCAGCCCCGGCGTTTCGCTCTTGTGGTCGAATACGATACCTTCGACCGTGTCCCAGTTGTCCGCCAGCGCGACATATCCCCAGACCGGCCCCCAAAGTCCGGCGCCCCAGACCGGGATCACGTAGCTGACACTCCCCTCGTCGTTTTTGCTGACGAATACGGGCAGTTCCCTTTCGGCGGCCGGTTTGTCGTATTCGGCTTTCAGGTTCGTCAACAGAGCGAACGCGTCCGCCCCTTCGACCTTATCTCCTTCGACGTTGACGGCATAACTGTCCACGATGTATTTTTTATACTGCTCGTTGATATAGGCCGCTTTGTTCGGCGCCTTGTCCGCATCGCCGCCTTCGCCGATCGAGCGCAGGATATCGCCCATTTTCTCGATTCTCACGTTCTCGGCCTGAATATTTTTCAGCGACAGCGAAGCAAACGAGAGCACCGCCGCCACGATCACCACCATGACCGAAGCATAAGTGATAATATACGTATTACTGTTCTTATTCATACCCCTACTCTATTTAGCTAATTTCAAACGACGGTTCCGGCGACGGATATTGGCTTGCACCACATAGTAGTCGATCAGCGGAGCCACCGCGTTCATAAACAGGATCGACAGCATCATGCCTTCCGGATAACCGGGATTCAGCACCCGGATCAGCACCGCCATCACCCCGATCAGGAATCCGTAAATGTACTTGCCGACGTTCGTCTGGCTGCCGGTCACCGGATCGGTCGCCATAAAGACCGCACCGAAGGCGAACCCGCCGATAATCAGGTGGTAATATGCCGGAATATCCATGTAGGCATTCGCGCCGATCAAGTTGAACAGCAAGCCCATCAGATAGCCGCCGGCAAACACGCTGAGCATCACGCGCCAACTGGCGATGCCCGTCCACAGCAGGATCGCCGCGCCGATCAGGATCGCCAGCGTCGAAGTCTCGCCGATACATCCGGGTATCGTCCCGAGGAACCAGTCCAGCGGACCGCCCTGCGTCCAGTGTATCTGCTGCGAGCCGGTCAGCACGGCCGACGCCGCATCGGCCAGCGGAGTCGCCCCCGAAAAACCGTCTACGACGCCCTCGCCTTTGGTCAGGCCGGCGATCCAGATCTTTTCGCCTGAAATATAGGGCGTATAAGCGAAGAAAATAAACGCCCGGGCCAGCAAGGCCGGGTTGAAGATATTCATTCCGGTACCGCCGAATACTTCCTTGCCGATAATCACGGCGAAAGCGGTCGCAACGGCCACCATCCACAGCGGCACGTCGACCGGCATCACCAGCGGAATCAGCATTCCGCTGACCAGAAACCCTTCATTCACCTCGTGATGGCGAATCTGCGCCGAAATAAATTCGATCCCCAGACCGACCACGTACGAGACAATGATGATCGGCAGCACTTTCAGCAAACCGAACCAAAAACACGTCCAGAACGGAGCGTCACCCGCGCCGATGGCCCGGAAATGCTGCAATCCGGTATTGTACATCCCGAACAGCAAAGCCGGCATCAATGCCACGACCACCACGATCATCACCCGTTTCAGGTCGATGCTGTCGCGGATATGGCTGCCGCTGCGGGTTACGTGATTCGGTACGAACAGGAACGTCTCGAAAGCATCGAACGTCGAATGAAGTTTTTCGAACTTGCCGCCCTTTTCGAAGTTCGGCTTGATCTTATCTATAAAATTTCTTAATCCTTTCATGGGTCGTTCAGGTTAGTTAAGCTCTTTGATCATCAGTTCGATCCCGCGGCGGACGATATCCTGCATCTCGGTTTTCGACGGATCGACGAATTCGCACAGCGCGAAATCCTCCTCGACCACCTCGTAGATGCCCAGGTTCTCCATTTTGTCGATATCTCCGGCGAGAATCGCCTTCAACAGATAGAGCGGATAGATGTCCATCGGCAGGTATTTGTCATACAGCCCGGTTACCACATAAGCGCGGACGCCGCCGTTCATGTTGGTATCGAGATTATAACGCTTGCGGGGCGTCAGCCACGAGAAATAACTCTTCGACACCGAGAACTTATCCAGCCGCGGCATACCCCAACCGAGGAACTCGTATTTGTTCCCTTCGGGGATCACGGTCACCTGGTTGCTGTAAAATCCGAGGTATCCGTCCGGTTCCACCTTTTTACCGGTCAGCACGTTGCCGCTGATCAGGCGCACCCGATCGCCCGCGCGCTGCGGACGGATCTCGACCTGGCGCGCGATGCTGCCGACCGGAATGCCCGACAGCACGCTAAAATAGCGCGGATCGGTCGTCTCTGAACCGGTCAGCGCAACGATCTTGCTCATATCGACCCGGCCGGTACGGAAAAACCGTCCGATCATCGCCACGTGCTGAATATCGACCGTCCACACCAGGTCGCCTTTGTTGATCGGATCGATATGGTGAATCTGAACGCCCACGTTCCCGGCCGGATGCGGCCCGTCGAACGCGCGCACTTCCACGCCTTTCACCCGATCCAACACCCCGGATGCTCCGGCTTTCAAACCCAGGTAGACTTTCCCCGGCGTCAGCTTCGACAGCATGGCGAAACCGGTATTCAAATTATCCAACTCTTTCTCCAATACGTAATTCATATCGGGAGCCAGCGGCGCCGAATCGAATCCGGAAACGAAAACGGCTTTCGGCGTCTGTCCCGGATCGGCGATGATTCCGTAAGGACGCTGAACGATCATCGGCCACAGACCGGAACTCAACAGCGCCGAAGTGACGTTTTCCTTGTCGGCGGACTCTTCGGTGGGAACCTCGAACGGCTCGTAAACCTGTTCAGCGGTCGGAGCGATCACCACGTCGAGGATCTTACGCTTATCCCCGCGGTTTATGGCGGTCACCTTCCCGCTGACCGGCGAGGTGAACAACACCTGCGGACGGTACTTGTCGTAAAACAGCGGCGTTCCGGCCTTCACGACGTCGTCCACCCGAACCAGCATCTTCGGGATGACCCCCTTGAAATCGTCCGGTTTCAGCGCATAGGCATGTACCAGCGGCAGCCGGGTCAACTCGCGTCGGGCTTCCCCTTGCAACCGGATATCAAGGCCTTTTTTCAACTTTATGACTTGCGACATATTCGGTAGATTATTGATAGTAATTTATTAAGGTGTCTTTTTCATTCGTTTTTCGGTCAGCGGATTCCCAGCTTATCCTTTATATCCTGCGGAATCGCCTCGCGATGTACCTGGATACCGACCGTTTTATAAAGCAGGAAAGGTTCCGAAGCGTAAAAATAACCTTTATACAAACCCGTTTCGCCCCAGGAGTTTTTCACTTTGTAGAATTTCCGGCCGTGCTGGTCCGCCGCGATCCCCACCAGCAGCATCCCGTGATCGTCGGTCGTCTCGTAACGATCGAAAGCCTGTTGCCGCATTTCGGGCGTGATTTGGCGTTCGGGAAGCACGCCCGTTTTCAGTAGCGTCCGTTTCCGGATCTCGTCGTCGGTAAGCCCTTTCCAGCGCGCGCTGTCCGCCGGAGGAATTTCCGCCGCCGACTCGACCGGAACGATCGCACGGCCCTCCCGGAAGCCGAATCCGTTCTCGCTGACGTCGGACGCCCAGTTGACCGCATATCCTTTCCGCAGCGAAACGTCGACGATCCGGCCCAGCTCCTCCATCGTCACGTTGTAGAACGGCGACCAGTTCCAATTATCGGGTATTTCGAGCGGGAAAGCCGTATAAAGCGGATGGTGCGTCATTGCCGTGAGCACTACGTAATCGTCGCGGCGAATACCCAGCTCCTGCGCAAAACTTTTCGGAGTATATTCTTTTCCGTCGTAAACGAATTTTTCGGGACAGGGGCCCAGGTAAGCGTCCAGTATCCCGTTCAGACCGTCGATCCAAGACGCGGAAAGCCGTTTGGACGGATTCCCGATCACCGCATCCGTATAGGCTTTGAGAGCAACGCTCAGTTCTTCGTGCGAGTGCCTCGACGCGCCGTCCTTCAATCCAGAATAGACCGTCTCGGGCACGATTCCGTAACGGTCGACGATGTATACGACGTCATCCAGCGTCCCCCCCTCGGAGAAATTGGCCTTACCGTGCAGGCGGGCGTATTTGATCGCTTTTTCGAGGTAAGTATGGCGGACGATCCACATTTCGGAAAGGTCGTAAACGCCTTTCCCGCGACGAAGCAACTCGCTCTCCGCCATCGCCGTGCCCGAAAAGCTCCAGCAGGTGCCGGACTTCGCCTGATCCTTCACCGGCGTCACGGGCACCAGCACTTTATCGGCAAATACATAGGCTCCGGTATCCTTTCCGTCCTCCTTGGTCTGTTTCGACGTATTTTTCGCACCGGCGACACCGATCAGCAGTGCGCACAACACCCCACACAGCAAATATTTTTTCATGCGTTCGACACAAAATTTAATTTTGCGTTACAAATATAACAATAATTATTTTATTTTTCTTTTCCAGGACGGATGCAGTCGCCGAATCCGGCGCTATTTATCAACAATCGATCGTCAATCGCCGGGCAACGTTCCGGCGTCCCCGCTTTTCCGGTAATCGTCCGTTATCTCGGTAAAGCCGCGACTGTAACGCTGCATATAATCCCTCGTCCGCCGGACGAAGCGATCCAGCCCCGGCCGTTGTTGCGGCGAAACCGTTTCGCGGGAATAGGCCGGAACGATCTCGTAACGATGCCCCGAGCGGCTCCCCGGGTCGGATGAGATCGACGTCCAGTGGATCAGGTACTCGGGACGGTAAGCCGTCCGCCCGTCTGCGCCGAGCGACAGCCCGATCCGCACCGATATGCCGCCGTCCGTACCGGGAAAACGCTGGTTCGAAACAAAATTGCCCATCGAAAAAACGGTCGCCCCGCAAATCCTGCCCGACGAATCGGATACCGTTTCGACCGACTGAACGACGTGCGGATGCGAACCGATCACCAGATCGGCCCCCCAGCGATGGCTCCGGGCGGCCAAGTCGCGCTGCCAGCGATTCGGCAACGTCTCGTACTCGTTGCCCCAGTGCAGAAACAGCACCACGTGCGTCGCCCCGTTGCCGCGCGCGCCGGCGATATCCTGCCGGATACGGAGCGTATCGATCCGGTTCACCGTATAACCGCGCGGGACGGACAGTCCGTTGGTCCCGTAAGTATAATTCAGCAATGCCACCCGAAAATCCCCTTTCCGCAACCAAAGCGGGTGGCGGGCCGGATCGGGAAGCGTATCGGCGAATACCCCGGTATACTCCAGGCCGGCCTGCACGAGCGTATCGAGCGTAGAACGGATTCCGGCCCCGCCGCGGTCGCAGATATGGTTGTTCGCCGCGACGGCCACGTCGATACCGACCCGGCGCATCGCCCCGGCCAACGCGCCGGGCGAGCGAAACTGAGGATACCCCGAATAGGGTTCCCCGCCGAGCGTGGTTTCCAAATTGGCAATTACGAAGTCGGCCGAAGCGAAATAATTTTTCAACCGCGAAAAACAGGCGGTGTAGTCGATTCCGCCGTCTCGTCGGAAGGCGGCCTGCACCTGCGGAAGGTGTTGCATCAGGTCTCCGGTAAAGATCAGCGTCAACTGTCGGTCGTCCTCAGCCGGAACGGCAACGCACGCCGGGATGTCCGGCGCCCCGGAATGCCGGATTATCCGGTACACGGAAAACGTTCCGACCGAAACCGTAACGATGATCGCGCACACCAACCAGACGAGGGACCGTTTGCTCATTGGATACCGTTTATTACCTTTGCTCCGCAAAGCTAATCATTTTTCGCAGATGTACCCGCTTATCGACATCCATACGCACCGGAAAGAACCGGACGCCGCCGCCCTGCGGTCGATACGGCTCGGCACGGATGCCGTGCCTTCCGACGGTTCGCTCTTTTCGGCGGGCATCCACCCGTGGGACAGCGAAAAAGCCGATCCGCAAGGACTGCGGCAGCTCGAAACGCTGCCCTGCGCGGCGATCGGCGAAATCGGGCTCGACTACGCCGTATCGGTCGACCGAACGGCACAACGCGAATGGCTGGTTCGGCAACTGGAGATCGCCCGCAGACGCGGGCTGCCGGTTATCTTGCACTGTGTCAAAGCCTACAACGAAATGCTGCCGACCCTGCGCCCGTTCGACATACCGGCCGTTTTCCACGGATTCGCCGGATCGAAACAACTGGCCGGACAGGTGTTGAAAGCGGGATATTACCTGTCGTTCGGCGAAACGGCATTCCGTTCTTCGAAAACGGCGGACGCGCTGCGCAATACCCCATCCGACCGTCTTTTCCTCGAAACGGACGAAAGCGCGGCCGGGATCGGTTCCATCTACGAACGAGCGGCGGCGATCCGGGGAGTCTCCGTCGCGGAACTGGCCGCCGAAATCCGTAAAAACTATCGAAAAATATTCGCCGCATGACTCATTGGCTCGAACGAACGGAACTGCTGCTGGGCAGCGAAAAGATGAAACGGCTGCAAAACGCGCGCGTACTGGTGGTCGGGCTGGGAGGCGTGGGTGCCTATGCCGCCGAAATGCTCGCCCGCAGCGGCATCGGCGCGCTGACGATCGTAGACGCCGACGACGTTTCGGAAACGAATATCAACCGGCAACTGGTCGCCCTGCATAGTACGGTCGGACGGCCGAAAGCGGAAATACTGGCTGCTCGCCTGCAAGATATCAACCCGCAGTTGCGCCTGACCGTACTCCGGGAGTATGTCCGGGACGAAGCGACCGACCGGCTGCTCGACGGAGGAAAGTTCGATTACGCGGTCGATGCGATCGATACGCTGTCGCCGAAAGTAAATCTGATCAAGGGAGCCCTCGACCGCGGGATTCCGCTGGTCAGTTCGATGGGGGCCGGAGCCAAAACCGATCCTACGCTGATCGAAATCAGAGACATTGCGAAATCGCATCACTGTCCGCTGGCGCACATGCTGCGAAAAAGATTGCATAAAGCGGGAATCCGGACGGGGTTCCGGGTCGTTTTTTCACCCGAAGCGGTCCGCGAAGGCGCCATGATCCTATGCGAGGAAACCAACAAAAAATCCAATGTCGGCACGATATCCTACATGCCCGCACTGTTCGGCTGTCACTGCGCATCGGTCGTCATCCGGGGGCTGATCGGGGAATTATAACCGGCTTCGATAAAAAATACCGGCGGCGGCCCCAAAAACCGTTCCTTTACTCTTACTTTTCGATCGGTTTGACCCGGCAAGGCAGTTCGACCCAGAAAGCGCTGCCTTCGCCCTTCTCCGAGACGACTCCGATCGTCCAATTATAAATACCCAATGACGCGATCCATCCGGCAGGTATAAATTACGCCGTTTTCAATCAAGAGATCAAAAACGGCGTTCATGCGTTACATTTCGACCAAAACTTTCCCGGTCATCTCGGGTGGCTGGGACAGGCCCATCAATTTCAGCACGGTCGGGGCCACATCGGCCAACACGCCGTTGCGGACGCTCTTGACGCGGTCGGACACCACTATAATGGGCACCGGATTCAACGAATGAGCCGTATTCGGGGTTCCGTCCGGATTCTCGGCATGGTCGGCATTACCGTGATCGGCGATAACGACGACCTCGTAACCGTTCGCCTTCGCCGCCTCGACCACGTCGCGCACGCAGGCGTCCACCGCTTTGACCGCCTTGACGATCGCATCGTAAACGCCGGTATGTCCCACCATGTCGCCGTTGGCGAAGTTCAGGCAGATGAAATCGAATTTTTTCTTGTTCAACTGCTCGACCAGAGCGTCCTTTACCTGATAAGCGCTCATCTCGGGTTGCAGATCGTAAGTAGCCACTTTCGGGGAAGGGATCAGAATCCGTTCCTCTCCGCCGAAAGTCTCTTCGCGGCCGCCGTTCAGGAAAAACGTCACGTGCGCGTATTTCTCCGTTTCGGCGATGCGCAACTGACTGAGGCCCTGCGACGATACATATTCGCCGATCGTATTGGCCACGTTGTCTTTGTCGAAAAGGATGCGCAGGCCGGTGAACTTGGCGTCGTAAGGGGTCATGCAGCAATAGTACAGCGACAGCTTCTTCATGTCGTAATCGGGCATATCCTCCTGCGTCAGCACGACCGTCAGCTCCTTCGCCCGGTCGTTGCGGAAATTGAAGAAGATCACCACGTCCCTGTCCTGGATCGTACTGACCGGATCGCCCTGTCCGTCAACGCAGACGATCGGCTTGATAAATTCGTCGGTCACCCCTTCGTCGTAGGATTTCTGCACGGCGGCGGCGGCGTCCGTCGCCTTTTCGCCCACGCCTTTCACGATCAGGTCGTAAGCTTCCTTGACCCGTTCCCAGCGCTTGTCGCGGTCCATCGCATAATAACGGCCGATGACCGAAGCGATTTTTCCGGCCGAATGCTTCAGGTGCCCCTGCAATTTCTCCACAAATCCCTTTCCGCTGCGCGGGTCGGTATCGCGGCCGTCCATAAAACAGTGTACGAACGTCTTGTCGATCCCGTACTCTTTCGAAATATCGCACAACTTGAACAAATGATCGAGCGAACTGTGCACGCCGCCGTCCGACAGCAGGCCCATGAAATGCACCTGCTTGCCGTTCACCTTCGCATAGGTGAACGCCTTCACGATCTCCGGATTCTTCAGAATCGAATTGTCGCGGCAGGCCCGGTTGATCTTCACCAGATCCTGGTATACGACGCGTCCGGCGCCGATATTCAGGTGACCTACTTCCGAATTACCCATCTGTCCGTCGGGAAGGCCGACGTTTTCGCCGTCGGTCAGCAACTGCGCCGACGGATATTTGGCCTCCAGGCCGTTGATATAGACCGGGTCGGCCGAATAAACCACATCGTCGTGGCCGTGATCGCCTTTGCCCCAGCCGTCCAAAATCATCAGTAATACTTTGTTTGCCATCGTCTTTCTTTTTTCGGGGAAACCTGTCCGTTTCCCGCTCTTCCACTTATTTCAATTCTCCTTTGATCAATTCCACGGCTCTGAAAATAGCCTTTTCGAGTCCTTCGGGTTTCTTACCGCCGGCCGTCGCGAAGAACGGCTGCCCGCCGCCTCCGCCGCCGATCTCTTTAGCCGCCTCGCGGATCACTTTCGACGCATTCACACCCCGGGCCACGATCTCGTCGCCCAGCATAATCGTCAACGTCACCTTGTCGCCGAAGGCCGATCCGGTCACGAACACGAGATTCGGAAATTTCGGCTTCAGCCCGAAAGCGATTCCTTTAATGACGTCGGGCATCAAATCCAACTGGCGAGCGACCAGTACGACGCCGTCCTCCTCGGTCAGGTTCGGCTCAATGGATGCCACCAGCGATTGGATACGCTCCTTGCGCTGCTGCTCCATCTGTCTGTTCAGTTCCGAATTCTCCTCGACCAGCTTTTTGATCGCCTGAGTCACCGAAGGATTATTCACATACCGCTGAACAGCTCGCAGGGTATCCTCAAGCGAATAGACGTATTCCATCGCCCGGTCGCCCGTCAGCGCTTCGATACGCCGCACGCCGGCCGAAATGGCGCTTTCGGAAACGACCTTGAAAAAACCGATGCTGCCGGTCGCAGGAACATGGGTTCCGCCGCAGAGTTCGACCGACTTTCCGTACTGGATCACCCGCACGCGGTCGCCGTATTTTTCGCCGAACAACATCATGGCCCCGAGTTTACGGGCCTCTTCGATCGGGTATTCGCGGCGTTCCTGCAACGGAAAGTTGCTGCGGATATCCCGGTTGACCAACTTTTCGACTTCGCGGATCTGCTCGTCGGTTACCTTCTGGAAATGCGAAAAGTCGAAACGCAGGTAATCGGAACATACGAGCGACCCTTTTTGTTCGACATGATCGCCGAGCACCGTACGCAGCGCTTTATGCAACAGGTGCGTGGCCGTGTGATTAGCCGCCGTGTTCGCCCGCGCTTCGCCGTCCACTACCGCACGGAACTTCGCCGAAAGATCGTCCGGAAGCCGATCGACCAGATGGACGGTCAGGTTGTTCTCCTTTTGGGTATCGGTGACCGGAATCTTCTGTTCGTCGCTCTCGATGTACCCGCGGTCGCCGGTCTGCCCGCCCGAATTACCGTAGAAAGGCGTCTGGTCGAAAACCAACTGATAGTAAGTCTTGTTCTTGGCGGTAACGCGACGATAACGCGAAATCCGCACGTCGCTTTCGAGCGTATCGTAACCGATGAAGCGACTCTCGGCGATCGGGAACAGTTCGACCCAATCGTCGGTATCGACCGCCGCCGCGTTGCGCGAACGCTCTTTTTGTTTCTGCAGTTCGGCAGAGAATTCCTCGCCGTTTACCGTCATGCCGTTTTCCTGAGCGATCAGTTCGGTCAGGTCGATCGGGAATCCGTAAGTATCGTACAGCAGGAACGCTTCGCTGCCGCTGATCACCCGGCTGCCGGCGGCCTGTTCCTTTTTGATCACATTGTCGAGCAGATTGATCCCGGTAGCCAATGTCCTCAGGAATGCGGCTTCCTCCTCGGCGATCACTTTGGTAATCAGATCCTGCTGCGCCGCCAGTTCGGGGAACTGTTCGCCCATCTGCCGGACGAGTCCGTCGACCAACTGGCAGATAAACGGCTCGTTGAAACCGAGGTAAGTATATCCGTACCGCACGGCGCGGCGCAGGATACGCCGGATCACGTACCCGGCCTTCACGTTCGACGGCAGCTGCCCGTCGGCAATCGAGAAAGCAATCGCCCGCAGGTGGTCGGCAACCACCCGCATCGCGATATCGGCCCTGCGATCCTGACCGTAAACTTTTCCGGACAGTTCGGCCAGACGCCGGATCGTCGGTTGGAATACGTCGGTATCGTAATTGCTCTGTTTGCCCTGCAACACCATGCAAAGCCGTTCGAAGCCCATGCCGGTATCCACGTGGCGGGCCGGCAGCAGTTCCAGTTCGCCGCTGGCCTTGCGGTTGAACTGCATGAAAACCAGGTTCCATATCTCGATGACCAGGTGGTGCCCCCGGTTCACCAACTCGCGTCCGTCCAACGCGGCCCGCTCCTCGTCCGAGCGCAGATCGTAATGGATTTCGCTGCACGGGCCGCAAGGCCCCGTATCGCCCATTTCCCAGAAATTATCGTGACGGTTTCCGAGAATGATATGGTCTTCGGGCAGGAACTGCTTCCAATACTGGTAGGCCTCGTTGTCACGGTCGATATTTTCATCGGGACTCCCCTCGAAAATCGTCGCGTACAAACGCTCTTTCGGCAGGCCGTACACGTCGGTAAGCAACTCCCACGCCCACGAGATCGCCTCTTTCTTAAAATAATCCCCGAACGACCAGTTGCCGAGCATTTCGAACATCGTGTGATGGTAAGTGTCGTGGCCGACCTCCTCCAGGTCGTTGTGCTTGCCCGACACGCGCAGACATTTCTGCGAATCGGCCACCCGGCGGTCTTTGATCGGAGAGTTCCCCAGGAACAAATCTTTAAACTGGTTCATCCCGGCGTTGGTGAACATCAGGGTCGGGTCGTTCTTGACGACCATCGGAGCCGACGGCACGATCACATGCCCTTTGCTGCGGAAAAAATCGAGAAAAGTTTTTCTGATTTGATTAGAATCCATACCTTACTTATAATATCTGCGTACTGCGATGCGTTATCTTGTAGGAAATTGCAAAATTAAGTAAATTAGTCTAATTTTGTCACATTTCCCGTTGATAAAATACTTTTTTAGTGTCCGAACTTGCGGCGGCATCCGGAAGAAAGCCTCCCAATATCTGACCGATCATCGAATGCATGGCAAAAAAGCGGTATAAATTCAATCCACAAACCCTGACCTACGAGGTGATGGCGATCCCGTTCCGCATCCGGTTCTACCGGATTCTGCGGAAGGTGCTGATCGGCTTTATCCTGGCTTCGGTGGTCAACCTGCTTTTCTCCTTTTTCTTCTACACGCCGAAGATGTACCGCATCGGCGAACGGAACAACGAACTGATGCTGAAGTACAACATCCTGAACGACAAAATCCGCGCGGCGACCGCCAAACTGCAGGAACTGCGTCACCGCGACAACAACGTGTACCGCTCGCTGTTCGCCGCCGACTCGCTGAACTTGCACGGAATCTATACGCCCTATCCCGACACGAAATACAGCTTCCTGGAAGGAGACATGTACACGCCGGAGATGATCGGCACGTGGAGAGACCTCGACGCAATGACCCGGATGCTGTACCTGGAGTCCAAATCGCTCGACGAACTCGAGGTGCTGTCCAAAAACAAAGCGCTGATGGCCGAAGCGATTCCCGCGATCTGGCCGCTCGACCGCCGGAAACTGCGCGGCAACATCGGCGCGTTCGGCACGCGGGTACACCCGATCACAGGACGGGTGAAAGGACACCAGGGCGTCGACCTGGGATCGAACATCGGAACGCCGGTTTATGCCACCGGGGACGGATTCGTCGCCTTCAACAACGAAGGGACGCGGGGATACGGGCGTCAGATCCTGCTGAACCACGGATTCGGCTACAAAACCCGTTACGCCCACCTGAGCAAAATCGAAGTGATGCCGGGGCAAAAGGTGAAGCGCGGCGAGAAGATCGGGGAGGTCGGCAATACGGGACTGTCGAAAGGCCCCCACCTGCATTACGAAGTTATATATAAAGGTGTCCATGTCGACCCGATCAACTACCTGAGCCGCGACATGACCGAAGCCGAATTCCAGAAGATCATCGAATCGGCGCAGTACACGACTTACGAAGGCGATTAATCCGATGGATAACAAACGAACCCCGAAATTCAAGGAGCTGGTTCCCCGCTGGCACGAGCAACGCGAAAAATTCAAGAAGAAATTTTGGCGCGGCGTAATCCATCTGTTCGCGTGGATCGGGATCGCCGTCATCTATTACGCCGCCTTCTCGTTTTTTTTCGACACGCCGCTGGAGTACCAGATGAAACACTCCACGCGCAAGCTGCGTCAGGAATACGATTCGCTGAGCGAACGCTATGCGACGGTCGAGAAAGTGCTGTACAACGTCATCGACCGCGACAAGCAGGTGTTCCGGACGCTGTTCGAATCCGACCCGTACAATTTCGACACGGAATTCGAGAAAAAACGCTGGGAAACCCATGAAAAACTGCTGACCAAATCCAACAAGGAACTGGGCAAGGAGTTTTTCGGGAAACTCAATACCCTCGAAAAACGCGCCGGCGAACACCTGTACACGCTGGCGACCCTCGAACAAACCGCCGATTCGCTGAAAGACCGAATCGACAACATCCCGGCGATCCAGCCGGTCATCAACAAAGACCTGACGCTGCTGACCGCCTCGTACGGTATGCGGATCCACCCGTTCTATAAAATTCTAACCGCCCACCAAGGCGTGGACTATACGGTGAGCGAAGGTTCGCGCGTTTTCGCGACGGCCGACGGCCGGATCAAGGACGTCGTTACGCGTAACACCACGTCCGGGAATACCGTGGTCATCAACCACGGGAACGGCTACGAAACGACTTACAGCCACCTGGGAAAAATCTACGCTAAAAAAGGCGAATTCGTCAAACGGGGCGACATCATCGCCCAATCCGGCAACACGGGTCTGTCGCTGGCGCCCCACCTGCATTACGAAGTCAAGCACGACGGTATGCGGGTAGACCCGATCCACTATTTTTTCATGGAACTGAATTACCAAGATTACCAAAAAATCATCCGGATCGCCCAAACCGGGATGCAATCGTTCGACTAAGCGTCCGAAAAAACATTTTTTTCGCGAATACCCCTGCAAAAAAATAGGGGCATTCGCGAATATTTGCTACTTTTGTCCGTTCAAATACAAACAACGAATCGACATGGCAATATTACGTTTCAAGGCGCTTGACGAAATGTCAAAACGGGAGCCGGTAAAAGCCGACCTGCCGGACAAAAAGATATCCGATTATTTCGGCGCGGACGTATTCGACCGCGAAAAAATGCGTCAATACATCCCGAAAGAAGCTTACGAAAGCCTCTGCACCGCTGTCGACGAAGGACGGCGGATCGACCGCAAGATCGCCAACCAGGTCGCCCAGGGGATGAAAACGTGGGCCATGGAAAAAGGAGCAACCCACTATTCGCACTGGTTCCAGCCGCTGAACGACTCCACCGCCGAGAAACACGATGCCTTCTTCGAACCGATGTTCGGAGGCGGATCGTTCGAAGCGTTCAAAGGCGAGCTGCTCGTACAGCAGGAACCCGACGCATCGAGTTTCCCGACCGGAGGCCTCCGCAACACGTTCGAAGCGCGCGGTTATTCGGCTTGGGACCCTTCGTCGCCCGCGTTCATTCTCGACCGGACACTCTGTATCCCCAGCATATTCATCGCCTACACCGGCGAAGCGCTCGACTTCAAAACGCCGCTGCTCAAGTCGCTGCAGGCCATTGATAAAGCCGCCGTCGAAGTGTGTCAGTTGTTCGACAAGGACGTAAGGAAGGTCAATGTCACGCTGGGCTGGGAGCAGGAATATTTCCTGGTGGACGAAGCGCTGTTTCTGGCCCGTCCCGACTTGGCGCAGACCGGACGTACGCTGATGGGGCACATCGCGGCCAAAGACCAGCAACTCGACGACCACTATTTCGGAGCCATTCCGAGCCGCGTGCTCGAATACATGAAAGACTTCGAACTGCAAGCCTACCGCCTCGGCATCCCGATCAAGACCCGGCACAACGAGGTGGCCCCGAATCAATTCGAATGCGCGCCTGTATTCGAGGAAGCCAACATCGCCGTCGATCACAACACATTGCTGATGACCCTGATGCGCCGGCTGGCGCAAAAACACAAGCTGCGCGTGCTGTTCCACGAAAAACCGTTCGCCGGCGTCAACGGATCGGGCAAGCACTGCAACTGGTCGCTGCTGACCGACACGGGCGTAAACCTGCTTGCGCCGGGCAAAACGCCGAAAAACAACATCCAATTCCTGACCTTTTTCGTCAATACGATCATGGCCGCCCACAATTACGGTCCGTTGTTCATGGCGTCGATCGCCACCCAGTCGAATTCGCACCGGCTCGGCTCGCACGAAGCGCCGCCGGCCGTCATGTCGGTATTCACCGGCTCGACCCTGTCGGCCATCCTCGACTCGCTCGAAGAACGCCTGAGCGACAAGAAACTGACTCCCGACGAAAAAACCGAGATCAAACTCGACATCGGAAAGATCCCGGAAATTCTGCTCGACAACACCGACCGCAACCGCACCTCGCCGTTCGCCTTCACCGGCAACCGGTTCGAATTCCGGGCAACCGGTTCGTCGAACAACTGCGCCGCGCCGCTGATTCCGATCAACACGGCGGTCGCCGAACAGCTCACCCTATTCAAAGCCGAAGTCGACAAGCTGATCGACAAAGGGGTGAAAAAAGACGAAGCGATCCTACAGATCATCCGCAAATACATCATCGAATCGAAAAAAATCCGGTTCGAAGGCAACGGATACAGCGCCGAATGGCTGCGCGAAGCCGACAGACGCGGGCTCGAAAGCATCCAGAGCGTTCCGGACGCATTCAAGATTTTCAGCAGCAAAGCCTATTCGAAACTGTTCGACAAACACAAAGTGTTCAACGAATCGGAAATCCACGCCCGTTACGAAATCAACATGGAAAATCTGATCAAGAAAATCCAGATCGAATCGCGCGTACTGGCGGATATGGCGGCCAACCATATCGTTCCGACAGCTATTCATTACCAGAATATCCTGATTAAGAACGTCCAGGGACTCAAGGACATCCTGCCGAACGAGTACCTCGACCTGGCGGCCGAGGAAATCCGTACGATCCAGACGATCGCCAAGCACGTGAAGGCCATTCGCGAGAACACTTACCTGATGGTCGAAGCCCGTAAAAAATACAACCACATGGACAACCTGGTGGCGCGGGCGACCGGTTACTCGGAAGACGTGCTGATCTATCTCGACAAGATTCGCCACGACATCGACAAGCTCGAACTGATCGTGGACGACGAACTCTGGCCGCTGCCCAAATACCGCGAAATGATGACGATCAACTAATGCCGCCGCAAAACGGCATACGCGACGACCTGTAAAAAGCGAAGCCGCCGGGAGATTTCCGGCGGCTTCGCTTTTTATCGGCATACGGTCGCCGGGACAATAACATCAGAAATCGAAATACGAAGGGCGGCAATCCGAAAACGCCGCCCTTCAGAATTCGAAGCTGTTTTCCGGCGGTTCGGAGACCGCCTTCGCATCAAACTATTTTTCGCCCATGTCCGGCATCGGCTTCTTGTAATCGCCGTTCTTAAGTTTCGCATGGCACTTTTCGAAGCAATCCAGCGTATACTCCACGTCTTCGAGCGTATGTACGGCCGTAGGAATAATCCGCAGAATGATCTCCCCTCTCGGAATCACCGGATACACGACCACCGAACAGAACAGGTTATAGGTCTCGCGCAGATCGACCACGATATTGCAGGCCTCGTCCACCCCGCCTTTCATGTAAACGGGCGTAACGGGCGACAAGGTGCCGCCGATATCGAACCCGCGCTTGCGGAAGCCGCTCTGCAACGCATGGACGATCGTCCAAAGGTTGTCCTTGAATTCCGGATGCTTGCGGATCATATCCAGACGCTTCAACGCCCCTTTGACCATCGGCATCGGCAGCGCTTTCGCATAGGTCTGCGAACGCATGTTGTAACGCAGGTAATCCACGATATATTTTTCAGACGAAACGAAAGCGCCGATCCCGGCCATCGACTTGGCGAACGTATTGAACAGTACGTCCACGCCGTCGATCACGCCGAAATGCTCGGGCGTTCCGGCGCCGGTCTTCCCCATCGTTCCGAACCCGTGCGCGTCGTCGACCAGCAGGCGGAACTTGAAATCCTTCTTCATGGCGACGATCTCGTCGAGCTTGCCCAGGTCGCCTTTCATGCCGAACACGCCCTCGGTGATTACCAGCACGCCGCCGCCGTTCTCTTCGGCCAGCTTCGTGGCATGACCGAGCTGCTTGCGGCAGGCCTCCATGTCGTTATGCGGATAAACGAAACGCTTGCCGGTATGCAACCGCAACCCGTCGATGATGCAGGCGTGCGCCTCCGAATCGTAAACCACCACGTCGCGGCGGGTCAGCAGCGAATCGATGATCGAGATCATCCCCTGATACCCGTAGTTCAGCAGGAACGCGTCGGGCTTGCCGACGAAGGCGGCCAACTCCCGTTCGAGCTGTTCGTGCCATTTGGTCTGCCCGCTCATCATACGCGCCCCCATCGGATACGCCATACCGAATTCGGCGGCGGCTTCGGCATCGGCCTTCCGCACCTCCGGGTTGTTGGCCAGCCCCAGGTAGTTATTCAGGCTCCAGTTCAATACTTCCCGCCCGCGGAACATCATCCGGGGACCGATTTCTCCTTCCAGTTTCGGGAAAGAATAGTAACCGTGACTCAATTTCTGATACTGACCGATCGGGCCGCCGGCGTTCTCGTGTATTCGTTCAAAAATATCCACTGTAGTATAATTTGTTTGGTTGAATTCCACAAAAAATCACACAAAGTTAACCTTTTTCTACAAAGCATAAAAAATTTAACCTTTTTTTATGTTCCGTTTCCGTTTTTCCGCCCGGCAATCGAACGCAAAACGCACCCGCCGCATCCGCATCGGAACGCTTCCCGCCCGCGCCGCCGCATCCGCGGGAAGCAGCCCTCCTTACCGGAGATCGGCATCGGAACGCTCCGTGCCCGCATACAAAATATAAATCGAAAAAAAACAATATATGTTTTCCCAAATCGTTAAAAATACATAACTTTGCCCGTCCGGTAAATATGGTGTTTTCCGTGCGAAGCGTTTAAACCCTGTAAATAACGATGAAATTTTATCCTGCGAAAATTTTTATTGCGTTAATGCTTTTGACGACCGTGTCGTGCAGCGAGTACAACAAACTCCTGAAAAGCGGCAGCAACAAGCAAAAGTACGACAAGGCTCTCGAATACTTCAATGCCGGGAAATACAGCAGGTCGCTCACCCTGTTCAAGGACATCGAACACATCTTCAGTCAATCCGATCAGGCCGATACCGTCGCTTTCTACACAAGCCTGTGCTCCTACAAAATGGGGGATTTCGAAACCAGCTCCCAGCAATTCGACGAATTTCGCCGGCGTTTCGGGCGAAGCCCGTTCCTCGAAGAGTCGGAATACTATTTCGCCAAAGGGTTCTATTACCTGTCGCCGAAACCCGAAAACGATCAATCGTTCACGTTCCAGGCCATGCAGGCCATCAGCGAATATTTGGATCGGTATCCCAAAAGCCAAAAACGGGACGAGCTGCTCGAAAACATGATCGAACTGCGTCAGAAGCTTTACGACAAAGCTTTCCTGAACGCCAAACTCTATTACGACGTAGGTTATTACAATTCGGCCGTTACGGCGTTGCGCAACGCGATCCTGAAATATCCGGAAAGCAACCACCGCGAGGAACTGGCTTATCTGATCGTCAGCGCGCAGTGTCTCTATGCCCGCAACAGCGTTCCTGCCTTACAGCGTCAGCGTTATCTGGATACTCAGAACGCTTATTACAGCTTTATCGACGAATATCCGGAAAGCAAATACCGCAAAGAAGCCGACAAAATGCAGGACGAGGCTAAAAAATTCCTGGAGAAATACAAAGAGAAGCCCGATGGCACCGAAGCGGAAGACAGCGAAGAGGTAACGGAATCGGCTCCGTCCCTCAATTTCTCCGACCAGACCGGCACGACGGCAAAACGCGGGAAAGCGGAACGGAAAGAAAAGAAAGAAGCAAAAGCCGCTGTCGAGAAAGAGCACAAACCGGCCAAAGAGTCCAAAGCGGCCCGGGAGCCCAAGCCGAAAAAAGAAAAGAGCGAAAAATCAAATAAATCCGATAATTCCGAAACAAGCAATGGAACTGAAGAAAAGTAGTATTCCGACCAACACCGTAACGCGTAAACTGACGGATCTGGACGCTCCGACGGGCAACATTTACGAATCGGTAGTCATCATCGCACGCCGCGCCAACCAGATCTCCAGCGAAATAAAACAGGAACTGACGCGCAAGCTGGCCGATTTTTCGAGCGTTAACGACTCGCTGGAAGAGACTTTCGAGAACCGCGAACAGATCGAAATATCGAAATATTACGAACGCCTGCCGAAACCGGCGATCGTAGCTACCGAAGAATTTCTCTCCGGAGAGATCTATTTCCGGGATACGAAAGCGGACGCAACCGAGGAGCTGCCGGCAGAATAAACCGGATCGTTCCGACAATTTTCAAATACGATGCTCAGAGGGAAAAAAATACTCGTCGGGGTAACGGGAAGTATCGCAGCCTACAAGGCTGCGATACTCGTCAGATTGCTGGTGCGCGAAGGAGCCGAAGTGCGGGTCGTAATGACCCCGCTGGCCAAACAGTTCATCACGCCGCTGACGCTGGCGACCCTGTGCAAACATCCCGTTCCGGTCGAATTCTTCAATCCGGAGAACGGGGAATGGAACAGCCATGTCAGTCTCGGCACGTGGGCGGACGCTTACCTGATCGCCCCGGCTACGGCCAACACGATCGCGAAAATGGCGACCGGCGTGGCGGACAACCTGCTGCTGACCACTTATCTGTCGGCGCGGTGTCCCGTTTTCGTCGCTCCGGCGATGGATCTGGACATGTACTCCCACCCTACCACGCAATACAACCTCGACTCGCTGAAAAGCTACGGCAACCAGGTGATCGAGCCCGCCGAAGGCGAACTGGCCAGCGGCCTGTCGGGCAAAGGCCGCATGGAAGAACCGGAGAAGATCGTCGCTTTCGTATCGGATTTTTTCGCCAAGAAACGCAACCTGACCGGCAAAACGATCCTCGTAACGGCCGGCCCGACGATCGAACCGATCGACCCGGTACGCTACATTTCAAACTTCTCGTCGGGCAAAATGGGGTATGCGATCGCCGCCGAATTGAAAGAACGCGGCGCCGAAGTGATCCTCGTAACCGGTAAAACGGCCTTGACGCCGCCGGACGGCGTGCAGACGGTCGACGTGGTGACGGCCGAGCAGATGTTCCGGGCCGCTACGAAAGCTTTCGACCGATGCGACGCGGCGGTCATGTGCGCCGCCGTGGCCGACTATACGCCGCAGGCGGTCGCCGACACGAAAATCAAAAAGGAAGGATCGGCATGGAACATCGCCCTGCAGCCGACCCGGGATATCGCCGCTGCGATCGGAGCGGTCAAAGGAACGCGCCTCGTGGCCGGATTCGCGCTCGAAACCGACCACGAACGAGCCAACGCGCAATCCAAGCTGGAACGCAAAAACATGGATTTCATCGTACTGAACTCCCTGCAGGACGACGGCGCCGGATTTGGAGGCAATACCAACAAGATCACGATACTTCGCCGCGACGGAAGCGAAACCGTATTCGGGCTGAAAAGCAAAACTGAAGTAGCCGCGGACATCGTCGACGAAATCGAAGCGTTCTGGGCGCCGAAAAACGCCCGTCCCGAATAACCGAACGCTCAACAATACCTATAAACCGTCTGGATAAACTTTTGAAATCGCCATGCTGAATCGTTTGTCGGTTGAAAATTACGCGCTGATCGACCGGTTGGACATCGAACTGGCCGCCGGGCTGAATATCGTCACCGGAGAGACCGGAGCCGGAAAATCGATCCTGCTCGGGGCTCTCGGCCTGATTCTCGGTAATCGCACCGATGCCGCGGCGATTAAGAACAGCCAGCGCAACTGCGTCATCGAAGCGGAATTCGACGTCGACGGATACGGACTGGAGGCATTGTTCGAATCGTTGGACATCGACTACGAAAACCGGACAATCATCCGGCGCATCGTCACGCCGGGAGGAAAAAGCCGGGCCTATGTGAACGACATTCCCGTACAGATGAACACCTTGCGCGAGATCGGCAGCCGGCTGATCGACATTCATTCGCAGCACCAAACCCTGCTGCTCGCGGACAACCGTTTCCAGACCGGTATCGTGGACAGCGTCGCTTCGCACGACGGTCTGCTGTCGCGTTACAAGGAGACGTTCGCTGCGCTGCAACAATCCGAACGCGAACTGAACCGGCTGCGGCAACAGGCCGAAGCGAACGACCGCGACCGAGAATACCTCGCCTTCCAGTCGGACGAATTGCAAAAAGCCAAATTAAAAGAGGGAGAACAGGCTGAACTCGAAGCGCAACAGACCGAATTGTCCCACGCGGCCGAAATCAAGGATACGCTGCTATGGATCTCGCAGGAGATGACCGGAGCCGATGAAAACCTGCTCGGTCGGATCAAAGAGATCGAAGTGTCGCTCGGTCGGATCGCCAGGGTCTATCCGCAGGCCGACGCCTTCTATACCCGGCTGCACAGCGCCGCGCTCGACCTGAAAGACATGGCCTCCGAGATCGCCTCCGAAGGAGATCGCTTGGAAGCCGATCCGCAACGACTCGAATCGGTGTCGCAGCGGCTCGACCTGATCTACTCGCTGCAACAAAAGCACAAGGCGGATTCCGTCGAAACGTTGCTCGCCCTGCAGGACGATTACCAAAAGCGCCTCGCGCAGCTCGAAGGATCGGCGCAGGCCATCGAAACGCTATCGCGGCGGATCGGAGAGTTACGCGTAAAAGCCGCGAAGCAGGCCGCAGAAATCACCGCCGGACGCAAAAAAACCGTCCCGCACGTCGAAAAGCAGGTCAAAGAGATGCTCGCAGAACTGGGAATGCCGGCGGCCGAGTTGCGTATCGGAATCACGCCGGCAGCGGAACTGCAACCCGACGGCGCGGACGACATCCGCTTTTTGTTCACGGCCAACCGCCACATGCCGCCGCAGCCGATCGAACGAGTCGCCTCGGGCGGCGAAATGTCGCGGCTGATGCTGAGCCTCAAAGCGATCGTCGCGCACCACAGCCAACTGCCGACCATCATCTTCGACGAAATAGACACCGGCGTGTCCGGGTCGATCGCCGACCGGATGGGCGAGATCATCAGCCGCCTGTCGGACGACCTGCAGGTCGTCAACATCACGCACCTGCCGCAGATCGCCAGCAAAGGCGACCATCACTTCTTCGTATACAAAGAAGAATCCGGATCGACCACGACCACCCGCATCCGCAAACTCGATCAGCAGCAACGCATCGACGAAATCGCAAAAATGCTCAGCGGCACGGACGTCACCGCAGCCGCGCGCGAACAGGCACGGCTGCTGCTGAATACCAGGCCGGAACAGTAATCCTTCATGCTTTTCCCCCGGACAGGTTGACGTCGTACATTTTGCGGCGGCACGGGAGCGTATCGCATTTATTATGGACTCTTTAGTCGCGCCGTTTTGCTTTTTGCCGTCGTATTTGTATATTTGCAATTTGACTACTTTCGAAATGAAACCGCTAATTTTGTAAATGAAAGAATGTAGAATTACGGTTTAAAAGACTTGATGCCATGAGTGAGAAATTATTTATTTTCGACACGACGTTGCGCGACGGAGAACAGGTTCCCGGTTGCCAGTTGAATACGATTGAAAAGATAGAAGTAGCCCGCGCCCTGGAAGAACTGGGCGTAGATATCCTGGAAGCAGGTTTCCCGATTTCGAGTCCGGGCGACTTCAATTCGGTGCGCGAAATTTCGAAGGCGGTTTCGAATCCCACGATCTGCGCGCTGACCCGCGCCGTACAGAAAGACATCGACGTAGCCGCCGACGCGCTGGCGCTGGCCAAACATAAGCGGATCCATACCGGGATCGGCGTGTCCCACTCGCATATTTACGACAAGCTCAAATCGACCCCCGAAGAGATCATCGAACGGGCCGTAGCCGCCGTGAAACACGCGAAGAAATATGTAGAAGACGTCGAATTTTACGCCGAAGACGCCGGCCGGGCCGACAACGAATACCTGGCGCGCGTCATCGAAGCGGTCATTAAAGCGGGCGCTACGGTGGTCAATATCCCCGACACGACCGGATACTGCCTGCCGCAAGAGTACGGGCGGAAAATCAAATACCTGATGGAAAACGTCGGCAACATCCACAAGGCGATCATCTCGACGCACTGCCACAACGACCTCGGAATGGCGACGGCCAACACGCTGGAAGCCGTCATCAACGGCGCCCGCCAAGCTGAAGTGACGATCAACGGGATCGGCGAACGCGCCGGCAACACCTCGCTCGAAGAGGTGGTAATGGCACTGCGCTGCCACAAGCACTTGAATGTCGATACGTCGATCAATTCGAAATTGTTGACTTCGACCAGCCGCATGGTAGCCAGCATGATGAACATGCCGGTACAGGCCAACAAGGCGATCGTCGGACGCAACGCCTTCGCCCACTCGTCGGGAATCCACCAGGACGGCGTGCTGAAAAGCCGCGAAAGCTACGAGATCATCAATCCGGTCGATGTCGGACTGGACGAATCGGTGATCGCCCTGACGGCCCGCAGCGGCCGCGCGGCGCTGAACCACCGGCTCGAACTGCTCGGATTCAAACTCGAACAGAAAGAACTGGACGAAGTATACGCCAAGTTCCTCGAACTGGCCGACAAGAAGAAGGACGTCCGCGACGACGACCTGCTCTACCTGGTCGGGGCCGCCACCGGCGAAAAGGTCGGCAAGCGGATCAAACTGAAATACCTGCAAATCCTGACCGGCACGCTGATCCCCACCGCGACGGTTATCGTCAAGATCGGCGACAGCGAACGCACGGCCACCTGCACCGGAAACGGCCCGGTGGACGCGGCGGTCAAAGCGATCAAAACGCTGATCAACGAAACGGTACAGATCACCGAATTCCTGATCCAGGCGATGAACAAGGGCAGCGACGACGTAGGCCGCGTACACGTACAGGTCAAATGCGGGTCGATGCTGGTCCACGGTTTTTCGGCTAATACGGACGTCGTAAAAGCGGCCGTCGAAGCTTTCGTGGACGGACTGAACCTGCTCAATGTAACGGAAAAAACAGAATAATCATAAACACACGAAAATGGGAAAAACACTTTTTGACAAAGTTTGGGATGCACACGTAGTCCGTCAGTTGGACGGCGGCCGCAGCGTATTATATATCGACCGTCATTATATTCATGAAGTAACCTCGCCGGTCGCTTTTCTGGGACTCAAAAACCGCGGGATCAAAGTAGCCCGGCCGCAGCAGACGACCGGAACGCCGGATCACAACGTGCCGACCCTGAACCAGGATCGACCCGTTGCCGAAGAACAGAGCCGCAAACAGCTCGAATCGTTCAGCCGCAACTGCGAGGAGAACGGTGTGGAATACTTCAAGCTGGGCAGTCCCGGACACGGCGTCGTGCATATCGTCGGGCCCGAACAGGGGATCACTCAGCCCGGCATGACGATCGTATGCGGCGACAGCCACACCTCGACGCACGGGGCTTTCGGCGCCGTCGCATTCGGAATCGGCACGTCGGAAGTCGAAATGGTATTCGCTTCGCAGTGCATCCTGCAGCCGAAGCCCAAAACGATGCGTATCACCGTGAACGGCAAGCGCGGCAAAGGGGTGACGGCCAAAGACATCGTCCTGTACATCATCTCGAAGATATCGGCGTCGGGCGGAACGGGACATTTTATCGAGTTCGCCGGCGAAGCGATCCGCGACCTGTCGATGGAAGAGCGGATGACCGTCTGCAATATGAGCATCGAATGCGGCGCGCGCGGCGGCATCATCGCCCCCGACCAAACGACGTTCGACTACGTGAAAGGCCGCAACCGAGCCCCGCAGGGAGCCGATTTCGACAAAGCCGTAGCCGCCTGGAAAGAACTTTATTCGGATCAGGACGCGCATTTCGACACCGAATACGCGTTCGACGCCGCCGATATCGAGCCGATGATCACGTACGGTACGAACCCGGGCATGGGAATGGGCATTACCGGCACGATTCCGTCGGGCGAAGGACTCAGCGGCAGCGACAAGGTCAGCTTCGACAAATCGCTGAATTACATGGGCTTCCACAGCGGCGAGAAGATGCTCGGCAAAAAGGTCGATTACGTGTTTCTGGGTAGTTGCACCAACGGTCGGATCGAGGACTTCCGGCAGTTCGCCAACGCCGTGAAAGGCCGCAAGAAAGCGCCGAACGTAACCGCATGGCTCGTTCCGGGTTCGAAGATGGTCGAAGCGCAGGCCAAAGCCGAAGGACTGGAAACGATCCTGAACGAAGCCGGTTTCGAACTGCGACAGCCCGGTTGCTCGGCCTGCCTGGCGATGAACGCGGACAAAATTCCTTCGGGCATGTACAGCGTATCGACCTCGAACCGCAATTTCGAGGGACGCCAGGGTCCGGGAGCCCGCACGATGCTGGCGGGACCGCTGGTAGCCGCCGCCGCCGCCGTAACCGGCGTGATCTCCGATCCGCGCGAAGTATTCAACCTTTAATCCGATAACAAGCACGAGGTGCATAATTTTCAAATACCATGGCTATTCCAAAATTCACGAAATTAACGACTACGGCCTGTCCGCTGAATATAGAGAACGTCGATACCGACCAGATCATTCCCGCCCGCTTCCTGAAAGCGGTCGAACGCAAAGGCTTCGGGGACAATTTGTTCCGCGACTGGCGTTACGATAAGGCCGGCAACAAGGTGGACTCCTTCCCGCTGAACGATCCGAAATTCGGCGGCGAGATCCTGGTGGCCGCCAAAAACTTCGGCTGCGGTTCGTCGCGCGAACATGCCGCGTGGGCGATTTTCGACTACGGATTCCGGGTGGTGGTATCGAGCTTTTTCGCCGATATTTTCCGCAACAACGCGCTGAACAACGGCCTGGTAATGGTACAGGTCAGCGACGAGTTCTTAAACAAAATATTCGCCGCCATCGCTGCCGATCCGAAGGCTCAATTCGAAGTCGACCTGCCGAATCAGACCTTCACGATCTGCTCGACCGGCGAAAAAACTTCGTTCGAAATCGACGGATACAAAAAAGAATGCCTGTTGAACGGGTACGACGACGTAGACTATCTGTTGAGCATCCAAGACGATATCGCCCGTTTCGAAAAGGCCCGGGCCTAACTTCCTTACGCTTATGGTAAAAGAGATTGAGATACTCGATACGACGTTGCGCGACGGCGAACAGACCTCCGGGGTTTCGTTCGCGGTACGCGAAAAACTCAGTATGGCCCGCCTGCTGCTCGACGAACTGCACGTAAACCGGATTGAAATCGCTTCGGCACGGGTGTCGGAGGGCGAATTCGAATCGGTGCGCAGGATTGCGCAGTGGGCTGCCGCACGCGGGTATCTGGATCGTGTGGAAGTACTGGGATTCGTCGACAACGGGGTATCGTTGAAATGGATCGCAGACGCCGGCTGCCGGGTAGTCAACCTACTGGCGAAAGGCTCGCGCCGTCATTGCGAACTTCAACTACGCAAAACCCCGCAGCAACACTTCGCCGATATCAAAACGGCCATCGCGCAAGCGACCGAAATGGGCATCGCGGTCAACATCTATCTGGAAGACTGGTCGAACGGGATGCGTTTTTCGCCCGACTACGTTTACGAGATGGTCGATACGCTGAAAAGAGAGCCTATCCGGCGCTTTATGATTCCCGACACGCTCGGGGTGCTGAACCCGGACGACTGCTACGCTTTTTGCCGCGACATGGTGGAACGCTATCCGGAGCTGCATTTCGACTTCCACGCGCACAACGACTACGATCTGGCGGTCGCCAACGTCGCCGCAGCCGTCAAAGCCGGAGTGCAGGGCATCCATACGACCGTCAACGGATTGGGCGAACGGGCCGGGAATGCGCCGCTGTCGAGCGTAATCGCCGTGTTGAACGACCACCTGAAAGTGCGTAATACGATCGTCGAGAAGAGCATCAACCACGTCAGCCGGATAGTGGAAACCTACACGGGCATCCACATCCCGGCCAACGAACCGGTCGTCGGCGAAAACGTATTCACGCAGTGCGCCGGCATCCATGCCGACGGGGACAATAAGGACAACCTGTACTACAACGACCTGTTGCCCGAACGGTTCGGACGGGTGCGCGAATACGCGCTCGGAAAGATGTCGGGCAAGGCGAATATCAAAAAAAATCTCGATACGCTGGGCATCGACCTCGACGAGGAAGCGATGCGCAAAGTGACCGAACGGATCATCGAACTGGGCGACAAGAAACAGGCCGTAACGTCGGAAGACCTGCCTTACATCATCGCGGACATCCTGAAACAGGACGTTTACGACGTAAAGGTGCATATCCTGAATTACAATCTGTCTCTGTCGTATGGCCTTAGGCCGGTGGCGACCGTGAAAATCCGGATCAACGATCGGGATTACGAGGAAACCTCGTCGGGAGACGGGCAGTACGACGCATTCATGCGGGCCATCCGGAAAATCTACAAGGAGCAACTAAAACGCGATTTCCCGATGCTGGTCAACTATTCGGTATCGATTCCTCCGGGAGGACGCACCGACGCTTTCGTCCAAACCTACATCACGTGGGAATACCGCGGCGAAACGTTCAAGACCCGCGGGCTGGACGCCGACCAGACGGAAGCCGCTATCAAGGCGACGCTCAAAATGTTGAACAAGGTCGAAAACATCCTCAATCAACAGTCGTCCGGCGAAAATTAATAACCGGAATCCCGCAAAACCGAAACGGGCGGCCCCTCAAGATTGGGCCGCCCGTTTTATCTGGTGAACAAACCATACAGCAAAGCATTCAAGGCTTCCGATAATCCTTACGCAAACTGCTTTTCCGCTCCGTCGGGAAGTCGTCGGGTACCCGCTGACGGACTTTCCCGGTAGCGGCCCATTCCGACCCGCGCAGCAACAACGTTTGAAACCCCGTGCACTGCATGGCCGGATTGTCTTCGAGACTCGGTCCCGCATGACCGATCATCAAGTGAAATATGCGGGCTTTCCCGTAATCGACGGTAAAAACCAACGGTTCCTCGCGTCCGGAACCTCCTCGTCCGGGATCGGCATAGGCCGTGTACAGCAATTCCGCGACATTGGCCGGACCGCGCATCCGATCGTACAGCTCGTCGGTCGCATGTATCCACCGCCCGGGCAATCCCCGGACAACCGGATGTTCGGCATTACGGCCATTCATCGAGTATTCGCGCTGTTCGCCGTGCGAGCCTCCGGGCCCCTTCGTCGTGTCTCTTACCAAACTTCCGTCCTTCCAGTACAGGTACGGGCCGGAACGCTCGTCGCGGCCTCCCCAACCTCCGAGAGCGGCAATACGATTAAATTCCTCCCAATCGGGAAAAGCATTGTCGGCGGCGTGGTAGAGCACCACCCCGCCTCCGTCGCGGACATAATCCAGAAAACGCCGCTCGGTCGAAGCGCTCCAGCGGTCTCCGTTATAATCCAGGATCACCACCCGGTAGGCGCTAAAATCGGGATCAAAAGCATCCATATCGCCGCCCTGCGGCGGAGAAACCGCCAGATCGACGGCAAACAGTCCGGAATTTTGCAGGATGGCCTGCAACGCCCGGTGGCTGACGGGCCAGTTGTGGTTATTCTGCCCGGTGACGATCAACGCCCGGATCGGTCTGCGGGCGCAGGACACACCGGGAAAACAGACGACGCATGCCAGCAGCAGCGCAGCCTTCAAAATCGTTTTTCTATACATAAGGTTAACGTTCAGGTGATTCCTAAAGATAGCGAAAGGGAGCCGGAATCCGCCTCCCTTTGCCGGTAAGTCCTCCGGATTACAGTTCGCGGATCCAGATATTGCGGAAACGCACCGGATTCAAATGATCCTGCAAGATGATCGGGCCCTTGCTGTGCGCGACGATCCGCGGGAAACCGATAAACTCGGTCGTTCCGAGAATCATCGTATTGTTCTGCACCAAAACACCGTTATGCAGCACGGTAATGCGCCCGTGCGATTGCAGCGAGCCGTCCTCCTTGAAACGCGGAGCGGTATAGATAATATCGTAAGTATTCCATTTGCCCGGTTTCTGGCAGGCGTTCACCAGCGGCGGAGTCTGCTTGTAGATACTCCCGGCCTGGCCGTTCGCATAGGTTTCGTTCTGGTAGTTGTCGAGAATCTGCACTTCGTACATGCCTTGCATAAACACGCCGCTGTTGCCGCGTCCCTGGCTTTCGCCGACGATTTCGGTCGGTGCGCTCCACTCGAGGTGCAACTGGAAGTCGCCGAAATCCTTTTTCGTGCGGATGCTGCCGGAGTGCGGCTTGACGGTCATGATCCCATTCTCGATCTGCCAGCCGACGGGCTTGCCCTCCTCGCAGTTTACCCATTCGCTGATCGCGTTGTCTTTCAGCCCCAGCAGAACGACGGCGTCGGACGGCGGCGCAACCACCGCATTGTCCATATCCGGAGGCGTAACGATTTTCGGTTGCGGCGTCCAGAACTCGGACATGTCGTGCGTCATCGGCGCGGGATCGGGGTATTTTTTGGCATCCTGACCGGCGGCGCCCGCGCATACCCCCACGCACCAGGCACTCAACAATAATAAATGTTTCATTTTTTAATGTATTGGTTAATGTTCGGTAAATGTTCCGCTCATTCGGCCGGCGTTTCCGTAGTTCCGGAATCGTCCGGGTTATCCGGATCATCGGGATTATCCGGATCGTCGGGTTGTTCAGGCTCTTCGGGCTCGGGATCCGGTTCCGGCGGCTTGACAGGATTCAGGATTACCCGGATCCGGTCGTGACGACGGTTGTTTCCGGTATTGGCCGGATGCGTGTAAAGCAGTTTCAGAGCGACCGTATCGGGCTTCAGCAGTGTCTCCGGATAAATCTTCAATACGATCTCCGAACGCAGCGTATCGGCAGTCACGAACCGCACGATCGAATTAACCAACTGATAGTTGTCGGGATCGACGGCCGTAGTGTATTCCGGCAGCACCTCGAAAGCGAGGGTGTCGACGGCATATTCGACTCCTCCCAGGCGGTAGACATAAATGGGCTGCTCGACGGGAACCCGCAACGACGTATCGACATCGACCGTCTGGGTCGCCGTCCGGAACCAATAAACATCCGTAACAAAACTCGAATCGTCCGTCTTATCGCACCCTCCTGAGAGAAAAATAAAAATCAGGACGGCACCAAGCATCCATTTTCCTTTCATAAACTCCATTTTTGCAACCGCAGAAATACGTATCCGGCAGCTTTTGCCCCGGTTGCCGGATACGTCCGCCGGATGACGAACCAAAGTTACAACTAATTCATTAAAATCTTACAAAACCCGAATTTGTTTTTCTTTTTCGCGAATTTTAACCGTTAAACCCGTAAATCGGAACAGGATTGCAAAAAAATGGATAGCTCATGAAAAAAAATGCCTCGCAAAAGGTCTAATATTGCACGTAGGAAAAGTTGATAAACCGGTAAGCGTATGGCGGAACGAAATCGAACGGCTTAAGCAAATTGGTTCTCAGCGAAAAAGGTTAATGTTAAGGTTAGTTTTAGGTTAGGTTAGCTGCGATGCAGTTAGGTAAAGTTGGGTTAAGTTAGGTTGGGTCCGGTATTTATACCGGACCTTTTTTGTATATTTGACATCCGAATCGTTTTTCAGAATCGACTTATACCATATCTGTAATCCGTATATTGTTTCAAACCCGAACCGACATGATCAAAAAAACCTTCCGGTCGATCGCACCGCTCGTTTTCGCGATGCTGGCATGGAGCGTCAACGCCCAAACTTACCGCCCGATCGCCGGCTTCTCCGCCGAAACGAACCGGAAACTGGAATCGTTTCTGAACTCCACCCGCACGATGAAAGAACGCAAGGTAGCCGTTTTCGACTGCGACGGCACGCTGCTCGGCCAAACGCCGTACTACCTCGCCGACGAAGCCACTTACGATTTCGCCCGTAAAAATTACGAAGGCAAAAAGGATGAAAATTCGAAAACGAAGTGGGCGGTCTGCCGGCAGTTGATCGACGGGGACAACGTCACTTTCTCCTACATCGAAAATTACATCCGGTTCTATGCCGGAATGACTCCCGACGAGATGTGCCGGGTCGGCTGGGAGTGTTTCCACGACAAATTCCAGCGGAAATTTTATCCGGAGATGAAAGAACTGCTCGGAAACCTCGAGGAATACGGCATCGAAATCTGGGTGATTACGGCCTCTCCTGAACTATTGTACCAGCGGTTTATCCACGAAGAGCTGGGGATTCCGGTCGACCGGATCATCGGAGTCAAATCCTGCATCCGCGACGGGATCGTCACCGACGAAACGGTGCGTCCGATCCCGCAGGACGCCGGTAAAGCCGAAGCGCTCAACACCTTTATTAAGGCCCGGCCGATCCTGGTCGGCGGCAACTCGCGCGGAGACATGGAGATGATGCTCGAATCGGTCGGTCTGCGCGTGATCGTCAACCCGGACGACACGAAACCCGAAGAGGCGATGGGCGGCAAAACGGTAAAGGCTTTCTGGGAAACGGACCCGAATACGATCGCCGTCCGCTGCAACGACGTGCCGGACGAAGGTTACGACTGGGCATGTAAGGCATACGGAATTCCGCAAAACCGCACCAATTCTGCAATTCAATAACGCAAATCCGATACGACCCATGAAAAACACAATCCTCGTTTTCTTATTATGCAGTCTACTGGCGCCTGCTACGCACGGCAGCGCCCGAAATCCGGAATCCGAAAAAGACACGTACACGAATCCGGTACGGACGACCGACGGAGAAGTGTTGCAAGTCGCCGACCCGTTCGTATACGAATACAAAGGTACCTATTACATGACCGGAACCACGGCCGGAGACTGCGGTTTCGATTACTATACCTCGAAAGACCTCGTGACGTGGGAATACGGGGGGCCGCTGTTTCGCAAATCGGCCGGGCATTTCGGCGCCGGGGCATTCTGGGCTCCGGAGGTAAAGTACTATAAAGGAAAATTCTACATGACGTACAGTTGCCTGAACGCCGAACGGGGCGTACTGTTGTCGTGCCTGGCCGTCAGCGACACGCCGGACGGGCCGTTCGAAGAACTTTATACGCCGTGGTTCGACCTGGGATATTCGGCCATCGATTGCCATATTTTCGTGGACGACGACAAAGCGAAAACGCCCTACCTGTACTTCAGCAAAAACGGAAATCAGGACGGTTATGGATACGGAGAGAACTACGTCGTGGAACTGAAAAAGGATCTTTCGGGAATGGTCGGCGAACCGCGGCTGGTCTCACGTGCATCGCAACCGTGGGAAAAAGTGCGCTGGAACGTAAACCGTTGCAACGAAGGGGTCACCGTCATCAAAAAAGGGAAAACCTATTATATGACCTACTCGGCCAACGACACCGGATTCGAGTTCTACGGAATCGGGATCGCGACGGCCCCCCACCCGCTCGGCCCGTGGACGAAATACGACGACAACCCGCTGATGACGACCGACCTGAGTAAAGGAGTATCGTCTCCGGGACACAACTCGATCGTCCGAACGAAGGACGGGAAACTATGGATCGTCTATCATCGCCATACCGATCCCGCCTGTCCGAAGCCGTCGTTCGACCGGGTGGTGTGCATCGACCGGCTGTTCTTCGACAAAAACGGCAAACTGAAGACGGACGGCCCGACTTCGACGCCGCAGCCGGTACCGTAAAATCGATCGCATATACGTTATCGTTTTAATCCGATTTTTATTAACTTTACCCAATAGACCATCTGGAAATGAAAAAATCACTGTTTATTGCCGGCCTGCTGGCTTGCGGCACGCTTTACGGACAAAACCCGATCGTTCCGCCGGGAGTATACCTGGCCGATCCCGAAGGACACCAATGGAAGGACGGGAAACTGTACCTCTACGTTTCGCGCGACGAAAGCCCGGACTACTACTGTTCGTGGAGTTACGACCTGCTGTCGACATCCGACCTGAAAAACTGGAAGATCACCAAAAACGCTTTCGCCTCGAAGGGGCCGAACGACCAGGTTCCGTACAGCGACGGCGAACTCTACGCTTCGGACGCCGCTTACAAAAACGGCAAATACTATTTATATTACAGTATGCGGGACGCGATCGACGAAGGCGTGGCTGTATCGGACTCGCCCGACGGACCGTTCAAAAACGGTCAGCCGATGAAAGGTATTTCGCAGATCGACCCGGCGGTCTTCGTCGACGACGACGGACAGGCGTACCTCTACTGGGGGCAATTCTCGGCCAAAGGGGCCAAACTGAAAGACAACATGCTGGAAGTGGACACTACGACGATAGTAGACGGACTGGTCACTGAAAAAGATCACTTTTTCCACGAAGGCAGCAGTATGCGCAAGCGCAACGGAATCTATTACATGGTTTACGCTCACCTGCGCAAAGGACGTCCGACCTGCATCGGCTATGCGACGTCGAAATCGCCGCTCGGACCGTTCAAATACGGCGGCGTAATCGTCGATAACGCCGGATGCGATCCCGAATCGTGGAACAACCACGGCTCGATCTGCGAGTTCAACGGACAATGGTACGTACTCTACCACCGGACGACGAACGGCGCTCGGTCGATGCGCAAAGCCTGTATGGAACCGATCACATTCAACGAAGACGGAAGCATCAACGAAGTGGAAATGACCTCTCAGGGAGCCGGCGATCCGCTGAACGCATTCGACAAAACCGGGGCGGAACGGGCGTGTCTGCTGTGGGGAAATACGCGGATACGCCTCTGCGCACCGGATAACGAAGAACTGAGCGGCATACAGAACGAAAATTACGCCGTCTATAAATACCTCGATTTCGGAGACGGGGCCGACAGCTTTACGGTGGACGTCACCCCGAAAGCCGGAGGCAAGATCGAAGTATGGATCGACAACCTGTGGACCCCGCCGGTAGGCGTCGTCGATGTTCCGGCGTCGGACGACGGGAAACCGGTCACGCTGACCGCAAAAATACAGCCTGTCAAGGGGGTACATGCCCTGACGCTGCGTTTCACCGGCGACAAAGACGCAGACGAGTTGTTTACGGTCGACGCGTTCCGTTTCGGAAAGCAGTAGACGACCCGATACGACCGGAACAGCCGGAGTCGGACTCCGGCTGTTCCTTTAACCTGCAAACCTACGACCTTAAAACCTAATCTATGAAAAAACTCTACCTAAGCATCTTACTGGCAACTGCTCTGACGACGCCGCAAACGCTGTTTTGCGCTCCCCCCGCGACGCGCCCGCAGACATGGACGGCGCAGGATGCACTGGGACGCACGATCGGATCGACCGAACAGTACGGCGCTCCGAGACCGGGCAAAACGGTCGGCATGTTCTTCGTCATCTGGCACGGCACGAGCGGTTACGACACCTACATGAAGCAATTGCCCGACGAAGGCGTCCGCATTCCGCAGCCGACCGATACGCTGAGTCCGTACGACAACCAGAAACTGATGACCGAAAATCCGCAGAATCCGCAATACGGACCGCAGTGGGTATTCCATCACTGGGGAGAACCCTACCTGGGTTACTACCTGGCCGACGACGATTGGGTAATCCGCAAACACGCGCAAATGCTGACCGATGCGGGCGTGGACGTCATCATCGTCGACCTGACCAATGCGGTGATCTACCTGCCGCAGTTGAAAAACCTCTGCAAAGTATATACGCAGATCCGGGAAGCAGGCGGAAGAACCCCGCAACTGTCATTCATCTTCAACACGCAGGCCCGGGAGACCGTCCAACGTCTGTACGACAATTTTTACGCAAAAGGACTGTACAAAGATCTATGGTTCTACTGGAAAGGGAAACCGCTGATCCTATGCCCTCCGCAGGACGTAACGCCGCAGTTCGCCGACTTTTTCACGATCCGGCATTCGTGGTTCTGCTCGCTGCCGGAGTGGGAGTGGTTCGGCGACGGACGCGACAAATGGCCGTGGGCCGACTACTATCCGCAGAATGCGGGCTGGCACGAATCGCCCGATAAGCCGGAAGCGGTTTCGGTCGCTCCGGCCACCCACCCGATCACCGACGGAGGACGCGTACGCCGCGTCGGACGCAGCTACCACAACGGACAGCAACCCGACAAGGCGCATCAACATTCGGAGCAGGGGCTCTGTTTCGCCGAACAGTTCTCGCGAGCAATGGAGCTCGATCCGGAATTTGTCTTCTTCGCCGGATGGAACGAATGGACGGCGATCCGGATCATCGACCACAACGACTTTCTCAAGTGCGGCGACCGGGATCTGAAAGAGGGTGACACTTATTTTTGGGATCTCTACAACCACGAATACAGCCGCGACATCGAACCGCTGCGCGGCAGGTTCGGCGACAACTACTACTACCAGCTCTGCGACTTCATCCGCCGCTACAAAGGCGTGGAACCGATCGAGGTACATTCGGACATTCACCGAATCGACCCGGGCGACATGACGACCTGGCAGCAGGTCAAAGCCGTTTACGCGGACGACCGGGGCGACACGTTCCACCGCGACCACTTCGGTTACGGACGGATCGGACAGTTGATCAATACGACCGGACGCAACGACATCGTCGAAGCGAAAATGGCCAACGACGGAAAAACGCTGTGGTTCTACGTCCGCACCGACCGGCCGATCACGTCCTGCACCGACCCGAAATGGATGCGGCTGTTCATCGACGTGAAAGGCTCCGGGCTGCCCGACTGGGAAGGATTCCAGTATGCGGTCGGAAATCCGGCCGCCGACGGATCGAAAACCGCGCTGTCGCGGTCGCGCAACGGATGGAATTGGGAAAAGATCGCCGACCTGGATTACCGCGTCTCGGACAACGAAATGGTCGTTGCGGTTCCGTTCGCCGCAATCGGAGTGAAAAATCCGAAGAACTTCACCGTGGATTTCAAGTGGATCGACAACGCGGTCGATCAGGGAGACATCCAACAGTGCCTCTCGGACGGAGACGCCGCGCCCAACGGACGGTTCAGATACCGATATGCCTTCAGCAGATAACCCGGCAAACAAACCCAACAAACCTATCTATGAAAACGATAAAATTCAGAATATTACGCCTCGTCTGCTTGCTGAGTATAACGGGCGGGGCGGCTGCGGCGCAGGTCGTGCCGCCGACCTGGACGGCGCAGGACGCGCTGGGACGCACGATCGGCACGGACGCTCAGTACGGAAAACCGCGTCCGGGCAAAACGGTCGGCATGTTCTTCGTCGTCTGGCACGGTGCGCACGGATACGACCACTACGAAGCGCGCCCCGACATGGATGTGATCGTCCCCGGCAAAAACGACACGCTAAGTCCGTACGACATCCAGAAATTGCTGGACGAGCGTCCGGACGCCCCGCAGTACGGACCGGTCGGGGCTTTCCACCACTGGGGCGAACCCTACCTGGGCTATTACGTCGCCAACGACGAGTGGGTCATCCGCAAACACGCGCAAATGCTTTCCGACGCCGGCGTGGACGTTATCATCATCGACATGACCAACGAAGTGATCTATCTGCCGATCGTGACCAAGCTGATGGAAGTTTACCGGAAAATGCGCAGCGAAGGAAACCGGACGCCGCAGATCTCGTGCGTATTCCACACGCTGCTGCCCAACGGCAAAGAGACGCTGAAAAAGATGTACGACAACATCTATTCGAAAGGACTGTACGAAGAACTGTGGTTCCGCTGGCAGGGCAAACCGCTGGTATTCTGCCCCCGGGAAGCGCTGACTCCGGAAATGGATGCGTTTTTCACGACGCGCCACTGCTGGTTCGACTCGCGGGAACCCTGGTTCCGCGACGGCCAGCGCTGCTGCCCCTGGGCGGACTACTATCCGCAGAACTACGGATGGGACGAAGACCCGAACGTCGCCGAAATGATGTCGGTCGCTCCCGCCACCCATCCTACCGATCGCCGGGATCGCGTACAGAGGATCGGCCGAAGCTTTCACAACGGCCGCCAACCGCTGACCGAAGCGGAACAACGCTCCGGCGAAGGACTCCATTTCAACGAACAGTTTTCGCGGGCCATGGAGGTCGATCCGGATTTCCTGTTCTTCACCGGATGGAACGAATGGAGCGCGATGCGCTTCATCAATCAGGGCGAGATCCTGACCCTGGCAAATAACGAGTGTAAAATCGGAGACAGCTATTTCTGCGACGACTACAATCACGAATACAGCCGCGACATCGAACCGCTGCGCGGCGGGTTCGGCGACAACTACTACTACCAGCTCTGCGACTTCATCCGCCGCTACAAAGGCGTGGAACCGATCGAGGTACATTCGGACATTCACCGAATCGACCCGGGCGACATGACGACCTGGCAGCAGGTCAAAGCCGTTTACGCGGACGACCGGGGCGACACGTTCCACCGCGACCACTTCGGTTACGGACGGATCGGACAGTTGATCAATACGACCGGACGCAACGACATCGTCGAAGCGAAAATGGCCAACGACGGAAAAACGCTGTGGTTCTACGTCCGCACCGACCGGCCGATCACGCCCTGCACCGACCCGAAATGGATGCGGCTGTTCATCGACGTGAAAGGCTCCGAGCTGCCCGACTGGGAAGGATTCCAGTATGCGGTCGGAAATCCGGCCGCCGACGAATCGAAAACCGCGCTGTCGCGGTCGCGCAACGGATGGAATTGGGAAAAGATCGCCGACTTGGATTACCGCGTCTCGGACAACGAAATGGTCGTTGCGGTTCCGTTCGCCGCGATCGGAATGAAAAATCCGAAGAGCTTCACCGTGGATTTCAAGTGGATCGACAACGCGGTCGACCAGGGAGACATCCAACAGTGCCTCTCGGACGGAGACGCCGCGCCCAACGGACGGTTCAGATACCGATATATTTTCGAACAACAACCTGATAAAACCCGATAATCATGAAAAAAACCACTATCTCGGCGCTTTTGCTGTCCGCTTTGCTGACGGCAATCGGGACGGAAGCCCCGGCGCAGACCAAACCGGATACCTGGACGGCGCAGGATGCGCTGGGTCGTAAAATCGGTACGACGGATCAATACGGCAAACCCCGCAAAAACAAGGTCGTCGGCATGTTTTTCGTCATCTGGCACGGCGTGCACGGATACGACCGACCGGCATCGAACCCCGACAATGCAGTGATGGTTCCCACCGCAGCCGACTCGCTGAGTCCGTACGACAACCAGAAAATCATCGATGCGAACCCGCAGAATCCGCAATATGGCGCGGAACACGCGATGCATCATTGGGGCGAACCCTACCTGGGCTATTACGTCGCCAACGACGAATGGGTCATCCGCAAGCATGCTCAAATGCTGTCCGACGCAGGCGTGGACATGATCATGTTCGACGTAACCAACCAGGCGATCTACCTGCCTGTGGTCAAACAAATCTGCGACGTCTACACCAAAATGCGTAAGGAGGGAAACAAAACCCCGCAAATCTCGTTTATCTTCAACACCAACGCCAAGGAAACGCTGGAAAACCTGTTCGACAGCTTCTACGGTAAAAATTTGTACAAAGAGCTGTGGTTCCGCTGGAAAGGCAAGCCGCTGATCTTCTGTCCGCCGGAAGGAATCACGCCGGACATGGCCGGCTTTTTCACCGTGCGTCATTCGTGGTTCTGCTCGGCATGGGACTGGTTCGGCGACGGACACGACAAATGCCCGTGGGCGGATATCTATCCGCAGAAATACGGCTGGCACGACCGTCCCGACAAACCCGAGATGATCGCGGTATCGCCCGCGACGCACCCGATCGTTACGAACGACATGAAACAGGTGGGACGCAGCTATCATGACGGCGCGCAGCCGGACAAAGAGCACTGGCGCTCCGGCGAAGGGCTCTGTTTCCGGGAACAGTTCGAACGCGCCATGGAGGTCGACCCGGAATTCATCTACTTCTCCGGCTGGAACGAGTGGACGGCCATGCGGTTCGTCAATCCGGGCGGCATCCATAAAGTAGGCGAATACGATTGCAAAAAAGGGGACAGCTATTTCGTGGATCTTTTCAACCATGAGTTCAGCCGCGACATCGAACCGCTACGCGGCGACTTCGGCGACAACTATTACTACCAACTCTGCGACTTCATCCGCCGCTACAAAGGCGTGGAACCGACGCCGGTCTATTCGGCTTACCAGACGATCGACCTCGGCGACATGCAGGCATGGAACAAAGTAAAAGCGGAATTCGCCGACGACAAAGGGGATGTCTTCCACCGGAACCATTACGGTTACGGAAGCGTAGGACAGTACGTCAACAACACGGGACGGAACGACATTCTGACCGCAAAAGTCGCCAACGACGGCAAAACGCTCTATTTCTACGTCCGCACGGCAGCGCCGGTAACCCCGTTCTCCGATCCGAAATGGATGCGGCTGTTCCTGGATGTCAAAGGCAGCGAATCGGGTAACTGGGAAGGTTTCCAGTACCGGATCAACAACGACGTGACCGACAATAAAACGAGCCTCGAAAAGTCATTGAACGGCTGGAACTGGCAGAAAATCGCCGATCTGGACTACCGGGTCGCCGGCAACGAACTGGTCGTGGCGGTTCCCGCCCAGGCGATCGGAATCGCGAATGCGAACGATTTCGCGATCGACTTCAAATGGATCGACAATGCGGTCGAAGAAGGCGATATCCAGGAATGTCTCTCGGACGGAGACGCCGCGCCGAACGGACGCTTCCGCTACCGCTACCAATTTAAAAAATAAAAACGTCTGAATTTTAATAACCTAAAACACACCCATGAACAAATTCGTTTGCGTGCTCCTTTGCACGCTGCTGACCGTCGGGTGCAAAGACGACAAGACAAATTCCGATAACCAGGGTCCAGGGCCAGACCCCGGACCCGATCCCACGCCTCCCGCCGAAGAAGTGATCGCCGAAGTGGATCCCCTGTCGTGGACGTCGGTCGACGGCCTCGACAGAACCATCGAACCCGGCGTGAATTACGAAACGCCCGAAACCCGCGGAGAAAAAACAGTGGGCATTTTTTACTTCCTGTGGCTGGGATGCCACTCGTACGACACCGGATTGCCGACCTACACGGGCGGCGTTCAGAAGCCGTCCGCAACCGATGTGGAAAGTCCTTACGACATCCAGAAGCTGCTCAATGCGAATCCGACCGATCCGGCACTGGGGCCCGAAAACATTTTCCATCACTGGGGAGAACCCTACATGGGGTACTACGTATCCGACGACGAATGGGTCATCCGCAAACACGCCCAGATGCTCAGCGATGCCGGCGTCGACGTGGTGCTGTTCGACGTAACCAACGGATTCACCTACCTCGACGTAGTCAAAAAGGTAGGAGACGTCTATACGGCGATGCGCAAAGAAGGCTCTCAAACGCCCCAATTCGCGTTCGTTGTGCACTCCGGCGCATCTGAGACAGCACATTCCGTGTACCGGGACATTTACCTGCGGGGACTGTACAAAGACCTCTGGTTCCAATGGGATCACAAACCGCTGCTGCTCTGTAACCCGGACGAAGTTTCGTCGACCGTCAAAGGATTCTTTACGATCCGCCACGCCTGGTTTCTGAGCAACAACAGTTCGGCGGACGCCTGGTTCGGCAACGGAGAAGACAAATGGCCCTGGGGATCGGTCTACCCGCAAAAAGTAGGCACGCACAACGGCGTCCGCGAATGCGTTTCGGTGATGCCGGCGACCCACCCCACCTCGAACATCGGCCGCAGTTACAACGTAAACACCCAGGTGCAGCCGGGACCGAGCGCCCTGCGTTCGGGAGAAGGCATCCATTTCAAGGCGCAGTTCGAAAGGGCGTATACCCTCGATCCGCAATTCCTGTTCTTTACGGGTTGGAACGAATGGGTCGCCCAACGGTTTATCTCCAAAAGCGGCGGAGATTACATGCTGGGCAAACCGTTGCCCGCCGGCGGCTCCTACTTCGTCGACCAGTACAACCACGAGTTCAGCCGCGACATCGAACCGCTGAGAGGCGATTACGGAGATAATTATTACTACCAGATGGCCGACTTCATCCGTCGTTTCAAAGGAACCAAACCGTCGCCTACGTTCACGACGACGGACACTATCCGGATCGACGGCCAAACCGACGAATGGAAACCGGTGCAGGCGGCTTACGCCGACGACAAGGGCGACATCGCTTTCCGGAATCATTTCGGATACGGACGCATGGGACAGTTGGTCAATACGACCGGCCGCAACGACATCGTCCAGGCGAAAGTCGCTAATGACGGCACTTACCTCTACTTTTACGTAAAAACCGCGTCGGATATCACGCCGTACAAGGACAAGAACTGGATGCGACTGTTTATCAACGTAATCGGAAGCGACAAGCCGAATTGGGAACATTTCCAGTATATGATCAACGGCGAGGTGACCGACGAAACGACCACCTCGCTGGCCGTATGCCGCGGCAATTGGAACTGGGAAACGCAGCAGGAGATCAGCTACCGGGTCGAAGGCAGCGAAATGGAACTCGCGATCCCGATGGCGAGCCTCGGAATCAAAAACGTCCGGGACTTCAAGATCGACTTCAAATGGATCGACAACGCCGTATCCAAAGGCGACATCCAAGAGTGCCTGACCGACGGAGACGCCGCCCCGAACGGGCGGTTCCGTTACCGTTACCAATTCAAAAAGTAAAATCTTCGGATCGGCCGGATTCCGGCAGAACGTTTCTTGCCGGAATCCGGTTGTCCCGAAAAAATATTTTTGTAATTTTACGAATACAACTATTAACCAATTTCCCTAAAATTTCAAATGTATGATACGTATGAAAAATTTTTTAAGGCTATCCGTTCTGGCGATGATGCTGGCTCTGCTGGCGGGCTGCTCGAAAGACGAACCGGAGAAAGGCGACGGCGGCGAAGGAGGCGATAACGGCGGCAATACGCCCGGTCCTGTTTACGAAGAAGCGCAGGTAAACAGCGACCTGTGGACGGCCACCGATCCGCTGGGACGCAAACTGCCCGACTACGAACAGGCCGGCACAAAAAAGAAAAACAAATACATAGCCATGTTCTACTGGACGTGGCACAACCCCAACATGGTCAGTTACGGTACGGTCGGAAATATTTCCCAAATTTTGAAAGAGAACCCCAATGCCATCAAGGAGAAGGACAACCCGGTATGGGACCGCGGAGGCAGCAATACGCACTTCTGGGGCGAACCGCTGTTCGGCTATTACCGGACGACCGACCCGTACGTACTGCGCAAACATGCCGAAATGCTCGCCGACGCCGGAGTCGACGTCGTGTTCTTCGACTGCACGAACGCGCCGTTCCTGTGGGACGAGTCTTACAATGCCCTGATGAAAACCTGGGATCAGGCGCGTAAGGACGGCGTGAAAGTCCCGAAAATTTCGTTCCTGCTTCCTTTCGGGCCGAGCGACGCATCGTACGACATGATCAAAAGGCTGTACAACGACGTGTATAAAGTCCGCAAATACCAGAACCTCTGGTTCACCTGGCAGGGCAAGCCGATGCTGATGGGTTATAACGACAACATCCCGACGAACAACGCCGAAGACCGTGAAATGAAGAATTTCTTCACATTCCGGCCCGGTCAGGCGGACTACGTCAACGGCCCTTCGAACAACACCCAGTGGGGCTGGCTGGAGATTTACCCGCAGAACAAATACGCCTATAACGAGGAAGTAGCGGTCGGCGTAGCCCAGAATACCTGCGCTTCGAACTACTACCATGCCAGCGCATTCAATATTCCCGGTACGTTGGGACGAAGCTACACGGGAAAGAACAAAAGTTGGGACACGCGCCCGGACTCTTACCTGTACGGAGCCAATTTCCAGGAACAATGGGACCGCGGCATCCAGCTCGATCCGTACCTGATTTTCGTCACCGGATGGAACGAATACATCGCCGGGAAATGGGATACGGGATGGCAGGGCGACCCGTTCTCGTTCGTCGACCAATTCGATTGGGAACACAGCCGGGACATCGAACCGAACAACGAATGGTGGGATGCCGACGGCAATTACAGGGGAGACACCTATTATTACCAACTGATCCAGAACGTGCGTAAATTCAAAGGCATGACTCAGCGCGAATATGCGTCGGAAACCAAAACGATCAAACTCGACTCGATGGCAGCTTGGACAGACGTGAAACCCGACTTCAGGCACTACAAGGGAAACGCGATCAAGCGGGCCCACGCCGGGCATGCCGACAAGTATTACAACAGCTCGCTGGGACGCAACGATATCGTCGATGCGAAAATCGCCCGCGATGCCGAATACATCTACTTCTATGTCGAAACCGCTTCGGCGATGACTTCTCCGCAGGACGAAAACTGGATGATGCTTTTCATCGACATCGACCGGAACAAATCGACCGGATGGGAAGGCTACGACTACGTCGTCAATTACGAAACGCCGGACGCATCGACCGGAACCGTCTCGAAAAACGTCGGAGGCAAATGCGAATGGGATAAAGCCGGAGATTTCGATTACGTCGTCAAAGGCAACAAAATGGCGATTCGGATGAAACGGTCGGTACTCGGAATCAAGGATAAAATCGACCTCGAATTCAAATGGGTGGACAACATGCCGAAAAATACAGAATCGGGCAAACCCGAATACAACGCCTCGCAGTTTTATACCTGCGGCGACGCTGCGCCGGGAGCGCGTTTCAACTTTATCTACACGGTCAAATAGATTCTTCCCGAAAAACGATCAGGCCGGCACCCCAACGAGTGCCGGCCTGATCGTTTTTATCCCCGACAAAGATCAGATGATCTCCGCCACGACATACGTGCTACCGCCGACGAATATCAGATCTTCCGGGCCGGCCTGCGACCTGGCCAAACGGAGCGCCTCGGAAACGCTTCCGACGCATTCCCCGCGCAATCCGTACGCTCCCGCGCGCCGCGCCAGTTCTTTTTCGTCGAGCGCGCGCCGGATCGCCGCCCGGGTAAAAAAATAGTAAGCGTCTTTCGGCAACAGCGGCAATACCTTCGACAAGTCCTTGTCCTCGACGAAGCCGACGACCATCAAGAGTTTGCGATAATGCTGCGCGGCAAGCTGCGCCGCCACTTCCGTAATTCCGGCTTCATTGTGACCGGTATCGCACACAACCAGCGGGCGTTCGCCCAACTGCTGCCAGCGTCCCATCAACCCGGTCGTCCGGGCCGCCGTCGCAATTCCCCGAAACACCTGTTCCCGTGAGATGGAAAGCCCGCCCGCCCCGTTCAGTACGTCCAGCGCCGTCAGCGCCGTCAATACGTTCTTGCGCTGATACAGTCCCGGCAGATCGCTGTCGATCCGGAAGCGAGAGCCGTCCAGCCGGTTTTCGATTTCGAAAGACTGTCCCTGCGGCCGGGAAATCTGTCCGAGCACCCGGTAGGTCTGGTCGGCAAAGAGAATCGGGGCGCGGGATGCTTTGGCTTTGTCGATAAAAACGAGCTGCGTTTCGATCCGGCTTTCGCCGACGACCACCGGCGTATCCTCCTTGATGATCCCGGCCTTTTCGCCGGCGATTTCTTCGAGCGTATCGCCGAGAAACTGCGTGTGATCGTAACCGATGTTGGTAATGACGCTCACCAACGGACGGATGATGTTGGTCGAATCGAGACGGCCGCCCATTCCGACTTCGACCACCGCTACATCGACCTCGTGCCGCGCAAAACAATCGAATGCAATGGCCGTAGTGATCTCGAAAAACGAAGGCTGCACCCGGTCGATCGTCCCGCGATTCCGTTCGACGAAACCGATCACTTCCTCCTCGGAAATCATTCGTCCGTCGATCCGGATGCGTTCCCGGAAATCCTTCAGGTGCGGCGAAGTGAAAAGCCCCGTCCGATATCCGGCCGCCGTCAGCGTCGAAGCGACCATATGCGACACGGAGCCTTTACCGTTCGTCCCGGCTACGTGAACGCTGCGGATTTTGCGGTGCGGATTCCCCAAAGCCTCCTCCAGCGCCACGATATTATCGAATCCGGCCTTGTAAGCGCTACCGCCGACGTGCTGAAACACCGGCAGCGAATTATACAAAAAATCGAGCGTCTGCTGATAAGTCATTCGAATACTATTTGGACAAACAAAACCTTCCGGGCAAAAACCGGAAGGTACACTTTTAATCGACGATATGGCTCTTCCGCCGGAAACGGTAGGCCATGAAATAGAGCAGGCCCAGCACGAACACATAGCTCGACACCCGACCGATCACATCCCCGTAACGGGTATAAAAAGTCATCCTGTCGTTCAGGCTCAACGAATCGGTCAACGCTCCGCGCTGGTCCCATCCGAGTTTTTGCAACACGTCGCCGCGCTGGTCGATGAATCCGGAAATACCGGTATTGGCGCTGCGGGCGATGCTACGCCGGTTTTCGACGGCCCGCAACCGCGAATAAGCGAACAGATAGCGATGTCCGGGCGTATCCCGCCACCAGCCGTCGTTCGAAATCACGCACATCACCTGCGCCCCGTTGCGAACGAACTCGGTGAAATATTCGCCGTAAACCGCCTCGTAACAGATCGCCGGCCCGGCACGGACGCCGCCCGGAGCGGTAAACACCTCGCGCACTTTCCCGTATCCGATCTGTCCGGACAGTCCGCCCAGATCGACGAATAAGAATTTCCATTTTCGAATTACCGAATAATAAGGGAGCATCTCCGCCCCGATCACCAGTTTCCCTTTATGGTGTATTTTGATCGCTTCCGTCGAATCGAGCCCCAACGCCGTGTTGAAAACATCGTACCATTGTCCGCCCCGCTCGCGCGCCGTAGGAGACGCGGTCTCTTCGGAATCGTAAGGAACATACGTATTCGCACCGGTCACCACCATCGTCCCCGGTTTACGCTGCCGGATAAAATCGTGAAACAGCAGCATCGAAGGCGTCCGTTCCAGGTATTCTTCCCAGAAATATTCATCGATCGCCGTTTCCGGAGCCACGATCAGGTCGGCGTCTTGCGGCGCCTGGTCCATCAACCCGATCAACAGTTCGTTCTGTTCGCTCTGCTTCAAAACGAATTTTTCATGGTAAGGGTCGATATTCGGCTGAACGACCGTTATTTTCGTCCGTTCGGACGGCTCTTCGTATGTGGCATACATAATCAGCGAAACGACCGCGGGCAGCAGCAACGCCACCGCCGGAGCGATCCACCGGACGGGCTCGCGTCGCCGTTTCCACGCTTCGAACACAAGCAGGTTCACCACCAGCACCCACAGCGATCCGCCGAGCGCACCGGTGTATTCGTACCACTGCACTAACTTCACGTCCATCGAGAACCCGTTGCCGAGCACCAGCCACGGGAACGAGATCTCGCCGTTCAGGAAAAGATATTCGTAAGCGATCCAGCCGCTGACCAACACCGTGTAGGCCAGCGCCCGTTTGGCCCTGCGCCAGACGGCATGGTAGATCAGAAAGGCCCCCGACATCAATACCGTTCCGGTCACCGTCGCCGCAACGACCCCGATCACGGCCGCGAAACCGACCCACCAGACCGTCGCGAGCCACCACAGCGTGAAAGTCGCCACCGCATAGGGCCAGAATCGCAACGGCTTCCCCTTTCGTCCCGTTTTCGCGGCCACGTCGCTCTGAATCCACAACAGCGGGACGAAAGCCACGAACAGCGTCAGGGAAGTTCCCCCGAGCCACGGGATCGAAAACAACGCCACGCTGAGCAGCAAACAAAGAATACGTTTTCCCATCTTTTCGCTTTTTCTGTTCTGCAAAGATAGATTATATTTATTACTTTTGCATGAAAGATTTCGCGGCCGCAACTGCGAAATCTCCGTGAAAACGCATGATTTATGGGTTTTGAAGTTTTTTTGAAAGGAATCGTTATCGGACTTCTGGCCTCCATTCCATTGGGGCCGATCGGCGTGATGTGCATCCAGCGGACACTGAGCAAAAGCCAGCGTTCGGGGTTCGTATCGGGTCTGGGAGCCGCCTCCGCCGACACGCTTTTCGCTACCGTCGCCTTGTTTTCGCTGACAGTCGTGCTCTCTTTCATCGAAGACAACATGGTTATCATTAAAGTGCTCGGAGGCATCTCGGTCATTATCGTAGGCATGACCATCCTGCTGAAAAATCCGGTCGGTCAGATCCGCCGCAACCGGGCCGGCAAAGGCAGCAACCTGTGGAGCGACTACCTGTCGGTGTTGCTGATTACGCTGGCCAATCCGGCTTATATCCTGATCTTCGTCGCGCTGTTCGCGGCGCTCGGCGTCAACCACGAAGGAATCCCGTACGCCAACGGCCTGCTGATGATCCTCGGCGTGCTGTGCGGCACTTCGCTGTGGTGGTTCTTGCTGACGTTCTGCATCAGCTTTCTGCGTCGCAAATTCCGGCCCCGCCACCTGCTGTGGATGAACCGGATATCGGGAAGCGTCATCGTGATGCTCGGAGCCGCAGCCATTTTATCCATCTTCATTCACATGAAAGTACCTGTCCATGAAATATTCCCCTACTAAAAAGATCGTTATCGCGATCGACGGTTTTTCATCGTGCGGCAAAAGCACTTTTGCGAAAGAGATCGCCGCGCGGATCGGCTACGTATTCATCGACACCGGAGCGATGTACCGGGCCGTAACGCTGTACGGCCTGAGGCACGGCGCCGTACAGGACGGGGACGTGAACGAAGCGCTGCTGATCGCGATGCTTCCCGAGATAGAGATCACGTTCGCATTCAACTCCGAACGCGGAGCGAGCGATATCTTCCTGAACGGCGAAAACGTCGAAAAACGGATTCGCAGCATCGAAGTCAGCGACCTGGTCAGCAAAGTCAGCGGCATTGCTGCCGTACGCGAGCAACTCGTCCGGCAGCAACAGCAACTGGGACGGCAGAAAGGGATCGTGATGGACGGACGCGATATCGGCACCGTCGTATTCCCGGACGCCGAACTGAAAATCTTCATGACGGCCGACCCGGCGATCCGCGCGCAACGGCGCTACAAGGAGCTGGAAGCCAAAGGCGAAAAAGTGTCGCTGGAAGAGGTCGAACGAAACCTGCGCGAGCGCGACCATGCCGACCAGACGCGCGCCGTCAGCCCGCTCAGGCAGGCCGAAGACGCCGTCGTCCTGGACAACAGCCACATGACCCTCCCCGAGCAAATGGATTGGGTGATGCGGCGGATCGAAAAAATAACCTGCGCTCCATGTACATCGAAATAGACGACAAATCGGGATTTTGTTTCGGAGTGGTCAAAGCCATCACCAAGGCGGAGGAATCGCTCGCAGAACTCGGCAAGGTCTTTTCGCTGGGAGATATCGTACACAATCGCGTCGAAGTCCAGCGGCTCGAGAAGCTCGGGCTTGAAACCATCGCACACAGCCATTTTCCGGAGTTGGACGGACAGACGGTGCTGATCCGCGCGCACGGGGAACCGCCGACGACCTATGCGCTGGCAGCGGCCCACCGTATCCGCCTGATCGACGCTACGTGCCCGGTGGTGGCCCGCCTGCAAACGCTGGTCAAAAAGGCGCACGAACAAATGAGCGGTTGCAACGGCCAGGTCGTGATCCTCGGCAAACGGGGTCATGCCGAAGTGGTCGGCCTGACCGGACAGGTCGACGGGGATGCGATCGTCATCGAAACGCTCGACGACCTGGACAACATCGACTTCACGAGACCCGTTTACCTGCTGTCGCAAACCACGCAGAGCCTTGCCCTGTTCGAAGAGGTGCACCGAACCATCCTGGAACGCTCCGCCGACCCGTCGCAGGTGACCGTCAACGATACGATCTGCCGGCAGGTTTCGAACCGGAACCCGCACCTAAAAGAGTTCGTCCGGCGGTTCGACGTCGTAATCTTCGTCTGCGGCCGGAAAAGTTCGAACGGGAAAGTGCTGTATCAAACCTGTACGGAAGCCAATCCGCGCTGCTACAACATCGAGGACGAACAAGAACTGCAAAGAGAGTGGTTCGACGACTGCCGATCGGTCGGCATCTGCGGCGCGACATCCACCCCGAAATGGCTGATGCAGCGAGTCGCCGACACGATCCGTAAAACGATCGGATAAACCCGAAATTATTTCTTATCTCGGGGAACAACCAACCCGTCCTCGTCATGCTCGAAATCCCCGAAACCACCGCCATCAGCGAACAAGTCGCCTCTTTTTTGTCCGGCCGTACGATCGTAAAAGAGGCTCACCTCGGCGGCGCGGTCTACTACGGCCCTGTATGCCAACCCCTGGCAAAAAATAGACGGGAACCTCCCGGCTGCCCTGTTTTTCCGTATCTTTGTATCGACCTGAAGTCCGAACGACCGGACTTCAGGCCGTAAAAACAGAGAACATGGGAAAATTGATCCACAGTTTCGACCCGATCGTCGACGGAGGCTGCCGGATATTGGTACTCGGAACGATGCCCGGCGAAGAGTCGTTGCGCAAACAACAATATTACGGACACCCGCGCAACGCATTCTGGCCCATCATGGCCGCACTCTGCGGACAGGAACTTCCGGACGCGTACCAGCATCGGAAAGCTATGCTGCTGGAGACGCGAATCGCGCTTTGGGACGTTTGCCGCCGGTGCGAGCGCGACGGCAGCCTCGACAGCAACATCAGCAACGAAGCACCGAACCGCATCGGGGAACTGCTACGGCAATACCCGCAGATCCGCACAATCGCTTTCAACGGGCAGTATGCCGCGCGGCTTTTCAAACGTTATTTTCCGAATGTCGATCCGGAAATCACACGGATCATCCTGCCGTCGACCAGTCCGGCACACGCCGTTCCGTTGGAGAAGAAACTACGGGCCTGGCAGGCCGTAAAAGATTTTTTGAAATAAGCCGGACGCAAAACCGACTGAAAACGGCCGCAGGATTTAAAAATCCTGCGGCCGTTTTAAATTCAGAACAGAAAAAACCGGAAACCTTATCCGGTCGGAAAATTTCGCGCGAGGGATTTTCCTCCACACTTCGGGAAACCGACCGCCCCCCCTTCCTTTACCGCCGTTAGTTATTCGAGCTCGACGATACGTCCCTCTTTGCGGCTCCGTTCGGCGGCAAAAGCGATCGCATGGCTTTCGAGCGAGTCGTCGAGCGGAGTGCTCATGATCGTCGCATCCTGCCTGCGGACAGCTTCGATCCAATCGCGGATCATGCCGGCGTCGCCGCCGCCGTGACCGGCTCCTTTGTAATTCTCCGCATCGATCGCATTCGCATCGTAAACCGTCTTTTCGCCGGTCGCGAAATCGGTCAGCGTGAACGATTCCATATCGCCGACGATATCGCCGCGCGTTCCCATGATGCGGGTACGACGCCCCATGTAAGAGGTAAAAGCCTCGATCGAAAAGTTTACCGTCACGCCGCCTTCGAACTCCATGCTGGTCACGTAATGATCCGGCTGATCGTTGCTACAACGGTAAACGCAACGGCCGTAATCGGTCGTACGCAGGTAACGGAGAATCGCTTCGCCGCGTTCGGGCTCCTCCTCCGGCAGGTCGAATACGTACAGCCAGGTTCGGTCGCGATAGTAGATTTTCAACGCGGAGAACGGGCAGGTCGCCTCTGCGGCGCATCCGTCCGTGCAACGTTCGGTACTCCCTTTCGGAGCGTTCTCCGACTTAAAATGTTTCAGGCCGCCGAAGGCCGCTATCCGGCGACAGGGCTTCCCGATCATCCAGTACAGAATATCGAGGTCGTGGCTCGATTTGGCAAGCACCAGCGGCGTGCTTTTGACCGAATCGTGCCAGCTTCCGCGCACATACGAATGCGACATATGGATATGATCCACCGGCTCGAAATGCTGGATGCTCACCAGGTCGCCGATCCGTTTGGTATCGATCATCTCTTTCAGCTTCAGGAAATAGGGCGAATAGCGCAGCACATGCGTCAGGCAGACGATCTTCTTTTTGTCGCGGGCATGGGCGACCAGCCGGCGGCACTCGTCAAACGTCTGCGCGATCGGCTTTTCGAGCAGGATATCGTAACCCAGGTCGAGCGCCCTCATACAGGGTTCGTAATGCAGGTGGTCGGGCGTCGCGATAATGACCGCATCGGCGAATTTAGGCCGGTCGAGCATCTGCTGCCACGTTGCGACCCGGTTTTCGACCGGAACGCCGTATTTGTCCCCGTACATCGTACGGCGTAGATCGACTAACTCGGCGATGCCGACGATCTTCAGGTCTTCGGGATGCTCCAGCGCATAATCGCCGTACAATTTTCCGCGCCCGCTGGCTCCCAGCACGACGGCGGTGACCGCTCTTTTTTCCATCGGTTTATCGGATTCAATCAATAAACTACAAAGCAACGATCCGGTCGAGCCGGGCGCAAAGATCCGCCAGCGCTTCCGCCGAAGCGCTGTTCCCTTGCTCGGTGGTAAGCCATCCGCCCCGGTAATGCTTGCGGGCCGCTTCCATCACTTTGCTCCAATTCACGTCGCCCTCGGTCAACGACACGCCGAACCCGGCTCCCCTCCCTTTGGAGTCCGCTTCCTTGCGGCTGAATTCCTTGATATGGATACGTCCGATCCGGTTGTCCAGAATGTCGATCCACTGCTCGGGCCATCCGTAAACCAGGATATTGCCGCAGTCGAAATAAAACTTCACATACGGGCTTTCGAACTGATCGACGTAATTGCACGCCTCGACCGGACTCAACAGAAAATTATTCCACACGTTTTCGATGCAGATTTTGACCCCCAGCTTTTCGGCGGTAGGGATCAACTCTTTAATACATTCGGTCGAACGGTTCCAGCAATCGTCATAGCTAACCTCCTCGTTGACGATACCCGGCACCAGCAGCACGGCGTCGGTACCGTACGCCTTCGCGTCTTCCATCGCGACGATCATCGCGTCGATCCCCTCCTGCCGCACGGCGGCATCCGGATGCGAGAGCGGTTTCGCCCAATGGTGGACGTTGCAGACGCTCGACGCCACGAGACCGGTCTCCCGCATGGCGGCCAGCACTTCATCGCGATCCATGTGGCTATTGGGCTCGATTCCGTCGTAACCCGCGACTTTGATCGCCTTGCACTTGTCCAGCACGGAACCCTCCATGCCCACCGTTCCCCACATGATCGACTTACGGAAATCGCCGGAAACCGGCTCCTTGTCATCGGCAGGAACCGACACGGAATCGGCTAGCACACCGGCGCGCAAATACGGAAACGACAGAACTCCTGCGGCCAGCAGGGCGTTTTTCAAAAAATCTCTGCGGTGCATAACTGTATCGTTTTAGGTTTCAGATTATCAGGCCGGCGATCCTGCTACCGGAGGCGTTTCGGGAATCCCCGGCACCGGACCGAATTCGTAGGTTTCGGGGCCCAGTTTCATTTCGGAAGCCATGATCTCGTCCCAGGTTACGAATTTGCCCGTATAGGCCGACTGCCGTCCCATCATCGCCATCAGCGTCGATTTGACGTGCTGCTCGGCATCGTTCACCGGCGTATCGGTACGGATAGCCGTCACCAGGCGGATCAGTTCCTGCACATACGGATCGGGAACGGCCATCGACTGGTCGGGATCCTCCGGCGCAGGCTTCGGGTACTGCCAGGCAATGGTGCCGTCGAGGTTGTAAATCGTATCGAAACAATTCGTGTACCCTTGCGTTCCGTACACCATCACGTTGTGCGTCGTATCGCAACCGTTGATCTGGCGCGACGTACAGTGCGCGCGCAAGCCGTTGTCATATACGTATTCGATGCTGAAAAAGTCGTACATATCGCCCGTGACACGGCGCTGGCGGCCACCGGTGGCTTCAGCCCGGACAGGCGTCTTATCGCCCATGAACCAGCTCATCATGTCGATCTCGTGAACGAACTGTTCGACCACCAGATCTCCGGAAGTCCAGCAGAAATTCACCCAGTTGCGCAGCATGTACTCCATGTCGTTCCATTCGGGTCTGCGGTTGATGTACCACAGCGCCCCGCCCAAACGCGTCACATGCGCCGATACGATGTCTCCGATAGCGCCTTCGGCTACGCGACGGTACGTCTCGATGCAATCCTTCTGCGAACGACGGATCGTACCGCTGATAACCGACAGTCCCTGCTGATCGGCTTTTTTAGCCGTAACCAGAACCCGCTTGGCCCCTACGGGATCCACTGCGCACGGTTTCTCGATAAAACAGTGCTTGCCCTTTTCGATGGCATATTCGAAATGCATCGGGCGGAATACCGGAGGCGTACACAGCAGCACGACATCCACGCCCGAGTCGATCACTTTTTGGTAGGCGTCGAAACCGAGGAAGCAATTTTCGTCGGTTATCTCCTGTCCCTTATCTTTCAGCGTCTTCCGGCACGCGTCCAGCTTGTCGGGAAACACGTCTCCCAGAGCCGTGATCTGCAAACCGGGACCGGCATCCAAAAAATTGCAAGCCGCTCCGGTGCCGCGGCCTCCGCAGCCGACCAGCCCCGCTTTCAGCGGACGGCCTTCCGGCGCGCTGGCCAGTATCTCGGGAACCGTTACCGTTACTTTTTTCTTCGGCGACGAGCAACCCGTCAGCAAAGCGGGCACGCCGACCGTACTCAAAACGCCCAAAGTTCCCAACGCGGAACTTTTGATAAAATCTCTACGACTTAATTTAAAATCCTCTTTCATGGGTCAGTAGGTTATATGACATTTACAAATATAACCTTTTCTTCGCGAAAATGCAAAAAAGAGCGCGAAAAAGGGGGTCGGATTCATTCTGATCCGGCCCCCCTTTCATTCCTCGATATCCGCTACGATCCGGATATGTCTTCGAGCCGCCACTTAGGATTCAAACCTTCGATCGCAACGCGAGCGGCGACTTTCGCAGTACAACGAAACTTAAGGTAAACTTTGCCCTGATTCAATAGTTATATTTTATAAAAGTTATAAAAATATCCGTTCTCCCGAAGCCCCGAGTTCCGGGCCGGAATTCGCGAATCGCCCCCGCTGCGGACACCCCGGAAGAACAGAGCACAAGTTAAATATTATTACCGGCATGTTCCACAGAGACATCCGTAAAATCATAACGGATTATGTCCTCTTTTTAACGAATCCGGACAGAATCCGCCCGAAAACGGTGTCCGGGGCCTAAAAGCGCTTGACATACCGGTGGCAATAGGGCGACGCGCCTTTGCGGTCGTAATAATTCTGATGGTAATCTTCGGCCTTCCAGAACGTGGTCGCGGGAGAGAGTTTCGTCACCACGTCGTACCCTTTCGCTCGGAGCCGCCCGATCAGTTCGAGAGCCGTCCGTTTCTGCTCGGGAGTCGTGTAAAAAATCTCCGAACGATACTGATCCCCGACGTCGGGTCCCTGGCGGTCGACCTGCGTCGGATCGTGTATTTCGAAAAACAGACGGGCCAGCGTCTCGTAAGACACGACGGCCGGATCGAACCGGATACGAACGGCCTCGGCATGGCCGGTCGTATGCGAACAGACCTCGCGGTAAGTCGGATGCCCGGTCTTTCCACCGGTATAGCCCGACTCGATCGAAAGGACGCCGGGCGTCTTGCCCATCAGGTGCTCCACGCCCCAAAAACAACCGCCGGCGAAAACGGCAGTTTCGGTTTTCCGTTCCGCTCCTTCGGTCTCTTCCGGCACGAACCGCAACGAAACCGAGTTGACGCAGTGTCGCGTATCCTTCGGGGTGAGTCCCTCGCCCTCGAAAACATGACCGAGATGGCCGCCGCATTTCGCGCAGACGATCTCCGTCCGACGCCCGTCCGCATCGGGAACCCGCTTGACGGCCCCCGCGATCTCGTCATCGAAGCTCGGCCAGCCGCATCCGGAGTCGAACTTGTCCGAAGAGCGGTACAACGGCGCGCCACACTGTTTGCAACAGTAAGTTCCTTTTCCTTTAAAACGGTAGTATTCGCCGGAGAACGGCGCTTCGGTTCCTTTGCCGACGATCACGCGCTTCTCCTCGGGAGTCAGTTCTTTTTTCATAGTCTGCCCATTCGATTGGGTACACGACAGCATCAGTACCGCCTGTACGATTAAAATCCATTTCATCATTCCCGCAAAAATATTGCCTCTTTTTTACAGGAACGTATCCGGACGCAACCGTGTTGCGCTGCCGCCCGGCAAAAACGGACCGGATTCCGCTCCGGTCGGACTTTCCGGCCGGCACGTCCTTCCCCAGACGGGACTACCCGTCCGCCGGGGGAATCCCCGGCGCAGCCGCGTTTGCGGGCACAAGCCCTGACCGCGGGAAGCGTATCCGGAAGACGACGAAGCGGAACGGACGAAACGGGAAACCGCGTCGCGGAGCCGGGCCTCGATCCACAGCAGCTCCCGGTGCGAAAGAAACCCGACGACGATCGAGCCGAGCGTCGGAAACCTCCGCCCATGCGTCCGCGACAAGGCGCTACGGCAAAACTATAAAAAAGAAAGGGAGAGAACGCCCGGACATTCCTTTCCTGTCGGCCTCGCGAGCCTTCATACGGAAAGTGTCCTTACGTCCAAGCCCCCTCTACGGTCGTATGCGACCGTCTCCGGCGACGATCTCCGCGATAAGTTACTTAAATTTTCTTCCCGATATAAAACGCATAACCGTAAAATTCCTTGTATTTGCGGTACGATTCCATTTCGCGGCGTTGACCGGCAATAAATTCTTCAGCGGTTCTACTGCCCGCATGTTTTTGCAGAAACGCGTCCTGTATCCGGACGCACGGAAAAAAGAAATGCTCCGTCCAGCAGTTTTCCGGCAGAACAAAGGTCGCGACGGGAACATAACCGGCGTCCTGCATCCGGGCGACTTTGTTCGGAATCGTATCTATTTCGGGATAATGCGCCATCCAGAAGTCGTGGATTTCGGCGGGGCGTTCGGCGGTAAACCACGAACATTCGGAAACGGCGATATATCCGCCCGTTTTCAGATAGTCGCGCCACTCTTTCAATCCCCGCTCGAAACCGATGTTGTAGATAGCGCCTTCCGACCAGATAAGATCCAGAGATTCCTTCCCGAAGGGCAGGTCGTCCATCGAGCCGACGATCCCTTTCACCCGGTCGGAGAGGCCGAGCGCACGGGCGTTCCGGTTGAATATCCGGATAAAATCGGGAAAGAGATCGAGCCCCGTGACCTGCCCCGGCGCTCTTTGCGCCAGCGTCATTGTCTGTCCGCCCGTCCCGCAACCGAGATCGGCAATGCGGGATTGCGGGGTCAGGCCGTCGATAAAGCCCAGCGCCCGGACAGTCACTTCGGGACTGCCCGGTCCCTGACGTTCTACGTTCGAAAAATATTCGCAGATTAAATTGAAATCAAATTCGTGAATCGTTTTATACTCGTTACTCATTACTTCGGTATGTTAGCGCACGCGTGAAGGCATAACCATACCGTTCACCACCGCACGCAGATTAAAAATTAAAATTACAGCAATACGAAAATTGTTCCCGGAAAGAACGATCCGAGAACGAACGAAAGGACAATCCGTATCAAAAACACAGATTGTTTACCGCACCAAATCCGATTTAAACGTCGTCGTCATGCCGCGAAGATATACAATATTTGTCATACGGCGAATCGGGAACCATATCGAAGTATATCAAAACGACAGGCACCCTTTCATTTCGGTAGACCGGCACGCTCCCTTTCGTTCCCGTACAACACTGACATTCAAAGCACAAACTAAGACACCGGAAAACGGCACTCCAATTGTCCGATAGGAACCGCGAACCAAATCGCAAACAAAAAAACAAACCAATGAATCACGAGCAAGGGAAAATAAAAATCCTGAAATTCGGAGGCTCCTCGGTAGGCTCCGTCGAAAGAATCAAACACGTCGCACGACTTATCAGCGACGAACAGCCCAAAGTGGTCGTACTTTCGGCCATGTCGGGAACGACCGACGCGCTGGCCGGGATCGCGGCGAAACTGTCCGGCGGTGATATGGACGGCGCGCTGGACGACGCCGCCCGCCTGGAAAACAAGTATTCGGCGGTCGCCGACGCGCTTTACCGCCGCGCAGGAAGCGCGGGAAAGGCGAAAAAACATATCCAGAACAGCTTTTCGCTGGTGAGAGAAATCTGCCGGAAACCCTTTTCCGCCGCCGGAGAAAAAATCATTCTGGCCCAGGGGGAACTGATCGTAACCCGGCTGATGTACCTTTATCTCGCGGAGACGGGAGTACATGCCGCCCTGCTGCCGGCAGTCGATTTCATACGGACGGACAAATGCGGGGAGCCGGACATGCGATTTATCCGGAAACATGCGCGCAAAGCCATAAACGGTTATCCCCTCAACCGGATTTTCATTACCCAGGGCTACATTTGCCGCAACGCTTCGGGCGAAATAGACAACCTGCAACGGGGCGGAAGCGATTACACCGCTTCGCTGCTCGGCGCCGCGCTGGACGCCTGCGAGATCCAGATATGGACCGACATCGACGGACTGCACAGCAACGATCCGAGGATCGTATCCGCAACCTCTCCGGTACGCAGACTCACTTTCGACGAAGCTTCCAAATTGGCCCATTTCGGCGCGAAAATCCTGCACCCGACCTGCATCCTGCCCGCCCGGCAAAAGAACATCCCGGTACGACTGTTGAATACGCTGGATCCACAGGCACCCGGCACGCTGATCTCCGAGGCGGCCGACACGGGACGAATCAAAGCGGTGGCCGCCAAGGACGATATAACCTACCTAAAAATACGCTCCACCTACAAGGTACCGGGCTACCGCTTCCTCGACAAGGTATTCCATTGTTTCGCTCGTTCGCACACCCCGATCGACCTGATGGTCACTTCCGACACGGAGATATCCCTGTCGATCGACAACCGGAAGCACCTGCCGGAAATCGCCGCCGCCCTGAGCCGTTATGCCGACGTTACGGTGGAAGACGACATGGTCGTGGTATGCGTCGTGGGCGACCTGAAATGGTACAACGTGGGATTCGAACACCGCATAGTCGATTCGCTGAAAGACATCCCCGTGCGCATGATCTCTTACGGCGACAACTGCGATATCTCGTTCGTACTGCGCCGGAATGACAAAAAGAAAGCCCTCGAAGCGCTCAACTGCTGCGTCTCGCTGTAAACGGAATACTTTTCCCCGGAAAACGGATCTGTTGCAAAACAAAGTCTCCGCGATACATTCCTGTATCGCGGAGACTTTCCAATTATCCGGGAAGAAACGGGAAATCCCCTCCCTATTTGAATTGAACATACTGTAAGCCGACGCAGTCCCTACGGCTAACGTACTGGAGACAGAGACTGCACAAGAACGACAAAAACGTTAATTTTCATATATTTACACTTGAGATATGGCTATTTTAATTGCAGAAAACACACACAGGAAAACCCTATCGGCACAAAGGCTGTCAGAGAAATACAAATATACCTATTTATCAATAGACCATTTGATTTGAAGAGAGAAAATAAGTAAAACCAATAGATATAATCACAATTGTTTCGAGAAAGTACAATTACGTTTTAATAGACAAAAACTATCAAATAGATGATATAATAAACCTCTTTTGTGCGCATTTTCATGTACATAGCGGGACAAATAAAAAAGTAGCTGCGAAGCAAATCGCAACTACTTTATTTACAGTGCTCGGAACGGGAATCGAACCCGTACGGACATTGCTGTCCACAGGATTTTAAGTCCTGCGTGTCTACCTATTCCACCATCCGAGCATCATCGCCCTATTTCTACGCATGGAGCGCAAATATAGGGATATTCGGGGATTATACAAACTTTCGCAGGTACTTTTCGATCGATTCGGCGCATCCCTCCCCGCCGTCGAACCATTCGATCCGGTCGTCACGGCCGAACCAGGTCTGCTGGCGCTTGGCATACCGGCGGCTGTTGCGCTTAATCAGCTCGATCGCCTTGTCCCGGGTAATCTTCCCGTCGAAATATTCGAAAAACTCACGGTAGCCGACCGTTTGCAGCGCATTGCAGTCCCGCAGCGGGTAGAGTGCCCTCGCCTCCCGTTCCAGACCTTCGGCCACCATCCCGTCGACCCGGTCGTCGATCCGCCGGTAAAGCGTCTCGCGCGGCATCCGGATCCCGATCTTCAGGATATCGAACGGACGCTGTTTACCCTCCCCCCGGCGCAGGGAGCTGTAAGGCCGCCCTGTTTGCAGGCACACTTCCAGCGCACGGATCACCCGGTGCGGATTCTCACGGTCGACCTGCCGGTAATACGCAGGATCGTATTTTTCGAGTTCCACCAGCAACGGAGCCAGCCCATCCCCACGGAAACGTTCGGTCAACCGCCGCCTCAACCCTTCGTCGACAGCCGGCAACGGGTCCATTCCGTCGCAAACCGCATCGATGTAGAGCCCCGATCCGCCCACCAAAAACAACAGATCGTGCTTTGCGAACAACTCCCCGAGCAGGCGGAGCGCATCCTCCTCGTAGCGTCCGGCTGAGTAATCCTCGCTCACGCTGCGCGTATCGATGAAATGGTGCGGCACGGCAGCGAGCTCTTCGGCCGTAGGCTTGGCCGTGCCTATACTCATCTCCCGGTAGATCTGACGCGAATCGGAAGAGACGATCTCGCTGCCGAACGCCTGCGCCAAACGGATCCCGACCCCAGTTTTGCCCGTTGCGGTCGCTCCCAGAACGACCGCCAACGTCTTATGTCCTGCCACGTTACTCGTCATCGCCATAGCCGTCGGTGCCTGCGAAATCGCTGAAATCGCCCATCGCGTCGTCGAAAACGGAACCGCTTCCGCTTCCCGCCCCTGCACGATACTGGTCGGGAGCATCGCCTTCGGCAAGCGTTACGGCCGGATAGCGCTTGTCCGGTTCCACCTTCATGGCCTCGGTCAGTTCCAAGAAAAACGCCCGGTCGCCGAGCACGTCGAACTGGTAAATCAACCGGTCGCGTTTTTTACGAACCACCTGCGACAGCAACGTGCGGTCCATCGCCTGCGGCAACAGTTCCCCGTCCGACTCCGTCGCGCCCATATCCATCGCCGTAAACTCCTGCAACTTGTTCCAACGGTCGTCCGCCGTGAAGAACGACGTCAGTTCTTCCGGACGGTATTGCAGATCCTTATTGATAAAATCCCGGAAAGCGGCGAGCGTCATATCGTACGGCACCTCGTATTCGCGAAGGAAATAATCGTCTTCGTCGCACAGCATCCTGAATTGAAAAATCATCGACATGGTCTGTTCGTTTTAATATCCAATAAATATAATCAAACTTATTTAAATCCGCCGCAAAAAAGCGATCACATCCGTCCCGTCGGGATAATCCGTAGGCGAAGGATGCTGCGCCCGGCCGAAACCGACCCGGCGCGGGTGGTCCACGACTTCGGAAACGACGCACTGCAGCCGGTCGTCGTGCCGCCGTATCCAGGACTCCATTCCGTCCAGATCATCGTAATACGCATACCCGATCTCGCTGAGGTTCGGACTCTGCTCGTCGCTCTCGCGGAGCAGGAAAAAACCGCCGTCCAGCAGCGGCTCTCCGTCGAGCATCCGCAGCGCCCGCGCCTGGCGGTAATTGTTCAGGTAGCCCGGATGCGACATCGGATAGCGCGACAACGCATCGCGCAGCAACGTCGGATCGTAACCGCGAGGAACAAAAATCCGGCCGACATTGCGGCACCCCAAACCGAAATATTGGAAAACGTCGTTCGAAAGTCCTTCCAACTGCGCTTCCGTTTCGGTTCCGTCCAATACGGCAATACTGTACCGGCTACCGCGCAACAGCGACGGCATTTCCCGGTAACGCTTCCCGAAATAACTCCGGGTCGAATCGCTTCCGGTCGCGATCAGGGCGTCCAGCGGCGTATCCTCTTCCAGCGGAGCGACCGGCATTGCGGGCTCGATCCGAAGCAACTGCTCCACGACATAACCCGTCAGCACGCGATCCTTCGAGGAAGGTTTTACGAAACAGCGGTGCCCGCAAATGCAAACGCACAGCAGGTCGAAAAAGCCGACCAGCGGAATGTTGCCGGCCAAAACGATCCCGACGCGCCGAACGGCGGAAGCGTCCGGACGGGGATAACGGGCGAGCCAGTCCCGCAGCACGGTCTCGTCGAGCAGATCGGTGCAAATGGCTTCGATCGCCTGCGCGACGCTCTGCCGCGTAAACCAGCCGTTTTCGGCAATCGCACGGGCGACGACCGCATCCAGTTCCCCGCCGGCAAGTTGCCGAGCCAACCTCCTGCCCAGTTCGACAAAAGGGCTTATCCGATAATTTGTTTCCATATCCGTAGGCGCAAAACTATAAAAAAGTTAAATTTGCAACGCATTCAGGCCGGTAAAACTTTCCGCATCCGCTGCTCTCCGGCCGTTAAAAAAACGAAAAACATGAAATTCCTGGCACTGATACCGGCACGGTACGCATCGACCCGATTCCCAGGCAAACCGCTGGCCGACCTCGCGGGCAAACCGATGATCCGGCACGTCTACGAAAAAGCGCACGCCTTTTTCTCCGACTGTTACGTGGCGAGCGACGACGAACGGATCGTCCGCACCGTCGAAGGATTCGGCGGACAGGCCGTTATGACCTCCGCCGAACACCGCAGCGGAACCGACCGCTGCCGCGAAGCCCTCGACCGCATCGAGGCTTCGACCGGCAAACGATTCGACGCGGTCGTCAATATCCAGGGCGACGAACCGTTCGTCGCCGAAGAACAGCTGCGGCTGATTACCGGATGTTTCGACGATCCTGCCACCGAAATCGCGACGCTGGTTAAAGCGTTCGACGCGCACGAAGACATCTTCAACCCCAACTCGCCGAAAGTGGTGCTTTCGACCGACGGCTATGCGCTCTACTTCAGCCGTTCGGCGATCCCCTACCTGCGCGGCACGGAGCGCGATCGGTGGCAACGATCCCACAAATTCCTGAAGCACATCGGCCTGTATGCCTACAAGAGCAGCGTGCTGCGGCGGATCGCCGAACTACCGCAGGGCACGCTCGAAAAACTGGAATCGCTCGAACAACTCCGCTGGCTCGAAAACGGCTTCCGCATCAAAGCGGCGGAAACGCATTCGGAAAGCCTGGCGATCGACACGCCCGACGACCTGAAAGCAGCCGTCGAATTCCTGCGGCGAAGCGAAAAATAGACCTCCGTTTTGTTATTCTCAAAAAATCCGCTACATTTGTATCATCATTAAACGATGGTCTTCGTTGTCCGTTCGGACAAACGTAAATCACTGAAATAAATAAAAACAGCATATTCTATGTATGACGCAGAAGCATTGAGCGGAAAGAGTCTTGCCGAATTGCGTGAAATAGGGAAAAAATTGGGTATCAAAGCCCAGATGCGCAAACAGGCCCTCATCGATAAAATCCTCGAACAGTCGGAACGGCCGGAAAACGGCGAAAGCCCCCTCCAGGAAACGAGTCCCGCGGAAACTCCGCAAAGCGACCATCCGGTGCCGCAAAAACGGGAAAGACGCAAAAAGATCAATGCCGTCAAAGTAACCGGAGTCGGCTCCGATACAAAGCCGGAAACCGAACTCCCGATTCCGTCCGAACCGTTCTTCGCGGAAAATGCCGCAGGAAAAGAGAAAAAACAGGAAGACGCGGCACGCGCCGAAACGGCAGACCCGCAGCCTGCGGCGACCGAAACGGGACAATCCCGGAACGCGAAAAAAACGGCCCATCCGGAAGCCCCCCGCGAAAACCAGAAAGCGCGGAATTACACGGCCAGTCCGGAAAAAAACAAAATGGAACGCGACCGGAAAAGAAACCGGATCGTTTATACGAAACCGGAAACGCCGACGGCGGATCAGAACGACGCTGTAAAACAACCCGTCCATGACAACGAATCCCCCGTACGCCAGGAGATCGTTCCGACCGAGACCGTTCCGGAAACCCTGCCGGGAACGGATCATGCGGAACGCCACGCGGAACCGCAGCACGAATCCCCGAAAACGGGTTCCAAGAAGGATGCGAAAGACGAGTTTCTGGGCAGCGTACAGGGAGAAGGCGTACTGGAGATCATGCCCGACGGATACGGCTTCCTACGTTCGCCGGACTACAACTATCTGAACTCCCCGGACGACATCTACGTATCGCCGTCGCAGATCAAGCTATTCGGATTGAAAGCCGGCGACACGGTACAAGGCGTCATCCGGCCGCCGAAAGAGGGCGAAAAATATTTCCCGCTGGTCAAGGTGAACCGGATCAACGGACTCGGTCCCGACGAAACCCGCGACCGCGTACAATTCGAATACATGACCCCGCTGTTCCCGTCCGAAAAGTTCAACCTGACCGGAAACGGGCACAATAACCTGTCCTCCCGGGTGATCGATCTGTTCTCTCCGATCGGAAAAGGCCAGCGGGGACTGATCGTGGCACAGCCGAAAACCGGTAAAACGATGCTGTTGCAATCGATCGCCAACGCGATCGCCGACAACCATCCGGAAGTCTACCTGATCGTCCTGCTGATCGACGAACGTCCCGAAGAAGTGACCGAAATGGCCCGCAATGTCAAAGCCGAAGTCGTCGCCTCGACCTTCGACGAACAGGCCTCGCGCCACGTAAAAGTCGCCGAAATGGTGCTTGAGAAAGCTAAACGGATGGTCGAATGCGGACACGACGTCGTGATCCTGCTCGACTCGATTACGCGGCTTGCGCGAGCTTACAACACCGTACAGCCGGCATCCGGCAAAGTCCTGTCGGGCGGGGTGGACGCCAACGCGCTGCACAAGCCCAAACGGTTTTTCGGCGCGGCCCGCAACACCGAGGAGCGCGGTTCGCTGACCATCATCGCAACGGCGCTGATCGATACCGGATCGAAAATGGACGAGGTGATCTTCGAGGAGTTCAAGGGCACCGGCAACATGGAACTGCAACTCGACCGCAAACTCTCCAACAAGCGGGTTTACCCGGCCGTCGACATCATCGCTTCCGGCACGCGCCGCGAAGACCTGCTGCTCAGCAAAGAGGTTCTGCAGAAAATCTGGGTGTTGCGCCGCTACCTGGCCGACATGAACTCGAGCGAAGCGATGGAGATCATCAAAAAACACATGGAATCCACGCGTTCGAACGAAGAACTGCTCGTTACGATGAATCAATAAGCGGATTCCCTGACAAATACGACGCCCGGCCTTTCACTGTAACGAAAGGCCGGGCATCTTTTATCATCGCACCTCCGTTCGCACGGGCGCTCCGGGCATTTTTCAAAAACTACCGGAACTGTCCGGCATACAGCAAAGCGTTTCCCAGATTTTCGTACGCAGCATGGAAGCGTTCAGCTTGTTGTTCACCCGGGTCGGGTGCACGGCATTGGTCAGGAAAACCATGTAAACGCCCGTCCGGCTGTCCATCCAGAAAATCGTCCCGGTGAACCCGGTATGGCCGAAACGGGTCTCGCCGCCCAATTCGCCCGTTTTCGGGTCCCGCTTATCGAACCCGAGGCCGCGCCAAACGCCCTGTTCCGTATAGGGCGACTCCGTAAAAAGCTCGACGGTCTTGCGGGTCAGCACCTGCCGTCCGGCATAAGTTCCGCCCCCGAGGATCATCTCGCAGAAACGAGCCATGTCGCACGCCGTCGTAAACAGTCCGGCGTTGCCGCCCACGCCGCCCATCAGAGCTCCCAGTTCATCGTGCACATACCCCTGCACCGTTCCGCGTCCGAGGATATAGTCGGTCTCGGTAGGCAGGCAGTTCCTCTTATCGCGGTATTGCAACGGATTGTAATAAGTGTCCGTGCAGTCCAATTCGGCGAACAGTTCCCGCGTCAGTTCGTCGAGGGGCCGACCGGAAACGCGTTCGACGATCATCTTCAACAGCAAAAAATTCGTATCGCTGTACAGGTAACTGCCGCGACGGGCCGGCTTATAATCCCGCACGATCTGTCCGAGGATCAGCGTATCGACCGCCGGATTGACATACAGGTCGTCGGCCGCCTGCCGCCAGCCGGGCCGCGAAGCCGAACAAAGGTAAGCCGTATCGTAAGCGATCTCCCCGGCCACGTAATAGTTTTTGCCGACCTGATGCGGATAGGCGGCCGTCCGTTTACCGCTGAACATGCTTCCGCCGGCGGCATTGCGCACCAACGGCGTATAAAAAACCTGCGCGCGCAGTCCCGAAGTGTGCGTCAGCAACTCCCGCAGCGAAATCCCTCCGACCGGCGTAGCCGCCAGTTCGGGCAGGTAACGCCCGACGGCTTCCATAACTTTCAATTTACCCTGATCGTACAACCGCATCACGGCGAAAGTCGTCGAAAGCACCTTGGTACATGAAGCTACGTCGAAAAGATCTCCGTCCGCTACGGGTCGTTTTCCGGAATAGTCGTGACAGCCGTAATGGCGGGCATAGCAGATCCCGTCCCGGTCGCCCACGACGAGCGAAGCCCCGGGAAAGGCCCGGCATTTCAGCCCATCGTCGATCATCGAATCCAGTTTCACACGCACGCACTCCGGAATATCCCGGGCAGACGACGACAGAGCCGACGCCCATACGATAAAACATAAAACAATCTTTCGAACCATCGAATCTTTTTTAAATTACAACCGGGGAACTACCCGCAAATCCTGCCATCCGAGAATCGTTTCGCCATTGCCTCCCCGGATCGAGATGCGGACGGCCCGAACCGGCGCCGAAGGGCGCAGCACGACGCTTCCGTCCGGCTTCAACGGAATTTCTTCCCCGAACGTCTTGCCGTCGGCCGAACAAGCGGCCGTACCGTCGGTCACGATGTAACGGGTAACGTCCGGAAGTCCCGTCCGGACATCGATCGCCTCGCAATCGACCGGCTCGTCGAACGCGAACAGGATATAATCGCCCGCCTTGCAGGGGGAAACCGTACGTACGTAAGATGAAAATTGGTAATCGGCGCTGTTGCGGATCGGAAATTTCCCGGAACAGGTCAGCGAACTGGTTACGGAAACCGCCGGCTCGATATAGGGCGAAGGCCTGAGGTTCAGCGTCAATTCTTCCCGTTTCGAACTGTTGTTTTTCAGCGTGACCAGCAGGTCGGCCGTGCGGTTCGCCGAATCGGCGTACAATCTCAGATCGCGCAGCGGATTGATTTTTTGCCCGTTTCGAATAATCGTATAAGCCGTATCCGGGCCGCTCACTTCGAGCCGCACGATCATCGCATTGTCCCGCCGCTGCGTGAACGACAACAGCCAGAGCCCGTCGCGGGTCACGTAATCTTTCAACGGCACCCTGAAAACCCGTTGTTCGGCTGGAGCCAGCTCCGCCCGGAAAAGCTCGGCGACAGGGAAAACGGCCGTACTGTACCCGCCGCAGCCGAACGCCCGAAACCGGTAGCGCTCCGGACGATCCGTGCGCAGCGGCTCGGTATAGAGCGCGGACGACTCGTCCGGCTCGCTCAGGTCGGTCGTATAACGAATCTCGACGCCGGCGATTTCCGGCGTAACGGTAACGACGCCCGAGCGGTACTCCGTCTGCGGCGGAAACATGCGGAACCGGATGCCCATCGCACCCAACCGTTCGAGGTGCCCGGAGGTCAACCGCCGGTAAAAATCGTTCCAGTCGCGCTGTCCGGGCTGCGTCCACCCCACTTCGGCCAACGCGCAAAGCCTCGGATAGCCTTGATACTCGGCGAAACGTTCCGGCTCGTTCAGCAATTCGGCCCACTGCGCCGCCTCAACGCCCCGCACCCGTTCCAACCGTTCGGCCGAAAGAAAATCCGCCGGCTCGAAATCGTACACCCGCCGCACGTCGACCCGACCGGCCCAGGTATGGCCGCGGTCCCACGGATGCTGCTTCATGTCAATGTAGCAATAGGAAGCGGGCATCATCACGACAGGCTGTCCGGCCGCGGCGGCCTGCCGACATACGTCGACGTTCTCCCAACCGTAAATCAGCGTCGCCGGACGCAAATTGCGGGCCTGAACGGCCTCGTTCCAGGCCGCGCATGTCTTGCCGACGCTATGGACGAGGTCTTCGAGGCGGTGTACGAAATATCCCCGCAGCTCGGCGGGCGTTTTCATCTTTTTCTCCGTCATCAGCGCCCGGCAGCGGGGACAATTCCGCCAATAGCGGACGCTGACCTCGTCGCCGCCGATATGGATGTATTTCGACGGAAAAAGTCCGGCAAGCTCCTGCAGAATGTCGCGCAGCATTTCGAAATTCTCTTCGCGACCGGCGCAAAGCGTTTCCCGCATCTCCTCCGGCTTGTAGGTAACCGAACCGGACGTCCGGCAGAACGTTTCCGGATAAACCGACGTAAGCGTCTGGCTGTGTCCGGGCAGGTCGATCTCCGGGATGATCTCCACGTTGCGGAACGCGGCGTAATCCACGATCTCGCGGACATCCTGCTGCGTATAGAATCCGCCGTAACGCTCGTTCCCCGAGCCGTAGGAAGGCGGTAGCACTTCGCCGGGCCCCCGCCAAGCTCCCCGGGACGTAAGTTCCGGATACTTTTTAATTTCGACCCGCCAGCCGTTGTCGTCGGTCAAATGCCAATGCAGCGTATTGAGCTTATGACGCGCTATCCAGTCGATATACCGCATCACGGCCGCCTTGTCCGAAAAGTTACGAGACACGTCGAGCATAACGCCCCGGTAAGCGAAACGGGGCGCATCCTCGATATGAAAACAGGGGATCGCGAACGTTTCGGCATGTTGCGCGGCGTCCGGCCGGTAAACCGATACCGGCATCAGTTGAAACAGGGTTTGCAGCGCATAGAACGCTCCGCCCCGGTCGTTCGCCCGGATCGTGATCCTGCTCGGGGAGATATCCAACAGGTAGCCCTCCTCGGACAATCCGCCCTCGTGCTTTTCGATGGATATCTGCTGGATGCTGCGGCGATGTCCGCCGGCGGCAAGGCGGTAGCCGCACACCCGCTCGATGTGGTCGTTCAGGTAATCGAACAAATCCGGAAAAGCGGGACTGTAAATTTCAGTCTGCTTGGCGACCAGGAACTCCCCCTCCCGCTTGTCCGCCCGTTCGGGTCGCGGAATCAGGTTCTGGCCGTGACAAAACAGACCCAGCAAAACGAATAACAGGCTCAGGCTACTCTTCATACAGCAAATACGGTTTACGGCTCTGTTTGAAACGTTCCACATCCTCCCTCCAGCGGGCCTCGATCTGCCCGGCGTCGGCTCCTTCGACGATCATACGGCGAACGTAATCGACCCCGATAAGCTTTTCGAACATCGGCGTAAAGAACTTTTCGCCCAGGTTCAGTTGCCGGTAACAATCGATCACGTAGGCCAGGTTGACCCCTTCGCGCCACACCTGTTCGTCGGACGGGACGCTCCGCAGATCGACGCCGTAGCACAGCCGGTCTTTCAGCGGCGGATTTTTCGCTCCGGCGTTGCTGTGCGGCGTAAAGCGGAACGAAGTCCTTTTCAGATCCGGATGCCCGTAAGCCTGAAACGGGAAATCGGTGCCCCGTCCGAGACTGACCGGCGTTCCTTCGAAAAAGCACAGCGAACTGTACAGGTAAACGGCGCGCATGTTCGGCAGATTCGGAGACGGTTTTTCGGGCAGTACATACCGCGTTCGGTGCGTATAATTCAGGCACGGAATCACTGTCAGGGAGCAGACGGCAGCGTCGTCGAGCCACCCTTCGCCGTTGATCATCCCGGCCAGCTCGCCGAGAGTCATCCCGTGCACGACCGGAATCGGATGCATACCGACGAACGACCGGTATTTCGGATCGAGCACCGGGCCGTCGACGTAAAAGCCGTTCGGATTCGGACGATCCAGCACGATCATCCGCACGTCGTTGTCGGCACAGGCCTGCATCATGTAATGCATCGACGACAGGTACGTATAATAGCGCAGGCCGACGTCCTGGATGTCGAACAGCACGACGTCGAGCTGTTTCATATACTCGGCGGGCGGGCATTTATTGGCCCCGTAAACCGAAACGATCGGGATCCCCGTCCGGGCGTCCCGGCCGTCGGAAACGTGTTCGCCTGCGTCGGCATCGCCGCGAAACCCGTGTTCCGGCGCGAAAACCATTTTCAGATCCACTCCCAGCGCATACAGCGAATCCACGATATGCGTCCGACCGATACGGCCGGTATGGTTAGTCAGTATCCCCACCCGCTTGCCTTCGATCAGCGGCAGGTACCGGTCGGTACGCTCGGCCCCGACGACCACGCGGTCGCTCCCCGCAACCCGGCAGGCCAGCAACGCAAAAACAACGATCAGTAGTCTCAATTTATTCAACAATAACGGATTTAGCAAAATTCGGGGCCGATCCACCACACCCTGATATCATTCGCATCGGCATGGCGAGCAAACCGGCTCAGACTCTTTATCGAAATCGGACAAGCCCCCCTTCTCGCCGATAGTACCGATAAATTCCGCACCTCCTCTTTCATTTTATCGGATATCCCCGATTTACAAAGTTAACGATTTTCCCTCGGATTAATGTATATTTGCACCACGAAGTTACGAAAAGAGTGTAATTTATTGGAAATGAGCATTGGGTAATCGCTCATAATAGTAATAGGTTACGAATTAGTTAGTTATCTACTGCATTATTCTTCTGTGCGTTGCGTAACCTTCAAAGAACTCTTCGTATGCAAAAGTAACAATAAAACGGGAGATTTAGAAATGAATCTCCTGATTTTTTCTTCTCACACAAGTTTTTCCGTAAAAGCGATTTTATCCGTCAGCACACCATCGCCCAAAAAGATTTTGAACGAACGTGTGCCGACTGCCGCATAAGCGGAGAAAAGGGCTTTGCCTCACGCCTAAACAATAGTTTAGACTGATGAGACAAGGCCCCTTTCTTTTGTGCTTATGCCAAAGAGGTGCTTTTACGGGGTTTTGACGATTTTTCTTTTTTCGTTGTCCTTTTGAGCCGGAAGCGGAAAGCCGTGTATGACCGCACATTCCATAAATGGAACAAGCCGTCACTCACGGCAGACAAACCGGGAAGAATGATTTTATCCATCCGACCAAACACGTTTGGCCAAACAGATAAAAACATACTTCCTTGCCGATGGTTTGCTCGGTTTCACGCTACCGGCTATGTTCTTTTCTGTTGGGGATGTCTTTTTCACGGATTTCTCTTTTGAAGTTTTCCTGTCTAATCTGCCTCCACTTCCGTTTACCTCCATTTTCGCGCCTTTCAGTGAGCCGCATCAGGCAGTCATTTTCGTGCTGGGTGCAAAGGTAACTCCGGGATTGTACGGGAAAGCAAGGTCAAGCCTCCTGTTTTCTGGAAAAATCTCCAGCCTTTCGGGTAGTATTTTTCCGAAAAACCTTGCATTCCCTAATCCCTACCTTTTTAAGCACCCGAAACGAAAACGACCGATGCGACAGAAAGACGCATTAAAAAAAATGTCGGATAAACGAGAAGCAGATAAGATAGTTTGAAACTCAACTCCCTCAGCTCTTGAATCCGCATTAAAAAACAAAAAATCAAAAACAAAACGGATATGAGAACGGCAATAGCAACAAAATTCGTGGCATGGGAAGTACCAAGTTTGGAGAACCTGCAAGGCAGCAAGGTGTACGGACTTCGCACCAAACTGAACAATGGTGAGAAATTGAGCCGAGAGGAAAAGGATTGGCTTACACGCAACGTGAACAGCAACACCTATTTCAAGAGCGCAGTACCCTTGCAAGGTTGGATGTTTGACTTTTCCGACATTCTCCGAACCTACATTGTAAAGCAGTATGGACATTGGGCGGAATACAAGGCTACCGACAAGACCGCACTCCGCAGTTTCCTATACGGCAGGATAGACAGCATCGTGGAACTTAACAAATGATACGGCTATGACAGCAACGGTAAATTTCAGACAAATGGCGCAATACATAGGGCTTGCGATATGCACCCTAATCATGCGCACCGCCTTTTGGGTGTCCGGCATCCTTTGGTACATCGTCAGAGAGATAATAAACGGAGTGTTCCGAGTGGCAATAGGGGTAATCGTGGCTATTCTTTCCGTTATCCTGTTCTTCGGCTTCATTCTTTGGTTATTCACCCTTTAATCCCTACCGACATGGCAAAGAGAAGAAGCAAGACAGTGGAGCAACAATGCAGATACTACGAGGTGGGCAACATCTTCGAGTACATGGTGGAAACATACCTCAACGGCAATATGTCCGTGTTCCGTGGACTCTACCACGAACTGAACAAGGACGCACGGAAGGACTTTATAGACTTCCTATTGAGCGAGGTTGAGCCGATTTATTGGAGGGAGATTTTGAAACATACTATTTGACAACTCATAAAAACGACAGCGATATGAAAGGAACAGACCATTTCAAGAGAACGATACAGATGTATTTGGAACAACGTGCGGAGGAAGACACGCTCTTTGCGAAGAACTACCGCAATCCAGCCAAGAACATTGACGATTGCGTAACCTACATTCTGAACTATGTGCAGAAAAGCGGTTGTAACGGCTTCACGGACGGAGAGATATACGGACAAGCAGTACACTATTATCCCAATTAGTGACTTATCACAAGTTGATATTTTTGTTGAAGTATAAAAT
>NZ_JAQDED010000022.1:0-1659 GCF_027665465.1 Candidatus Alistipes pullistercoris | reverse complement strand
TCTTCTATGGAACACATGCATTGCCAATTTCTATATGTGTCCCTGTAATTCGTTCTAATTCACGTTTGTATCTTGTAATCCGTTTTTCGAGTAATACTTTCTCGTCTATACCTACTCTTTCCGGATTATAAGTTGTTTGGTTTGCAACCATGGCAAAGAATATCTCGGCTACCTTGTGGGCAGTGGCAATGACTGCGGCTTTACCTCCGGCCCGTGAACGTATTCTGCGGTAGAAGTTCCCCAATTGGTTCTTCGCATTGGCGAGCGAAGAAGCGATACTTCTAAAAATCAACCCGACATTGTTCCGACGGTGTGGCACGTGGCTTGATATTCTTTTTCCTCCTGATATCTTGGTGTTCGGTGAGATGTTGCACCAACAGCAGAACTGTTTGGAAGACGGGAACTTCCGGGTAAAGTCGTGCCCCAGTTCACTCATCAGTTCAAGTGCGGTCAGGTGGCTTATGCCCGGTATCTCAAAAACGTTCACTCCCCACATTTCGTATGCTTTCCTTTCCACGTCGAAGCCCACGGTATGCCTGGTCTTTTTATAATCGCGGCGTTTTTTTGCCGGGCTATATGAAGTATCTTCCACTTTGGCAACCTCCGCACGGTAGTTTTCCATGAGTTTCTCCAGTTCTGCATCGCACTCGCCAAGTTGGGTACAATAATGTTTGAAAGTATCATAGTTTTGCCTGAGGACAAACATGAGGTCTTCTTCCCAGTTGCCCTCAAGTGCCTTGGCTATTTCCTCTTTCGGAGTCTTGCACTGGATGTCAGCCAGGTCCGCAAGTCTCTTGGGGTCACGTTCACCTGCAAGAATGGCCTCGATGATACGTATGCCGGATTTTCCCGTAATGTCAGACAGGACAAGCGTAAGTTTTATGTTCATCTGCTGCATGGCTTTCTGCATACGCAGGACTATGCTTGAGGCCTCACGCGAGAGGGTGTCACGGTGACGGGTGAGTGTCCTCATCCGTTTGGCGTCGTTGTGCGGTTGGAAACTTGCCTTGAGCAACCCGTACTGGTGCAGCAACATCAGCCATTCGGCATCCGACTCGTCGGTTTTCCTCTCCGTTATGTTCTTCACGTCCCTTGCGTTGGTCAATACGACATCCAGTCCGTCTTCCTGAAGGCGGCAGAACAGCGGTATCCAGTAAACCCCGGTGGATTCCATTGCGACTGTCTTTATGCCGCACTCCCTGAGCCATGCCGAGATGGCATGCAGGTCGGATGTATATGCTCCGAACGCGCGGTTGTTGTCCTTGGATCGGTCGGCAGGGACGCAAACTTGCATGATACCGTCCGCGATGTCTATCCCCGCCGCATCGGGATTAACTATCCGAAGTTCCGCACCTTTGGCGGTCTTGACTTTTTTTGCTTTCTTTGCCATGGTAATATCGTTACTCTTGTTGATGGATAAATGGCATAAGCCATGTCCTGTCGATGAGCATTCTTCTATACGGCCTCTGACGACCAATCTTCGATTCGCAGGACAAGGAGCCATACTCTTTTGTGGGATTGAAAACCCAAGAAAAAAACGGCTTGCTTCTTATGCCTACAGCAAAGGTAACTAAAAACGTTTCTGCCGCCATAGGCGGCGGAAACGTTCTGTGTTCCACTCTGATTTCAATCAAGACAAAGGCTTGGCTTTACTCTTTT
>NZ_JAQDED010000021.1:355-1873 GCF_027665465.1 Candidatus Alistipes pullistercoris | reverse complement strand
GTCACGAGGCGGTTGGCATGATCGATATTGATCCGTGTCGAAACGGTACTGTCCGCCGCTGCCAGTTGCACGGACATCCCGATCAGCGGGCTCGATGAGCCGGACTCGTCGTCTTTGCAGGAACTGAAAATGCCCGCCGCCAATACGACCAAACATAAGGCGCTGATTTGTAAATACTTTTTCATAGACAAGGTTTTAAGTTTAGTATTATTCATTGTTTCGATTTCAAAGCACGATCAAATTTAGGATTAATTTTTCAAATTACATAAATTATCCTCGACAAATTTAGCGCATTGTTGCAAAAAAACAATAAAAAACACAATTTTTCAACCTAAAAAAACCATCCATATCTTCAAAAAAACAGGTATGGATTACGAATCTTCGAACACCTCCTAACAGGAGGTACGCAGCGTGATTCTCCGGAAACGGACAATACGACAAGCTCCCGCAGCATCCGGCACGTCATTGGTTTCCACACCATCCCATATTGCAAAATAAATCAAACGAATCCCCGCAAGATCTTGCGGGGATTCGTTTGATTTATTAACTGGACCTTTGGTCCGACTATTCGTAACTCTTCTTACCGATTCGAGGATTACGGATAATCATCGGGCCGTTCGGCGTACCGATGTCGATAGGATCCCAACGGAAGGAACTACCCGCATCGCCCGCATCCGGATGATTCTTAAATATCGTAGCTACCTTATCCGTCAGATCGGCATGTACCGCAACCCAGATATCGGAAGCTTCCAAAGCCTGACCTATTTGCAAACTGTATCCACCTGCCGCTTTCCAGAAAAGTTCCTGACTGAAATTCGTTTCGCTCTTGTACTCGAAATAGAACTGGTTATCGTCCGCGGTCAGCGTCTGACTATGAGACAAAGCGCCGTAATAGGGGTCAGAGCTTGACGAAGCCACGAACCGGTAAGTCTGGTAAGCCTCATCCGTAGTCTCGTTCGAACACGTCAGGTTATTTCCCGATCCGTTATTGAACTTAAAGTAATAAGCATTGTCGGTGAGCATCTGTTCCTGGTAGTTCTTTTCGCGTACCTGGATATCCTTGATCTCGATCGTCACGCCCGACTTACTGCCCAGAGAAAGCGTCAACGGATAACCGGGTGCCATGTTCGCTCCCATATCGAAATAAACATTATACAAATCCACCGAATATTCTGTCCAATCGTCAGCCTGGTTTATCTCGTAACCGAGCATCTGCAATTTCTTGTTATTCACGTCCAGACTCAACTTCGGTCGGCCGATCGCCTCGGTTGTCTTATACGAGAACGAGACCACAGAACCGGCCGATACCGGGAACATCGACGTAGAGACGGTCGGAGCCGTACCCGTCGTATTCAGCGTATAGCTGCCGCCACCGTTGTCGGTAATTTCCACATCCGTCCCGCGTTTAACCGACAGATAGCTGTCCGAAGGATCGTTCCAGCAGATCATCTTGTAAGTGGCCGTACCCACCAGGTCGTTCTGAACCTTCACATAAGTCGTATCGGCCGACAGATCCAT
>NZ_JAQDED010000021.1:0-345 GCF_027665465.1 Candidatus Alistipes pullistercoris | reverse complement strand
TTCACATAAGTCGTATCGGCCGACAGATCCATCGTTAGATTCGTGCTCGTAGGATCGACCATCGACGAGATCGCCGAAATCACGAATTCCACCTGAACCTGCGTGAAGTCCACGGGATCGCTGCCGAAATAAACATTGATCAAACGCGTTTTCGTATCAATACTGGTAACCGCTTCCGCTCCCCCGTAAGATGCCTTCACGTCCTTGATCGGGCTGTCCACCTCCGCTACGATCTTATAGCAAACGATACTGCCGCCCGTAAGGATATTTACGCCGGTCACGTCGTTCAGATCCATCTCGACAGGATTCGTAACGCTCGGCGTATAAAGAGACGCACCGTTGACC
>NZ_JAQDED010000020.1:0-1907 GCF_027665465.1 Candidatus Alistipes pullistercoris | reverse complement strand
GACAAAATTTGGTTCAAGGCATACCTCGTGGATGCGACCGAGCACAGGACGGACACCCTGTCCAACTTCATATACGTAGACATCGTAGACCGGAAAGGAAAAACCGTGCTCGCAAAGAAAATAAAGCGGGATTCGTGCGGTTTCGCCAACAACTTCGAGATTCCACACGTATTCCCCGCAGGGGATTATACGCTCCGGGCATACACCGGATGGATGACGAACTTCGACCCCGCATTCTTCTTCCAAAGGAACATCCGCATCGGAAACTCCCTATCCGGACGCGTAGACGCCGCGGTAACATACACCGATCCAAAAAACGGAACCCCCCAGGCCATCGTGCGATTCACCGGCCCGGACAGCGAACCCTATCCGGACGTAAACGTCCGGTTCGAGGTGTTCGACCGCAATGGTAAACGAATATCCGGAGCGCAGCAGAAAACCACCGTAACAGGAGCCGTATTCGTAGACCTGCCGCCCGATTCCATACGGCAAGGAGGGTACGTAAGCACCGCGATAGACCAGGGCGAGCTCTTCTTCAAAAAAGAGTTCTTCTTTCCCGAAGACTCCGTGCGCGTGGCCGTAAAGTTTATGCCTGAAGGGGGAGACCTCGTGCCCGGCGTGCCGCAGATCGTCGCTTTCAGGGCCGAACGATCGGACGCACGCACGGCCGAGGTCGAAGGCGTCGTAACGACTAAGGGCGGGGATACCGTCGCCCGCTTCGCCAGCGAGCACGACGGAATGGGATCGTTTCTGATCATCCCGAGGACAGGGGAACGCTACGTTGCGACCGTGGCGGCGCGCACGGGGGATACGCTGCGCATAGAGCTCCCTGAAGTCGACGACGACGGGTATGCGCTCGCGGCCGTGCAGACCCCGGACGAAGTCCGTTACCGGGTAAACCGCGATCCGGACAAGGAGTTCGAACCCATGACCGTCGTCGCGCACGTCCGTGGAAAATGCATCGGAATACAAAACCTGAACCCGATGAATCCGACCGGACGGTGGAAGACCGATTCGATACCCGAGGGAATACTCCACCTCGTGCTGATCGACAGCTCGCTCAGGACGCGCAGCGAGCGAATCCTGTTCGTGGCCCATCCGCACGACCGGGAAAGGTGGGAGGCGGCCTCCGACAAACCGCGCTACGAGCCCAGGCAGAAGGTCGTTATCCGGATCAGGCTGACTGCGGCTGACTCGACGCCGCTGGGGGCAGACTGCTCGGTCAGCGTGACGGACAGGAAAACCGTCGCGACCGATTCGCTCGGAGAGGACATTCGCGCGAACCTGCTGATGACTTCCGACATACGAGGATATGTCCGCAATCCGGGGTATTACTTCCGCGACGAATCCCCTGCGACCAGGCATCACAGGGATCTGCTCATGCGTACGCGCGGGTGGAGAAGGTTCGACTTCGCGAAGATCGCCGACACCGCCGCGTTCAGGCCCGAGCGGTTTTGCGAGCACGGGCAGTTCATCGCAGGACACGTGACCGGAATGATGGGAAAGGACGCGCCGCTGGCCAGGGTGACCGCCGTAGCCCTTAACAGAGAAAACGTGTTCGGAACCGCGGTCGCAGACGAACGGGGAAACTTCCTGATCGACGGGCTCGACTTCCGGGACACCACCCTGTTCATGGTGACGGCGAAGACCAGGAGGGGAAAGCCCGTGCAGGCGGTTGCCATCGAAGAATCCTATCCGAGACCTGCCTTCCTGAGAAAGAATCCTTTCGAACCGGAAACGGAAAAAAACGCAATGAACCGCTATCTCGAAAATACGAAAAAAGGTCTTCTCGATTTGAACGGAGAGAAGGTATACGAACTCCCGGGGGCAGTCGTAAGGGCTGTGGACCCTAGAAAACCAAAGGCGAACAGTTACGGTACGCTATACGATACAACCGCGCTCGCTAA
>NZ_JAQDED010000002.1:0-549438 GCF_027665465.1 Candidatus Alistipes pullistercoris | reverse complement strand
TGTAACTCATATTGTTGTGTATTTAACTGTTATTGATACTATTGGAAATGCCCCTTATAGAATTCGCGTAAAAATATTCGGTGTATTCGTACGCGGCCGGGGCGGCGGCAAAATTCCGATTGTTTGTTACCTTTGCGGCAAATATCCGTCCAAAAGCGATGAGAACGATCGAACTGCTGGCTCCGGCCAAAAATTACGAATACGGATGCGCCGCCGTCGATTGCGGCGCCGACGCGCTGTACGTCGGTGCGCCCGGTTTCGGCGCGCGGGTCGATGCGGCCGTTTCGGTCGGCGACATCGCGCGGTTGTGCGACTATGCGCACCGTTTCGGCGTGCGGGTGTTCGTGACGATGAATACGTTGGTTTTTGCCGACGAACTGCGCGAGGCCGAACGCATCGCCCGCGAAGTATGCCGCGCGGGCGCCGATGCGCTGATCGTGCAGGATACGGCTTTTCTGCGGATGGATCTTCCGCCGGTCGAGTTGCACGCCTCGACGCAGATGTGTACGATGACTCCCGACCGGGCGCGGTTTTGGAGCGACGCCGGTTTTTCGAGGATCATTCTCGAGCGCGCTGCGACCCTGGCGGAGATACGCGGGATTGCCGACGCGGTTCCGGACACCGGGATCGAGACGTTCGTGCACGGGGCGATTTGCGTCGCATACAGCGGGCAGTGCTACCTGAGCCGTTCGATGTCGCCGCGCAGCGGCAACCGCGGAGCCTGCTTGCAGGCGTGCCGGCTGCCGTACGATTTGGTGGACGAAAACGGAAAGCGGCTGATGAGCGGGAAGCACCTGCTGTCGCTGCGCGACCTGAATCTTTCGCAGCATCTGGACGACATGGCGAACGCGGGCGTTTCGTCGTTCAAGATCGAAGGACGGTTGAAGGATATCAACTATGTGCGTAATGTCGTCGGCTGGTATCGCAACCGGCTGGACGGACTGATCGCCGGACGCAGCGACTTGCGGAGGGCGTCGCAGGGGGTGAGCGCGCTGGATTTTTCGCCCGACCCCCGGAAGAGTTTTTCGCGCGGCGCGACTTCTTACTATATAAACGGCGCGTCGCGCGGCGCGGCGTCGTTCGATACGCCCAAATCGTTCGGCGAGCCGGTCGGGAAGGCGACCCGCGTTGCGCGGTATTTTGTGGAAGGCGCCGGTCTCGGGATGCTGGCGGCGGGCGACGGCGTTTGCTTTGCGGGGCCGGACGGCGGTCTGGTCGGAACCCGTGTCAACCGTGTGGAAGGCGACCGGATTTTTTTGAACCGTCCGGGCGGTATCCGGGCGGGAACCGCTTTGTTCCGTAATTACGACCGCCGGTTCGTCGCGGCTCTGAACCGGGCCCGGACGCGGCGGCGGATTCAGGTTGCGGCATGCGTGTCGGTCGGGCCGCAACGGTTGGCGCTGACGTTGGACGACGGCCGGGTGTCGGCCGGGTGCTCCGTCGACGGCGATTTTGCCGCAGCGCACAACCCGTCGCAGGCCGAAGAGACGATACGGATGCAGATTTCGAAGACGGGGGACACGATCTATGCGGTTTCCGGCGTAGAGATTCGTTGCGACGAGCCGCGTTTCGTGCCGGTCGCCGTGTTGAATGCCCTGCGTCGGACATGCATCGAAAAGTTGGACGGAAACCGGAGCGCCGCATATCCGGGACCGGTTCGCCGGCCGGAGAACCGGCAGGCCGTTTTCCCGCAAACGGCGCTGACGGGCGCGGACAACGTGACCAATCCGCTGGCCGAACGTTTTTACCGCGAACACGGCGTCGAGACCGTCGAAGCGGGATACGATCTGAACGACCGTTTCGACGGCGTGCGGGTGATGCGGATGCGTTACTGCCTGCGCCGCGAGATCGGGCAGTGCCTGTGCGAACGTCCGGATTACCGCGGCCGGCTTTTTATCGAAACCGGGCGTAACCGTTATGAACTGATGTTTGACTGCAAGCGTTGCGAGATGAGCGTTGTCTGCTGCAACCGAACCGAATAATCCGAAAATTATGCTGAAATCCGATTTGCTGACTCCTGCCTGCTGGAACGATTACGAGTTGCTCGACAGCGGAAATTTCGAAAAACTGGAGCGTTTCGGCCGCTACGTAGTGGCCCGGCCGGAGCCGCAGGCGTTGTGGAACCGTTCGCTGAGCGATGCCGAATGGCGGCAGCGCGCCGACGCCGTGTTCCGCAAGGACAGGCGCAGCGAAGATCGCGGCGAGTGGGTGTGCAAACCGGGGATGCCGGGACAGTGGTTCGTCGAATATGGCGGCGAAGCGATGCGGTTGCGGATGCGGCTCGGGCTCACGTCGTTCAAACATGTGGGAATTTTTCCCGAACAGGCCGAAAATTGGGATTATATATACCGGCAGGTGCGGCGCGTCGGGACTGGGGCGCGGGTACTGAACTTGTTCGCCTATACCGGCGGAGCCTCGCTGGCCGCGCGGGCGGCCGGAGCCGAGGTGACGCATGTCGATTCGGTGAAACCGGTGGTCGGGTGGGCGCGCGAGAACATGGAGGCGTCCGGGTTGGACGGCGTCCGCTGGATCGTCGACGATGCGCTGAAATTCGTGCGCCGCGAAGTGAAGCGAGGCAAAACCTACCACGGCATCGTTCTCGATCCGCCGGCTTACGGGCGCGGCGCGGACGGGGAAAAGTGGGTGCTCGAAGAACATATCAACGAAATGCTTTCGCTGTGCGGGGAGTTGCTCGAACCGCAGAACGGCTTTCTGGTGTTGAATCTCTATTCGATGGGGTTGTCGGCGTTGCTGGCCCGCAGCGCGGTGCGTCAGTTGGTCGGGGCGTGCTCTGCGGAGCAGTTCGGCGAACTCTATTTCACCGATCCGTTCGGCAAGGCGTTACCGCTGGGGGTGTATTACCGGTGTGCCCGGTAGACCGATCGGGGTTTTGACCGGCTCTTTTTTCGGAAGTCCTTGCTCCCGGTGCCGTTTAGCCCAGAGCTGGTACGAATTGATGAGGTTCTGCCAGATGACATATGCGGCCGGGCCGACCGAAGCGATCGGCGTCAGGTAAGTCTGTGCCATCCAGATCGCCAGGATCGTATTCTTCTGTCCGAGGCCCTGTGCGCCGGCGATCTTGTTGCGATAGCGGCGTCCGATGCGGCGTCCGGCCAGGAACTGGGCGCAGCAGACTGCGAGCGCCAGCAGCGCCATCCAGATTTCATTGACATAGTTCGACGCATCCTGTTTCATGAGAAAGGCGACCGTGTTGCCCATCACGATGGTCAGCGCTACGGCCCACAGGTAGAACGAGATCTGCTGGCGTTCGCGCAGTTGCCGGTGTATGCGGGGCGCGAAGCGTTTCAGCAGCACGGCGATTACGAACGGCAGGATCAGCAGCGGGATCATTTGCCGGCAGACGATCCCGAACGACTCGAAGAACGGCAGCGCGGTCTGCGAGCCGATCAGCGAGAAGACCAGCGGCGATAGCGTGGCGACCGTCAGGTTGCTCAGCAGCGTGTAAGTCGCCAGCACGGCGATGTTTCCGCCGAGCATACCGGTGATTACGGCCGCCGAAGTGGCGGTCGGAGCCATCACGCAGATGAAAGTGCCCTGGGCCAGCAGCGGATCGAACAGCGCGATGATCCCGAACAGCGCGAGACTCCCGAGTATCTGAATCCCCAGCAGGATCACGTGCAGCCGCGTGATGCGCATGTCGTCGAACGACAGCTTGCAATAGGGCACCAGCAACATCAGGAAAATCAGGTAGGGGGTCAGGAAAGAGAGCGACGAGACGAACGGATAGAATACGCCGCCTACGATCATGGCGATCGGAAGCATCCAGTTTTTGAATTGCTGCAGGATTACGTGATTCAGATAGTCGACCATACGCCCGGATTTATCATTCCCTCCGGTGCAAAGTAACGGAGTATTGTCGTGAAATCAAAGGCTTTTTTTAATTTTTTAACAATGTCTCCGGGGGCGGTTTCGGTCGGATTTATGACACGGATGGTACGGAATTTGTATTATATATGAGGTTTCGGGGAAATGCGATTCGGAGTTTCGGGACAAGTTTGATTCCCAAAAGACCTTTCCGTCCGTGCGCGCTTTTCTACCTTTGAACCGATGATTATGGAAGCAAAGCGCAATATCGTATTTTCGGCAGCGGTCTGGGTCGCTTATGTGCTGGTATTCGCCGTGCAGAAGCCGTTTTTTCTATTTTACAACCGCGACGTGTGGACGGAGATGTCCGCCTTCGATTGGGGTCAGGCATTCGTGTCGGGGCTGTTGTTCGACGTGTTGTTGGCGGCCTGTTTCGCGCTCTTTCCGGTGCTGCTGACTTTCTTGCGTTCGAGACTGTCGGAACGAGCGGCCGAAGGCGTGTTGCGTGTCTATTTTCTCGGGACGGCATTGTATATAGCCGCCGTTTTCGCTTTTTCGGGAGTGCTTTTCGAATCGACGATTCTGAAAACGGTGCTTTTCATAGGCTATGCCGCCGCGATCGTCGGGTTGTGTTGGGAGAAGGTCGTTCCGTTGTTCGGCCGCATCGGGGCGCGTCGCCGGACGGAACGCCGCGTATCGCTGCTGCTGGCCGGTATGCTGCTGTTCTTTTTCGGAGGAGTCGCATTCGGAAACCGGAGTCTTTCGGAGCATTACGCTTCCCGGCCCGGTCTGTATCACCTGCACATCAATCCTTACTACCAGCAGATCGCTTTTTGGGATTAATTCCGTCCGCTCCGGAAACGTTTCGCGGGATGGCCGCTACTTTCCGGATTCGCCGGCCGGTTCCGCAGAAGCGTTTTTTTTCGATTTCTGTTGTCTTTTCAAAGCTTTTCGTTCGCGGATCCGCTCGATCCGGTTGCGCATGTTGCGGATCAGATCGGCGAACGTGTCGAAGCTTTGCCGGTACGAGATGCCGATCCCGCTTTCCTGAAGGCCCTGGTTCTCGTCGAACCGGTCGATCGTGCGCGTGAAGGCCTTGACCTTGAAATTACCGGCCTCGTCGAGCAGCAGGCTCAGCGTTACGTCGCCCGTCAGGCTGTTGGCGGTACGCTTGTTCATCTGTACGCCGTTGCCGGTGTCGTAACTGACGTCGCCTTCGACGATCAGCTTGTCTTTGATCAGTTCCCCGTAAAATTCGGTGCCGAATTCGTCCGAAGTTTCCTCGCTTTTCGGGCGGTATTTCGGCGCCAGTCGGAAACGGTCGGTCGAGAGCAGGCTGCTCAATTGGTTCGACAGGAAGTCGATGCCGGTCACGGTCGCGCCCATGGCGCCGATGTTCAGGTTCTGGTTCGTGTACGAATTGTCGGCATAGAAACTCTGCGTGGCCAGCAGCCACAGGAATTGGGTCGACATCATCTCCTGCGTATTCATCGAGTTCAGGATAACGCTTTGGGTTTCCGGGTCGGCGTTCGGGACGGTCACATCGAACGTGATAGCCGGTTGCGTCAGCCGTTCGGACAGCCGGATGATGCAGTCCACCGGGACGTTGCGCCGAGAGTTCTGCTCCCCGGCCCCGAGCAGCGGGGCCAGCGAGGCCTTCAGCTTGTAGACGGCCGTGATGTCGACCAGCGCGTTGACCGGATCGCCCGTCCACTGGATGTGGCTGCCGTCTTCGATGGCAAACGTGCGCGTAGCGAAATTCTTCAGCGAAAAACGGTAGCTGCCGTCCGTGATGTCGTAGTCGCCGTAGATCGTGAAATCTTTGTTCCGCGGATTGACGTGTAGGTTGATCGTGCCGTTGCCGCGTCCTTTGAGCAGGTTGTCGCCGGCTTGGTCGAGGGTTAGTTGCATTTCGACGTTCGGCTTGACGTTCAGCGCCATCTTGATGTCCATGTTCGACGGCAGGCTGTCCATCCGGCGCATCCTGCGCGCGAGGGCCTGCCGCAACCGGTTCGTGCTGTTCGCTTTTTCCAGACTGTCCCGGATGGCTTTTTGACGCGGGTCTTCGAAGACGATGAAGTCGGCGGCGGAGATATCCGCGCTGTTGCCCAGGGGCATGTAAAAATGCGAGTTGTCGGCGGTCGTCGCGACGATGTTCATGTTGACGCCGTTTTTATTGCCTTGGATCGTGGCGTTGCCCGACGCGAAGATCGTTCCGTAGAAAAGGTCGTTCTGCTGTTCGGTCGTTTGCAGTACGAGCGTGTTCTGCGGCCGCACGTGTATGTCGTAGGCCAGATTGCGCAGGTTCCGGAAGTCGAATTTCATGTCGAATCCGGCGCGGTTTCCCCGGGGATCGGTCAGTTCGGCCGGCTGCAGGGTCATCACGTTGTCGGCTACGTCGATCGTGCCGCCGGTCAGGGCGTAGGGAACGTTCGTATAATCGACCGTCGTTTCGAAACGTTCGACGCGGATGGCGCCGTTCAGAACGGGTTGGAGGTTTCTGCTGCTCAGCGTCAGCCGGGCGCTGGCCTCTCCCTGCGTTTCGCGCAGCACGCCTTTCAGCACCGGAGCGAGCAGTGCCATGTCGATTTTCCGGATGTTCATTTCCGCGCCGTAACGGCGTTCGGTCGGGGAGTAGAAACCGGCCACGATGTTGTCGCCCAGTTTGCGGTCGGACAGCCTGAAACGGGCCCGTTTCGACTGAAAATCCCAGAGGCAGTTGAACTTCGTGTCTCGCCACGGGATTTGGTTGACGCGGATGCTGTCGAAATCGATGTCTGCGTTCAGCACTCCTTCGCCGTATGCAGCGATCAGGTCTGCAGAGCCGTTGGTGTATCCTTCGAACAGGTAGCCCCGGCTCGAAGTGATCTGCGACAACGGCTTCAGGTCGAAGTGTTGCAGGCTCAGCCGAAGGGTGTCCTGGTTACTGCGGGAGGCCGTGCCGTTGACCGAGAGGCGTTGCGGGCCGTTTTCGATCCGGAAGTTGTCTACGACGACCCGCGTGGAGTCGTAGACGATCTGCCGGGCGCCGATTCGCCAGGTCTGGTTGCCGGTCGTGAGCGTGGAAGGATAAAAGTTGATTTTGATCTGCGGAACGCCCGTTTCCGGATTGACCGACAGCGCGGAAGTGGTGCTGAGCATCGCGTAGGTGCCGTTTGCGGTGTTGTTGAACCGCATGGCCAGGTTGACCCGGTTCTCTTTGGCCCCGCCGATGACCGAAAAGTTGGGCATGTACAGGTTTTTGGCCAGCAGGTCGTTCGCCGTTACGAACATCGAGATCGAGTCGCCCTGGTTACGGGCGGACGCCTTCAGGTTCGAGACGAAGAACTGTTCGTTCTCGATGAGTTCCGAGTTCAGCGTCAGCGAGAAGACGTCGCTTTCGGGGTTGAACAGAAAGGCCAGCGTGGTTCCCTGGGCGACTTGCAGGCCAGGAATGAAGATGCCCGCCACGTTGTTGGCTTCTTTTACATTGACGTTCAGCAGGTAGTAGTTGTCGATGCTGGAAGCCCCGTCGGCCGGCGGAATCGTTTCCCGCTCCTGCCCGTCGTGTTCCGAGATGGACGGAAGGTAGGATATCAGCGTGTTTTTGAAGTAAGAAAACATTTTGTTGTAGCTGAGCCTGCCTTTCAGTTCCGCATCGGCGAACGACGAATAGAAACCCAGCAGTTTCCGGTTGCCGTGGTTGTCGGCCAGCATACGGATCCGTCCGGTTTTGACGGTGTCGATGTGGTTGATGTAGGTCATGTCGTCGATCTCGATCGTGCCGTTCAACTCGTCGAGCCCTATGCCCGAGCCTTGCGCCGTCAGATTGCCCCGCACCACCGAAACCGTGTCCCGCCGGTTGAAATTCAGTTTGTACAGGTCGGCGTTATGCAGGGCCAGATTGAAATTGTAGGCCGGCAGCGAATCGTTGAAGTTCAGTTTGCCATCGAAATCGAACGCGATGTTCGGGTCGGTCGAGACGATGGCGCCGGTGTACTCCTTGTTCTCGAATTCCCCGTTCAGGACGATGTCGTTGTACGCGTATCCGTTGTATTCGAGCAGCGGAATCTGCGCCTGCGCTTTCATCCGCAGCGCGCTGCCGAGCTGTCCTGTCACGTCGGCTTTCAGCGCGATGCGGTCGAGTTTCGGGATGCCGAGCAGCGAGCCGATCCGGAAATCGTTCGTATTCAGCGTCCCGTCGAAACCGGTCGCGCGTTGCGTGGACTGAAGCGGCTTGATATTCAGTTTCAGGTCGGTGCTTCCCAGTTCGCATTGCAGCCGGCCGTCGGCTGCGAAGTCGCTGAATAGACCGTCGAAATGGCCCGTAAATGCGATTCGTCCCATTTTTTCGAGCGTGGCGTAATTCTTTCCGACCGATTTCCGGGCGATGTCCTGCACAATGTCGGCGATGTCGGCGGCCTCGGTACGCAGTTCCTGCACGTCGAACGAGAAATGGGTGCGGTTCACGTCCGGCAGCCCGGTCATGCGGAATTTTACGTCGACCCGCGTGTTTCTCGTTTCGACCGGCCCCACGCTCCCTCTCATGTTCGAGACCGGCCCTTCCACTTGTCCCGAAGCATTGCGGAAGACGGTTTGCCAGTTGCGCAGTCCCTGGGCGAAGTAGGCGATGGTCTGGAAGCTAACGGTCGAGGCGGTAAATTCGGAACGGATATTCACTTTATTCAGGAAATCGTTATACCCTTTCCACGTGTCGTAGTCGAAATAGAGATAGGCCATCCGTACGTCCGATTCGGCGGTCTTTAGCCGGAAATCGTCGAAGTGCATACCCGATCCGGAGATCCGGAAATGCCGCGTCGACAGGTTTTCGATGTGCAGCCCGCAGCGCTCCCGCAGCGTCAGCGAGTCGATCGCGAGGTTCACGCTGTCGTCTGCGACCGATACGTTCCGTACGAGAAGTTTGAAATTCCGAACATCCAGATCCGTAAAGTTGACGCCGTACTCTTTCGGGCGGACGTCGAATTTCCGGTGGCGGAAATTCATGTCCCGGATCGTTGCCGAAGACGCCGTCAGCCGAAATCCTTTTTTCTTTTGTTTCTTCTCTTTCTTGAATTTCAGCAGGATCTGTTTCAGGTTGCTCGTCCGCGAACTGTCCTGCATCAAGTTGAACCGCACTCCGTCCAGTTCGACGTCCCCGAGCCGCACGGCTCCCGTGAAAACGTTCAGACTGCCCAGCGGGACGACGACGTTGCGCGCATAGAACAGCGTGTCTCCGTGGTAGTCCTCTACGTAAAGGCCTTCCAGCGACAGCCGGTTGAACAGCCGGAAACGCACCTTTTCGACCGAGAACTCGGTTTGGGCTTTTTCGCTGAGCATTTTCAGGCCTTGCCCGACGATCAGGTTCTGCACCGATTGCATGTGCAGCAGCAGCGTGACGGCGACCGGCAAAAATATTACAAGCAGGATCACCGCCGACACGAAAGATCGTATTATTTTTATAACTTTGCCCATTCGGAAGCTGCGTGCGGTATTCTGTTGGTTTTCAATCGGAGCCGCTCTGCGTTACGGCGCTTCGCATGTCTCTCTGAAAAGAACTACAAGTTTACTAAATTTATTATAAATAATAAAGCCAAAATGGATATTACGATCTTGGGTATCGAATCTTCGTGCGACGATACTTCCGCCGCGGTGATTCGGGGCCGGACGCTGTTGTCGAACGTTATTGCCAGTCAGGACGTTCACCGCAAGTACGGCGGCGTGATCCCGGAACTGGCGTCGCGGGCGCATCAGCAGAACATCATTCCGGTGGTCGATACGGCGATCAGGGAGGCCGGCATCGAACTGAAAGATCTGGACGGGATCGCTTTTACCCGCGGGCCGGGATTGCTCGGCTCGTTGATGGTCGGGGTTTCGTTCGCCAAGGGGCTGTCGCTGTCGCTGGATATTCCGATGATGGACGTCAATCACCTGCAAGGGCACATTTCATCCCATTTCATTGATCTGCCCGACCGGCAGTTGGCGCATCCGCGATTCCCGTTCCTGTGTCTGCTGGTGTCGGGCGGTCATTCGCAGATCGTGCTGGTGAAGGATTACGGCGAGATGGAGATCGTCGGCACGACGATCGACGATGCCGCCGGGGAAGCTTTCGACAAATGCGCCAAGGTGATGGGACTGCCGTATCCGGGCGGCCCGGTAATCGACAAACTGGCTAAGGAAGGGAACCCGAAACGGTTCAAATTCGCGAAGCCGTCGGTAGACGGGTTCAATTACAGCTTCAGCGGGCTGAAAACGTCGTTCCTCTATTTTCTGCGCGACGAGATGCGCGAGAACCCGAATTTTATCGGGGAGAACAAAGCCGATCTGTGCGCTTCGCTGCAATCGACGATCATCGAGATTCTGTTGAACAAGCTGGTACGGGCGGCCAGGCATTACGACATACGCGACATCGCGATCGCCGGCGGCGTTTCGGCCAATTCGGGCCTGCGCCGTGCGATTGTCGAGGAGGGCGTCCGTCGCGGCTGGAATACGTTTCTTCCCGAGTTCAAATTTACGACCGACAACGCGGCGATGATCGCCGTCACCGGGTATTTCAAATACCAGCGCGGCGAGTTCGCCCCGATGGACGTTGTCCCCGTGGCGCGGATCAGCCGGATGTGACGGGATCGATTCATTCCGGAGTCCATACGAAAGGGTCGGTATTTTTGCCGATTCTTTTTTTATTTATTTTTCACTTCTTTTGTGTAAAAGAATACGTGTGTTATGTATATATATATCAAAAACCGATGAAAAGTAAAAGAATTATTAAAATCAGTTTGGCTTTGGCCATTGTAGTAGGAGCATATATTTATATTGATCGGAGTCAGTGTAAATCTATGGATTTGTTATTTCAAGCCAATCTTGAAGCATTGGCAGGGGATGAATCGTCGGAACCTGTACAAATTCCTTGTAGTGCCCAAAAAAAGAGTAAATGCAGTTTTTCTGCTAAAGATGCGGATGGAAATACGCATTCTGATACGTGGAAAGATTATAAACATATCTAATTTCCAGATATGTCGTGTTGCCGATATATTCTTAGTATGGGGAAATTAACGGTCATTTTGATCGGGATGTGTGTGCTATGCGGTTGCGAAGGGCGAAAAAACTGGGGCGAAGAAAAGTGGCAAGGTTTGGAGTACCCCTTGACGGCGACTTCTGTGAATGTGGACCGGATTATTTTCACGGAATCCGATTTGATATTTATCGATGACTATGTCATTTTCGAAAATTGGGATAAAGATAAATATTATTCTGTTTTCAGGATATCGCAGGACAGTTTGAAATTTATAGGTTCTTTTTTGACAAAAGGGAACGGGCCTTTCGAGGTGAACGCTTCGAGCATACATTTTTTGAATCGAGACAGCGTCTTGATGATCGTTGCGTATAATCCCCGAGGAAAGTCGTTTGTCATACCCGTGAACAATTTGAAAAACGTATTCGATTTTTCTGCATGGAGCGTGGTCGATTATCCTTATGTAGAATCTTTTGCCTATAATCTTTTACCGGTTACGGATTCGACTTATTTGATGCAGGGGTTCGGCGACAGCGACGATTTGTTTACATTACTGAATACCGGTAGTGAGCGGGTGTCGAGTTTGGGGGTTCGCTATCCGGATAGCGGTAACGAGGTTACTTGTTACAATAAATCTCAAATTTATTCCGGAGACTTGCGCAAACGGCCTTCGGCCAGACAGTTCGTTTATTCCTGTTCTAATTCGAAATTTGTCGAGATTTTTACGCTTGGAGATAGTACGGTGTCGAACAGGGTCAGATTATTCGATCGGTTGCCGATATGCACGCAACGAACCGATGGAACTTATAAAATTGTCGATCATCATGAATCGGGGTATCAATTATCGGTTACAGATGCGTTTATCTACTGTGCCGATCCTAAAATCGATTATTCGGACCGGGAAAAGTCTATAAAGAGAAACGGTTATTCTCCCGGGTATGTAAAAGAGGTATATCTTTGCGACTGGAATGGGAATCCGGTGCATAAATATTTATTGGACAGACCGGTATGTTATATTCAGCCGGATACGGACGATGAATGGTTGTATGCTTTTTATTTGCATCCCGAGTCGTTCGAACCCGAAATGGTGAGATTTAAATTGCCTGATATTCATTAAATGTAGATTCTATGAAAAAAGCAGTTATTTTTTCCGGTTCGGTCGCGTTGGCCGTAGCGGCTTTAGGAGCTTTTGCGCGGTATGATTGTAAAGACAGGTAGGCTGATGATCTGTTGCTTGAAAACGTCGAAGCATTGGCCGGTTCAGAGGGGGATGGCGGTGAGGAAGTTCAGATTCCCTGTGCTCAGGAAAAACGCAGAAGTTGTACTTTCAAATCCGTAGATGCGGACGGTAACGAGTATGTGAATACGTGGAATGATTACGTCAAAGCCGGTTGATTCTTTCGGCTGGTCGTTTATATGCCGGATGTAGGATTCGGTAATAAAAAATGCCGGACAGATTTTAAAATCTGTCCGGCATTTTTTACAGTTTGTAGAACTCTTCCCAGCCTTCGCGCGGCGGCAGGTCTTTCAGCAGCTTGTTGGCCCGTTCGTTGTTGGTGATCACTTTTTTCTTCGGGTCGAACAGCAGTTTCGCGTTCAGGCGCTGCGCCAGCACGCCGAGGTTGAACACTTGGCAAAGCGGCCCGGCGACGTCGAACGGCGACCGTGCTTGTTCCTGTCCCTTGCAGGCCAACAGGAAGTTTTTGTAGTGGTTCGACGAGCTCAGGGGGACTTCCGGTAACTGTGACGCCATCTCCCTGGCCTTTTCTTCCGGGATGATCGACAGCAGGCTGCCGTGCGAACCGCCCTTGAAGGTCAGTTCCTTGCTATAAATGATTTTGCCCGGATTCAACTTGGCCGGCTGGATTTGCCCGGTACTCGGGGCCGGAATGTTCGGATCCAGCTCGGATACGCCGTAGCCTTCCGGCACTGGCGGGATGTTCTTCTGTCCTTCGTACCAGGTGACGTCCACCGGCGGCATGTTGCCGCGCGCTCCGAACTTGAACACCAGCGTCGAGGCCTGCGGGAAGAAGAAGTCGTTGTGCCCGTCGATCCGCACCGGGTCGATCTCGTAGGGCAGTCCCAATTCGAGGAATTGGTGGGCGGTATCCAGAATGTGAGCACCCCAGTCGCCGAGGGCGCCCATGCCGAAATCGTACCAGCAGCGCCATTGTCCGTTGACGTAGTCCTTGTTGTAATCGTGGAAACGGGCCGTCATCAGCCAGGTGTTCCAGTCGAGCGTCTGCGGGACCGGCTGTCCCGGAGGGAAACTTTTGATGTTCGTATCCCAGCCGTGCCAGCGACGCGGCGCGTTCATGTGGGCGGTGATCGCCGTAACGTCCTTGATGATTCCGGCGTCTTTCCATGCCTTGAACTGGAAATAATTCCCTTCGGAGTGGCCCTGGTTGCCCATCTGGTTGACTACCTTGTACTTTTTTGCCGCTTTCATCATCAGCTCGACCTCGTAGAACGTGCGTGCCATCGGCTTCTCGGTATAGACGTGCTTGCCGAGCGACATCGCCAGCATACAGATCGGGAAGTGCGAGAAGTCCGGAACCCCGACCGAAACGGCGTCGATCTGGTCGCCCATCTTGTCGAACATCTGCCGGAAATCCTGGAAGCGCGGCACGTTCGGGAATTGCTTCAGCGACTGTTCGGTGTGCGGGGCCCCCATGTCTACGTCGCACAGCGCGACGATGTTGGCCTCGCCCGTTTTAGCGAACTCGCGGAGAATTTCGCCGCCCCGGTTGCCGATCCCGCAGACGGCCAGGTTGACCCGTTCGTTCGGGCCGACGATCCGCGGTTTGGGCCGGGCCGCCGATAACGTGTTTTTCGTCAGGATGGTCGGTAGGGCCGCTGCCGCCGACAGCGCGAGAACTCTTTTCAGAAATTCCCGCCTCGAAAATTCATTGGAATCCATATTTCAGTTGTTTGTATCGGTTATGATTGGGTTTTTCAGTTTATCGTACAGGTAAAACGGTAGGCTCCGCTACCGATCCGGTAAGCGACTCCGGACGACTTTTTGTCCGTGATTTTCCGGATGTTTTTCGCATTTCCTTTGCAACCGACTGCTTCGACGGCGGCGGACGGCAGCGATACGGTGGCCGTCATGTTGGCAGGGATCTGCACGTTCAGCGTTATCCGGTCGCCGTTGCGCTCCCAGGCGCTGCGGATCTCGCCGCGCTGCGAATCGTAAGACGCCTTCGCCCAGTTCAATCCGTCGACGAAAGCCGGGCGGATCAGCACGTGCCGGAATGCCGGTTGTTCCGGATCGACCTGGATGCCGGCCAGCGTTTTGTACATCCAGGCACTGACGGCGCCCATTGATGGGTGGTTGCGCGATGCGTCGCCGATGTTCCGCAGGACGTCCCACGTTTCGAACAGCGAGGTCGCTCCGCACTGTTCGATCCAGTAGCCCCATGAGGGTAGCGTGGTTTTGGTGACCATCCGGTAGACGGCGTCGGCATATCCGTAGTCGGACAACACGGCCGGTACGACCAGACTGCCGATGAAGCCGAAATCGAGGCTGTAATCGTTGTCCGCAATGCAACAGTTCAGGTTTTCGGCCAATCGTTTCTCGTATTGTTCCGGGACGATACCGACATAGAGCGGCAGCGCGTACGACAGTTGCGTGCCGTTCGAATAGCAGACCTTTTCGGGATCGAAAAACAGTTCGTTGATCAGGACTTTCAGCTTTTCGGCTTTCGCTTCGTAAGGGGCGGCTTCCGGTTCGCGGCCGGTCAGCCGGGCCATCTGCGCCATCAGCACGTTATCCCAGTAATAGAAACACGTGGCCATGAAATCGACCGGCGTCTGCGCTTTGTAGAACAGCCAGTCCCCGAGTCCGTGGTTGATCGTGCCGTTCGCTTCCTCGCGCGTTTGCAAGTACTCCAGGTAACGTTTGGCCGCCGGGTAGATCGTTTCGATCGCCCGCGTATCGCCGCTGTATTGGTACAGCAGGTGCGGCGTGATGAAGATCGCGGCGTCCCACATCGGGCCGGCCCAGTTCGAATCCCAGTGCCACGAAGTCGGGACGATACCCGGCACGTTGCCGTCGGCCTCCTGCGCGTCGATCATATCGTTCACCCATTTGGCGTAGATGTTCCGGCTGTCGAAATTGATCATGCCGGCTTCCTGCACCATGTAGCCGTCGGCCATCCAGCCGTTCTTTTCGCGGTGCGGGCAGTCGGTCGGGATGCCGAACAGGTTGCTCAGGTACGAGCGTTTCGAAATGTCGAATATTTGGTTGATCAGTTTGTTCGAACAACTGAAATCGCCGGTCGGTCGCACGTCGCTGTGCATGACTATGCCTTCGAGGTTCTCGGCCGTCAGTTGCAGCGGTACGCTGGTCGTTACCTCGACGTACTGGAAACCGTGATACGTGAACGGAGGCATAAAGGTTTCGGCGCCTTCGCCTTTGAGAATATAGGTGTCGAACTGGCTGATCTCCGATGCGTTCGTCGGGCGCAGGTGCATGTTGATGTTCCTCTGATCGACCCGTCCGGCCGAATCGAGCAATTCGCCGTGCCGCATCGTTACGACGGTTCCGCGCGGCCCCTTCACGCGCAGTCGGCATACTCCGGCGAAGTTTTTCCCCAGGTTGTAGACGTATACCGTGTCGTTGATCTTCTCGACCGATACCGGTTTTACCGATCCGGATGCGGCGACGGCCGCCATTTTCTGCGCTTCGATCAGCGGCGCGGGCGATTGGACGGTCACGGCGGGCTGCCAGGCGCCGTCGTCGAATCCGGGACGGTTCCATCCCGGCTGTTCGAGCCGGGCGTCGTACGTTACGCCGGTGTACAGGTTGTCGTACAGCAGCGGGCCGGTCGCCGTTTTCCACGAAGCGTCGCTGCCGATCGTTTCGGTCGATCCGTCCCGGTAGGTGACATGCAGTTCGCACAGTAGCCGCGGGCGGTCGCGCCACGGAGCCAGATGGAAGTTCCACACGGCCGGAGTTTGTTCGTTATACCAGCCGTTACCGAGCACGACCCCGATGCAATTTTTACCTTCGCCGAGTTGAGCGGTGATATCGTAAGTTACGTAGAGCACCCGTTTCGAGAAATCGGTATAGCCCGGATCGAGCAGATGGTCGCCCACGCGCTCCCCGTTCAGGTAAAGTTCGTAGTAACCCAGTCCGCAGATATAGGCGCGGGCCGAAGCGATCTGCTTTCCGGTCGCGAATTCGCGGCGGAACATCGGGGCGGGCTTATACTGTTCGTCGTGCGAGTCGGTGATCCATTGCGCCTTCCATTCGCCGGGCGTCATCTTGCCGGTTTCGAACCACGATACCGGCGTAGTGACCGGCATACGGCCGTTGTCGTCCCACGTTTCGACTTTCCAAAAGTAACGGGTATGCGACTTCAGCGGAGCGGCGGGGCTGCATACGACCGTCTGGTCGCCGGATTTGATCCGCCCCGAGTTCCATACGTCGGCGTTCCCGGCTTCGAGCTGCTCGGGCGAGGTCGCCACGACGACCCGGTAGGCGCTCTGGGAGACTCCTCCGACCGGAGATTGCAATTTCCACATCAGGCGGGGTTCGGCGACGTCGATCCCCAGCGGCGTAGTCAGGTACTCGCACTGCAGGTCGACGGCCTGCATCGGGGAAAATCTGGCGCCCTGTACCGCCAGGCCGCACAGCATCAGTGCGAAGCTCAACAAAAGTTTCATAGGCTAATTTCGGGTTATTCGGTTCGGTTTCTGCCAAAATTAATCATTTTATCGGAAATTCGTGCCGGATGACCGGCATAAAATCGAAGCGGGCCGCCCCCGATTCGTGAGGACGGCCCGCAAAACGACGGGTTCGGCGTCGGCGAGGTTATTTTTTAACTTCGACCTGTTCGTAACCTTCGATGATATCGCCTACGTGGATATCGTTGTAATTCTCGATGTTCAGTCCGCATTCGAGCCCGTTGTTCACCTCTTTGACGTCATCCTTGAAACGCTTCAGCGAACCGAGCTTGCCGGTGTAGACCACGATGCCGTCGCGGATTACGCGGATGCTCGTATGCCGCGTAATCTTGCCTTCGCGCACCAGACAGCCGGCGACCGTGCCGACCTTCGTGATCTTGAACACTTCCATCACTTCGACCGAACATACGATTTCCTCCTTCATCACCGGGGCGAGCATACCCTCGATGGCGTCTTTGATATCGTTGATCGCGTCGTAAATGATCGAGTAGAGTCGGATTTCGATCTCTTCCTTCTCTGCCAGTTTCCGGGCCGCGGCGGAAGGCCGCACCTGGAATCCGACGATCACGGCGTTCGAAGCGGCGGCCAGGATCACGTCCGATTCGGAGATCGGGCCTACGGCCTTGTGAATCACGTTGACCTGAACCTCTTCTTTCGACAGTTTGATCAGCGAGTCGGCCATCGCTTCGATCGAACCGTCCACGTCGCCCTTGATGATGATGTTCAGCTCCTTGAAATTGCCGATCGCGATGCGGCGTCCGATTTCGTCGAGCGTGATGTGCTTCTGGGTGCGCAGGCCCTGCATCCGCTGCAACTGTTCGCGCTTGTTGGCGATGTCGCGCGCCGAACGTTCGTCGTCCATCACGTTGAACGAGTCCCCGGCTTGCGGAGCGCCGTTCAGCCCGAGCACCAGCACCGGCGTGGACGGGGGCGCTTCGGTGATCCGCGTGCCGCGTTCGTTGAACATCGCCTTCACGCGGCCGGTGTAGATGCCCGACAGCAGCATGTCGCCGACCCGCAGCGTGCCGTTCTGTACCAGCACTGTCGCAACGTAACCGCGCCCTTTATCCAGCGTGGATTCGATCACCGCGCCTTGGGCTTTCCGGTCGGGATTGGCTTTCAGGTCGAGGAATTCGGCTTCGAGCAGCACCTTTTCGAGCAACTTGTCGAGGTTGATGCCCTGCTTGGCCGAGATCTCCTGGCACTGGTATTTACCGCCCCAATCTTCAACCAGGTAGTTCATGGCCGACAGTTCCTCTTTGATCTTTTCCGGGTTGGCTCCCGGCTTGTCGATCTTGTTGATCGCGAAAACGATCGGGACCTGTGCGGCGGCCGCATGGTTGATCGCCTCGATGGTTTGCGGCATCACGTTGTCGTCCGCGGCTACGATGATGATCGCCACGTCGGTCACTTTCGCCCCGCGGGCACGCATGGCCGTAAACGCTTCGTGACCCGGCGTATCGAGGAACGTGATGCGCCGGCCGTCGTCGAGTTTCACGCTGTATGCCCCGATGTGTTGCGTGATACCGCCCGCTTCGCCGGCGATTACGTTCGCCTTGCGGATGTTATCCAACAACGACGTTTTACCGTGGTCGACGTGCCCCATCACCGTAACGATCGGCGGCCGCGGAACGGCGTCTTCGTCCGTTTCGTCCTCCGTGTCGATTGCTTCCTGAATCTCAACCGCAACGAACTCGACTTTGAAACCGAACTCTTCGGCCACCACGACCAACGCTTCGGCGTCGAGGCGCTGGTTGATCGAAACCATCAGCCCCAGGTTCATGCAGGCCGTGATGACGTCGGTTACGCTGACGTCCATCATGGTCGCCAGTTCGCTGACCGTTACGAATTCGGTCACCTTCAGTACGCTTTTTTCTTTTTCCTGGCGTTCCAGCTCTTCGTTCATACGGGCCGATACCGCTTCCCGCTTGTCGCGGCGGTGCTTCGACGTTTTGAACTTCGGGCCTTTGGCCGTCAGACGGGCCAGGGTATCTTTGATTTGCTTCTGTACTTCTTCTTCGCTGACTTCCGCTTTCACCACCGGTTTTACCGCTTTCCCTTTCCGCCTGTCCTTGAAGGCGCTTTTACCGGAACCCGCCGCGCCCGGAGCGCCGTTCGGCGCAGCCTTCGGCCGGTTGTCCTTGCCGGTCGGCTGGTTTTGCTTCTGCGTAATGTCTACTTTGTCTTTCGAAATCCGCTTGCGTTTCTCCCGTTTGCGGTGGCTGTCCTCGCCCTTCTTCTTTTCGAAGGATTTCACGTCGATTTTCCCCAAAACCTTCGGCCCCGACAGTTTGGTGCCTTCGCCCGGACGGAACAGGTTGCTTTCGTCGGCGGCCATCCGCTGGTCGTAGGTCTGGTTCTGGATTACGACTTCCGTCTTATCGGCCGTTGTTTCCGCGACGGTTTCGGAGGGCTTGGGCGCAGCGGCCGGTGCTGCATGGGGGACGGAGGCGGCAACCGGAGCGGCCGCTGCCGGCGTAGCAGGGGCAGCCGGAGCGCTGACGACCGGCTCGACAGCCGGTTTGGGCGCTTCCTGTTTCTTCACGGGGGTCGCGATGGGAGCCGCCTTCGGAGCTTCAGGTTTTTTCTCCGTAGCCGGTTCCGCCGTATTTTTCTTCTTGTGGTTGTCCGATAGATCGATCTTACCCAATATCTTAGGTGTGGCCATTCTCGCCACTTCGTCCTTGACATTGATCACGCCGCTTTTGATAATTACCTCGTTCTTGAAATCGGCGCCGTCGTCGGAGCCGTTCTGCTCGTTCTCCTTGCGGTCGTCCAGCGAAACGGATTCATGCTTCAGGTTTATCTTTTCACGGATATTCACCTTCTCGATGTGCTTGTTTCCGCCGAACTCTTTATCCAGGATGGCATACGCAGCCGGTTCGATGATCGAACTGGGCGAATTGTCCACCTTGATTCCCTTTTTTTCAAGAAATTCAATAATTGTTGTTTGTCCCACTTTTAACTCTCTCGCAACCTGATGGAGTCTAAGTCTTCTTTCATTTGACATATTGCTTCGTTTTTCGGGTTCGGATCTATATCGACTCTTATTTGTTCTTATCTAAGTTGTTTGCCGGACGGTCACCGTAGCAGGTGACCCGCTATCCCGACCAGCGTTCCCAGTACGACGGCGTTCGCCGCGATGACGGGCAACGGCTTGCGGTCGGCGTGCCCCACCTGAATCGGCATCGGGATCGTCAGCGCGAGGCCTACCACGCCTCCCTCGATCCACCAGGGGATGTGCGGCAAATCCATGTTCACGATCACGATCGAAACGAAAAAGTAGTGCAGGAAAACGGATACCGTCGAGTGCGCCGGCAGTTTCTGCGCGATCATCGGGACGATGTCCGCAATGCCTGCGCCCAGGCCGATGCACATGGATAAAGCGAATGTATTCATTCCTCTTTCGTAACGTTCTGCGATCGTTCGCGGCCGGCTTCCTTCGTCCGGCCCGTTTCCGCGCGCTATTCGAATTCCGATTTCAAAATATTCAGTACCTCCTGCAGGGTTCCGGCGTCGATCCCCGTGCGCTTGGCCAGTTCTTCGGCCGAAAGTTCCAGTACGCTTTTGGCCGTGTCGCGGCCGATGCTCTTGAACTTATCGATGATCGCTTCGTCGATCTCATCCTTAAATTCGTCCAGGCTCACGTCCTCTTCTTCCGATTTCAGGATGTCGATGATCTCCTGCGCGGTCTCTTCCTCCAGGTCGGAACGCTGGGCCAGTTCCGCGACGGAGAGTTCCAACACGCTCTTGACCGTGTCGCAGCCAATGCTTTTCAGCTTGTCGATAATCCAGCCGTCGATCCGGTCTTTGAACGTATCCAGAGCGATGTCTTCCTCTTCCAGTTCGCGGTAGACGTCGATATCGTATCCGGTCAGCATGCTCGCGAGCCGGATGTTCAGGCCGCCTTTGCCGATCGCCAGCGAAACTTCTTCCGGTTTCAGGTAGATTGCCGCGGTCTTGGTTTGCTCGTTGAGGTTGATCGACGAGATTTTGGCCGGGTTCAGCGCCCGCTGGATGAACAACTGCGTGTTGGTCGTATAGTTCACCACGTCGATGTTCTCGTTGCGCAGCTCCTTGACGATCGAATAGATGCGCGAGCCCTTCATGCCGACGCAGGCGCCTACCGGGTCGATGCGGTCGTCGTAGGATTCTACGGCGACTTTGGCGCGTTCGCCGGGGATGCGGACGATCTTCTTGATCGTGATCAGGCCGTCGTAAATTTCAGGGACCTCCATCTCGAAAAGCCGTTCGAGGAATTCCGGGGCGGTACGCGACAGAACGATGTAGGGGTTGTTGTTCTTCATCTCCACTTTCGAAACGATCGCCTTGATGCTGTCGCCCTTGCGGAAGAAATCGTTCGGGATCTGTTCCGCTTTCGGCAGCACCAGTTCGTTCTCTTCGTCGTCCAGCACGAGTATTTCCTTTTTCCATACCTGGTAGACCTCTCCGGTAATGATTTCGCCCACTTTTTCGGTATATTTGTTGAACAGATTGGCCTTTTCCAGGTCGAGTATCCGCGAGGCGAGATTCTGCCGCAGCGACAGCACGGCGCGCCTTCCGAAGTCGGCCAGCTTGATCTCTTCGGCCACCTCTTCGCCCATTTCGTAGGTCGGGTCGATTTTGCGGGCGTCGGTCAGCGAGATCTGCTGGTTCGGGTTTTCCACCGTTCCGTCCTCCACGATCGTCCGGTTGCGCCATATTTCGAGGTCTCCCTTTTCCGGGTTGATGATCACGTCGAAATTTTCGTCCGTTTCGTAAGTCTTGATCAGCAAGTGACGAAACACATCTTCCAGAACACCGATCATGGTGCTCTTATCGATGTTCTTAAGCTCTTTGAACTCCGCGAACGTGTTTACGAGATTGAGATTGTCCATATCTGTAATGTAAAATTTTAACAGGCAATACGGCCTTACGGTTTTCCGACCATTGCCCCCGGTACGTTTTGGTTAACTTTACTTTAGCTTTTTTTGTGTATGTTTTATATCCGGTTGCGGCCCTCGCCGGGCCGGCTGCCGTTTCGTTACTTGAATCGCAGGTGTTCGCGGGTCGTCTTGATCTCCGCGAGCGGGATCGTCCGTTCGCGTTCGACCGATACCCGGCGTTTTTTACCTTCTACGGCTACTTTTTCGCTGTAACTCAGCGTAAGCGCCTCTGCGGACGCGTCTTTCAGAACGGCGGTCAGTTTCGATCCGTCTTTCAGCACCGCCTCGACTTCCCGGCCGATCAGCTTGCGGTACTGCCGCAGCATCGTGAGCGGCTGACCTATGCCGGCCGACATGACCGTTAGTTCGAAATCCTCTGCATCCCGGTCGAACGCCTCTTCGACCGCCCGGCTCAGTTCCGCGCAACGGTCGATTCCCACCGACGTGTCGCTGTCGATCGTAATTTCGATCTCGTTGGACGGCGACTGCCGGATACCGACCAGGAACAGATCCGTTCCGGCCAGTTTTTCGTCGATGATTTCACGTATCCGTTCGGTATCTATCATGGATGTACGATTTGTCGAAAGTTCCGGGGTAGGGTTAATAAAACGGGGGACTCCCGTCCCCCATCTTTCCGCTACGCTGCAAATGTAGCTTTATTTATTGAAAAAAACAACAAATTTCCGTTAATTTTCGTGTCGCGGCGACCAGCGAATACAACGGCCGGACCGGGATCCGGATCAGTCGTATGCACCGGGACGGTCGTTCGGCGCCTGTCGTTATTCGATTTCGTCGTCGCTTTTTTTCGGGTTGTACGGCTTCAGGATGCCCCGTTTGGAGCTTCGGATGAAGTCGAGCACCAGATCCCGTTCGGCAGATTGCGGCACCTGGTTTTCGACCATTTCGCAGGCGCGCGAATAGTTGTAGCCCGATTGGAAAAGGATGCGGAACATCTCCTGGATCTCGTTGATTTTTTCCGGCGAGAATCCCCTGCGACGCAAACCGATGAAGTTGGCTCCGACGAACGACAGCGGGTTGTGGGCCGCTTTCACGAACGGCGGGATATCTTTGCTGACCAACGATCCGCCGCTGAGCATCACGTGGGCCCCGATCCGGCAGAACTGGTGAACCGCCGAGTGTCCGCCGAGGATCGCCCAGTCCTGGACTTCGACTTCTCCGGCCAGCGAAACGCCGTTGACGATCACGCAGTTGTCTCCTACGGTGCAATCGTGTCCGACATGCGCGTAAGCCATGATCAGCGTGTTGCTTCCCACTTTGGTCACTCCTTTGGCCGCCGTACCGCGGTTGATGGTGGCGCATTCGCGGATCGACGTGTTGTCGCCGATCTCCACGGTCGAGTATTCGCCGCGGAATTTCAGATCCTGCGGTACGCCGGCGATTACGGCCGAGGTGTGTATTTTGCAGTTGTTTCCCAGCCGTGCGCCGTCCAGGATCACGGCTCCCGGGCCGATCCAGCAACCGTCGCCGATCACGACATCGGCTGCAATGTATGCAAAAGGTTCGACGGTTACGCCTTCTCCCAATTTTGCATTTTCGGAAACATGGGCTGATTTACTTATCATTATACTCGGATTATGGATTTCTGTTCGGGTTGTCAGTCTTTGTTGCGGGCGATCTGCGCCATCAGCGTCGCTTCGGTCGTAAAACGGTTGCCCACGTAGGCTTTCGCTTCCATGGTGACGATTCCGCGCCGGATCGGTTCGGCCAGTTTCAGTTCGAACTGCAACGTGTCGCCGGGAACCACTTTGTCCCGGAACTTCACGCCGTCGATCTTGAGAAAATAGGTCGAGTAGTTTTCCGGGTCGGGAACGCTGCTGAGCGCCAGAATCCCGCCGCACTGGGCCATCGCCTCGATGATCAGCACGCCCGGCATGACCGGCTCGTTCGGGAAGTGTCCCACGAAAAACGGCTCGTTCATCGTTACGTTCTTAATCCCGACCACGTTCTCGCTGTCCAGGTGCATTACCTTATCTACCAGCAGGAACGGAGGACGGTGGGGTAACATGCCCTTGATCTGTTTGATGTCGTATACGGGAGTCGAGTCCGGCTCGAAATGGAAACGGGGCTTAGCCGCGTCCCGCTTGATGTTCCTGCGGATTATTTTGGCCAGTTCGGTATTGGCGGCATGGCCCGGGCGGTAGGCGACTACGCGTCCGTGGATGCGCATACCGATCAGCGCCAGATCGCCGACCATGTCCAGCAGCTTGTGGCGAGACGGTTCGTTCGGAAAGCGGAGTTGGATGTTGTTCAGGTAGCCTTCGTCGACCTGAACGTCCTTTTTGTTGAAAAGTTCCGACAGCCGGGCGAGTTCTTCGTCCGGGATCTTGTTTTCGACGATCACGATGGCGTTGTCCAGGTCGCCTCCTTTGATCAGGTTGTTCTTGATCAGCGGTTCCAGTTCGTGCAGAAAGACGAACGTGCGGCACGGGGCGATCTGTTCCGCGAAATCCCCGATACGGTCGAGGCGCGCATACTGGTTGCCTATGATTTTGGAGTTGAAATCGATGTTGACGTTGATTGAAAATTCGTCGTCCGGGTATACCGCCAGCTCGACGCCGCGTTCGGGCGCTTCGAAAAGCGTTTTTTCACTCACCGAATAATATTTGCGTTCCTCGTCCTGCTCTTTGAGTCCGGTTCGCGCGATGGCTTCGACGTATTCCCGCGCCGAGCCGTCCATGATCGGGGTTTCCGGAGCGTCGATGTCGATCAGGGCGTTGTCTACGCCGCAGCCCCACAGAGCCGCCATAACGTGCTCGATCGTGCTGACGCGGACGCCGCGTTTTTCGATGGTCGTTCCGCGCGATGTATCCACCACGAAATCGGCCAGGGCTTCGATCGTCGGTTGGGCCTCGAGATCGATCCTTCTGAATTTGATGCCGTGCCCCGCTTCGGCCGGGTTGACGGTCATAGTAACATGAAGCCCCGTGTGCAAGCCTTTTCCCTGAAAAGTGATCGGAGCGTTCAATGTCTGCTGTTTCGGTGACATAACTTTTGAAAAAACATTATTTTGCGCGCAAAGGTATGAATTTTTTGAAAGAAATCGTACTTTTGTTCGGTTTTTATAGGGAAACGATGCAGGAAACAAGCAAACCGGCGCCCCCTGCGCGTCCGGTACCGCCGAATGTCCGGCCGCCGCGGCCGAGGCTGCCTTTCGAAAAAGGCCCCACCGATCTGGGCTCATGGGCTTATGAGCACCGGGTGGGACTGTGCTGCATGATTATCGCTTACCTGGCTTTCGGGATCGTATTCGTTTCGGTAAAAATCGCGATGAACCAGGAGCGCGTCGAGGGAGCGATGTACATCGACCTGACCGATATGCAGCAGGCGCTCGAAACGCTTCAGCAGCAGGTGCCCGAGCAGCAGGACGAGGGGGACGATTTCAGCAATGTCAAAAACCGGATCTCCGATGAGAACGGCCGTTCGGAGTCGGTCGGCCGTACGACGGCGTCGACTGCGGGCGGGGGCGCTTCCTCGTCGAAATCGATCGCCGATTTTATGGAGGGGCTCGACGAAGAGGCTGCGGCCGTAGCCGGACGCGTGAAGGCTTCGCAGGACGCTTTTGCGAAGGGCCGCCGCGAAGAACAGGAGATGATCGCCCGCAGCAAGGCCCAGCGCGAAGCGAAGGAGGGCGAAAAGGAGAGCGGCGTCAAGCAGAAAGGCAGCGTATTGATATCCTACTGGCTGCCGGGCCGCCGCGACGTTTCGCTGTACATGCCGGCCTACCAGTGCGAGGGCGGCGGCGAAGTGACCGTGAACATCACCGTGAACCGCAACGGCAAGGTCGTCTCGGCATCTATGAAAGAGAGCTCGACCAACAGCAGTTGCATCAACGACATGGCCATTCTGGCGGCCCGCAATTCTCGTTTCAACGTGGACGATACGGGGTCCGATAAGCAGAGCGGCACTATCACCTACATTTTCGTGCCGCAGTAATCCCCTTTTTGGAGTTCGACATATTTGACTACCTTTGCGCCGATCAAAAGTGAATAAAGATGTCGTATAATTTGTTGAAAGGAAAGAAGGGGCTGATTTTCGGAGCCCTGAACGAAGACTCGATCGCGTGGAAAGTGGCCGAGCGAGCCGTGGAAGAGGGAGCGGAGATCGTGCTGACCAATACTCCCGTGTCGATCCGCATGGGAACCATCAATCAACTGGCCGAGGCGTGCGGCGCCATCGTCGTACCGGCCGACGCCACCAGCGTACCCGATCTGGAGAACCTGATCGAGAAGACCATGGAGCATTTCGGCGGCAAGTTCGATTTCATCCTGCATTCGATCGGGATGTCCCCGAACGTCCGCAAAGGACGCACTTATGACGATCTGGATTATGATTTTCTGACCAAAACGCTCGATATATCGGCAATTTCGTTCCATAAGGTGATTCAGGTAGCCCGTAAAAAGGATGCGCTGAACGACTGGGCTTCGATCGTGGCGCTGTCGTATATTGCCGCGCAGCGGACGCTGTACGGTTATAACGACATGGCCGACGCCAAGGCGCTGCTCGAGTCGATCGCCCGCAGTTTCGGGTACATCTACGGCCGCGAAAAATTCGTCCGGATCAATACCGTGTCGCAGTCGCCGACGCCGACGACCGCCGGCAAGGGCGTGCTGGGGATGGGCGACCTGATGGATTACGCCGACCGGAACTCTCCGCTGGGCAATGCGACGGCCGACGATTGCGCGGGCTATGTGCTGACGCTTTTTTCCGACTTGACGCGTAAAGTGACCATGCAGAATCTGTTCCACGACGGCGGATTCTCGAGCATGGGTATGAGCCGCCGCGCGATGACGCTGTACGAAAAAGGGCTCGAAGTCGAATACCAGGATATTTCGAAACGGTAAGATTCGTTTCCGGAGTCTGTAAATAAAAAGTGCACTGTCCCTCGGACGGTGCACTTTTTTATTTTTATTATTGCTGTCGGCCGGCCGGTTACGCTTGCCGGCTGCGCGGAACAGCCGTTTTACTGCGCATCGTTCCAGTCGTCCGTGCGGAACGGGAACGCGGGCAGTCCTCCGGTATTGTACAGTGTCGTCTGGTCGGGTACGTTGCGGAACGCGTAGCGCACGGCGACCGGATTCTCGACAATCGTCGAGCTGACGGCGATCTCCGGTTGTCCGACGATGTATTCGGCCCGTGCCGGAACGAAAATCTTGTCGGCTCCGGCGATCTCGAAGCCTTTGATCCGTCCCGAATAATCCGGGCCCAGCGTACCTTCGGTCTTGAAACGCACGATCGCCTTGCCGTCTTCGAAACGCACCGATTCGAAGCGCGGGCTTTCGCAGATCAGGCCCTTCTTGCCATAGGTTTTGCTCAGCGCCAGCAGGGCGAGACGTTCGCCTACGGGGATTTTTTGAGACGGGTGAATGCAGGGGCCGCTGCCGATATCGGTCGTCGAGGCCATACCCGAATAGGGGATTTTGTCCATTGCGGCGAGCTGCTGTTCGACGATCAGCGGTACGCTGGTTTTGTCGTCGCCTTCGTAAACGAACGGCGCGATCTGGACGTAGTAGAACGGCATCTGCTGGTTGCCCCACTCGTTTCTCCACAGCGAGACGAGCTGCTGCATATACTGGCTGTACAGGTGCGCGTTTCCGGTGTGGATGTTCGATTCGCCCTGATACCAGATGAATCCCTGGGCCGTGTAGTTGACCAACGGATGGATCATCGCGTTGTACAGTTGTGCGGTCTTATTCGGGGCCTGATGGTTTTTGTCTTTTTCAACTTGGTTTTGTTCTACTTTTTGGGCGGTTTCCATGTCCATCCAGGTTTCGATGCGGGTTCCGCCCCAGTCCGTTTCGATCAGGCCGATCGGAATGCCGAGCACTTTGTATAGGTTCAGGCCGAAGAAATAGCCGACGGCGGTGAATCCGGCGACGCTTTCGGTCGTAGCTTCCTGCCATCCGGTGTCGGTGTTGCAATCGTCCAGCGGCCGGTCGCTCACTTCGCGGCGTACTACGAACATCCGGATGTCGCTGTTCGTCCCGTTCAGAATCGCCTCGTTCGAACCGACTACCGGCTGTCCGGGGAAGCCCATGACCGGCATCTGCATGTTCGACTGCCCGGAGCAGATCCAGACTTCGCCGATCATCACGTTGTCGAGTACGATCGCTTCGCCGTCGCTGATCCGGATCGAGTAAGGTCCTCCGGCGGCAGGCGTGGCGACCGCCGTCTTCCAGGTGCTGTCGGCGGCAGCCTGGACGGTGTATTTGCGGTTGTCCCACGAAGTGGTGACCGTTACTTTTTTCGACGGGGCGGCTTTGCCCCACAGATTGGCGTTGCACTGCTGTTGCAGCACCATGTTGCTGCCCAGTACGGACGGCAGCGTCACTTTGGCCGACATCCCGGCGGCCGTCAGCAACGACAAGCTCAGAAAGAGGATTTTTTTCATTCCGTTTGATTTGTTTGTGGTTGTTTTATAATGTTTTGTACTTGAAATTCCTGAAAACGACTTCGCCGCAGCCCGCCGCGTAGATCCCCGGCCGCAGGCTCAGGAACTCCCCGGCCATGTTGTGGTGATAGCCCGAGGTTTCGCAGCTTTTGTCTGCCTTCGTCCAATTCCGTCCGTCGGGACTGTACCAGAACGAGACGACGTGCCGGTCGTTCCGCAGCCGGAACCAGACGTGCCGGGGAAGCTGCACGTCGAACGACTCGGCCCTGCCGAGCACGTGGATTGCCAGGCGTCCTTTGTCCAGGCCGATTCCGGTATAAAGTTTCGGATTGTAAAAGAGCACCAGTCCGGCGACTGCTTCCGGCGCGCATTGCGCTTCGACCTCCATTTCATAGGCATGATCTCCGGTAACGAACAGCATCGGACAGGCGTCGGACGGGTCGTTTCCGCGGGCCTGCATCACGAGGGTACGGTTCTCTCGGCGCGCCCGCTGCGGGTCGTATTCCCCGGCGAACTGCCATTGCGTTCCGGTCCGGTCGGTCGAGAAATCGTCCGAGAAAGAAGCGGCGGTTTCCTGTTTCGCCGGCTGTTTTTTCGCAGGACGGGCAACCGCGGCGGGCCAGCCGTCTTCGGTCATGGCGACGGGTTCGATCAGCGTTTGCCTACCCAACGTGTAGAATCCCCGTTCATAGGCGTGGTAAACGACGTACCACTGTCCGTCGGGGGTGTCGATCAGCGTCCCGTGTCCTTTCGAACACCAGCGCTCGTCCGGGGAGTAGGTATGTACCAGCGGATTGTACGGGCTGTTTTCCCACGGGCCGGTCAGGCGCTCGGCCCGCGCGACGACGACCATGTGGCTGGTCGGCGGCCCGGCCGTTCCTCCCTCGGCCGTCAGCATATAGTAGTATTTTCCTATTTTTCGGATTTTGGGCCCTTCGAGGCAGAATCCTTCTACGTCCCACTCCTTCGGAAATTCCCATCCGTCGTAAACTTTTCGTGCGGGGCCGGTCGCCGAAAGCCCGTCGGCGGCCAGCGGAACCAGGTAGCCGTTGCTCATCAGCAGGTAGCGGTTTCCCTCCGCATCGACCGCGTGTCCCGGATCGATCCCGCCGATCTGCAAGTCGACCGGTTCGCTCCACGGCCCTTCCGGGGAGTCGGCCCATACGACCATGTTGGTCGTATGGGCCGGAGTGACCACCGGAAAATAGATGTACCACCGGCCGTTGTGTTTGACGATATCCGGGGCGTATACCGATCCCACGTACCGGTGCAACGCATTGACCAGCGGTTCCCAGCGCACCAGGTCTTTCGATCGGTAGATCAGCAGGCCCGGCGCGTATTCGAACGAAGAATGCACCATATAATAGGTATCTCCGTCTCGGATGATCGAAGGGTCGGGGCGGTCTCCCGCCAGCATCAGCCGTTCGGAATTTACGCCGCGTTCGGCCGCTTTTTCGGCGACGGCGGCGTTCGAAGACAGCAGCAGACTCAGGACGAGCAGCGGGAACAGTTTGCGCATGAGCGTAAAATTTTAGGGAAAAGCGACTTCTTTTTTACGGGCCGCCCGCAAAAAAGACAAACAAATTTAATAAAATTTGTCCGGAATCCGTCAGATTTTTTCGGTAAGTTTCTGGACGACGCGGAAATTGTTGAAAAATTCCTTGGCGAAGACGCGGATTACATTGTAGGCCGGGATAGCCAGCAACATACCCAGCACGCCGGCCAGCGATCCGGCGATCAGGATTACCAGGAAGATCTCCAGCGGGTGCGCTTTGGCCCGGTTCGAATAGAGTACCGGCTGGAGGACGAAGTTGTCCACGCCCTGCGCGAACAGGATCGTCCCGGCGATCCGCAGCGCCATCCCGCCGGTCGAGACGTCGCCTTGCATACCGGTAACGCCGATGAAAATGCCGATCGCGATACCGATCGTGGGACCGACGTACGGGATCACGTTCAGCACGCCGACGATCAGCCCGATCACCAACGCGTTGTGCGGCGAAAGGCCCCAGATCAGCAGGCCGATCGAGACGATCACGGTCATCAGTGCCGATTCGGTAACGATTCCGGTGAAGTAGCGCACCAACAGGTTGGTTACCGAGTCGAGCGCCCGAGAAATGTTCGCTTCGTATTTTTTCGGGAACATGATGATGACCATGTCGTAAAACAGACTGCTTTCCTTCAGGAAAAAGAAAGTGATGAACGAGATCGAGAAGGCCGCGATGACCGCGTTGCCGACCGTGTTGACGATCGATGCGAGCAGGTTGTTGATCAGGTTGATGTTCAGCAGCGGCTTGATCTGCTCGGTGATGGCCTGGATGATCGAGAATTCGTCGTCCCGGATGGCGAACGTTTGTTTGATGAAGTGTTCGAGCGACATCAGCGGCTCGTGGAAATAGCCGATGAGCTGCGGGATGTCGAGCGATGAAAATTCATTGATCTTCTGGAAAACGATCGGGACGAACAGCCCGAACAGTCCGACGATGACGATCCAGATCATGAGTAGCGTGCACAGGGCGGCCAGCCAGCGGGGAACGCGCAGCCGCCGCGTCTTGCCGATGTGCAGCCTGCTGAGCAGGTCGGTCAGCGGCTTGCCGATCATCGCCAGCACCGCCGCCGTCAGGATATACGCGACTACGTTGCTGAAGTACCACACGAGGAACAGAACCACTGCCGTGATGACCCCTGCAACGATATACCGGTATATTTTAGACATCTTTATAAATTAGGTCTCAAGAGTAGGAATGTCTTTATCTCTTTTTTGGGGGAGCGGATTCCGGCATAACCCGGCCGAAACTACTGCTTTTTCAGCCGCGCGATCAGCGTTTGCGTACCGACCACCTTGTCGCCGAGCTTGACCCGGATGTCGGCGTCCAGCGGCAGAAACAGATCGACCCGCGAGCCGAACTTGATGAATCCGCACTGCGAATTTTGTTCGACGCGGTGCCCTACGCGGGCGTAAGAGACGATCCGTCGGGCCACCATACCGGCGATCTGGCGGAACATGATTTTTTGTCCTCCCATGTCCACGACCGTCGTCGTCCGTTCGTTGTCTTCCGACGATTTCGGGTGCCACGCCACCAGGAACAGCCCGTGGTGGTGCCGGAAGTAATCGACCGTTCCCGAAACCGGGAACCAGTTGATGTGCACGTTCCAGATCGACATGAAGACCGATACCACGATCCGGTTGTCCTTGAAATATTCCTTTTCTTCGACCTCCTCGAGCGCGACGATCGTTCCGTCCGCCGGCGAATACACGGCTCCGTCGTCCTGCAACAGCGGCCGCGACGGGCTTCGGAAAAAGGAGGTGATGAACAGTACGCCGATCCATGCCGTCACGGATACGATCCATGCCGCCGCTGTCGGCAACAACCAGAAAGAAAGTACGGCAAGAACGATTGCCAGAGCCGCGGCGCACAGGATGATCGGAGCTCCCTCCTTATGGATTTTCATACTATCTCAGATTGGGTTTCAGAGCGTAAATATAATGCTAAAATAGGTGTAAACAAAAGGCAATGCCAAAATCAGCGCGTCGAAGCGATCCAGGAAGCCTCCGTGTCCCGGAAGAATGTTCCCGGAGTCTTTGATTCCGACCGAACGTTTGAACATGGATTCGACCAGGTCGCCGAAAACCCCGGTAACGGCGACGATTCCCCCGGCCCCGGCCCATGCCGGAACCGAAGCGTCCTGCCACAGCGCGACCAGCATACCCACGCCCACGGCGCAGGCTACCCCGCCGAAGAATCCTTCCCACGATTTGTTCGGGGAGATGCGCTCGAACAGTTTGCGCCGTCCGAACGCCACGCCGAACAGGTAAGCGCCCACGTCGTTGGCCCAGACGATAAACAGGATGCTCAGCAGGACGGCCGGCGAATAGTCGATCGCTGCGCCGCGGACGGCGACCGGAAGGGTCACGAACAGCGCCATCGGTACCGCCGCATAGACGATCCCTGCGATTTCCCATGCGATGTTCGTCAACGGCGACGGCTGTTTGCGATAGAGTTCGGCGATGAACAGGACGAAGACCGCCGGAAGCGCCGCTGCGAGGCAGACCGGCGCAAGCGTGCCCGTTTTTATCAGGAAAGCGAGAACGACGATCGCCGCTCCGACGACGATCGGATATGTCGTGAGCGGCCGCGCGCCGGTAAGCCGCCCGATTCGGTAAAATTCACGCATGATTCCGGCCGTGAGAAATACGCCCAATGCAAGCATACTGTACGGCGACCACAGCACCGTTCCCAGTACGACAATCAGCAGCGCGATGCCGCTCAGCGTCCGGACATACAGCGTTTTATTCAGCAGACGGCTCACTGTTCAACGGTTCTTCGATTTTGACTTCCAGTTCTTTGCGGATTTCGCCTTTGCGTTTGCCGAATATCTTTTCGAGGTCTTCTGCGAAAATGACTTCCCGTTCGAGCAGCAGTTCGGCCAACTGGGTCAGCCCGGCGCGGTGTTTTTCGAGCGTTTCCAGCGAACGCTGGAAGGCTCCGTCGATCAGCTTCTTCACTTCGGCGTCGATCTCCTGCGCCGTCCGTTCGCTGTACGGTTTGGTCAGCGCCATGTCGTTCTGTCCGGTCGAATCGTAGAAACTCAGGTTCCCCACTTCGCTGCTCATTCCGTAGTAAGCGACCATTGCGTAAGCCTGTTTGGTCACGCGTTCGAGGTCGTTCAGCGCCCCGGTGGATACTTTGCCGAAGTTCAGCAGCTCCGATGCGCGCCCGCCGAGGATGGCGGCCATCTCGTCGAGCATTTGCTCCTTCGTGGTGATCTGGCGCTCTTCGGGCAGGTACCAAGCCGCGCCCAGCGCTTTGCCGCGCGGGATGATCGTTACCTTGATCAGCGGGTTGGCGTGTTCGAGTACCCAGCTTACTGTGGCGTGCCCCGCTTCATGATAGGCGATCGTCCGTTTTTCGGACGGAATGATGATCTTGTTCTTGCGTTCCAAGCCGCCGATGATCCGGTCGATGGCGCTGAGGAAATCCTCCTTCTCGACCTGTTTCTTATTGTTGCGGGCGGCGATCAGGGCCGCCTCGTTGCAGACGTTGGCGATGTCGGCGCCCGAGAATCCCGGAGTTTGGCGGGCCAGGAAGTCGCGGTCGAGCTTCGGATCGAGCTTCAGGTTTTTCAGGTGCACGTCGAAAATTTCACGGCGCTCTTTCAGGTCGGGCAGTTCGACGTTGATCTGGCGGTCGAAGCGTCCGGCCCGCAGCAGCGCTTTGTCGAGGATGTCGGCCCGGTTCGTGGCGGCCAGCACGATCACGCCGGCGTTCGTTCCGAAACCGTCCATCTCGGTCAGCAACTGGTTCAGCGTATTTTCTCGCTCGTCGTTCGACGAATAGCCGACGTTCTTGCTGCGCGCCCGCCCGATCGCGTCGATCTCGTCGATGAAGACGATGCAGGGCGCTTTTTCTTTTGCCTGCCGGAACAGGTCGCGCACCCGCGACGCGCCGACGCCGACGAACATCTCGACGAAGTCGGAACCGCTGATCGAAAAGAACGGCACGTTCGCCTCTCCGGCCACGGCTTTCGCCAACAGCGTCTTACCGGTTCCCGGAGGGCCTACGAGCAGGGCGCCTTTCGGAATTTTGCCGCCCAAGTCGCTGTACTTGCCCGGGTTTTTCAGGAAATCGACGATTTCCATGATTTCCACTTTAGCTTCTTCGAGTCCGGCGACGTCCTTGAACGTGATGTTGACGTTCGCATCCTTGTCGAACATCTGCGCTTTGGCCTTGCCGACGCTGAAGATCCCGCCGCCGCCGCCATTGTTGCCGCGCGACATGCCCCGCCACAGGAACCACCAGATTCCGACGAGGATCAGGATCGGGAAGATCAGCGTAAATGCATCTCCCCAGATGTTGCGGCGCGTTTCGAAACTGAGCGGAACTTCTTGATCGTATTCGGTTTGCGCGTTTTCCAGGTTGTGTTGGAAATAGTCGAGCGACCCGATATTGAACGAGAACTGGGGCCCTTGTTCGGTGATCCCTTTGTACTCTTTCCGGTCGGAGTAGGACGCGACCTTGTCGGGTTTCAGGTAGACCTCGGCCGTCTCTTTGTTCACGACGACGATTTTTTGCAGGTCTCCCTTTTCGATCATCTCCTTCACGCCGTCCCATGTGGTCGTGTGCGTCACTTTCTCGTTACCCAGCAGTCCCCACGAGAGGATCACCACGGCCAGGATCATCCAAACCCAGTAGATGTTGAATTTCGGACGTTTGCCCCCCAACTGGGGCATATTGTTGTTATGATTCGGTTTCATGTTTGTTATGTGATGCTTTTATCCAAAAAATCAACGGTCGGCCCGTTGCGATATTGTCTTACGCTTCGGATTCGTAGCGGGTCGCCGGAGCGTCGGCCCAGAGTTGTTCGAGTTTGTAAAAATCGCGCAACTCGGTCTGAAAAATGTGCACCAGCACGTCCCCGTAATCCATTACGACCCATACGCTGTTGGTGATTCCTTCGACGCGCCATACTTTTTCGCCCAGATCGGCCAGCGTTTTCTCTTCGATTCCCCGGGCGATGGCCTCGACCTGCGTAGTCGAGTCGGCGTTGCAGATAACGAAAGCGGGACATACAGCCCCGTCGAAACCGCTCAGATCCAGCGATATGATGTTTTTTCCTTTTTTGTCCTGTATAGCCTCTGCGATTGTATCGATCAGTTTACTCATAGGTTTTTACTTCATTTTAAGGAGGTAAAGATACGAAAAAGTTATAAATTCAAAATTTTTTGCCCGTAGTTATACGGATAACTTCGGAGGGGCGTTCAGGCGCCCTTCCGGAAAACTGCAAATATCCTGCAAAAGATAAAACGGATCAGTTCCGCGCGACGTTCATGACCGATTCTTTCAGCGCGTCGATCAGCGACCGTTTGACGTAGGTGCGGCGAACCGCAATCGTGATTTTGCGCGATGCGGCCCCTTTGGCCAGCGTTTTGACCTGTGGACGGTGTTTTTCGTCGATGTAGTCGGCGACCATTTCCGGAATGATCGTTATCAGGTTCGGGGTGTTGTCCACGATCCGCATCAGGGTTTCGAGCGATCCGCTTTCGAAAGAGTACTGCCGGGCGATGTTTTTCTGGGCTTGGCACAGTTCGATCACCTGGTCGCGCAGGCAGTTCCCTTCCGACAGTAGCAGCAAATGGCGCACGTCGATATCTTCGATACGGATGTTGCTGCGCTGGCAGAGCGGGTGGTCGGTCGACACGTAGGCGAAGAAACGGTCGTTGAAAAGTTCTTCTTCGCGGATGCCTTCGGGCGAAGTGCCCCCGGCCATGATTGCGGCGTCGAGCATGTCGCGGTCGAGCGCGCGGATGATGTCGCCGGTCATCATTTCCCGGATCTGCAGTTCGACCTTCGGGCATTTGCGGACGAAATCCGGAATGAAACGGTGCAGTAGATAAGGAGCGATCGTCGGAATGACCCCGAGCCGCAGCGTTCCCGAAATTTCGTTTTGCAGGTCGGATACGACTTCCCGCACCATGGCGAAAGCCTGTACCGCCTCTTTTGCCTGGCGGATGACCGCCAGGCCCGCGTCCGTCGGCAATACCGGTTTTTTGCTGCGGTCGAGCACGATGACGCCCAGTTCTTCCTCGAGGTTTTTCACCTGCATACTCAGCGAAGGCTGCGTCACGAAACATTTTTCGGCCGCCAGCGAGAAACTGCCGTAGTTGGCTACGGCCAGCAGGTATTCCAGTTGGATGATGGTCATATCAGCAGTGTTGATGTCGGACTGCAAATATTATAAAAAAAAATGATAACTTCCAACTTTCCGGATTTTTTTAACGGCGGTCGGCCGGTTTGATTATTAGATCGTTCTGGCGTACGATTTTCCCTGCCAACTGTCCCGTTCCTCGAGGCGGCGTTCCAGTTCGGCCCACAGTTGTTCATTACGGATCAGTCCCCAGGCCGGGCCTGCATGGAAGCGCGGCGGCGCCTCGCCGGCGAAACGTTCGACGACCAGGTCGGGACGCAGCCGTTCGAGGATGCCGATGAAAAAGTCGATATACTCCTCTTTGCCGAAAAAGCGGAAATCCTCCGGGTGCCGTGCGTACTGCTCGGCCATCGGCGTCTCTTTGAATAACTGCAACTGGTGGAATTTGACGGTGTCGAGCGGCAGCGCGTTGATCCGTTCGGTCTGTTCGGTCATCATCCCCCGGGTTTCGCCGGGCAGTCCGAGGATGAAATGCGCTCCGGTATGGATGCCGCGCGCCGCCGTCGCCTCCACGGCCCGCTGCGCGCAGGCGAAGTCGTGTCCGCGGTTGATGGCCTGCAGCGTGCGGTCGTAGCACGACTCGATGCCGTATTCGATCACGACGTAGTGGGATTCGGCGAGCCGGGCGAAGTAGTCGAGTTTGCGTTCGTCGATGCAGTCCGGGCGCGTGCCGACGATGATCCCGGCTACCTGCGGCACTTCGAACGCCTGCGAAAAAACGGTTTCGAGCCTCTCCAGAGACGCATACGTATTCGAAAAGGACTGGAAGTAGGCCAGGTATTTTTCCGCGGTGCGGTAGCGGCGGCGGTGGAATTCGATTCCCTCTTCCAACTGCTGCCGGACGTTTTTCTGCGGCGTGCAATAGGACGGAGAGAAAGCCGAGTTGTTGCAGAACGTGCATCCGCCGGTCGAGACCGTGCCGTCGCGGTTCGGGCAGGAGAATCCGGCGTTGACCGACAATTTTTGCACGCGGGTGCCGAACAGCCGCCGGAAGTATCCGGAATAGCTGTTGTAACGTCTCGCATCCCCCCAGGGATAGGTGCTGCCGGTACCGGATGGCGGTTTTGTTTCAGGGCGTTTCATGGATTCTAAGAGTTTGCTGCGGGGCGGCCGAAAACGGTCGGTAGCACTCCGCGAAGCGCGGCGGACGCGAATTCCCCATTGTCGAACGGCGGTCCGCGACCGGTTTACCCTTCGGCCGTTCAGTGGTTGCGCAGCGCTTCGATAAAGCCGGGAAACTGCGTCCAGAGGTGTTCGGTCTGTAGCCACAGTTCGCGGGCGAGAGTCTGGCGCAGCGGCTTTTCGCTCTCGATGTCGGCCAAGTATTCCGGAGTCACTTCGTGGACGTTCGACGTGAACTCGGCGTAAAATACCGGAAAACTTTTTTTGAAGTGAATCAATTCGCCGGCGGGGAGGCTGCCCGTCTGCCGGAATTCGCTCCAGAGCTTCAGGATCTCTTTTTCCGGATATTTGTCGCTGATGTCGTTGACGATTTCGTCGAAAAGTTCGTAGTCTTCGAGCGCCAGGTAGCAAAATGCCAGCGGCTTGGTAGTTTCGAGGTGGTCTTCCGGGTCCATGTCGAGCAGCATCTCCATCATTCCCGCCGCCATTTCGAAGTCGCCGACCAGGAAATGGTCGATCGCCGACCGTTTCAGCAGTTCCAGCACGGATTGGTTCTCCTCTTCTTCCCAGTCCAGCTGCACTTCGTCTTCGTCGGGGATCAGATCCATCAGCTTCTTGACGCCTTCGTACCGCAGGTTGCAGGCCTGTTCCACGTCGCCCTGCCGTTCACAGGTTCTGGACCTGGCCAGAATGGCCGCGAAATCGTAAGCGGCGTCCGTTCCGTGAATCGGATATGAGATGACGTAAGTGTTTTCGGCCGTCGGGACAAACTGGGGTGTATTAGCCATTTAGATAAAGATTAAACGAAAGGGTCTGCACTGTAAACCGCTGCAAAGGTACGATTTTTTGGAAAACGGCAACAAAGTCCCGAACATTATTTGACGGAAAACGGCATTTGCCGCCGCCGTTTTTTGCCGTTTGATGCGTCCGTCCGATTTAATGCATGTTAATATGTTGATAATTAATATACTGTCATCGAAAAGTCCGGCGCTTTGCAATATGGATAAGGGATCGGTTGTTCATCGTACCGGAAAAAATCTTATTTTTGCATACGCATAGCGGTCTGCCGTACAGACCGCCGACCGAACCGCCGCGCCATGAGTCTTACCGACATCAACAACGAATCCAGGTACCTGATCTCGACCGAAGAGGACGAGCTCTGGGGGCTCGTCGTGACCAGCGTGGGTAGCCAGACGATCTCCGCGAAAGAGAATTACCCTCCGTCGAGCCATCCGCAGGGCTATTTTTTCAATGTGGACGAAGGCCGGGTGCTGAGCGAATACCAATTGTTGTATATCACCGACGGCCAAGGTATTTTTACGTACGGCGATTCGCGCGAGTCGCAGCTGATTACCGAAGGAAAGGTGTTTTTTCTTTTCCCCGGCGTATGGCATACATACCGGCCTTTCGCCAATACCGGTTGGAAAGAGTACTGGATCGGGTTCAAAGGGGAGGTGATCGACCGGATCGTCGGCGAAGGCTTCTTCGTGAACCAGGCCCCGGTGTTCAATATCGGACTTAACGAGCGTATTGTCGACCTGTATATCAAGGCTTTCGATATCGCGAACGAGGAACGTTCCGGGTTTCAGCAAGCGTTGGGCGGGATCGTGATGCACCTGCTCGGGTTGATGTATTACCGTCACCGCACCCGCGATTTCGTCGACGAGAACATGATCAACAAAATGAACAAGGCGAAGGTGATCATGCGCGAGGGCGTTTACGAAAACCTGTCGGCCAAGGAAGTGGCCGACAGGTTGCATATCGGCTATTCGGGTTTCCGCAAAGCGTTCAAGGAGTTTACCGGAACCTCGCCGGCCCAATATATGCAGGAGTTGAAACTGAACGAGGCGAAGCTGCTGCTCACCACGACCACGCGTCCGGTGAAGGAAATCTCGTACAGTCTGAAGTACGAGAATCCGGAATATTTTTCGATGTTCTTCAAACGGCGGACTTCGATGACGCCCGTCGAGTACCGCAACATCGGGAGCCCGGCGAAGGACGAGGAGGAGCGCATGCCGGAATAATTCGAGTACTAAAGGATTAAAGGAGAGTAAGCAATTTTACGAATCTATGGAAAACAGGAACGAAAAGGTAGAAATCATACAGATTAATATTTCCGGGGAGGACAAGCCGGGGCTGACTTCTTCGCTGACCGATATTTTGGCGCGCTACGATGCGACGATCCTGGATATCGGGCAGGCCAATATCCACCAGACCCTGTCGATGGGCATCCTGTTCAAGACCGATTCCCAGCGGGCCGGCGACATCATGAAGGACTTGCTGTTCAAGGCCTACGAATTGGGCATTCAGGTGCGTTTCAAGCCGATTACCGCCGAACAGTACGAAAACTGGGTGGGAATGCAGGGGAAAAACCGTTACATCATCACGGTGCTCGGCCGTAAGTTGAGCGCGCAGCAGATCGCGGCGGTCACGAACGTGGTGGCCGGGCAGGGATTGAACATCGACTCGATCCTGCGGCTCACGGGGCGTATCCCGTTGGATGTCGATGCGCGCGCTCCAAAATCGTGCATCGAACTGTCGGTGCGCGGTACGCCGCGCGACCGCGAGGGGATGCAGTCCGAATTCATGCGGCTTTCGACCGAAATGGGGATGGATATTTCGTTTCAGGCCGATAATATGTTCCGCCGGACGCGCCGGCTGATCTGTTTCGATATGGATTCGACGTTGATCGAAACCGAAGTGATCGACGAATTGGCCGAGCGCGCCGGGGTCGGAGAGCACGTACGCGCGATCACCGAAAGCGCGATGCGCGGCGAGATCGATTTCACGGAGAGTTTCCGGCGCCGGGTGGCCATGCTCAAAGGGCTGGACGAGTCGGTGCTCGCCGACATTGCGGACCACCTGCCCTATACCGAGGGGCTCGACCGGTTGATGCATATCCTCAAGCGCATCGGGTTCAAAACGGCGATTCTGTCCGGCGGGTTCACCTATTTCGGCAATTATTTGCGGCAGAAATTCGGGTTCGATTACGTGTACGCCAACGAACTGGAGATCATTGACGGCAAGTTGACCGGCCGTTACCTCGGCGACATCGTCGATGGCAAGCGCAAAGCCGAATTGCTGAAACTGATCTCGCAAGTCGAAAACGTGGACATTGAGCAGACGATCGCCGTCGGCGACGGAGCCAACGACCTGCCGATGCTCAGCGTGGCCGGGCTCGGTATCGCATTCCACGCGAAACCGAAAGTAAAAGCCACGGCCGGACAGTCGCTGTCGACGATCGGGCTGGACGGCATTCTCTATTTCCTCGGTTACAAAGATTCTTATCTGGACGACAAACGGTTTGTGTGACGGGTTCCCGACAGGGGGAAACGTTCCGTTGTTTTCGACGGGTCGCGTGGCCGGATCGGCGACGGGAAGATGCGCTGTGCGTGGCCGGGCGGAGCCTTATCCGGCGCAAAACTTTGTAAACTTGAAAACTTTTTTTGTTTATTAGTTTTATTTCGTATCTTTGGAACCGGATTGTTAAGGTATTGCCATGTTGCTAAAAGATAGAATCGTAGCGGAGTCGACGAATCTGTTTGTCCGTAACGGCGTGAAGTCGGTCCGGATGGACGATATCGCGTCCCGCCTGGGCGTCTCTAAGCGGACGATTTACGAATTGTTCGGCGACCGGGAGTCGCTGATCGTCGAATGCGTGCGGCATTTTTATGCGTCGCAGGACGAAAAACACGACCGGCGCGTCGCATCGGCCCGCAACGTCATCGAGGAGTTTATCCTGCTGCTGGAAGATTGGGAAAACATGATGATGACCAACATCAATTTCATGAGCGATCTGAAACGGTTCTATCCCGCCGTCTTCGAGCGGGTCTATTCCGAGATTCGCCAGCGCGGGCAGGAGCGACTGAAAGGATCCCTGAAGAAGGGGATCGACGAAGGGTTGTTTTTCCCGGAGCTCAACCTCGACTTTACGGCCGTCGCGCTGATGGCCTCGATCAATACCATTTTCGCTTCGCCTTCGGTGTACGACGAGGTGCACGTGTCGGTGTCCGATGCCTTTAAGTACATCACGATGTGTTTTTTCAGAGGCATCTCGACCAAAGAGGGGATTCACATCATCGACGATACGTTCCGGAAGCATTTTCCCGGCGGCCTTTTCGGGCAGAACAAAGTTCGGGCGTAAGACGGAGTCGACCTCGATTGTATATAATCCGGGGGGCGGCCCGCTCAGACGCCGAGGATGAAAATCGCGGGGCGTTTGTGAATATCGGGCGTTTTCGCCTTCCAGTCGCGGATTTGCGCGGTGCGGATGAGTTGATCGGGCTGCAGGATATCCGCCGCGACCGTCAGCAGCGTATTCCCGTTGCATTCCTTCAGAAAATCTTCGAAAAGTTTCAGGTTGCGGTAAGGCGTTTCGATAAAGATCTGCGACTGGCGCTCGGTTTGCGCCCGTTTTTCGAAATGCCGGATCGCGCGGCCGCGTTCGGGTTGTTTGACCGGCAGGTAGCCGTTGAAAGCGAACGACTGCCCGTTCAGCCCGGAGGCCATCAGCGCCAGCAGGATCGACGACGGGCCGACCAGCGGAACCACTTCCACGCCGCGCAGGTGCGCAAGCGCCGCCAGGTCCGCGCCCGGGTCGGCTACGCCGGGCAGGCCCGCTTCCGAGATCACGCCGGCATCCGTTCCGGCGAGCACAGGGGTCAGCAGTTCGGCCACCGCTTCCGGCGTCGAGTGTTCGTTCAGTTCGGCGAAACGCAGCGAGTCGATCGGCCGTTGTATGCCGGCGCGGCTCAGAAAGCGGCGGGCCGAACGGGTGTTTTCGACGATGAAGTATTCCAGGCGGTCGATTACGGTTCGATTGTATTGCGGCAGCACATCCCATACCGGCGTATCGCCGATCGGGGTCGGCAGCATGTAGATTTTCCCCTTTCCCATTACTCTTTGGTGTAGATCCGTTTGACGCGGGTCGAAATACCCGTCATGATTTCGTAGGGAATGGTTCCCAGTACGTCGGCCATTTCGCCGACCGGCGCTCCTTCGCCGAAGACCGTGACCGTGTCGCCCTCGTGCGCGTCGATGCCGGTGATGTCGATCATGCAGGTGTCCATGCAGATATTTCCGATGATCGGGGCTTTCCGGCCGTTGACGATGAAGCTCCATTTTCCGCAGCTAAGCCGGCGGTTCAGGCCGTCGGCATAGCCGATCGGGACGGTCGCCGTACGCACGGGATGCTCTGCGACGATTCCGTGGCGGCCGTAGCCGACCGTATCGCCGACCGGAACCTCTTTGATCTGGACGATGCGGCTTTTGAGCGCGCTGACCGGCAGCAGGTGCTCCTGGTGGGCGACGCTGATGCCGTACAGTCCGATGCCGAGCCGTACCATGTCGAACTGCGCTTCCGGGAAGCGCTCGATCCCGGCGCTGTTGTCGACGTGCCGCAGGATGTGCCGCTGCGGGAAGGCGGCGACCAGCCGGTCGCTCAATTCGCGGAACAGGGCGATCTGGCCGCGCGTGAAGTCGTCGTGCCGGGCTTCGTCGCTACCGGCTAAGTGCGTGAAGATCGTGCGGATGTAGAGTTCCGGGATCGTTTTCAGCGCGTCGATCAGCGGGTCGATGTCCTGCCGTTCGAATCCGAGGCGGTGCATGCCGGTGTCGAGCTTGATGTGGATCGGATAGTCGGTTTCTCCGTTCCGGCGTACCGTTTCGGCGAACGACTGCAACGACGATCGGCTGTAAATCTCCGGTTCGAGCCGGTAGTCGAGCATCAAGTCGAAGCTGTCCGAATCGGCGTTCAGCACGACGATCGGCATCGTGATGCCGGCCTCGCGCAGTGCGACGCCTTCGTCGGCGAACGCGACGGCCAGGAAGCCGACGCCCTGCTGTTCGAGCATGTTGGCGACTTCGAAAGTGCCGTTGCCGTAGCCGGATGCCTTGACCATCGCCATCACTTGTTCTCCTTCGCGCAGCAGGCTGCGGAAGTAGTTCAGGTTGTGGATCATGTGGTCGAGGTTGACTTCCAGCACGGTCGTATGTATCTTGTCTTCGAGGATGCGGCCGATCCGTTCGAACTGGAAGCGGCGTCCTCCTTTCAGCAGGATGCTTTTTTTCGAGAAGCGCGACCGGTTGACGCCCCGCAGGAAATTTTCGGTGGTCAGGTAGAACTCCTTGCGGCAGTCGAATGCCCCCGCATGTTTGAAAATCTCTTCGCCGATACCGATCAGTTCGGTCACTCCGTTCGCCTTCAGCAGTTCGGCCACCCCGGCGTACAGCCGGTCGGGTTTCAGACCGCTCTGGTCGATGTCGGACAGGATCAGCGTTTTTTCGCGGTGGCCGGCTACCGACGACAGGTATTCCAGCGCGATGCCCAGCGAGTTGATGTCCGAATTGTAGCTGTCGTTGACGATTTTGCAGCCGTTGATGCCGTCTTTGAGTTCCAGCCGCATCGCTACGTTTTGCAGCGAGCGGAGTCCGCCCCGGACTTGCGACATGTCGTACCCCATTACTCCGTACAGGGTCAGCGCTTCGGCCGCGTTTTCGCGCGAGGCGGCGTCAGGGTAGGGCAGTCCGTTCAGGTCGCAGCGGCTCGCGTCGACGGCGATCAACTGCCGGTCGGGATAGCGGGCCGGAACGAGGCGCCGCAACAGCGGGTCGCCGGCATTGTAGATAATCGTCGGCGTGTGGGCGAATAGGTTCAGTTTCTCTTCGGCCTTTTCTTCCGGCGTGTCGAAATTCTCCTGATGGGCGTCGCCGATGTTCGTGATGATGCCGATGTCGGGACGGACGATCCGTTCGAGCGACTGCATCTCGCCCTTGCGGGAGATACCCGCTTCGATCACGGCGATCTGCTCGTCGCCCGCGGTCATCAGCAGCGACAGCGGTACGCCGATCTGCGAGTTGTAGCTTTTCGGACTGCGGAACAGTTTTACGCCCGGCGGGCAGAGCTGGGCGATCCACTCTTTGGTGACGGTCTTGCCGTTGCTGCCGGTGATGGCTACCACTTTGCCGCGGATGCGGTCGCGGAAGCAGGCGGCCAGCCGCTGCAACGCCGCTACCGAATCGTCGCAGCGGACGAATCCGGCTTCCGGGTAGCGTCGGACGTCGACGGCGCCGTCGACGATGAAGGCGCGCACTCCCTTGCGGTATAACGGTTCGATGTAGTCGTGTCCGTCTCGGTTCGTTCCGCGGATCGCGACGAAAAGGGTACCTTCCGGGAGGTTGGCTCGCCGGCTGTCGGTCGTCACGCGGACGACGGTCGTGTCCGTCCCTTCGAATGCGCCCCCGACGCAAGCGGCGATATGTGTCAGTAGATCGTTCATGTTCCGAATGAATTGAAGCGACACAAAAGTACGCCATTTTCCGCAAAAAGTTTTGAACCGTGCGGAATTTTACCGGAATTACCGGCTCGTTGCCTGCGGTTCTCCGATAAAAAAGCCGGAAAAAACGGATCGTCCGTTTTTCCCGGCGTATGCGAACCGGCCGGATGCCTTTAGAAAACGTATCCGAACCCGATGTTCAGGTAGACGTTGTACATGTTGAACCCGATGCTTTTGAATCCTTTTTTGAAGATCGAGTTCGCCGCCCAGGTCAGCTCTCCGTATACCGACAGGTGGCGGTAAGCCATCCATTCGGCTCCGAATTCGCCGCCCCAGTTGAACCGCCGGATGTCGTTATCGAAATTGTACGTGGCCGACTCGACGCCGATCTTGGTTCCGGTCGGATCTCCGTCGCGGATGTATCCGTCGTAGGCGTTTCCGCTGAAGCCGCCCCGCAACAGGTATGAGAAGAAGAACCCCAGTTTCAGTTCCCAACGCGGGGAGACCTGGCGCATTGCCATCACCGGCACGGTCAGGTATTCGTTCTGCACCCGGGTTTTGACCTGTCCGGTGAATACTCCGGAGATCAGCCCTTGTTCGTCGCCGTTGTCCACGTTCATCGTCAGTTGGTAATTCTTCACCTGGGCGCCGGCCGACATCCCCTTCGTTTCGAAACGGAGTCCGCTGATCAGCGCCCATTTCGCAGTCAGGTTTCGGACGACGTTTCCTTCGATGGCGAAAGCCAGCGTCGGCGAGTACGCTTTCAGTTTCCGGATCTCGGCCGGTAGCGGAAGCGGGGTCGTGCCGCCGATGTTGAAACCTGCCTTGACGCGGTATTCGAATTTTTTGAAAGACTGGGCGGATACGCCGCCGATACACAGCAGTGCGACCGCCAGGCAGATGATGTGTTTTTTATTCATCGTCATAGTTGGGTTGTCGGGTTAGTTTGCCGGTTTCTCTTCGCAGATCACTTCTACGTCGTCCACGAGCAGCGTGCTTCCTACGGCTCCTTTGAAATAGGCTCCGTAACGGCTGGACGAGAAGACGACGGTCAGGTTGTACTTGTAATTCTTCATTTTTTCCTCGTCGAACCGCTTGAGATAGGTGAATTCCACGTCGAAAGGAAGGTAGGTTCCCAGCGGCGACTCGACCGGGTCCGGGACGACGGCCTTGGCGACGATGTTCGGCGAAGTGAGCACGTTGTCGCCGAACAGGCATTCGACGTTGTCGTCCGTTTCGTACAGCACCGCGTAAATCTGGCAGGAATCCCGCTGTTCGGGGATCACCAGGTTGTTGTATTTATCGGTCACGTTGCCGGCCGACACGTAGCTGTAATAACCTTTCAGGCGCAGCGGTTTTTTGCCGAACGGAAGACCGAACCGGGTGGCCTCCATCGGATTTTTGGTAGCCAGCATACCGTCGAACGTTCCGATGAACAGGTTCCCGGCGGCGATCGGCATGTTCAGGGCCGAACCGAACGTCCCGGTCGATTTGGTTTCGAGTTTGGCCGCCAGCCGGCCTCCGTGGGCGATCGGGGTGGAACAAGTCGGAAATTTGCTCGGGACGGATGCGCCTCCGGTCAGCGCGTAACCCGCATTTCCGGACGACCATATCTCTTGGGCCACACCCCCGGCGATGATTTCGTAAGGCTGTTCGTATTTTCCTATCTCTTTCCAGTCTTCGAAACTGAACAGGGTCGGCAGGTCGGTTTCGATCACGCTGACCAAGTAGGATTTGTTCCAGCGCCCATCCTGCGAGGTGACTTTGTAAAGCTTCGGAGTGGTGAAATCGCGGACGGTGCCCGATGCCGGTTCGATGACGGCTCCGGGAGTCAGCTTGAACTCCGGGGCCATCCGGGTAACGTCCGTCGAGCCCGGGACGATCAGGATCATCACCGTGTTGTCGGCGATCTTGGGATCGGTTTTGACGATGTCTCCCGGAACGGTGCATTCGATGATGTCCGCTTCGGCGTTCAGCGGTTCGTCCTTGATGCAGGAAACCGTCAGCGCTGCGGCGCCCAGGAGCGTTAACAATAAGCGTATTTTCATAATTGTCGGATACATTTATCGGATTTTCTCCGCAAAGGTAATTTTAATCAGATATCTCCGCAAATCTTTGTTCCGGGGGGCGCGGAATTTCTCCGGAGATATTTACGGATTCATTTCTTCTGTCCGAGGTAATCGGGGTACGGTAAAATAATCTTATTTATTAAATAACGCATATTTCGGCGATAAGTTACATGTGTGGGTTTATTCGGTTGATACATAGTGTTATAAAAATGAGGCGGATATGGAAATGCCGAATTTCGGACGGAAATGTCCGGATTCGCCGGATCGTTTTCGTCGAAAGTTTGACGCCCTCGGCCGAAAATCATTTTCGGAAATTTGTTAATCGGCGATTTTTTTCCTACTTTGCAAAATGATTACGGAATTATTTTTAACTTAAAATTAACCTTGAAAACTTCCCTTCGGAGGTTTTGTAACCTGATTTAATTAAGATGAAACGAGTCGATTTCAAACCGAAAGGCATTTTGTCCGCGGGCGTTTTCTGGCAGCGTTCGGTTGCCGTCTGCCGGAAAGCGGTTCCCGCATTGATGGTCGCGGCGTTGCTGTTGGCGTCCTGTGGAAAGGATAACGGGGACGATCCCGGTCCGGGACCTAATCCCCCCGACCCGGATCCTACGCCGACTCCGAAAACCGAATACCTGACCTTCGCTACCAAGACGGCGAATCAGATTTCCGTCAAAGAAGTTTCGACCGGCGAGTACGAAATGTCGATGACCGGGACGGACCCCTACATTTTCACCAATTCGTTGGAGCGTACCAATCCGGCGGACTCCTGCATTCTTACCTTTCAGTACCGTTGCGATAAGGAAATTTCATTCTTACAACTGTTTTTCGCCTCTACACCTTCTTCCGGCGTGTCGGAAGACCGTTCGGTAAAAGTGGACGGGATTCCCGCTTCGCAGACCTGGAAAACCTGGAAAGCCAACGTGAGCGAATCGCTCGTAAAATTCGCATGGGGGAAAGCCGGTAACTGTTTGCGGGTCGATTTCGGAGACAAATCGGGGATTAAACTCTATATAAAAGGGATTCATTTCCGCGGAATGACCGAGCAGGAGAAACAGGAGGCCGAAGAGGAAGAAGAGAACAGCAAGTCCGAAGCGGCGTTCGAAAACAACCTGAAAACCTATCTGTCGACGCTGTATCCGTCCTCTACGTCGGTAACCTCGGTGGAAGCCGGACTGACCAAAATTACCGTGAAAGGGAACTGTTCCGCTTCGGGCAGCTATAGCCTTTGCGAAATTCCGCCTTACGTCGATCTGCTGAAAACGACCAAATTCGAGTTCAAAACGGCTCTTACCGACGGGACGTTCAGCAAGGAAATGGACCGCTATGTCGAACGGGACGGGTTCAAATACGACCGGACCCTTTCGAAATGGGCGATCGTAGAGAACGGCGATACGAAAGATAAATTGGTGTCTCATGCGCGTTACGCTACCGAGATCGCTTCGACGCAACAATTGCCCGCAGCGAAACCCGCCAGCAAAAAGGGGCTCGGCGGATACCATTTGGGCGGTCCCGAGAGCGATCTGGACGATCTGGGGATTACCAGCATCACGATGAACGTTTCTTTCGTCGGCATGATGTCGCTCAGTCCTTCGGGCAATTCCATCGCGCACGAATACGGCGGTAAAACCTACTATTTCGATAAAGGCAGCGTGGAAAACTATGACAAAACGTTGCAGGCGGCCCAGAAACGGAATATCGTCGTTGCCGCTATCCTCCTGGTCGCTCCTTCGAGCTCGGAGGTGGGAAAACTGCTGCTGCATCCGGATTACACTTCGCGGGGGATCTACACGATGCCGAATATGACCAATCCAGAGAGCGTGAACTGTTATGCCGCCGCGCTCGATTTCCTGGCCAGCCGTTATTGCCAGACCGGCAGTCCGTACGGTCGTATCCACCACTGGATCATGCACAACGAGGTCGATGCCGGGCTCGACTGGACGAACATGGGCGTCAAGCCGATCACCATTTATACGGATACGTATCTCAAGTCGATGCGAATGTGCTACAACATCGCTCGGCAGTACGATCCGAATACCGAGGTGTTCGCTTCCTTTACGCATTCGTGGACGGAGGCCGCTTCGGACAGTTACGCTTCCCGCGACATGCTCGATCTGCTGAGGAAATTCGGTACGGCGGAAGGCGACTTCCAATGGGCGGTGGCTTACCATCCTTATCCGCAGGATCTGAACGATGCGAAAACCTGGAACGATAATAAGGCTTCGTTCAACATGAATACGAAGCTGGTGACGTTCAAAAACCTCGAAGTGCTGAGCGCCTGGGCCAAAAAATCGGAAAATAAGTACAAGAAGACGATCAAGCGTTCGGTATGGCTCTCCGAAAACGGAACCAATTCGAGAACCTATGCGGACATGTATCTTAAAGAACAGGCCGCCGGTTTCGCTTATGCCTGGAAAAAGCTGAAAAAGCTCGACGGCATCGACGCGATGCAGTGGCATAACTGGATCGATCATCCCGAGGAATACGGCCTGCGGATCGGATTGCGCAAATTCCCGAACGATCCCGACGATCCGATGGGTAGAAAACTCGTATGGTATGCCTATCAGGCAGCCGGGACGTCAACCGAGGATGCGGTTTTCGAACCTTATAAGGCGGTGATCGGAATCGACAATTGGAATATCATCCAAGAGGTTCAGTAATCCGTTCGAAAAATTACGGGGTTCGGAATTGTTCCGGACAGGAACCGAAGTAAAGCAAAGACGCTGATTGAAAGCGTCTTTGCTTTTCCGTATTCCGAGCGTAGCCGGGCCGCGCCTCCGGCGTTCGTCCGTAAACTGCGGCCCGATAAGTTTTAGGTATTACCTTTGCAGGGAGTCTAAACGATTATTATTTAAAAAAAAATTAGGAGCTATGAAAAAAGCGTTTGTTTTGTTGGCCTGCCTGTTCGCGATGCAACTCACCGTTTCCGCCGACGACGGCACGCCGATCGAGGTGAACAACCTGCCGGTAAAGGCGCAGCAATTTCTGAAAGCCTGTTTCCCGGATAACACGGTGTCTTACGCCAAAGTGGAAAACGAGTGGACCGGCAAAGAGTACGAGGTGTTGTTCGAGGACGGCACCAAAGTAAAATTCGACAAAAAGGGAGAGTGGGAGGAAGTAGACGGCGGATATGCCGTTATTCCGGCTAACACCGTTCCCGTTTTGATCAAAAAGCACGTTGCCGAGAAGCATCCGAAGCAGAAAATCGTGAAGATCGAACGGGATCGTAGAGGTTACGAGATCAAGTTGGATAACGGTTTCGAGCTGAAATTTGATACTAAGTTCAAGCTGACCGGTTACGACGATTAGCGAAAAGCAACATGAGAAACAGGGCGTCTTTCGAAAGAAAGACGCCCTGTTTTTTTAAATCCGCTCCGGTCGTATCCGGGCGTTTGCCTGTCTCGGTCGCGATTAAAATCTCCAACCGGCGGTAACGGCGAATACGCTGTTGCGCGTGACGATGTCCTTGTCTTTGGCGAGGCTGGTCAGGCCGATGTTGTAGCGGGCGTCCAGGATCAGGCCGCAGTTGAACAGGTATGAAACGCCGACCGGTACGGCAACGTCCGCTTTCTTGTAAGCAGCCTTGACGTCGACGTCGTTGTTTTTGGCTTTGAGCAGAAAGCCCGGCTGGATACCGGCTTTGACGGCCAGTCCTTTTACGAGGTAGAAGTTCGCCAGGATCGGTATGTTCAGGTTATCGGTCTTCACTTTGACGCCTTCGCCTTTGGTTCCCTGACGCGAGTAGAGTACGTCTGCCGACAGGGCGAACAGGTTGCTGAAACGGTAGTCTGCGAATACGCCGGCTGTCAGGCCCGTTTTGTAATCTCCGTCGAGCAGGGTTTGGTTCGACAGGTTGATGCCCACTTTGGGGCCGAATCCGAATCCGGTTTCCTGGGCGGATGCATAGGTAGCTACCGTAAATAAAGCCGCGATCGATAACAGTACTTTTTTCATGACGATTAAGTTTTTTAGTTAAACAATTCAAAAGCGTTAAAACACTTGGTGCGCGCCCGCTTTTGTGCGGGACGTTTCGGTTGATTTTAACGACACGCCGGCTTGGTCGTCTTTGTTGAGAGTAGAACGGCCGGAGCTTCGTTTAGTTACAAAGTCCGGTCGTTTTTGAAATGCGTAAAATGTGTTTTTTGTTCGGAACGTATGCTGTAATAGTTTTGTTGTCAGCGTATTGGCGCGTGTGTTGGAGAAGTGAAAAATTATATTGCGGAATTGTTTTTTCCGGTGCGGCCGTCCGCAGTACAGTGGCGTTCCGGACTTTTCCGTTCGAAAAAACGGGAGCCTTCCGTCAGTCTTCCCGGTCGTTCAGGTAACGGATGTAAAGCGCGTGCGCGATGCCGTCGGTAATGCCGATCGTCGGCACGCAGATGCTGTCCGCATGGACCCGTTCGGCGATGTTCAGGAAGATTTCCGCTGCCGGGATGATGACGTCGGCCCGGTCGGGGTTCAGGCGGAATGCGGAGATCCGCTCTTCGACCGTCAGCGCTTTCAGTTCGTCGTAGATGGCCTTCAGGTCGGCCACGTCGAGCCGGTTGTCGTTCTTATTGCCTTTGAGCCGGTAGAGCTTGTTGATGTTGCCGCCCGTGCCGATGATTTTCAGATCCGGATAATCGGCGGCCAGTACGGCCAGGTCGCGGTTCAGCGACTCGATGTCGGCGAGTTTGACCATGCCGCCCAGCGAGCGTACCGTCCCGATATTGTACGAGTTGGAACCGATCAGTTTCCCGTTCGAGATGACGCTGACTTCGGTGCTGCCGCCGCCGACGTCGACATAAATGTAATGCCCTTCGCGGCCGAGCAGGTCGGCAATGTGGCTGTCGTAAACCATCCGCGCCTCTTCGAGCCCGTTGATGATTTCCAACCGGATGCCGGTCTTGTTGTGCACTTTCCGGGCGATCTGTATGCCGTTCGAGGCGTCGCGCATCGCCGACGTCGCGCAGGCGCGGTAGGCCGTTACGTCGTACACTTTCATCAGAAGTCGGAAAGCCTTCACCGTGCGCAGCAGTTGCTTCTCCTTTTCGCCGGAAATGCTTCCCGTGCCGAATACCTCTTCGCCGAGCCGCAAAGGGACGCGCAGCAGCACGGTTTTGGTCATTTTGTCTGGCGAGTCGCCGTCGTTGACGCTTTTAATCAGCAGTCGTACGGCGTTCGATCCGATGTCGATCGCCGCGAAATTCAGTTTTTTGTTTTGCATGTTTCGGAAAGAGTTTAAAAGTTACAGGTCTCCGCTGAGGTCGTGATAATGCTCGTATAGTTTCTGTTGCGAACGGAACGGCGGTTCCCCGTTGTCGTAAATGCGGTTTCGGCCGGTGCCGTCGACGATCCTCGCCGCCACGTTGTCGGCCAGTCCGAATTCGACGATCGTTTTCAGTTCCCGTCGGATCTCCGGATCGTAGACCGGTGCGTAGGCTTCGATCCGGTGGTCGATGTTGCGCGGCATCCAGTCGGCCGATCCGATATAGTATTGTTCGTCCCCGCCGTTGCAGAAGATCAGGATGCGCGCGTGTTCCAGGTAACGGTCGATGATGCCGCGGATTTCGATGCGATCGCTTTTCGGACCGAGTCCGGCGACCAGGGAACAGTTGCCCCGCACCAGCAGGCGGATACTGACGCCGGCCGCCGAAGCTTCGTACAGTTTCTGGACGATTTTGGCGTCGGTGATGTGGTTGATTTTACACAAGATATAGGCTTCTTTGCCGTTTTTGGCATTGAATATTTCGTTGTTTATCAGCGCGTACAATTTTTTGCGCATCCCTTGCGGCGAAACGATCAGCTTCCGGAAGGCGATCGTTTTGTATGGCTGGTGGATGAATTCGAATACCCGGTCGACTTCCCGGACGATCGTTTTGTCGGCCGTAAAAAGGACGGTGTCGGTGTAGGTGCGGGCGTTTCCTTCGTGAAAGTTGCCGGTGCTGATGCAGGCGACATTGCCTTTTGTCGAGGCGATATGGGTCAGTTTGCAGTGTACCTTCAGTCCTTCGACGCCGAAAAGCACCTGGATGCCGGCGTCCTGCATTTTTTTCGACCAGCCGATGTTCGACGCTTCGTCGAAGCGGGCCATCAGTTCTACCATGACCGTTACTTTCTTGCCGTGCTTGGCGGCGCAGATCAGCGCTTTGACCACTTTGGAATCTTTGGCGAGCCGGTAAACCGTCGTTTTGATGCTGCGCACGTCGCGGCTCAGCGCCGCTTCCCGCAGCACCTTGATATAGTTCGAAAAGCTGTGGTAGGGATAGTGCATAAAAACGTCCCGGCGGCGGATCTCGTCGAGCGCGCTGCCGAGGCTGTCCATCGACGGAACGGGGGCGGGCACCCGCTTTTCGAACTTCAAATCGCTGCGGCTGCAATCCGGGAAAGCCATCAGGTCTTTCATATTGTGGTAGCGCGACCCGCCGACGCAGGCGTCGTAGCGGTCGATGCGGAATTTGCGCTTCAGATAGCGCAGCATCTCTTCGGGCATTCGCTGGTCGTAAACGAAGCGGATCGCTTCCCCCTTTTTGCGGTTCTTGACGCCGCGGGCCACTTTTTCGACCAGTCCTTCGTCGATGTCGCCGTCCAGCGCCATCTCGGCGTCGCGCGTGAATTTCAGCGTGTAGGCTTCGAACGATTCGTAACCCAGCCCGGCGAAGATGAACGGCAGGCAGAAACGCACCACGTCGTCGAGGAAGATGATGCAGGTCGTGTCGCCGTCCGACGGCAGCACGATGAAACGGTCGAACTCGCGGGTCGGCAGTTCGATCAGCGCGAAGTCGCGCACCGGTTTTCCGGTTGCGGCATTTCGGCGAATCATTTTGATGGACAGATAGATGCTTGAGTCCGTCAGTTCGTCGAGCTTCGATCCCTGCGTCATGATCAACGGATAGGTGGCGCTGTTCAGATCCGTCCGGTACACCGTGCGGATGTAGCGCTGCTGCTCATCGGTGAGCTGCTGCTCGTTGACGATGAAAATGCCTTCGGAGGCCAGTTTTCCCTTTAGGTTTTCGAACGTTTCGTCGAATTCCTGCGAATAATCCTTGGTCAGCCGGGTGATTTCGCGCAGCTCGCGGATGGTCGATGCGGGCCGGTTCTGCGGTTCGTTGTCGTATTCCACGATCCGTTTCATCGTGGAGACCCGCACCCGGAAAAATTCGTCGAGGTTGTTCGAATAGATGCCGAGGAACTTCAGCCGTTCCAGCAGCGGAACATTGTCCCGTTGCGCTTCCTGTAGAATCCGGTGATTGAAATACATCCAGCTGATGTCGCGGTCCAGTGTCGTTTTTGCTCCCATGTCAGTCTCCGTCTTTTGATTGCCCGCCACTAAGGTAGGCTTTTCCTTCCGGAAAAAAAAGAGCGCTGCTCCCCGGATTTTGTGCGATGGCCGATCCGGTCGCATTCGTCGGGCAAAGGGGAAATCGGACGTAAGTATAAAGACGTATTTTGCGGTATCTGTGGTTGTTGCGGGGTCTGTATCCGGTCGTTTCTGTTGGCTGTTTCTTAAAATTGTCCTACTTTTGTAAAGCGTCCCGGTCGTTCGGGAAACGCAGAAACGATAGTTCATCCGATTAAGAACATGGAAAATTTTAACGCCACCAGGTATAAGTTGCAGAATGTCGCGACGAAACGGATTTTCGAAGACGAGGGCTGGACGCTCGACGATACGCAGAGTTCGCATCCGTCGCTGATCCGCGCCGTTTACGAATCGCAGCAAATCCATCCGCACGGCGAGGAGCACGGGATTTACCGTTTCGCCGAATGGTTGCCGGTCAAAAGGATGCTGGCCGGTTCGTGCGCGCCGGTAACTTACAAGAGCAAAGGACTTGCGCAGAAACTTGGGCTTAAAAATCTGTATATTACGTTCAACGGTTATTTCCCGGAGATCGGGGCCCGGATGTCCACCTGCTCGTTCAAAGAGACGGAGGCGTATTCGGTTTGCGGAAGGCTGAACGGCAGCCACAAGGACAAAGTGCTGGTGGTGGCTTCGGCCGGCAATACGGCGCGCGCTTTTGCCAAAGTCTGTTCCGATAACCGTATTCCGCTGCTGCTGAGCGTGCCGGAAGACAACATCGACGCGCTGTGGTTCGACGCGCCGCTGAACGATTGCGTGAAACTGATCGTTTCGCAGAAGGGAAGCGACTATTTCGATGCGATCCATCTGAGTAACCTCGCCCTGCAATCCGATAAATTTTTCGCAGAAGGCGGCGCCAAGAACGTGGCTCGCCGCGACGGGATGGCGACCACGGTGCTTTCGGCCGTAACGCATATCGGCCGGATTCCGGACTACTATTTCCAAGCCGTAGGCAGCGGAACCGGAGCGATCGCCGCCTGGGAAGCCAACCTGCGCCTGATCGAGGACGGTCGGTTCGGCAATCACAAAATGCGGCTGATGGTGTCGCAGAACGCGCCGTTCGTGCCGATGTACAATGCATGGAAAGCCCGCTCGCGCGAAATGCTGCCTTACAACGACGACTGCGCCCGTATCGACGCCGAAGAGATCGACGCCAAAGTGCTGTCGAACCGCAAGCCGCCCTACGGGATCAAAGGCGGGCTCTTCGATGCGTTGACCGATACCGGCGGCGATATCCTGGTTGCGACCAACGAAGCAGCGCGCGCCGCTAAAGAGCTTTTCCTGGAGTGCGAAGGCGTGGATATTTACTCCGCTCCGGCCGTGGCGCTGGCTACGCTGATCCAGGCGGTGCGCGACGGCGAGGTCGATCCGGAAAAGATCGTTATGCTGAACGTTACCGGCGGTGGGGAGAAACGCTTTATGCAGGGCAAAAAATTACATTACCTGAAGCCGTCGGCTGTCTTCCCGATCGATCCGGATGCAAAAGAGGTGGCCGAAAAAGTAGGTCGCCTGTTTTCGTAGCGAGGCGCGACTTATATAAGAACGAAAAACGACCGGCAGTCTGTCGGTCGTTTTCCTTTTTTTCGTAATTACGGGATTTCGCCCGCCGGAACGTTTTCCTGCCTGGGAAATTTTTCCAGATAGACGAGCCGCATTCCGGGATAGGCCTCTCTTTCGGGGAAAGGACGGTAGCCCAGCCGCCGATAAAGAGCCAGGTTCCGAACGCTGCTATGGCTTGTGAAGAGTTCGCATCGGTGGATACTCTTTTTCGATCGATCCGAGCAGTTCGGTGCCGATCCCTTTTCTCCGTTGTTGATGCCCGACGATCAGTTTGCCGATGAACAGCGTGCGACCGTCCGTATGCGCGCGGACGGAGCCGACGATTCTGCCGCAGCCGTCGGTCGCTTTCAGTACGACGCCCGTTTCGAATTCCGCTCGCAGCTCTTGCAGCGTTTGCAGCAAAGGGGGAATCCGGAAGTCGTTCAGCAATTCGGCTTCGCTTCGGTAAGCGAGGTATTGCAGATCCAGGATCTGTTGCAGGTCGCATCTTTCCGCCCGGGTTATCGTCGTCATATCCGTATTCACGTTCGAAGCGCCTGCACGACTCGTGCAGGCGCTTCGAACATAGGGTGAAAATATTATTTCTTATAAATGTCCGGAATCTCGGGACGCCCGACGCCTACGGTCACGTTGACGCGCCAATCCACGTTGTTCGTGTACAGGTGACGGAAATCGAACGGCTGTTGCGCCCATACGCGGAAGATATTGCCTTCCTGCCAGGTATTTCCGGCCGAGGTGTAGTCGCACATCCGCAGGATGTGTTTGTTGCCCGCTTCGTCCTTGCACGGTACGTCGAACGTCATCCAGATCGCCGGCGTTTCCGGGTTTTCGACCAACTGAACGTCGATGTAGTTGTCCGTGTCGCGCATGAATTCGTAGCGGTACATCGGCGGTTCGGTCACGCCGTCGCGACGCGGAATCAGCCGCGAGTCGAACGCCAGGACGATCGGCCCGCGGACAATGGCGGCGTCGCCTACGCCCGACGGCGCATCGACCACGCGCGCGCGCATGTCCAGTTCGACCTCGATCTTATCGTTGTCGTTCCAAGTGCGTTCGATCGAAGCGTACGTGCCCGGCAGGATGTAACCGTCGTAAGGTTCTCCGTTGATCTTGATGGCAGTGCGCTTGCTCCACTGCGGGATGCGCAGTTCGAGCGCGAAGGCTTCGCTTTGGGGCAAATTCACGGTCGCCGCCACGTTCCCCTGTACCGGGTATTCGCTTTCCATATTGATTTTCAGCGGTTGTCCGGAAGGCGTCTTGACGGTGCTGTTCATTTTGCCGTACAGGTTGATTGCGGCGCCGTCGGCGGTGGTCATCACGGCCCAGGAGGGAGTGATCATCAGTCCGCGCGGACCGTTGGCTACGCAGCAGCTCATCACCACGTCCGGGAACTGCTGGTGGCTGTGTACCCGTTCGCCCATCAGGCCGGCGTAATACGACCACCATTCTCCTTTCGGCGACATCGAGGCGAGCAGGGCGTTGTAAAGGCTGGTTTCCAGTTCGTCCGCATAGCGGCTGTCGCCGGTCAGGCGCAACATTTGATACAGGAACTTCATCCAGGTTGCCGTCACGCAGGTCTCCATCCCCTGATACATCGGTTCGGTTTGGCGCATCTTGCCATGGCACCAGATTTCGGCCATCGAACCCGATCCGACGATCATGATTTCGTCGCGGATGATCGTGTTGATCAACTTGTGGCAGGCCTCGAAATAGAGCGGATCGCCCGTAATGCGGTACATTTCGCACAGCCCTTCGAAACACGACATCATTTCGTAGGCTTTCGGCGCGCCGCTCATTTTCCATAACGGAGTGCCCGACACGGCTTCCTGAACCAGCCGTAGTCCGGTCGGCGTCAGCTTGTTCGGCGTGTCCCACGACTTGATGATATATTCGGCGAAATCGAGGTAGCGTTTATCCCCGGTTTTCTGGTACAGCAGCGCGATCGGTTCCAATACCGAGCAGGAGGCCAGCCCTTTCCAGCCGATCCATCCGGTCGCGGCGATGTTGACCCCGCTTCCCGGACCGGTTTCTGAGATCAGGTTGTCGGCCACTTTACAGGCGGCGTCGAGCACGCTTTTGTCCTGCGTCTGGTCGTAATAGGCCAGCAGGCCGAGCATGACGTATTTACGGCCCCAAATATCCCATTCGCCGAGGTGGTTCTCGTCGAGATAGGTACCGATGTATCCGTTTTTGTCCTGCGTGGCGATCAGTTCCTGCACGGCTTTATCTACCACGGCGCGGTTCTCGGCGGTCGGCGCATAACCGTAGCCCTGCATGGCCGCCGTGTACCATTTACCCCAGAATTCGGAGCGGAAGCCCCAATTTCCGTCCGGTTTGTCGCGGAACGGCTGTACGACCCGTTCGATGTCTTGGGCCATCAACCGGTTGTCGATGCACAGGTCGAGTTTTTCGCCCAGGTAGCCGCCGAAATGGGTGGCTCCGTAAGCGGCCGGTTCGAGCACGTTGCGTACTTTGATCGTGGAGGCCGGCGCGGAAGTTTTTTTCTCTTTCCCGTAAGCTTGGGGGGCGAGCAGCGCTGCGGCTGCGGCGAGAAGTAAAAGTTTTTTCATAAGGTTGATTCGGTTCTTCGTTTATTGTACAAAGATAAAAAATTGTACGGAGTTATTCCAGATAAGACAAAATGTTTCCGCTGATCTGCTGTAACGAGATTTCGCACAGCTTCGTGTTGTATTGCGCCGAGAGAATGCGTTCCTCGGCGTCCAGCAGGCTTTTCTGGGCTTCCCGCATCTCGATGCCCGACAGGTCGCCGAGCAGGTAGCGCTCCATTGCGATTTCGTGGTTCTCGGTCGCTGCGACGAGGTTCTCCTCTTCGAGTTTCAGCAGTTCGAGGTTGTTGCGGTAAGCCTGCCAGAAGTCGGCCAGGTCGGCCCGCAGCGACAGTTCGAGCTGTTGCCGGGTGAGCTCGGCGTTTTCGATCTGGATGCGGGCGTTGCGTTGTTCGCGCCGTCGGTTGCCGTCGAACAGCGTGATGCCGAGCGTCGCGCCGACGTCCGGGCCCCAGGTTTGCCGCTGCCGGTTGGCGTTGTTGCCGTAGCGGTTCAGTTGGTAACCGTATCCTGCGTTCAGTTTGACGTAAGGATAGTTTCGCGCTTGGAGCGTTTTCAGATCCAGTCCGGCGAGCGCCGTATTGCGGTCGGCTTTGAGCAGCGAGGCGTTCGTTTGCAGCATCCGCTTGAGCAATTCACCTTCTTCGAGCCGGCTGTTGACCCGGATCAGCGAGTCGCAGATTTGCAGCGGAGCGTTGACGTCCGGGCCCGCCATCAGTTCGTTCAGCCGGATCAGCGACGCCTGCACCAGTTCCTGCTGGTTGATATACTGCGAACTGTCGGCATTGAAATCCACGCGCGCTTGTTGCAGGTCGAGCCGCGAAAAGTTACCGATCCGGTAGCGGGCTTCGACGATCCGCAGCCGCTCTTTCGACAGCGAGACGGCGTAAAGAAAATTTTTCAGCCGGATTTTCTGCTGTACGTAATTGTAATATTCGGCGGTCAGTCCCGCTACGAAATCCTCGATAGCGATCCGCGCATTGACTTCGCCGAGACCGCGCAGTTCCTCCAATCGCTTGTAATTGGTTTGCACCCGGAATCCGTCGAAAAGCGTCCAGCCGAGGTCGAGTCCCGCGTTTACCGTTTGGTCGTAAACTCCGGAAACGCTGCCGCGTTCTCCTTCGGCGCTTTCGGTGCGGTTTTCGCTCAGGGCGCCCGAATAACCGGCCGCCAGGTCGAGCGACGGCAGGCGGCCGGCATTGGCCGCCGTCACGTTGTTCGCGGCGATCTGTTGTTCGTTTTTCGAAATGCGGATCGCGTAGTTCTTCTCGAGTCCCTCCTGCAGGCAGGTTTGCAGCGTGTAGGTCTGCTGTGCCGACAACATTCCGCACAGACATCCCGCTGCGATCGACAAAACGTATTTTCTCATGCTTGCTTTTTTAATCGGTTCGTGGAGACATAGGTGTATATGGCCGGGACGATGTACAGCGTCATGATCGTCGAAACCAGCATGCCGCCCACCACGGCGATCCCCATTGTGATCCGTCCGTTGGCTCCCTCGCCGGTGGCGAAGGCGAGCGGCAGCAGCCCGAGAATGGTAGAGGCGCTGGTCATCAGGATCGGGCGCAGGCGTTGCAGCGCCGCTTCTTCGATGGCCTGCATCTTGGCGACGCCCGTTCCCTGTTTCTGGTTGGCGAATTCGACGATCAGGATACCGTTCTTGGCGACCAGGCCGATCAGCATGATGATCCCGATCTGGCTGAAAATATTCATCGTCTGCCCGGTCGCGAACATAAATATCAGCGCTCCGGCGACAGCCAGCGGTACGGTCAGCATGATGACGAACGGGTCTTTGAAACTTTCGAACTGGGCGGCGAGGATCAGGTAGATCAGTACGATGGCCAGCACGAAGGCGAACATCAGGCTCGACGAACTTTCGCGGAACTCTTTCGAGTCGCCGGCCAGCGCGGTGCGGAACGTGTCGTCTAGTACCTCTTTCGCGATTTTGTCCATCTCGTCGAGTCCCTGACCGATCGTTTTGCCTTCGGCCAGGCCTGCGGAGATCGTGGCCGAAACGAAACGGTTGTAGCGGTAGAGCTGCGGCGGCGCGATGCCTTCGGCCAGGCTCACCAGGTTGTCCAACTGGATCATCTCGCCTTTGTCGCTGCGGATATAGATCGATTTCAGGTCGACCGGCTTGTTGCGCTGCTGCCGGTTGATCTCGCCGAGTATTTCGTATTGTTTCCCGTTCATGTAGAAATACCCCATGCGCTGGCCGCTGAGCCCGTATTGCAGCGTCTGCGCGATGTCGCGGGTGCTGACGCCCATCAGGTTGGATTTGTCGCGGTTGATCGAAATGCGGGCTTCGGGTTTGCTGAATTTCAGGTTGACGTCGGCCATCTGGAAAGTCGGGTTGTCGTAGACCCTGGCCATGAACTCCGGCAGTACCTCCTGCAATTTTTCGAGGTTGGTGGCTTGTAGCACGTACTGAATCGGCATCGATCCGCGTCGGCCGCCGAAAGTCGATTGTTGCTGCACGAACGCGCGGGCCATCGTCTTGCTTTTGACCGCTTTGGATAGCTGTTCGGCGATATCCATCTGCGACCGTTGGCGTTCGGTGATGTCTTTCAGCGCGATCTGCACGTTTCCGCTGCCGCTCGATACGCGGGCCGTGACGGCCCGGGATTCGGGAACCAGCGTGTCGACCAGCCGGTTGATGTCCTCGGTATAGTCGCGTATGTATTCGTAAGTGACGCCTTCCGGTCCGCGCGTATTGATCGTAATCATCGAACGGTCTTCCAGCGGCGCCATCTCGGACGGAATCCGGCTCCACAGGACGTAGATGATGCCGACCATCGCCAGCACGATCGGGAAGGCGAGCACCCTGCGGCGCAGGAACGCCGCCAGCGTGCGGCTGTAAAAACGGTTCATGCCGACGAAGAACGGTTCGGTCTTGCGGTAGAACCACCCCGGCCGGTCGCGGTGCTTCAACAGCTTGGTCGCCAGCATCGGTGTGAAAGTCAGCGCCGAGAATGCCGAAATGATCACCGCGCCGGCCACTACGAGGCTGAATTCCCGGAACAGCCGGCCGGTCATGCCCTCCATGAATACGATCGGGAAAAAGACGGCCACCAACGTGATGGTCGTCGAGATGACGGCGAAAAAGATCTCCTTAGCTCCTTCGATACCGGCCTCCTTCGGACTCATGCCGCGTTCGATGCGGATGTAGATATTTTCGGTCATCACGATCGCGTCGTCGACGACCAGTCCGACGGCCAGCACCACGGCCAGCATCGACAGCACGTTGATCGAGAATCCGGCCAGGTACATCACGAAGAACGATCCGATCAGCGAGACGGGGATTACTACGCACGGCACCAGCGTCACGCGCCAGTCGCGCAGGAACAGGAAAATGATGACGATCACCAGGAAGAAGGCTTCGTATACGGTGCTTTCGACTTCGTTGATCGAGGCGCGGATGAATTTCGTGTTGTCGAATCCGTAGCTGGTTTCCACGTCTTCGGGCAGATCCTTTTTCATCCGTTCCATCCGTTCGTAGACCGCGTCGGCGATCTCGATGTGGTTGGCTCCGGGCTGCGGGATCACGACGACGCCGACCATCGGCACCCCGTTCATCTTCATGTAGCTGCGGGTGTCCTGCGGGCCGAGCTCCGCCCGTCCGATGTCGCGGAATCGGATGATTCGGTTGTTCTCTTCTTTGATTATTAGACTGTTGAATTCTTCTGCGGAGTGCATCAGTCCGAGCGTGCGAATGGTCAGTTCCGTGGTGTTTCCCTCGATGCTGCCCGACGGGAGTTCGACGTTCTCGCGGTCTACGGCGTTTTTCACGTCGACCGGCGTAAGGCCGAAACCGGCCATTTTGACCGGGTCGAGCCACAGCCGCATCGAGTAGCGCTTTTCACCCCAGATCGAAACGCTGCTGACGTCGCTGATCGTTTGAAGTTGTTCTTTAACCGTCAGGTCGGCGATTTCGCTCAGTTCCAGCAGCGAGCGTTTGTCGCTGCGGATGGCGACCATCAGGATCGGCGAAGCGTCCGCATCGGCTTTCGATACGGTCGGCGGATCGCAGTCGCGCGGCAGGTAGCGTTGTGCGCGCGAGACTTTGTCGCGCACGTCGTTGGCGGCGGTTTCGAGGTCGACCGACAGTTCGAATTCGACCGTGATGCGACTCGATCCCTGGCTGCTGACGCTCGACAGCGAGCGGATGCCGGGGATGCCGTTGATGTTTTGTTCGAGCGGCTCGGTAATCTGGTTCTCGATTACGTCGGCGTTCGCACCCGGGTAGGAGCACGAGACTGAAATGATCGGGTTGTCGACGCTCGGATACTCCCGCACGCCGAGGTAATTGTACCCGATGAGGCCGAACAGCAGGATGATCACGGTCATCACCGTGGCGAGCACCGGCCGCCGGATACTGATTTCTGAAATATTCATACGGCGGCGGAATTAGTCGATACGGTCGAGTTTCACTTGCAGTCCGGTACGCAACTGCAACGTTCCAGAGGTAATCAGCGTGTCGCCCGTCTGCAATCCGCTGACCACTTCGACCTGAGCGTCGGTGCGCAGTCCGGTTTCGATCTGCACCGGCTGGGCTGTTCCGTTCCTGTACAGGAAGACCTTGTCTACGCCCAGTTCCGGGACGACGGCTTCGGTCGGAATGACAATGGCGTTCAGTACCTTGCGCGTTTGCGCATACACGTTGGCGAAGCGGCCGGGCATCAGTTTCCGGTCGGCGTTCGGATAGAGCGCTCTCACCGGAAGCAGGTGGTTGGCGTCGAGGCTCGAACCGATGGCGTAAACCGAGGCTTCGAACGGTTTGAGTTCCCCGGTCAGCCGGAAAGTGACGCGCGTTCCCTTACGGATCTCGGACGCGTATTGTTCGGGTACCGAAAATTCGATTTTCAGCGGAGAAGTCTTGGTCAGTTTGGCCACGACTACCGACGGCGAAGCGTAAGCCCCCTCGCTGACGTGGCGCAGCCCGATGATCCCGTCGAACGGCGCGCGCAGTTCGGTCAGGCCGATATTGGCTTTGACCAGGGCGATGTCGGCGTTCAGGGTCGCCAGTTCGGTGCGCGCCTGTTCGTAGGCTTCCTGGCTGACGGCATCCTTTTCGAGCAGTGCGCTCTGACGGTACACGCGATCTTCGGCCAGCTTCAATTGGGCTTCGAATTTCGATAGCTGGGCCTGAAGCGGCTTGTCGTTCACTTTGGCCAGCAGATCGCCTTTGCGCACGACGGTTCCTTCGGTAAAATTGATCTGCTCGATTTTGCCGGATGTTTCGAACGTCAGGTCGACTTCCTCATCCGGAAGCAGGGTGGCGATTGTGAAAATGCCGTCGCTCAGTTCCTGTTCGCGGACGATCTGCGCGTTTACGTTCAGTATGTTGGCTCTGGAAGAGGCCGGCGGCGCGTCGATACCGGCATCCGGTTTTTTTTCGCGCATCAGCCGGTAAGTGCCCAGACCGATCGCGACGACAAGAATCAGGGCGGTAATTGCCCATTTCGTCTTTTTGTGCATGCGAAGTAAAAAGTTAAGTTAAGGAAGTCAGGTTCCTGCAAATATAGAAAATTCGTTTCAAAATCGAATGTGCCCCGGACGTTTTTTCGTATTCTTTTGCCTGGCGGGCAGACGTTGCGCGGGCGTTTGTTTGCCGGTTTCCGGCATTTGTCGCGGGCGGTTCGGGCATTGGCCAAATATTTGCTCGTAAACTTCGGATAAATGTTGATTTTCAGTTTTTATGGAAGATAGTGTTCTGGTTAAATGGGCGCACAACCTGCTCGTGCAGGTCGGTATCGAGCCCGAGACGGCCCATCTGCTCGATCAGTTCGTCATCATCGCGATGATCCTGCTTTGCGCGTTGGCGGCCGACGTCATTTGTCGTTTCGTCATTCTCGCCGTCGGCAGGCGGATCATCGTCCGGACGAAGAAGCGTTGGGGCGAACTGTTGTTCAATCGGGACGTGCTGCGCAAGTTCTCGAACATCGTTCCGGTCGCATTGATCTATATCCTGATTCCGCTGGCTTTTCCGGAACATTCCGAAACGCCCGTGCTGCTCCGGAAAATCTGTTTGCTGTACGTTATTTTCGTGGTCGTCATGTTCGTCAACATGCTGCTGAAGGTGTTTTTCGGCATTTTGGAACAGAAAGAAACCCTGCACGACCGCCCGTTGAAAGGCCTGCTTCAAATCCTGCAGGTCGGTCTGTTCTTTTTGGCGGCGATCGTGGTGACCAGCCTGCTGATCGGCCGTTCGCCGCTGAAGCTGCTGGCCGGGTTGGGCGCTTCGGCGGCGATCCTGATGCTGATATTCAAGGACACGATCATGGGGTTCGTGGCCGGAGTCATGTTGTCCGCCAACAAAATGTTGAGACCGGGCGACTGGATCAGTATGCCGAAGTACAACGTGGACGGCACGGTGCTCGAAGTGACGCTGAATACGGTCAAGATACAGAATTTCGACAATACGGTTACGACCGTTCCGCCTTTCATCCTGACCGGCGATTCGTTCCAGAACTGGCGCTGGATGCAGGAGTCCGGCGGCAGGCGGATCATGCGTTCGATCAACATCGATTTGGGCAGCGTCCGGTTCTGTACGCCCGAAATGACCGAAAAATATAAGGATATAGAGCTGTTGCACGACTATATCGTTCAGCGCGAGACCGAATTCGACCGGTACCGTAACGGTGCGGAAAACCCGAACGGCGCCGATTTTTTCCGGCTGACCAACCTGACTGTTTTCCGAGCTTACCTGAACCTCTACTTGAAAAAATTGGCCGTCGTCAACCACGAGCTGACCTGCATGGTGCGCCATCTACAGCCCACTCCGAACGGGATTCCGGTCGAGGTGTACTGTTTTTCGGTCATCAAGGAGTGGGTCGCCTACGAAAGCGTCCAGGCCGATCTGTTCGACCATATCATCGCGGTCGTGCCCGAATTCGACCTGGTGCTGTTTCAGAATCCTTCCGGCAACGACATCCAGCGGATTTTCCGTCCGGCGCGGAATGTTGCGGCCGGAGCGTAGGGTCAGCGGCGATAACTTTTGTTATTTTCCTTTTTATCGACCTTTTGCGTCCGATCCTTCTCTCGGTCGCTGCGGCGGTCGTCGTTTCTCCGCGAAGCGTCGCGCGCGCTACGTCCGGAGATGGATTTTTGGTTCCGCGGACGGTATTCGGGGCGCTGCGGCCGGTCGGTGCTCGAAGGCCGCTGCGGCCGAACCGGATGTCCCGGCGGAACGGCGGGACGGTTGCCCGGCATTTGCGGACGCGGAGGGTGCGGGGGGCGTACGACCGGGCGCGGAGGTTTGGGCGCGGGCCGACGGTGCGGCGCATCGGGCCGGAAGTAAGACCAGCCGTGGCGGTAAACGGGAGGCGGAACCCGTCCCGGATGACGGTGCGCGTAGTATGCGTTCCAGTACCGACTGTATTCGCGGAACCTGCCGAGGATGATGCGGAAGTCCGCCGACGAACGTCCGATTCCGAAATGGAGCGAAACGTTGATCCAGTTGCGGTCTTTGCCGCGCCGGTAATAGTCCATCACGGCGCGCAACGGATATCCCGATCGGCGCGACAGTTCGATTCCGGCCAGCAGGTCGCTCGGCGAGTATCCTTTGCGGAGGTAGTACCGTAGGTCGTTGCGCGGGAAATTGTATTCCCGTGCGGCCCAGATCACGAACTGGTCGGAATAAGGGGCCGCGTAATTGTTGATTTGCACGCCCCATTCGTACAGATCGCCGTCATCGTAATCGTCGTCGTCGAAATAGCGGTCCGCCGGGTGTGCGAAGACCGCGTATCCGAGGAACAGGCTCCCCAGGATCAGTATGATTCTTTTCATGGCTTCCATTCGGTTGGTTGTTTTCCGTAAAACGTTTTCCTTCGGCAAAAGTTACGTCCGGAGCGGCTTGCGAAAGTTATTTCCGTACCGTGGGCTGATGCATCATCAATGCTTCGATCGTAGCCGTAACCTGTTCGGTCGGCATTTTTGGCAGCAGCCGCGCGTGTCGGCCGGCCGGATCGGGCGTCCAGTGATCGTTGCTGTCGGCCGGCGTGACCGTCAGCGTGCCGGTTTCGAGACCGAAATAGGGTTCGGCTCCGCGTACGGCGACCAGTACGGCCGACTGATCCCAACTGTTCCGTCCTTCCGGATTATCCTGTTCGAGACACATTTTATAGGCTTCGCGCACCGGACTCCCTTCGACCGGCATGGCGGCGGTCTGTTTGCCGGTGATGATCTTTTCGCCGATGTCGAATCCGCTCAAAACGATCGGGGTCGGCCAGTTCTCAAATACGTACTGACTGGCCGGCGCGTCCATCATCACGTTGAACTCCTTGCCTTCCGGAAAATACCCGGCCATCGAAACCAGCCGTTTCACTTTGGCCGCGACCAGTTCTTTGCCGGACAGCGGGCTGTCGGCGTCCGGCCCCGATTCGAGCAGGTCTTTCAGGTTCGTGAAAAAGCCGACCGTCACGACGACGACGCTGGTGTCCGGTTGCGCGTTCAGCACCCGCCGGTAAACCGATACGGCGTCTTCGGCCTGCGATGCGCTTTCGACCTTATGCGGGAAACGGGACGGAAGTTCTTCGGTCCACTTCAGCCCTTTATGCCAGGTATCCATACTGCCCCCTTCGCCTTTCGGCGCGCCGACGGGAATCCCGGGCCGCCCGAAATAGGTGTTCAGTACGTCGATGCACGGCGCGGTGGTCTCCTGTTTATTCGACGAGACGGTGGCCAGGATATCGACTTCGCCGGAGTCGGCCAGCGCATGCAGTACGGCCATGGCGCCCACGTCGTCGTAGTCGGGAGCCATATCCGTGTCGAAAATCAGCGAAACGGGTTGCTTTTTCGGCGCGCAGGCCGCGCAGCACAGTGCCAACAGTAGGTAAAAAAACGTTTTCATAGGTTTTTCGATTAAGTTGTCGAAATGTAAAGATAACGAACGGACGCGGGATATGCAAAACGGAATCGTTTTTTTAAAATATTTTGTTTTTCCCGGGCGAAATGAGTAACTTGCCTACATGATTTTCCAAAAACAAAAAACCGAAATTATTAAACCAACTGAAAATGAGTTCTGAATCGAAATTCTCACGCCGCGATTTTCTGAAAGTTTCCGCACTCGGCGCAGCCGGGGCGTTACTGATGCCCTCCGGGCTGGCGGCTGCTGCGAAAAGCAAAAAAAATGAAAAAACCGCTGCCAACGATACGATCAACATCGGTTTTATCGGCCTCGGTCAGCAGGCGATGCACCTGCTCAACGGTTTCATTACCATCGACGGGGTGAAAGTAGTGGCCGGCTGCGACGTCTACGACGTGAAACGCGCCCGCTTCGATAAGCGCGTGAAGAAATACTACGCCGATCACGGCGAAAAATGCAAGGTCGACCTGTACGAAGATTATCAAGAGCTGCTGGCGCGTCCCGATATCGACGCGGTCGTGATCGCCACGCCGGATCACCAGCATGCGATCATCGCTATCGCCGCCTGCAAGGCCGGCAAAGACGTTTACCTCGAAAAACCGATGACGCTGACCATTTATGAAGGACAGCAGCTTCGCAAAGCGGTGCGTAAGTACAGCCGCATCCTGCAAATCGGCAGCCAGCAGCGTTCCGACGCCGAATTTATCCACGCTGCCAACCTGTGCCGCGAGGGGGAACTCGGCAAGATCGGGCTGATCAAGGTGCATGTGGGCGGTTCGCCGACTCCCTACACGCTGCCGAAACAGGAAGTGCCGGCCGGCCTGAATTGGGACAAGTGGCTCGGTCCGCTGCCCGAAACCATTTATTACAATTCGGATTTGAACCCGGTCATCACGATCGATCCCGAGCAGAACGAACAGCTCTGGGGCGCATGGCGCTGGTATCAGGGCATGGGCGGCGGCCTGATGACCGATTGGGGCGCGCACATGTTCGACATCGTGCAGTGGGCGATGGGCAAGGACGGCAACGGCCCGGTCGAGATTATTCCCGCCGGATACAGCTATTACGATCACCTGACTTATAAATACGACAACGGAACGACCGTTACCGAACAGGAGTTCGACGGAGGCAAGCAGGGACTCAAAATTTACGGCGACAACGGCTGGATCCAGGTGTGCCGCGGCGAATTCCTCGCTTCCGACCCGAAATTCATGCCGAAGGCCGAGAAACAGCAGGACAGCAGCGTGCCTTACGAGACGAAAGTCGGGCACTACCAGACCTTTATCAACTCGATGCGTTCGCGGATCGATCCGAACGTTCCGGTGGAAGTGGGACATAGTTCCTGCACGGTCTGCAATTTGGGCAACATCGCCAACGAACTGAAGCGTCCGGTGGTGTGGAACCCGATCGTCGAGAAATTCATGAACGATCCGGAAGCCACTAAACGGATGCATTACCAGTACCGCGACGGATATTCGCTGGACGTTTAGCGTTCCGGCATCAAAACGGAAGCGGAGGAAATGTCGTTTTTTTTCCTCCGCTTCCGTTTTTGTCTGTCCGCAAGGACGGTCAGTCCAGATAAACTTTTTGATAGGTAAGCTGTCCGAGTCCGTCGTTGGCTACGAGGGTTTCCGGTTCGAACAGGATCTCGAACCGGCGCTGGGGCCGGCCGGCTTCCTGAGGGTTCAGTACCAGTTCCGATTCGGAGCTCAGTCCCCAGCGTCCGTCCTCGCGCTGTTCGGTCGTTTCGGTGAAACGGACGACCGTATAGGTGTAGTCGCCCCTCAGGTGCAGCATCCGGTTGCCTTCCCCGCCGCCCGCGTTGCTACGGTACATGCCCGCGATCAGGCCGTTCGGATCGCAGTGGGTCGCCCGGTCGAAACCGAAAGGTTCACGGACGACCATCCGGACCGGGCCGTTCGACGAGTCGGCTTCTTGCCGGATCTCGGCGTGGCAGAACATGTGAACCCGCTCGTGGGGGGCCGGCCGCATTTGTTCGTAGTTTGCGATGACTTCCGGATACGCCCCGCTGCGGTCGAGCAGATAGGTACGGCCGGTCGCGCAGTCGAAAAACCGGGCCGTGTCGTCGTAGCAGACGAATTCGCCTCCGAAATAGTCGGACGGAAGCGGTTTCGCACGGTTGCATCCGGAGGCCCACAGGCCGATTCCAAGCAATCCCAGCAGGCAGTAACGTCGGTTTTTCATAGCAATTCCCGGTTTGTGTTTCGGACTATTTGATTCCCATTTTGTCGAATAGCGCCTGCGTGTCGGGTTTATGTCCGCGGAAACGGACGTACAGCTCCATCGGGTGCTCCGAGTTGCCTTTCGACAGGATGTTTTCGCGGAACGACGCGGCCGTCTCCCGGTCGAAAATGCCTTTTTCCTTGAACAGCGAGAACGCGTCCGCTTCGAGCACTTCGGCCCATTTGTAGCTGTAATACCCGGCGGCATAGCCTCCGGCGAAGATGTGCGTGAACGAGGTCGACATGCACTGTCCGTCCACCCGCGGCATCACCTGGGCCCTGGCGACTGCCTTCGCTTCGAAAGCGTCGGCCGGTTCGTTCACGGGGGCGGTAATGCTGTGCCAGGCCATGTCGCACAAACCGAACGATACCTGGCGGATATGCTGGTAGGCGGCCAGGTAGTTCTTGGCGTCGATGATCCGCCGGATCAGCTCGGCCGGCATCTTTTCGCCGGTCTGGTAGTGTACGGCCCAGAGGTCGAGGAACTCTTTCTCGGTAGCCCAGTTCTCCATAATCTGCGACGGCAGTTCGACGAAATCGCGGTAGACCGACGTGCCGGTCATGCCGGGGTAGTTTCCCTGCGAGAAAATGCCGTGCAGCGAGTGTCCGAATTCGTGCAGCATCGTGCTGACCTCGTCGAATGTCAGCAGCGACGGGGTATTCTCGGTCGGTTTCGTGAAGTTGAAAACCAGCGAGACCAGCGGGCGGGTGTCCTGCCCGTCGCGCGCCGACTGGCTGCGGAATTCGGTCATCCAGGCCCCGCCGCGTTTCGAGGCCCGCGGGAAGAAGTCCATGTACAGTACGGCCAGGAATTTCCCGTCGGCGTCGTGCACTTCGTAGGCCTTTACGTCCGGGTGGTAGACCGGGATGTCGGGGTTCTCTTTGAACGAGATTCCGTAGAGTCTGCCGGCCAGGTCGAAAATGCCGGCCTGCACGTTTTCGAGTTTGAAATAGGGCTTGGTCAGCTCTTCGTTGATGCTGTATTTTTCGTTTTTCAGTTTTTCGGAATAGTAGGAAAAATCCCACGGCATCAACTCGCCGGTAAAACCGTTCGCGGCCGCATATTCGGCGACGCTCTTTACGTCGGCATGCGCGGCGCCGATCGCCCGGTCGAGCAGTTCGGTCAGGAAAGCGTTGACCGTCGGGGCGCTTTCGGCCATCCGTTCTTCGAGCACATAGTCGGCGTAAGTATCGTAGCCGAGCAGGCGGGCCACTTGTAGCCGGGTGTCGGCGATCTCTTCGACGATCTTCGAGTTGTCGAACTCGCCGCCGAACGCGCGGGTGTTATACGCTTTCCACAGCTTCTCCTTCAGCTCGCGGTTCGACGAGTACATCATAAACGGCGACATGCTCGGGTATTGCAGCGTGACGACCCACCCTTCGAGGTTACGCTCTTTGGCCTCGGCCGCCGCTCCTTCGCGGACAAAGTCGGGCAGTTCGGCGACCTGCGCCGAGTCGGTGATGTGCAGGATAAAGGCGTTGGTCGCGCCGAGCGTGTTCTGGTTGAATTTCTGGGTCAGTTGCGACAGTTTGGCGGTTAACTCGCGGTAGGTCTTTTTATCCGTTTCGGACAGCGCCGCGCCGTTGCGCGCGAAATCCTTGTAGGTCTTTTCGAGCAGGCGAGACTGTTCGGGCGTCAGGGCGAGCGAGTCGCGTCGGGCGTAGACCGCTTTGACCCGTTCGAAAAGCGCCGGATTCAGCGTGATGTCGTTGCTGAATTCGGTCAGAACAGGCGAGATTTCCAGCGCCAGGTTCTGCATCGTGTCGTTCGTGTTCGCTTCGTTCAGGTTGAAAAAGACGCTGCTGACGTTGTCGAGGCGTTCTCCGCTGAACGCAAGCGCTTCGACGGTATTCGCAAAGGTCGGTTCGTCGGGATTGTTCACGATGCGGTCGATGTCCGCGCGGGCCTCTTCGAGCGCTTTGTCGAAAGCCGGTTTGTAATCTTCGTTTGTGATTTGCGGGAACAGCGGCGCTTCGTAGGGCGCGGTGGACGTCACCAGCAGCGGATTCTTTTTTTCGCCGCAGGCTCCCAGCGTCAGGACGGGAATAGCCATACAATACAAAATTATTTTTTTCATTTCAAAGCAGTATAGAGATTGCAAATATCGTACTAACTAACGCGGCCCGCGACCGTTTAATTGTCGTAGAAGTTGTCGTAGAAGCTGCTGTTGCGGTCGTACTTGAGGTCTTTCAGCATCGAAGCCTTCACGTTGATCGTGAAGCTCCAGCTCTTGCGGAACCCGATCGGAACCCAGTTGAACGACATCTGCCAGCAGTGCAGGTCGCGGGTCAGCGTGAAGGTTCCCGGCGTGATTTTTTTCGATCCGAAGTCGTAACCGCCGTTGAACGTAACCCCCCATTTGGCCGTCAGGTTGACGCTGCCGTTGAAGCCGAGGGTTTGGACGATATTGGCCTGAAGCCCGGGCTTCGTATAGCTGAAGCTGTAATTGAATCCGAAATTCCACGGGATGCTGAAGTCGTAGTAAGTGGCCGACATCATTTGCCGCCGGGTGAACGGGTCGATTTGGTTGTAGCCGGGCTGCGTGAACATGTCGGTATATTCCGGAGGCACTTCGGTCGTCCCGCTGTTGATGTCGTTGATGGCTGCCGGCGACGAGGATCCCCGGTTTTTCGAATTGAACGAATAGCCGAACGAGGTGCTGACGCTCGTGAGCCGTCCCAGTTTCCCTTTCCGCAGCATGAACTTGTTGACCTTTCGTCCGTTGGCGTCTATCTGATAAGGATCGAGCGTCGCGTTGACGTTCAGTCCGACGTTTTTGAACAGGTTGGTGCGCAGGTTGATCGAGAAAGGAGCCAGGTTCAGCGAGTCGGCCAGGAAATTGTAGGACGACGTGATGCTGAAGTTGTCGATCAGCTTGATCTTCCGGAATCCCGAGGTGTCTTTGTTGCTGCGCACTTTCATTTCCAGCGTTTGGGTGAGTCCGAAGGATATGCCCGCGCTACGCCCCGCGCTCGGCACCCCGTACAGACCCTCCTCGAACGGCGAATAGCGCCTCATGTTACCCAGCGTATCGCTCTGCACGTATTTGTAATACCCGTATTTGGCGGCTCCGAAATCGGGGCGGTAGTTGAAGCTGATCGTCGGGGTCAGCGTGTGGCGGAACGCCTGCACGGCAGCCGTTTTTTTGAACTGGTAGGTTCCGTACAGCTTGGTCGTGGCGCTGACCGAGAAACTGTAATCGTACAGCCGGTAGAAGCCGGTGGTCGTATCGCCGTTGACGACCGACCGGGAAACCGGGTCCCACTCCTTGTCGATCTTACGGAAGTACCAGCGTTCCTGATAGTTTGCCGAAGGACTGACGTTGATGTAGTTGAGCAGGTTCAGCGACGTGGAGATCGGAATGTTGTGGTTGACGCCGTTCTTCATCTGCTTGAACATCCGGTCGGTGAACAGATCCCTTTCTTTGACTTTTACGTTGTTGCCGAGCGTTCCCGTGTAGGTGAACGAAATTTTCTCGTACCAGCGCTGCTTGCCGACGGCCTCCTTGCGCCGGAACGGATAGACGCGCGATACGCTGAAAACCACGTTCGGGAAACTCAGCGAAACGGTCGTGTCCTGCGAGTTCTGCGAGTGCTGCATGTTGGTCGATAAAGAGAACGGCGTACCGGCCCACGATTTGGAGTAGGAGATGCTGGAGTTGGTTTGCGTGTTCAGGTAGTCGTTGATCGTCTGCGCCCCGTATTTGCTGTAACCGCTGGTTGAAAAGTTCACGCTGGCCGAGAAGGTCGAGTTCGGGCGGAACTTCGCGTCCTGCTGGTGCGTCCATTGCAGGTTGAAGTTGTTCATGTTGACGTAGTCGGGCTCGTCGCGTTCGCCGATGATGTCTTTTGAAAAGTAGAAATTCAGGCCGCCCCGGTATTTGTACCGCTTGACATACCGCGACGCGAGGCTCGCCTGCCACGATCCCAGCGTGTAGAAACCGCCCTGGACGGTCATGTCCATGTAGTCGTTGAATGCGAAATAGTATCCGGCGTCCCGCAGGAAAAAGCCCTTTATGGCCTCCTCGCCCCAGGTCGGCATGATGAAACCGGAGTGGCGTCCGCTCATCGTCGGAAAGAAGCCGAACGGCAGTCCGAGGAAATAGATCGGCACGTCTTCCATCACCAGGTACGACGGGCCGACGATCACCTTCTTGCCCGGAATGGTCTTGGCCTTGGTCATTGCCAGGTAGAAGTGCGGGTGATCCAAGTCGCAGGTGGTGTATTTGCCGTTGGCGATGTTGATCGTGTTGTCGGGCATTTTCTTGACGCGCGAGCCTTTCAGGTAGCCTTCGCCGTCCTGCGTCGTCACGCCTTTGATACGGGCCTTTTCGGTGGCGATGTTGTAGGTGATCGTGTCCATCTGGTAGGTCGATCCTCCGTCGGTGAATTCGGGCCGGGTGTTCGTCTTGGTGGTCGTATCTTCGCGTCCGTAGGCGAAGATGATCTTGTCGTCCATGTTGATTTTCATGAAGTCCGCCTTCAGGTTTTTATCCTGGTAGTCGACGTCGCCTTTCTCGTAGATGTAGACCGTTTTGTTACGAAGATCGTAAACCAGCGAATCCTGGTTTTTCCCCGAAATTACGTCGTCGAGGAACGATTTGCGCTGCGCGGTGTCTTTCTTGGAAGTATCCCGCGCGGCGACGGCCGCACTGTCGGCCGCCGCATATTGCGGCGTCGCGGAAGAATCCAGTCCGGGGACGGAGTCTGCGGCCGCGTGCGCGATCGCAACGTTTTCCGTCAGCGAATCGCGTCCTGCGGTATCCTGCAAAAAGGATTCGTCCGAAGAGGCCGGATAAGCCCTCTCGCGGCTGAAAACAAGCTGTCCAAACGGGATCAGACATAGCAGGAGTAAGATATATTTCGCTTTTTTTAGCCGCAAATCCCAACAAATAATTTAACTTTGCAAAGTTATCAAATTTCGTCCGCAAAAATAGTTAAAAAAAAAGAGTTCTCTAACGTTTGCCGTAATGAAAGTTTCAAGCCTCACGTTTTTAACGGTTTCGGTCGTTTTTCTTTCGCTTTTCGGCGTCGTTATTACTGCTAACGCGCAAAAGAAGGAAATCGGTATAAATACCGTCGTAATTGATGCGGGACACGGCGGACGGGACGCGGGAGCCGTCGGCCGGATTTACAAGGAAAAAGATATCAATCTGGACGTCGCGCTCCGTTTGGGAAAGATGATCGGCCAGAAATATCCCGATGTCAAAGTGGTGTATACGCGCAAGACCGACGTGCTGATCCCGTTGAACGAACGGGGAAACATCGCCAACAAGGCCGGAGCGGATCTGTTCATTTCGATCCATATCAACAGCAACAAATCTTCCGCGCCGTCGGGCACGTCGACTTACGTGATGGGGGTCGACAAGGCCGGCAAGAACCTCGATGTCGCGATGAAGGAGAACGACGTGATTTCGTACGAAGACGATTATTCGACCAAATACCAGGGATACGTGCCCGGCTCGCCGGAATCGTTCATTATCTTTTCGCTGATCCAGTCCGCTTACTTGTCGCAAAGCTGCACGTTCGCGGATATGGTGCAGAAACAGTTTGCCAGTCAGACCAAAATGCAGAACCGCGGCGTGCACCAGGCCGGTTTTTTGGTGCTGTGGTCGGCGGCGATGCCGAGCATCCTGGCGGAGTTCGGGTTTATTTCGAATCCCGCGGAGGAGAAGTTCGTCGGTTCTGACAAAGGGCGCGAGACGTATGCGCGCTGTTTGTTCAACGCATTCAGCGAGTACAAGGTGCGCAGCGAGGGACGTGGCACACGGATTGTTTTGAGTGACGACGACGGGGACGATTCGCAGCCGAGGAACGATTCTGCGGCGGATTTCGCCCGGGACGAGCCGGAAACGGCCGCAACGGAGAGCGTCGCGGACGACAGCGGCGGGGAGATCGTCTACCGGGTTCAAGTCGCTTCGGCCCCGCAGAAACTGCCGAAGAATTCGTCCCGTTTCGGGCCTTATCGCGGCGAGGTGCAGGAGATCGTGATCGGCGGCACGTACAAATATTTCGTCGGCGGCACGTCGTCTTACCACGAAGCGTTATCTTTGCAAACCCAGGTGCGCAAGAGTATCCGGGACGCGTTCCTGGTCGCATTCGACGGCGATAAAACGATCCCGGTCGGCGAAGCGCGCCGCAGGCAGCAGTGATTGAACGAACGATTGTGAATAACGGACAGATAAAATTTTAGGCATGAAATTGAAACTGAGCAGAGAATTTAAGATAGGCTTTTTCGGGATACTGATGATCGCGGCGTTGTATTGGGGGATCAATTTCCTTAAGGGACGGGATTTGTTCACGTCGTCGGTGCATTACTATGCCGTATACGATCAGGTGAACGGCCTGCAGTCGTCGGCCGCCGTGCTGATCAAAGGTTATAAGGTGGGGTCGATCAGCGATATCAGCTTCGATCCGGAACGGTCGGATAAGGTGGTCGTGGAATTTTCGATCAAGTCGAAATTCAAGATTCCGGACGATACCAAGGCGCGGATTTTCAGCGACGGGCTTATGGGCGGCAAGGCCGTCGAACTGGAACTGGGCAAGTCGGCCAAATACCTGCAACAGGGCGATACGCTCTTTTCGGAGATCAACAAGGATTTCCTGGAGGTGGCCGGCAGCGAGTTCGAGTTCCTGAAACAGCGCGCCAACGACGTGATCAACCAACTGATGATTACGCTCGGACATATCAATACGCTGATGGCCGACAACAAGGACAACCTGAATGCGACATTCACGAACATCGCTTCGATATCGGGTAATCTCAACGAAGTGATCGCCGGGGAGAAAAACAACGTTCGCGAGATCGTGCAGAACCTGAACGAGTTGTCCAAAACGCTGAACGGCAAGTCAGGACAGATCGACCGGATCGTCACCAACGTCGAGAATTTCAGCGATTCGCTAAGCAAGTCGAAGATTCCGACGATGATCGCGCAGGTGACCACGACGCTCGAATCGCTGAACACGACGCTCGAAAAAGTCAACCACGGAGACGGCACGGTCGGTCGGTTCCTGAACGACCAGGCGTTGTATGACGAACTGGTGGACGCCACGGCGAATCTGTCGGCCCTGCTGGAAGATCTGAAAGCGCACCCGAGCCGTTATATCAACGTGTCGGTGTTCGGCCGGCGCAACCGGGACGAATAGCGCGTCCGTTTACCGTATTAATTTTTTTCCGAAAGTTTTGGTTTATCCCGATAATTTTGAGAATAAGATCGGTTTCGATCGTATCCGTAGCCAGGTCAAGGCGCTCTGCGTGACGCAGGGCGCAGTCGATAAACTTTTCGAGGCGGCGTTCAGTGACGACTACGAGTCGGTCGTCGCGCGTCTCGGTCAGGTTTTCGAGATGCGAACGGTGTTGATGATGGACAACGGACTGCCCGAAGGCAGCTTTGTCGATATGGACGCGTTCCTGAAAAAAGGGGCCGTCGAGGGCTCTTTCCTGGATGTCGGCGAGTTGGCGGCGTTGCGCAAAGGGTTGGCGATGGTCCACGGGCTGGTCGCCTTTTTCAATGCCCGTACCGACGAGCAGTATCCGCAGTTGAGGGCCCTGTGCAGCGGGGTCGACGGTTTTCCGGAGATCATCAACCACATCGACTCGATCGTCGACAAGTTCGGAAAGGTGCGGGACAACGCTTCCGCGGAACTGTTCTCGCTGCGCCGGACGATCCGCGACCGGGAGAGCCAGGTGTCGCGCCGCCTGCAACAGATCATGGGACAGGCGCAGGCTTCGGGCATCGTGGACGGCGACGTGTCGGTCTCGATCCGCGAAGGGCGCGCCGTGATCCCGGTGGCCGCCGCCAATAAAAAGAAAATCAAAGGCCTGATCCACGACGAGTCGGCGACCGGCAAGACGGTCTATATCGAACCGATCGAGGTCGTGGAGCTCAACAACGAACTGAAGGCGCTCGAATACGAGGAGCGCCGCGAGGTCGTGCGTATCCTGACCCGTTTTACCGATGCGATCCGTCCCGACCTGCCCCGTATCCGCGAGTCGGGCGATTTCCTGACGACGATGGATTTCATCCGGGCCAAGGCGCGTTTCGCGCTGGCCAACGACTGTACGTTGCCGATCGTCGAGAACCGCAGTTCGATCCGCCTGATCCGGGCCCGGCATACGTTGCTCGCGCAGACGTTGCGGCGCGAAGGGAAGGAGATCGTTCCGCTCGATCTGACCCTGACCGACGACAAGCATATCCTGGTGATTTCGGGGCCGAACGCCGGCGGCAAATCGGTCTGTTTGAAAACGGTCGGGCTGCTGCAATACATGCTTCAGAAGGGGTTTCTCGTGTCGGTTTCCGAAAATTCGGAGATGGGGATTTTCAAAGATATCTTCATCGACATCGGCGACGAGCAGTCGATTGAAAACGACCTGAGTACTTACAGTTCGCACTTGCTGAATATGAAGAATATCCTCCGCAGCGCGGGGGAGCGTTCGCTGATTCTGATCGACGAGTTCGGCACGGGTACCGAGCCGATCATCGGCGGAGCGATTGCCGAGGCGCTGCTTGAGAAGTTCGAACAGCGGCACTGTTTCGGCGTGATTACCACGCATTATTCGAATCTGAAATACTACGCCAGCAATGCGCGCGGCATTCAGAACGGCGCGATGACGTTCGACGTGCAGAACATCCGCCCGTTGTTCCGGCTCGAAATGGGGAAGCCGGGCAGTTCGTTCGCCGTCGAGATCGCCCGCAAGATCGGGCTTCCGGAAGAGATCATCCGCAGCGCGTCGGAAAAAGCCGGCAGCGACCATATCAACATCGAGCGCCAGTTGCGCGAGATCGCCCGCGACCGCCGTTACTGGGAGCAAAAGCGCGATAAAATCCGTCAGGCCGAAAAGCGCGTGGACGAACTTTCCGAAAAATATCAGTCCGAGCTGGAAACGCTGAAGGCGGAGCGCAGCCGGCTGTTGCGCGAGGCGAAGGCCGAGGCGCGGCAGATTACCGCCGAAGCGAACAAACAGATCGAAAATACGATCCGGGTGATCCGCGAGTCGCAGGCAGATAAGGAAAAGACGTTGGAGGTGCGGCGCAAAATGGAGGAATTTAAAGAGACGCTGGAACAGGATTCCGCCGGAGACGAAGCGATCGACCGGAAAATCGAGCAGATCCGCCGGCGCGAACAGCGCCGTGCCGAACGCCGCAACCGCAAGCCGGAGACCGGGAGTGCGACGCCTGCGCCGCCCCCCGAAAAGCCCCGGATCGTAGAGCCGGGCGTTAAAGTGCGGATCAAAGGGCAGGATGCCGTAGGCGAGGTTGTTAGCGTGAGCGGTAAGCGGGCCACCGTCGGTTTCGGGCAAATTCTGACGACTCTCGACGCCGAGCGGCTGGAACCCATCTCGAATGCCGAATATAAAAAGGCGGTGCGCAACGAACGTTCCGCGCCCGTTCCGGTCACGAATTACAGTACGGCCGAACGCCGGCTGCAATTTACCCAGCAGATCGACGTGCGCGGTATGCGGGTGTCCGAAGCGCTGCAGGCTACGCAGGATTTTGTCGACGAGGCGATCATGCTGGGTTTTTCCGAAATCCGGATTTTGCACGGCAAAGGTACCGGGGCCCTCAAAGAGGAGATTCGCAATTACCTGCGCGCGGTCGATCTGGTCAAAAGCGCCCGGGACGAGCACGAAGAACTCGGCGGGGCCGGCATTACGGTCGTCAAGTTGGATTTATAGATTGAATTTTACGGGAAGCGGTCGTCGCCCTGGCGGGCGTCGCGGCTGCTTTCGGTTTGCAGTGCATTCTTACTGAGATGTTTCCGATAACGCTCGGATGGCGGTCAGAAAAATCCGGTGAAAAAATATCCGCAGAGGTATCTTCGAACGCGATTATTTATACTTTTACTATCGGACTGCTATCCAAAAAGTGTGACATGAACGAAAACGACCGCTTTTTTCCTCCTGAAAAGCACGATCATTCGATCGAAAACAAATACCGAAACGTCATTTCCGTTCTGGCGGCTCACCGGATCGCCCTGTGGGAATACGATATCCCGACGGGAGCCTGCTGTTTCGACGACGATTATTTCCGGGTGCTGGGGCTCCGGGATGCCGGCATCGAATTCGCGGATATCGACGATTTTTACCGTTTCGCGCATCCCGACGACGTCGATTCTTACAGAAACGCTTTCGAATGCATGTTGGCATCCGATACCAAAGTATCCAAGATACGGGTGCGCTGCGTCGGCCGAGAGGGGCAGGCGGTTTGGCTGGAAGACTGTTTTTTCTCCTGCGAGCCGGACGAACAGGGTCGTCCCCGCAAATTGATCGCCTATACGTCGAACATCACTTCCCGCTGCGAAAAAGAGGCCCGCATCCGGAGCCTCGAAGAGCGGAACCGGAAAATCGTCGAGGCATTGCCGGAATTTATTTTTATCCTGGACGACCGTTTTGTTATTACCGACGTGTTGATGTCTCGGGGCACGATCCTGCTCCATCCGGTGAACGAGCTGATCGGAGCGGACGGGCGGACGATCTATTCGCCGGAGGTGAGCGATCTGTTCGTTCGCAATATACGGGAGTGCCTGCAGGACGGTCAGATTAAAGAGATCGAATATCCGCTGGACAAGGACGGACGGCACTATTTTCAGGCGCGGATCGCCCCGTTTGAAGGGAACAGGGTGCTCGCGCTGATCCACGACGTGGGCGACCGCGTCCGGCACACCGAGGAACTGATCGTCGCGAAGAAAAAAGCGGTGGAGGCCGACCGGTTGAAATCGGTTTTTCTGGCCACCATGAGCCACGAAATACGGACTCCGCTGAATGCGATCGTCGGGTTTTCGGAGTTGCTCGCCGCCGATGACTGCGATGCGCACAGGGAGGAATACCTGGATATCATTCGCAAAAACAGCAACCTGTTGCTGCAGTTGATCAACGATATTCTCGATCTCTCGCGGATCGAATCCGGACGGGCGGAAACCCATTTTCAGCAGGTGGAAATTACCGGATTGCTCGAGGAGGTGGAGAAAGTGCACCGGCTGAAAATGAAGGAAGGAGTCGGTTTCAGAATAGAGTGCCCGCGGCTGCCGGTATGGATCTCTTCCGACCGCAATCGGTTGACGCAGGTGCTTTTCAATTTCCTTTCGAACGCGATCAAAAATACGGATCGGGGGTGGATCACCCTCGGAGCGAAGTTGCGGAACGATTGGTTGGAACTATTTGTGACCGATACCGGACGGGGTATCCCGCAGGAGAAAGTCCCGCTTATTTTCGACCGTTTCGAAAAGCTGAACGATTTTGTGCAGGGGACGGGGCTGGGGCTTTCCATCTGCCGGAGCATCGCCGAGCGACTCGGCGGACGGATCGAGGTGCGTTCGCAGGTCGGCGAGGGGAGTACGTTTACGCTTTGTTTGCCTTGCTGTTCGGCCACGGCCGTATGCACGGATGCGGAAGGCTCGGCGGACAGACGGCGGAAAGTGATTCTGGTCGCCGAGGATGTGGAAACCAATTTCAAATTGCTCGAAGCCGCGCTGTCCAAAGAATACGTGCTTCGGTGGGTGCCGAACGGGCAGGAGGCGGTGCTCAGCTTCGTGCGCGAACGTCCCGACCTGATCCTGATGGATATCCGGATGCCGGTGATGAACGGGATTGAGGCGACCGAAAAAATCCGCGCGATCTCGCCCGACGTTCCGATCGTCGCCGTGACGGCGCACGTCTTTTACAGCGAGAAGGAACAAGCTTTGGCCGCCGGATGCAATACGGTCGTTTCGAAGCCTTATTCGCCGGACGATTTGAGAAAAACGGTGCGAAGGCTACTCGGAACGGATGCCTGAGGCGTTTCGTTTTCAAAATGCCGGCCGGCGCTACGAATAGCGCCGGCCGGTGTTCGTGATAGGCTGCATGTCGGCGATTGTCCGGCATGAATTGGGGCGTTGCGAACCGGCTGCGGCATTTGCAGACCGGCCGCGTCGGTGCGGATATTCGTTTCGGATGACGATCCGTATTTTCAGCGCGGACGCAGGAACGATTTTATTTCGTCTCCCGCATCGAATCGCTGATGTGCTGGGCTTTCTCTTTGACGGAATCCGCCGCTCGGGCCACTTTTTCTTTTACGGCATGTTTTACGTGCGTCGCATGCTGCTGGACGCTGTCGGATACATCCGAAATCTTTTCGGCCGTCCGGTCGATGCCGGCATCGATTTTCCGTTTTACCTTTTCGGCCTTTTCCTTGACGCGGTCGTTCATGGTTGTAAATTTTAGAGGTTCTGTGATTTTTTTCGGGACGGTCATGCGACGGCACGGGCGCGGAGCAAACCGCGGGCGGCTGTCCTTCGGACGGTTCCGATCCTGAAATTTCCAAGAACCGCGCCATTTTTGATCCCTGCGGAAAGTCCGAGAAGTTTCGGCGTTCATTTTACGATTTCGGCGAATTGTCCGTTGGACGATAATATTTCGATATCGCGTTTGCCGTATTTTTAATAAATAATGTTATATTTGTCTACGGTCGTCCGTTGAAGTACAGACTTGTCCGAAGAATTGACATCGAAAACGACAAAATCCGGTATTATGAAAAAATTACTGTTCTGCCTGTGTCTGTTCGGGAACCTTTCCGCGTTTGCCCAACATAAAGTTACTTTCGAAGTCGAGGAACTTTCGAAACCCGAAAAATTGCTTCCCGTGCGATCCTGCGAGGATATTTACAAAAGGCTTATCTTGTCCGAAGCCGGATTGGAGCCGTATCAGCTAAAGGAAAATTTAAATTATCCGTTTAGTATCATAGCCAAGGGCGAGATTCCGGATAGTCTGGTTTCCTTCCAGTACAATTCTTTTTTTTACGGGATGTATCAGGCTTATGCGGATCATAGACCGTTCGTTTTGTCCCCGGACATGATCTGGCTGTTGGTTAGCCAGGGGTTTGCACGGCATGTGGAAGCCGACCCGGAGTCCGTGAGGCATTATTTTGCCGATTTTACCGGGAAACAATCGTTGATTGTGAAGACAGACAAGAGACCGGATGATCCCGATTTCGCATGGGAGGAAACTTTTTCCGAATTTACCGAACAGATCGGAAAGTATGGCGGGGATAAATTGGTCGGGTTGCTGACCTGTGATTTTTCGACGACGACACCTTTGGAAAAGGTGGCTTCCGAAGTGACCTTGATGGAGGCCGCGAAACCGTATTTCGAGTTTATCGTGCTGCGTATCGTTTGCGGAATTCCCGAAATAACGCTCGAAGGAACGCCGGAAGATTGGGAGAAAGTATTGTGTAAGGCCAGAGGGTTGAAAGAATACGGGCTGGAATGGTGGATTTCCGAACTGGAGCCCCTTTTGGAAGAGTTCGTCAAAGCGTCGAAAGGCGAAATAGACCAGGAGTTCTGGCGCAATATGTTTAAATATCATTCGCAGAAGAAATACGGAGCGCCCAAGATAATAGACGGATGGATCGTCAAGTTCTTCCCGTACGATAAAGAGGGAAAAAGGAACGACCTGGAACGGTTGGTAGGGACGGATTGTCTGCCTGACGAGATTGTAAAAGTCGATTTGAAATTTCAGGAAGAACACGGCGATAAGATTGTTGAGACGCCCCTGGAGCTTTGGGCCGGTTTTGTAGGCTTGGAGCAGAACAAAGATAATTTTGCTCTTAAGCCGCGGATCGGTTGGATGATCCGGAAAAAAAACGTTCGGAATGACGGGGTGAAAAATAAATTGAAAACCGATGCCCGGCAGAAAGGCAGGGAAGATGGCATTTCTATTCGGGTCAAAGAGTTTCCGTCTGTTTTGCTGGAACTCACACGGGTTAATAAATTGAAAATGGAATTTACGGACGAGATCGATATCCCGGATGAGCTGGCAAAAGTAAAGATCGGGGAATTGGAGCTGTCTGGGAGGATCGACGAAGAAGGAATCGACCGGATCCGGAATCTATTTCCCGATACTGAAATCAGGGTGAACGGCAGGCAGGCACAATAGATGTAATCGCGTAATCTCAAAAAAACATCCCGCTTTACGCTGAAAAAGTAAAGCGGGATATTTTCGTTTAACAGACGACAATTGGCCTGTTTGTGGAGCTGGAGGGAGTCGAACCCTCGTCCAAACAAGGAACCCAAAAGCTTTCTACACGCTTATCCTTCGGTTGATCCTTCTGCCGCAACCTGGTCGAAGGCGACCCAGTTACGGCCCCAGCCTATTGATTTTCGCGAATCGTTATAGGCATCCGATCCGCTATTTCCGTTTGAATGATACCCCGGTGCCTTCCGCTACGGAACGAAGCTTCGGCGGGGTACTCGTCTGACAGCCTCCTTGGACTGCCGGATTAAGCCATTTTACTCTGTAAAATTAAGCAGCGAGTGCATAGCTATTATCGCCATTTGTAGTTTGAGCATTCAGTTTTACGAGAGTCCACACAACGCTCGGCGTGCTTACAATCAGACTCTGCCTGCTGTCAAAACCGGTCAGCCCCTGATCGGGATCGCACTACCGTAAGATCCCGGTACAAAGATATACGTTTTTTCGGAAGAATTATTTTTACGGGCAATATAAATTCGTCCGGAGATATCCGGGGACGTTTCGGGGACGTGAAAAATATCAACACTTCATCAACAAACGGGAGATGCTGTCCAAACAATCGGTATCTTTGTTTTGTTAAATGTGCCCGCACGGGAAATGTGTGTCGGCGGGCCGGATCAAATTTGAAAGCGATGAATCCGAATGCGGTGATAGAACTACGGGATGTGGCGATTTTCCATTTCGACGATGCCCTGCGGGAGGCCAGTTTCCGGGGTAACGGCAGAACCAGCGATATGGTGCTGTCGGATGTCAATCTGACGGTGTTTCCCGGCGAACTGGTCTATCTGATCGGCCGGGTCGGGTCGGGCAAGAGTTCGTTGCTCAAGACGCTTTACGCCGAACTGCCGCTGCGCGAAGGAGGCGGGATGGTCGTCGGGTTCGACCTGCGGCGGATGCGCCGCAAAGACGTGCCGTACCTTCGGCGCCGGATCGGAATCGTGTTTCAGGATTACCAATTGCTGACCGACCGGAACGTTTTTCAGAACCTGCATTTCGTGCTGAAGGCGACCGGGTGGAAAAACGAATTGCAGATCCGCAGCAAGATCGCCGAAGTGCTCGACATGGTAAGCCTGCAAAACAAGGAGTATAAGATGCCGTTCCAGTTGTCGGGCGGCGAACAGCAGCGGTTGGCGATCGCCCGGGCCCTGCTGAACAACCCGCAGGTGATTCTCGCCGACGAGCCTACCGGCAACCTCGATCCCGCCGCCGCAGACGGGATCATGCAGTTGTTCGCGTCGATCGTCGCACGCGGGTGCGCCGTGCTGATGTCGACGCATAACATCAGCAATATCCAGCAGTATCCGTCCCGTACGCTGCGTTTTCATCAGGGAAAAGTGGCCGAGATTGATCTCCATTCGATCCTTGGAATTTAGCGGAAAAATGACTATCTTTGTTCGAATCGTTCCGGGCGTTTCGGTGGGCCGGAATGCCGTGCGCCGGGGCGGGATCCGTTCGGCCGGAACGGTTCTGGCCGGCAACTTTTTGGCAGAGTAAATTAATAGAAAGGAAAAATATATGAGCGTAGAGGAAAAAGATCAGATCCAACAAACCGGGGAGGCGTACTCCGCTTCCAGCATTCAGGTGCTCGAGGGCCTCGAGGCGGTGCGCAAGCGCCCCGCGATGTATATCGGGGACGTCGGAGTCCGGGGGTTGCACCATTTGGTGTACGAAGTGGTCGACAACTCGATCGACGAGGCGTTGGCCGGGTACTGTTCCCGCATCGACGTTTTCGTCAACGAGGACAACTCGATCACCGTTAAGGACGACGGGCGCGGTATTCCGACCGATATGCACGAGAAGGAAGGGCGTCCCGCCCTCGAAGTGGTGCTTACGGTGCTGCATGCCGGCGGTAAGTTCAACAAGGACAGTTATAAGGTGTCGGGCGGTCTGCACGGCGTCGGCGTGTCCTGCGTGAATGCGCTCTCCACGCTGCTGGTCGCCGAAGTGCACCGCGGAGGAAAAATCTTCCGGGAAAACTTCAGCAAGGGCGTTCCGCAGGGAACCATGGAAATCATCGGCGAGACGACCGAGGACGATCACGGAACGATCATTACCTTCAAACCCGACAGTTCGATCTTTACGGTCACCGAATACGATTATGAGACGCTGGCCTCGCGCCTGCGCGAATTGGCTTACCTGAACAAGGGAATTAAGCTCAATATCACCGACCTGCGCACGAAGAACGAAAACGGGGAGTCCGTTCACGACGAATATTACTCGACCGAAGGGTTGAAAGAATTCGTCAAGTTCCTCGACGCCAGCCGCGAATCGCTGATCGAAAACACGATCTATATCGATACCGAAAAAGACGGCGTTCCGGTCGAGGTGGCGATGCAGTACAATACGAGTTTCTCCGAGAACGTGCATTCGTACGTCAACAATATCAATACGATCGAGGGCGGTACGCACCTGACCGGTTTCCGCCGGGCGCTGACCCGGACGCTGAAGAAATACGCCGAAGATTCGGGTATGCTGGCCAAGCTGAAATTCGAGATCAACGGCGACGACTTCCGCGAAGGGCTTACCGCGATCGTCTCGGTCAAGGTGCAGGAGCCGCAGTTCGAAGGACAGACCAAGACCAAACTCGGCAACGGCGAAGTCGCCGGCGTCGTCGATCAGGCGATTTCCGGCGCGTTGACGCACTATCTGGAAGAGAACCCGAAAGACGCCCGCGCCATCGTGTCGAAGGTGATCCTGGCCGCCACGGCCCGGCATGCGGCCCGCAAGGCGCGCGAACTCGTACAGCGCAAAACGGTGTTGTCCGGATCGGGGCTGCCCGGCAAGCTGGCCGACTGCGCGTCGCGCGATCGCGATCAGGCCGAGATTTTCTTCGTCGAGGGCGATTCCGCAGGCGGTTCGGCCAAACAGGGCCGCGACCGGAATTTTCAGGCTATCATGCCGTTGAGGGGTAAGATACTGAATGTCGAGAAGGCGATGGAGCACCGGATCTTCGAGAACGAGGAGATCCGCAATATCTTCACTGCGCTCGGCGTGACGATCGGAACCGAAGACGACAGCAAGGCGCTGAACCTCGATAAGTTGCGTTACGGCCGCGTGATTATTATGACCGATGCCGATGTCGACGGCAGCCACATCGCGACGTTGATGCTAACGTTCTTCTTCCGCTACATGAACAACCTGATCAAAAACGGACACGTCTATATCGCGACGCCGCCGCTCTATCAGGTCAAAAAGGGTAAGAATAGTCGCTATTGTTGGACGGAAGAGGAGCGCGAGGCGGCTTTGGCGGAATTCGGGTCGAAAGGGGCCCATGTACAGCGTTACAAAGGTCTGGGGGAAATGAATCCCGAACAGTTGTGGGAAACGACCATGTCGCCCGAAACGCGTATCCTGCGTCAGGTGAATATCGAGAGCGCCGCCGAAGCGGATCGTATCTTCTCGATGCTGATGGGCGACGACGTGCCGCCGCGCCGGGAATTTATCGAAAGGCATGCCAAGTATGCCAACATCGATATTTAGCGGCGTGCGGCCGGAGCCGGACAAATCGTTGAACATAGAAATTAAAAAATACCGATATGAGTCTGGAAAAAGAGATTAACGACGGAATCAAAGCGGCGATGCTCGCCAAGGAGAAAGTGCGTCTGGCAGGCCTGCGGGCCGTGAAGGCGGAGATCCTGCTGGCCAAAACGGCCGATGGATCGGACGAAATCAGCGACGGCGCCGTGCTGAAAATTATTCAGAAGCTGGTAAAACAGCGCAAGGAGTCGGCCGCCGTTTATACGCAGAACAACCGACCGGAACTGGCCGAAAACGAATTGGCCGAGGCGGCCGTGCTGGAAGTGTTTATGCCGAAACAATTGAGCGGAGAAGAACTGGAGACCGTCCTGAAAGCGATTATCGCGCAGGTGGGAGCCGCTTCGCCGGCGGATATGGGAAAGGTGATGGGAGTGGCCACCAAACAGCTTGCCGGGCAGGCCGACGGCCGCGCGATTTCCGAGGCGGTCAAAAAATTATTGCAGTAGCGCTCACAGCGTAATAAACCGATCGAACGGCGTGGGAATGTCTGTAAAAGGCATTCCCACGTTTGTTTCGTATCCTTGCGGAATCGTGTGAAATATTGCTGTAAAGCAAAATAATGTTCTAAAAAGTTGTATAAATCGTTCGGTTTGCGTAACTTCATAGCCCGGACGGTTTTTTTTGCGTGCTTGCTCGATCGGAGGGAGAGCGGTGGCGGAGGTGTTTTGCCGGAAGCGGAGGGGCCGTGCGCCCGTGCGGGTTAAAACTGTCTGCCATGAACAAACGGTGGTTGCCGATTCTCGGGATGCTTGTTTTTTCCGTGTCGCTGCACGGGCAGGGCAGCGTCGTGGTTTTCGACGAACAGCAGCGTTTCGATGTCGTCGACCGTTACGAACCGGACGGCGATACCGTTTCCTTGTGGTTGTCCGTGCCGCTTTCGGCTTACGACGGGCCGTTCGCTTCGCTGTCGCGGTATCGTTTTTCGTTCGTCCGTTATGCGAGGCGCGGTTATGCGTGGAATTGCAGCCGCCGGTTGCTGAACGGGATCGATCTGGACAATCCGGTTACCGGCGAGCCGTTCTGGAATGTGCTAACGGCCGTTCGCCAGGCTCCCGTCCGGCTGGATGAACAGCCGGGGATCGCGCCGTCCGTTTCGACGGTCGGCAATGCCGGTAACATTTGCGAATACGATCTCGACGTTTTGCACGAGCCGCCCGGCGGCCGTGCAGGCTGGATGTTTACCGACCGCCGTTTCCGGCAGGGTTTGCGTGCGGGAATCGCGACCGGAACCTTGGGCGGCGGCTGGGCTTTCGCAGCGGCCGGAACCCGGCGCTGGGGGCGTGACCGGCATATCCGGGGCGTCTACGCCGACGAGTGGTCGCTGTGTCTTTCGCTCGGGCGCCGGCTCGGCGCGAAAAATTCCCTTTCCGCCGTGTTCCTGATGGCCCCGTCCGAGCGGGGATTGCGCAGCGCTTCGACCGGCGAAGCATTCGAAGCGTCCGGAGATCGTCTTTACAATCCGGCCTGGGGATACCAGCAGGGACGCGTCCGCCCGTCCCGCGTCCGCTGCGAACGGACGCCGATGGCGCTGATTACCTGGCGTTGCGGAGCGGACACCCGCTGGAACCTTACTACGACCGTTTCGGCTCTGTGGGGCACCTCTTCGCGTTCGGCGCTCGACTGGTACGACGCGCGCAATCCGTTGCCCGACTATTACCGCTACCTGCCCGGTTCCTACGAGAATCCGGAGGTGTCCGGGGCCGTCTCCGCGGCATGGAGGCAGCGCGACGTCCGGGTTACGCAGATCGATTGGGAGGAGTTGTACCTCGCCAACGGAAATCGCGATACGCTGCCGGCCGCCTATGTGCTGGGCAGCGCCGTAGATCGGTTCCGGAACTGGCAGTTCGTTTCTTGTTTCGATTACCATCCTTCCCGGACGCTGCGATTGCGGGGAGGGGTGCGTGTGCGGATCGACCGGACGACCGCTTACAACCGGCTGGACGACTTGCTCAGTGCCGCTTTTCTGTTCGACATCGACCCGTACCTGATCGACGATCGCTATTTCGGCGACAAATTGCAGAATAACCTGCGCGCGCCTGACCGCCGGGTGGCCGTCGGGGAGCGGTACGGGTACGACTACGACCTGGATTACGTCTGCGGCGAAGGGTGGCTTACGGCCGATCTGAGGAACCGCTCCGACGAGCGTTTCGGCGGATACGTCGCGTTGCGGGTAGCCCAGGTCGGATATTCCCGCAACGGGCGTTATGAGAAGGAATTGTTTCCGGGAAGCGACTCCTACGGGCGCTCCTCCCGGCTGCATTTTACCGAATATACGCTCAAGGGCGGGATCGATTGCCTGTTCACGCCGGCGCATACGTTGCGCCTCGACCTGCTGTACGAGGACGTCGCTCCGGCCGCGCGCGATGTGTTCGTGTCGATCGATTATCGGAACCGTACGGTTGGCGATCCGCGTACGGCGAACCGGTTCGGCGGCGAGCTGAGCTACCGGTACGCGGGCCGGACCGTTCGACTCGAACTGTGCGCGTATGCGACGGTTTCGCGCGGCGAATCCGAAGTGCGCCGCTACTACGACGATATCGCGTCGGTCTATTCCGACATGGAACTTTCGGGGATCGGGAAACTGTATGCAGGAGTCGAGTTCGGGGCCGAGGTGCTGCTTACGCGGCGGTTCGCTCTGCGTGTCGCCGCATCGCAGGCCCGTAACAGTTACCGGAACGATCCGTCGGTACGCATCCTGTCCGACAAGGATGGCAGTGTGATCGCCGACCGCGCCCGTTCGTTGCTGAAAGGGTATCGCCTGGGCGGGTCGCCGCAGCGGATCGCTTCGGCTGAATTGAGCTACCGGGGGGCGAAACTGTGGATGGCTTCGCTGTCGGTCAATTATGCGGCCGACCATTACACGACGGTCAGTCCGCTGAACCGGATGGGCCGGGTGTACGATTATGCCGCTTCGCCGGAAGACTTGCGAGCGCTGACGGAGCAGGAGCGTTTTCCGGAGGCTTTTACGATCGATCTGTTCGTGTCGAAATCGTTTCGACTCGGCAGTCGTTACCTGTCGGTAAGCGCGGCGGTGAACAATCTGGCCAACCGCAAGGAGATCGTTTACAGCGGTTACGAACAGATGCGGCTGCGCAAAAGCGGGACGGGGTTAAACCAGAGCATCACGGCTTTCGGATCGAAGTACCTGTACGCCTATCCGCGCACCTATTACCTGACTGTGAATTTTCGTTTTTAGATTTGACGAGGTCGAAAATGAATGGATTTATAAAAATATGGATCGGATGCGCTGCGGCGCTGTTGGCCGCCGGGTGCGGTTATGACGATTTCGGCGAACCGCATCCTGCGGATGAAACCGCGCCGTTGCCCAATATGTCGGTCGCCACGCTCCGCGAACGGTGTGCGGTGGGCCCGGTTGCGTTTTCCGGCTCCGGGGTCGTGTTGTCGGGGTATGTGACCACATCCGACCGGGCCGATAATTTCTACCGGACGCTGATGCTCGAGGACAATTCCGGCGCGGTCGAGGTCTGCGCCGGACTGTACGATCTGCACAACGATTATCCGGTCGGTTGCCGGTTGACGTTGTCCGCCGACGGCCTGACCGCGGCGCTGGACGACGGGTTGTTGCGGATCGGTTTGCGGGGCGGTTCGGCGACGGAACCCGTCGCCCCGATGGAGAGTCCGGCGATCGTGCGGCGTCATCTGTTGCGAACCGGCGAAACGATCCTGCCGACAGCGCTGCCGACGACGATCGCCGGGTTGAACGACGACCGGATCGGCTGTTTGGTGCGGATCGCCCGGCTGTGCCTCGATACGCCGTCGGATACGACCTGGGCCGTCCCTGCGGCGGTATCGGCCGACGGTACGCCGCGCAGCGCCTTGTTGAAATTCCGGTGCGGAGCGGATTCTGTTTATGTCTATACGAGCGGTTACGCTTCGTTTGCCGGCGAACGGGTTCCGCACGGGCCGGTTTCGGTGACCGGTATTCTGCTGCCCGGAAAAGTGGGCGGACGCCGGGTGTATGAACTTAAAATGCGTGATTTGAATGATGTACAGGTTGATTAGCTGCTGTCTGCTGTTGCTGTTGGCCGGCTGCGTGTCCAAAAACGGTTTCGATCGGGACGACGGAGAGAGTCCCGGGGGCGATCCGGTGTCGGTCGCTTACCTGAAATCGCTGTATCGCGGTTATCCGCTTCGTGTGACCGATGACGTCGAACTGCGCGTCGTCGTAACGGCGAACGATGCTTACGGGGCGTTCCGCAATACGCTGGTCGTGCAGGATGCCACCGGAGGAATCGAGGTCAAAGTCGGCGGACGCGATCTCTTTACCGTATTTCCGGTCGGGCAGAGCGTACGGATCCGTTGCCAGGGGCTGGTGCTGGGCGACTACGGAGGCGTGGTGTCGCTGGGCGCGGCGTCGGACGATTTCGCTTACGAAAACGGGTTCATTCCGCAGTCGGTCTGGCCTCAATTTCTGAAAAAGCAGGGCGGCGTGACCGATATTCGTCCCGATACCCTCGTTTTTTCCGATCTGGCGGCCGCCTGGATAAGCCGTTACGTGGCTTTCGAACGGGTGCAGTTCGTCGATGCGGAGTGCTCGGAGAACTGGTGCGACACCATGTCGGATACCGATCGGCATCTGGTCGATCCCGCGGGGGATACGCTGATCGTGAGAACTTCTGCGAAGGCCGACTTCGCAAATTGGCCGCTTCCTTCGGGCAGCGGTTATATCGAAGGGATTCTGAGTTGGTTCAACCGGAATTATCAGTTGAAAGTCGTATCGCCGAAAAATGCGGTGATGGAATTGCCCCGTTTCCGGCCCGCGTATGTTTTCGGTTACTGATTGTCGCGTTGCAGGGCTTCCCAGAGCATGTCTTTGAGTTGTCGGATGTGGTACCCGCTGACCGACGAGATAAAGATCGACGGAATGTCCGGCAGATCGGCGGCGATGGCTTCTTGCAGTTCTTCGTCCAGCAGGTCGCTTTTGGTGATCGCCAGCAGGCGCTGCTTGTCGAGCAGTTCGGGGTTGTATTGTTCCAGTTCGTTCAGCAGGATGCGGTATTCTTCGCGCACGTCTTTCGTGTCGGCCGGGATCATGAACAGCAGGATCGAGTTGCGTTCGATGTGACGCAGGAAGCGCGTTCCGAGCCCTTTGCCGGTATGCGCCCCTTCGATGATGCCGGGGATGTCGGCCATCACGAACGACTTGTGGTCGCGGCATTCGACGATGCCCAGATTCGGTTCGAGGGTCGTGAAAGCGTAATTCGCGATTTTGGGCTTCGCCGCCGAAACGGCTGCCAGCAGTGTCGATTTCCCGGCGTTCGGGAATCCGACCAGCCCGACGTCGGCAAGCACTTTCAGTTCGAGGATGAACCATCCTTCGACGCAATCCTCGCCCGGTTGCGCATACCGCGGAGCCTGGTTGGTCGCCGTTTTGAAGTGCCAGTTGCCGAGTCCTCCGCGGCCTCCTTTCAGCAGGACAGCCTCCTGTCCGTCTTCGGTGACTTCGCAGACGATTTCCCCGGTTTCCGCATCGCGTGCGACGGTGCCTAGCGGCACGTTGATGACGACGTCCGTCCCGTTCTTCCCCGAGCAGCGCGCCCCGCTGCCCGCTTCGCCGTCCTCGCCGAAGATGTGACGCTTGTACTTGAGGTGGATCAGCGTCCAGTACTGGCTGTTGCCGCGCAGGACGATGCTGCCTCCGTTGCCTCCGTCTCCGCCGTCCGGGCCGCCGAATTCGATGAATTTCTCGCGGCGGAAATGGCGGGAGCCGGGGCCGCCTTTACCGGAGCGGCCGAATATTTTCACGTAGTCGACGAAGTTGGACGATGGCATAGATTCTGATTTATCGGATGTCTGATGCGTCAAAGATAATATTTTTTTACCTTTGGTGCGGTTTACGCGGCCATGAAAAAACGAACCCCCATAAAAATATCGAGGCAGACCCATTGGAAAATCGTGTTGTTGCTGGTGTTGGCGATCGTCGTGTTGGCGATCGTTTCGCAGGTCGTTGCGGTGCGTCCCTGGACGGGTGGACGGCAAGCGGAACGCGGCGCGCGCTCCGGCGGATCGCCGGAAACCGATCCCGAGATTCTCGCCTGTCCTTTTTTCGCGAACGACGAGTTTGTCGTCCGTTGTCCGGAGGGACGCTATACGATGCTGTACGATACGGCTTATCGTCAGGCTGCCTGGGTAGCTTACCTGCTGACGCGCAGGGATGTATCCGGCAAGGGGGTGAAGCGCAGCGGGGTTTTCAAGAGCGATCCGGAAGTGATCGCCCGCGGGTGGCCTTCGGCCGCAGACCGGGATTATACGGGTAGCGGTTTCGATCGGGGACACCTGCTGCCGTCGGCCGACCGGAACGATACCCCGCAGGAGAACGGGGCTACGTTCCGTTTGTCGAACGTTTCGCCGCAGCGGCCGGGACTGAACCGCGGGACGTGGCGCAGGCTGGAAGAACGGGTGCGGCGCTGGGCGGCGCGTTACGATTCGCTCTACATCGTGACCGGCGGCGAACTGACCCCGTCGCTGCGACGCATCCGGGGCGGCGTCGGGATTCCGCAGCGGTTTTTTAAAACGATTCTGGCGCGGGACGGCGGTACTTTCCGGGCGATCGCTTTCCTGATCCCGAATACGGAGCGTCCGGCCGGGGATTGTTTTCGCTATGCGATCAGCGTCGACAGTCTCGAACGGGTGCTCGGCATGGATTTCTATTCAGCGCTGCCCGACAGCGTCGAAATGCGCGTCGAGGCCTCCTTCGACCGTTCTTTCTGGCGTTAGTTCCGCGTCCGGCAGGGCGTTTTGCCGTTCCGTCCGGTCGTTTCGCCGCGCCGATTCGGCGTTTCGCCGATTTCTCGGAATCGCTCTGCGCCGTTGGAATTATTTTTGCGGAACAGGATTCCTGTAAACATTAAATTTTGAAATTATGAAAGCGAAACATTTTTTTGTATCGGCATTCGCAATGCTGTTTGCCGCGATCGGTGCGACGGCTCAGCCGCAGCACCGCGAACAAATGACTCCCGAGCAGCGGGCCGACCGGATGACGCAGCGCATGACCGAACAGCTTTCGCTGTCGACCGACCAGGCCGAGCAGATCCGCCGGATATTCCTCTCCAATTTCGAAGAGATGAAAGCGGATCGTGCGGTGCGGGCCGACTCTGCGAAGATGAAATCCGACCGTCCGAAGAAATCCGACCGTCCGAAACAGGGAGACAAATCCGACGGCCGTAAGGGGCAGGGCGGTCCGCATGCCGAACGGATGGCCAAAATGGACGAATCGATCAAAAAGGTGCTGACCGAAGAACAGTATGAAAAATGGACGGAACAACGCGCCAAAATGCAGGACCGAAATCGTCCGCGTCCGGAAGAGCAGCCTCAGGACGAATAGGGCGTCCGGTGGAAAGCAGGATGAACGGGAGGACGACGATCGATCGCCGTCCTCCTTTTGCGTGCACATTGCGCCGGATGTTTTTATCGTTTCCGGAAATAAAGCCGTATCTTTGTCCGAAACACATCGATTATGCATAAATCAGGATTTGTCAACATCATTGGGAACCCGAACATGGGAAAATCGACCCTGATGAACGCGCTGGTCGGGGAACGCCTGTCGATTATCACGTCGAAGGCGCAGACGACCCGCCACCGGATCATGGGGATCGTCAACGGCGACGATTTCCAGATCGTCTATTCCGATACGCCGGGGATACTCAATCCGAATTATAAGTTGCAGGAGTCGATGATGCGTTTCGTACGGAGCGCGCTCTCCGATGCCGACGTGCTGCTGTATGTGACCGACGTGTTCGAAAAACCGGAAGACGACAACGGGATCGTTTCGAAGATCGCCGGCGGCGGGACCAAAACGATCCTGGTGATCAACAAGATCGACCTGACTACGCAGGAGACGCTCGACGCCCTGGTGGAACGGTGGCGGAAAGTGCTGCCCGACGCCGAGATCGTGCCGGTGTCCGCGCTGAACAATTTCAACATCGGCGGGCTGTTCGACCGTATCCTGGCGGCCCTGCCCGAGGGCGAGCCCTATTACCCGAAAGATACGCTGACCGACAAAACGCTGCGCTTTTTCGCGTCGGAGATCATCCGCGAGAAAATCTTGTTGAATTACCAGAAAGAGATTCCGTACTGCACCGAGGTCGTGATCGACGAATACAAAGAGGACGCGGATATGGATCGGATTGCGGCGACGATCTACGTGGCACGGGAAAGCCAGAAGGGAATCGTTATCGGCCATCAGGGCGGTAAGCTCAAAAAGGTGGGCACCGAGGCCCGCGAGGAGCTTGAACAGTTTCTCGATAAAAAGGTTTTTCTGAAATTGTACGTCAAAGTGAACGACAACTGGCGGAACGACGAACGTCAACTGCGCCGGTTCGGGTATATCGAATCGTAAACTTCGGTTTCATAATAAAAGCAAGGCGGATACCGATCGGTATCCGCCTTGCTTTTTGATGGACGCGTGCTATTCGATAACAATCGCGTAGTGTCCCGACGGAAAGCGGTACAGCGGATTTTCCGCGCCTTGTCCGGCGGTCGGATAACGGTTTTTGTCCAGCGGCTGGCCGTTGACCGTAACGGTTTTGCCGTCCGGCAGGGCTACCAGTCCGGAGGCGTTCGCCGGAATTTCGATCTTCCAGTCCATTTTGCCGCCTTCCTGTTTCCAGTCGCTTTTGACTTCGCCGTACGGGGTTTCCAGCGTCGCTTTCGCCCACGGCAGGTAGGCCGTCATCGTCGGTTCGAAACGGGTCACTTTGAAACCGGGGCCCGAAGCGTCCGGACGGATGCCGGCGATGTCTTCATAGAACCACGTGTCGTAGACGCCCTGCATCGGGTGGCTCAGCGAACTTCCTCTCAGGCAGAGTTCCTTGCTGGCTGCATTGACCGGCAGCGTTTCCCACAGCGTCGTGGCGTCGGCGTCGGTCCACATGTAGGCGAAACTGTTTTCGCCGGTTTTGGTGAACATGTCCCAGGCTGCCTGGCTGTTGCCGTAGCGCGACAATGCCTGGCCGATGTGGCCCAATCCGAAGATACCGGTATGCATGAAGTTGTCGTACTTCTCCTTCATGTTGCGGACGGTGGCGTCGGAAACCGCTTTTTCGTCGCCGGCCGGCACCATGCCGTAAGCCAGCGCCATCGCGTTTGCGGTCTGGCTGCCGAACGTTTTGTTCGTTTTGTCGTAGAATTTATCGACGAAAGCCTTGCCGATCCGGTCGCGCAGGGCGGCATAATGCGCCGCGTCTTCCGTTTTGCCGAGTACGGCCGCCGCTTGCGAAACGAGGTCCGCGTCGTGATAGTGGAACGCTGTCGAGCTGACCGGGATCGGGCAGTCGATCGCCGCGTTTCCGTTCGGCGGACACCAGTCGCCCAGACCGTAGGGAACGATGTCGTTCTCGGTCAGCGCCGCGATGTGATCGACCCATTGTTTCATTTCGCCGTAGTAGATTTCGAGCGCTTCCTTGTTGCCGAAATAGAGGTAGATATCCCACGGGATCTGGACGACGGCGGTGCCCCAGTCCGGCGATGCCACGCCGCACAGGCGGCGTCCCGGGGAGATCATGAACGGAATGCCCGGTTGCTTGTCTGCAAAATAAAATTCGCTGTTGTGCAGCTTCTGATGCAGCGTGTTTTCGAGGAATACCGACGACGAAGAGCTGACGTCGCCCATGTATTTCATCCAGAAGTTATTCATGCCGTAATTCATACTTTCGAACGGCGCTACCGCATGGGCGTCGCCGAGCCAGCCGCAGCGTTCGCGGTGCGGGCAGTCGGTCGGCAGGCCGTGAATGTTGCTCAACATCGTCCGGACGGCCAGTTCGTGCAGGCGATTGATTTGCGGGTCGGCGCATTCGAACGTACCGATCCGTTCGACGTCGGTGTGTACGACCACCGCTTTCAGCCAGTCTTTTTCGGGTTGGGTCGCCGCGCCCGATAGTTCGAGGTAGCGGAATCCGTGGTACGTGAACCGGGGCGTCCATTTTTCCTTGCCTTTTCCGGTGCAGACGTATTCGTCGGTCTGTACGACGCCGGTCGCGGCTACGCCGGTCGTGTTGTATTCGATCGACTTGTCGGCGGCCAGCGTTTCGCCCATCCGCATTTTGATCCGGGTGCCGGCCGGCTGTTCGACGGTCAGCAGCGGGATGGCTGCCACGTTGACGCCGAAATCGTAGATCCAGTTGCCCTGCGGATCCTGCCACAACGCTACCGGAGCGATCTCCTGTTTCATTCGGATCGGTTCTATCAGTTGCGGTTTCAGTTCTTTCGGAATAACGCCTCCGGCCGGCAGTGCGGACTGCCAGTCCGCGCACGGAGTTTTCGCATCGGCCCAGCCGGCGATCTCCTTGTTCGCGTCGTATACCTCGCCGGCGTAGAGGTTCGAGCTGAGTACCGGCCCGGGCGCCCATTTCCAGGTTTCGTCCGTGCCGATGATCTTTTTCGAACCGTCCTTATAAGTAATTTCCATTTGCGCCAGCAGGATCGGTTTGCCGTAGCTGAACCCGGGGCCCCATACCTTGCCCTGGTTGTACCAGCCGTCGCCGAGCATCACGCCGATGCAGTTGTCCCCTTTTTTCAGTCGGTTGGTCACGTCGAACGTGCTGTACAGCGCATACAGTTCGTAATTGCTCTGAGCCGGGTCGAGTATCCGGGTCGAGTCTACGCGGCGGCCGTTGAAAAACAGGTCGCTGCACCCGAGACCGGAGAGGTAGATCACGGCGCGTACCGGTTTCGTACCCGGTTGATCCGCGTTGAAAACGGTGCGGAAATAGGGCAGCGGACTGCCTTCCTCCCATTGGGCGGTGATCCATTTCGCTTGCCATTGGTCGGCTGCGGGACCCAGCGAGAACGATGCGGGATCGCTCCACGAAGTCGGTCGGTCGGCGCCGTCCCAGATGCGGACGCGCCACCAGTAACGCTCGCCCGGTTTCAGGTCGGCGCCCTGCGGACGGACGTTCAGTTGCTGGTCGGAAAGTTGTTTGCCGGACGACCATACGTCGGCTTTTCCATTCTTCAAAGCCTTTTCGTCGGAAGCGATTTCGATCTCCCAGGCCGTTTGCACGACGCTGTCGGCTTCCGATTCGATCTGCCAACTGAATACGGCCCGATCGACGCCTTCCGGATCGTCCAGGTCGCGGCAGCGCAGTTCGGTCACTTCCGTGTCGCCTCCGGCGCGTTTCGCTCCGCCGGATCCGTTGCAAGAGTTCAGCGCCGGCAATACCGACAGCAGGATTCCTGCGAGAAACAGTTTGAATTTCATAGTTGTCTGTTGGTTTTAAGTTATTTGGTTTGTCGTATGATCATGCCGTCGTACGGGCCGAAGGGTAGCGGCGCGCCGTTTTCCAGCGGTTTGACTTCGCCTGTCTGCGGATTCCATCCTTCGAGCGATTTGGCGCCGGGAAAGTTTGCCTTGACCGTTTTCGGGGCGTTCGTATCGTTGACGATGAAATAGACGTTCCGTCCGCCGATCCGTTTGTGGCTGTGCAACACCCCGGCGTAGGAGTCCAATACGATATCGCGGTCGAGCACCCCTTCGAGCAGGTAGTTCAGCAGCCGCGCGTTGAACGTCGGTTCGTAGTAGACCGCAGGGGTGAGGGTCTTGTCCCCGACCATCTGGGCGACGGCGCTTTCGACCGCTTCGGACGGGAACGCGTCCGGCGTATTTTTCGGCAGCGCTTCGAGCAGGATCACGCAACCTCCGGCCCGGGCGAACTCCGTGATGCGGGTCAACATCTGCGGCGTAATCGTCTCGACGCCCGGCAGGATCAGCACATCCCAGCGCAGTTCGCCGTGCGCGAGACTTTTGTTCTCTACCTTGGATTGTTCGATCCCGGCCGCGTCGACGTACGAAAATTCCCAGCCGTTGTCGTACAGGCAGTCGCTGACGCGGTCGAACAACTGCGACAGCCGCTGCGCTTCGGGGGCTCCTCCGGCGACGTTGTCCCAGCTTTGCAGGCAGGACGGCAGCGGACGGTATTTCGACCACAGCGTTTCGACCGGGTAGTAGACGGCGATGCGCGAAGCCCGCACGCCTCCCGCCAGCATCATTTCGACGCGGGCGATGTAGTCGTTGAACGCTTTGCGACCGTTCGAATCTTCGTGCTGAAGTTGCAGGTAGTTGTTGAAGTCGGTCACTCCGCCGACGATCTGGCGGTTCAGCGATCCTTTGATTTCGATCGTGGGAGCCTCTTTGCCGTCATAGAAATTATAGTCCGAGATCGGGCACGATTCGCACATGACCATCGAATTGCCTTGCAGTTCGGCGGCCGACGACGCCAATCGCGAAGAGTACAGGTAGCGGCGCGTAAAGCTCGGCATACCGGTCAGCACGTCGATGCCCGGTACGTCCATCTCGCGGTAGCAGGCCATGATGCTGCCGTACAGCGGAACCTGCGCCATCATCGTCTCTTCGACGAGCAGATGTCCGCCCGATTTGAGCTTTTGCGTGGAACAATATTCCCGTATCTGACGAAAATAGTTCCGGCTCATGAAATCCGCGATGATCCGGAAATACCGGTAGCGGAGTTTCTCCCCTTCCGGCCCCCGATCCAGCATCATCGGCAGCAGCACGTCTTTCAGATCGGCGCTGTAACGGGTCATGAATTCGGTCGATACGTTTTCTTTCCACGGGTAGACGCCGTATCCGAGGTTCGGGAACGGCAGAGCCATCGACGACGGTTCGTCGGTAAACGTGGAGGTGAAAAGGGTTCCGAGTTTCTCTGTAAAAGCCTGCGCGTAGCGCCGGTGCGTCAGTTCGATGAACCGTTTGGTCACTTCGGGCATCAGCAGACTCGGGTAGCGCGGCGTCGTTCCGCCCCGGTCGGTGCCGGCCTGGAATCCGGTGTAAAGCGGCGCGTGCGAAATCTGGGCGATTGTCCACGTGCCGTCGGGAGCCGTCCACCGGATCCGACCGTCGCGAATCGACGACAGCAGGCTCCGCGCCCGGTCGTATTCCAACTGCCCGTCGACCGAAGGCACCGCTTTGACCAGGATCGGCTGTCCCGGCAGCAGCGGCAGGTCGACGGCGGTTCCGCCGTTGACGGTCGTATCTTTAAAAAGAAGGCCTTCCGCCTCCCACTCCGGATGTTCGTCGAGCACGTAGGTGTCGGCCATTCCGGACGGATAGCTTCTTTCGTCATACAGCCACAGGTCCAGTCCGCGCGCTTTCGATGCGTGGACGAACCGATTGAATACTTTCAGCTCTTCGTCGCTTTTGAGGTATTCGTTCGGGTTGACGTTGGTCGCCATGCCGCCGTACCCGTTGGAGATGATCCACTGGATCATCGAGTCCTGCTCCCGGTCGTCGCGCGGCATACTGTGTCGGTTGACGTTCATCCGGTATTCGAGCGTGGGTTTCAGGAAATCGGCTTGCAGTTTCTTTTCGTTCTGTGCGCAGGCGACCGTGCTTCCCAGCAACAGCGCTACGGCGAGTTTGAATCTGATCATCGTTTTTCTGTCGTGTGTTATGTTACTCGGCTGCTGTCGGCGCGGCCTGTCCGAAGACGGCTTTGATCGCTTCGAGATATCCCGTCCCGTGGATCGAGTCCGGTTCGATGTAGCTGCCTTCGGTCCATTCGTTCCAACTGTTGATGTTCAGGATGCGCGGCCCGTTCGGGTCGGCGAGCAGTCTGTCCTTGGTCCGCTGCAGCGCTTCCCGGAAATTTTCGGGGGTGTTGTTGCCGATCGTATAGGTTACCAGGTAGTTTTTAATGCCCTCGGGCGTTTGTTCCACATAGCGCGGAGACGGGTCCCAGCCCATCGTTACATTCGGGTAGTACGGCACGCCGTATTCCGCCCGCGCCTTGTCCCAGAACGCGAAATAGTCGTCCATGGCTTTGATGTAGTCCGTTTGCAGATCGGGCAGCGGCGTGTGGTGGATCCAGACGTACGAAGTTCCCGAGTCGAATCCGAGTTTTTTCAGCAGTTCGGGCGTATTCTCGGCGGCTTTTTCGCCCGGAAGCACCGGATTGCCCCACGTTACCAGGTTCCAGTGAACTCCCGGCAGGCCGGCCGCCACGGCTTTTTCGCGCAGTTTGTCCATAGCTGCGCGGGCCGCTTCGACGGAACCGAAGTTCTCGACGAATTTCTGCACGTCGTAGACCGAAAAGTAGGGCTTGCCGTCCACCGTCCAATAATTCGGTTTCGTAAAATATTCTTTGATAATCAGGTCGCCGATCTTGTCGAACGTTTCGGGCGTCACCCGTCCCGGATAGAGGATTTTCTGTTCGTCGCCTTTCGTGTAGGGGTGGATGTCGAGCCAGTCGTGATTGGCCCACATCAGCGCGAATTTCAGTTTTTCGGTATTCGGCGCTTTCAGGAAGCCTTCGTCCAGCGCGCGGTTCAGGAACGGCCCGTCGTCGTAGTAATACCAGTCGAAAATGAAAACGTCGACCCCGTTGTCGGCTGCCGCGTCGATCTTACGGGCCATCTCCGCCGGGTCTTTTTCGTCGGTATATCCCCAGGCCGGCACTTTGGGCTGCTGCTGGCCGTCGAAACAGGGACGGGCTTTCTTGACCAGTTCCCATTCGGCCCAGCCGTCGCCCTTGAGGCTGTCGTTACGTCGGTCGTGGGTGTGGTAATTCGGGAAATAGTAGCAGGCTACCGTGATCCGGTCGGGGTCTTCCGTCTTTTTCGGAGAGGAGCCGCAGGATGCGAATGCAACAGCCAGCGCGGAGCAGGCGATCGTGGTAAAGATTTTCATTTTGAGTCGGTTTTAGATCGGGTTATATTCGTGGACTAAGGTACGAAAAACTGTGCATTCTCCCAAAAAAAAGTGCGGCGGATTCCGCTGGGGAGAGGAGCCGACTCCGGTCGCGTTTCCCGAATTCGGATATTTTATTTTACATTTGTCGTTTCGAATACCTAACCCTGACCTAACCCGATTAACCGAACTGCATGAGACTGCTTTGCCTGTTGCTGTTGACTTTTTTCGCGGCGCCCGCGGCCGCTTCTCCGATCTGCGTGGCGGGAAGACTGGCTGAAACCGGCTCCGGAAAGGCGATCGATTTCGCCGAAATCTACCTTTTTACCGGCGGGAACGTCCGGCCGGCGCGTCAGACGCTGCCGGACGAGCAGGGCGGTTTCCGGCTGGATTCCGTCGATCCGGGTGCTTATACGCTGATGATCCGCCTGATAGGATACGACGTGCTGACCCGCGAGGTCGCGCTGGAACATTCGGCCGGCACGGTCGATTTGGGCGTGCTGTACCTTACCCCGCTGGAGAACGGGATCGCCGAAGTGGAGGTCGTCGCCGCGAGAAAACAGCTCGTTTACAAGCTCGACAAAAAAGTGGTGGACGCTTCGTCCAACATCATGGGCGGCGGCGGGTCGGCCGTGGATATTCTGGAGAATACCCCTTCGGTGCGCGTGGATGCGGAGGGAAACCTGTCGTTTCGCGGCAGCAGCGGGTTTACGGTCTACGTGGACGGCAAGCCCAGCGTGTTTTCCGGTTCGCAGGCGCTCGAACAGATTCCCGCCGGGCATATCGAGAACATCGAAATCATTACGACTCCGTCGGCGAGGCACGACGCGGAGGGCGATGTGGGCATTATCAACGTCATTACCAAAAAGCATACGCAACGCGGGCTCAGCGGCACGGTGAACCTGTCCGGCAGCACGGCGTTGTCGCGCAACGTCGATTTCCTGTTGACCCGTCAGAACGAGGCTTCCCGTTGGTATGCCGGCGGCGTGTGGTTCGACAAATTGCGCAAAAGCGATTTCGAGCAGCAGAAGACGACGGTCGTGGACGACCTTACCACCACGTCGCGTTCGAAAGGGCCGCGCGTCGGGGATAATTACAATTATACGCTGAAGGCGGGATGGGCGTACGCGCTTCCGCGCACGTCGTTCTCGGTGGACGTCGAAGGCGGATACCGGGGCAACAAGCGCAACGGCCGACTGGATTACCGGGAGAGCCGCTTTTCGCAGGGAACGGGCGACGGCGAGATCGGCGACTACCGAAGCCTGGACGATTACGACAACCGCGAAACCATCGGCCTGGGAACCGTGGCCGTCGGACACAGGTTCAACGACAAAGGACACGAGCTTTCGGCCAGTTTTTATTATAAATACGGCGGAGGCGCGGTCGAATATTTCCAGAGCGATCTCTTCAATCTGCAGGGCGAACGCGAGCAAGGGCACCGCGCCTGGGAATCCGAGTACCGCATCACGGCCCGCGGAAACCTGGACTACGTGCTGCCGTACAGCAAAACCGGGAAGATCGAGGCCGGTTACCAGTATTACTCTTACCTGGAGGACAGCAAGTACGAAATGCAGTTCTGGAATCCCGAGACGAAAACGTTTTACTGGCGCGACGACATTTACAATACTTCTTATTTCCGCGAGAACGTCAATTCGGTCTACGCGATTCTGTCCGAGAACCTGCGCGCGCTGGAGATCCAGGCCGGCGTCCGGGGCGAATATACCCACACCCGCCTGCGCAGTTCGATCGCCGGGGCCAGCCGCGACAAACGGCGTTTCGAGGGGTTTCCGTCGATGCACTTGGGATATACGTTTCCGCGCGGCCACCGGCTGCTGGTTTCCTATTCGCGGCGAACCACCCGCCCGCAGCTTTTTTACATGGAGCCCTATATTACTTTCCGCGATTACTATACGGCCGAGATCGGCAATCCCGATATCCGTCCCGAATACATCCATTCGTACGAACTGACCTACCGGAAAAGTTTCCGGGACAACAACGTTTCGGCGACTTTTTTCCACCGTTCGCGCAGGGACAAGATCGAACGGCTCCGGGTGCCTTACGAGGCGGGCGTCACGCTCGACTCGATGGCCAACGTGGGGCACGACTATTCGACCGGCGTGGAGCTGACCGCCGTCGTTCGCGTCGCGCGCTGGTGGAATACCTCGCTGAACGGCAATCTGTATTATTATAAGATACGCAACGAGTTGGCCGCCGGGGGCGGACGCGAATCGAGTACGAATTACGACATCATGTGGAACAATGCCTTCGATGCCGGCAAAAATACGCGGATTCAGTTGGACGCCAACTTCGTAGGGCCTTCGGTCACGACCCAGGGGCGTACCGATGCTTTTTGGTACGTCAATCTCGCCGTCCGGCAGCAGTTCTTCAAACGGAAGCTTTCCGCGACGCTCTCCTGCCGGGATCTGTTCGGCAGCGCGCGTTATGTCAGCGATATCCGTACGGCCGACCTGCAGTCGTTGACGCGCATCCGTCCCAAATATCCGCTGATCGCCCTGACGTTGGGGTATGTTTTCAACAGTTTTAAGGCAAAAACGGATCCGGCGAAGGAGAGTCATGACCTGTTCGAGGGCACCAACCATTGACCGGAATGTCTTATTTTCCTATAAAACCGGCCTGAAAATTTCGAAAAAGGGTTCGTTTTTCGGAACGGGACGGAACGGCCGTTCGGCGCGGCGCGGGATTGTAAGGGGGTGAGAATGTTCGCTGTTTCCGTCCGGCGCGACGCTGCGAAAGGGTGCAAAATAATTTTTCCCGACAAATTTCGAGTCAATTTATCGTATTTATTTGATTAATTATGAAAAAATTCTTTATATTTGTTCAATCTAAAATCTCTAAATGCTCAAACTATGAAAAAATTTACTTTATGCAGTTTATTATTGCTGTCTTCGGTAATATTCTGGCGGTGCGAGGATGATTTCCAGTCGTCTATGAAGTTGGGCGACTTCTCATTCATGCTCGATACGACCACCTGGAAAGTTCCCGTCGACGGTGGACGGGATTACCGGGTGATCGAGGCGCCGGGCGATTGGACTGTAAAGATCCAATATCCGGAAGGAACCACTGACAAGTGGGTGAAGATCAGCGATACCACGGGTAGTTTCGGTAAATATAAACTGACTCTTGTCGCCGGCGCGAACACTTCCTACGAGTTTGCCCGCGAGGCTTCTTTGGTTTTCTCCAGCGGAGAACAGACCGAAACCATGAAGATTTACCAGCCGACCCCGATCGGAGCCGTGGTTAAACAGGACACCTATAACGTGGAAGCGGGCGATACGGTGATCAAAGTCGAATTCACGGTGAACGTGCCGTACGACTATTCGATCAGCGACAACGCGCAGAAGTGGATTATCCCTGTGTTGGGTAAAGCGGTGGACAACGTGACGCTTCAGTTCCAGATTCTGGCCAGCAACCGGAGCCGCGAACGCGTCGGGACGATCACGATCTATCCGGAAGGAGGCGAAGCCGTACCGGTTACGGTTACGCAGGCCGGCGCTTCGGAACTGATCGAGTACCCGATCTACGAAGAGACCGATCTCCGCGGAAACGTTTCGTTCGTGAAGAACAGCGACGGATCGATGGATGCGTGGTTCCTGCGTTCGACTCCGATGAAGTTCCAGAGCGAACCGCATATGTATAATAAGACGGGCTGGTGGTATGCTGTTACCGATAATACCAACAACGCACATTGGGGTAAAGACGCGTACGATCTGGGCAGCGGCCCCATTGCATTGAAATTCTACGCTTCCACGGCATTCAATCAGTTGTGCTACATGGGCAGCGGTTCTTGCACCTTTACCTTGTATCCGTGGGATACGGATTATGCGACGAGTATGGCCAAAACGCCGGTCTTCCAGAAGACTATGACTTATGACGGCGGATGGGCTTATCCTACCGGAGCGGGCGAATACCTGCCTGCCGGAAATTATCTGGCTGTTGTCGAAGGAAGCGCGGGCAACTCGGTAATGGTAACGACGAACGAACCGGACGACGAAGTTTGGGCTTACGCCAACGGCGCTTCGACCAAGAAATTCCTGGCGCTGTCTTACGAAGTGTACTTCCAGAATCCTGGCGTAGAGTTCGATAATTTCAACGCATACGACTTCTCGGCGATGGTTAAGGCGCATTCGGCTGACGGTCAGTCGTGGGATGAACCCGAATTTGTCTTCACTGCGAACAATGCGATGCTGTCGCAGCGAGATAACCTGGGATATGCTAACAATATGGCGATAGCCAAAGTCGGTTCGGATTATTTCATGGCGTTGTCTCACGATGAAAACGGAATCTGGATGGCTAAATCCGCCAACGGAAAAGATAACTGGGAGATTCTGGGCGACAAGAGTATCCTTGAAAGCGGTAAGGTAGTTTCGATGTTCATCAACGACGCGATGATTTACCTCTACTTCCAGGTCGGCAGCGACATTCACGTCGCAACGACGAGCGCCGGCAGCAGTGATTGGTACACGACGCTGAAAGATAACGGATCGGTACTGACGGTTCCCAGCGGTGTAGGCGGCGTTTCGGTCGTGTACAATGCGAACATCAGTAAATACCAGATTCTCTATTCGCAGAGCGACGTGATCTCTTCTTACGTAGCCGATGCCGGTACCGATAAATTCGAAGCGGGCGACATCGTTGTGGATGGAACCAGAGCGGGGGCGACCCAGGTAGGTTACTTCACGAATGAAGCCGGTATCGTTCCGGACGAAGCTAAGACGTGGGTCGGCTATCAGTACTCTCGGGGACTTATCGCGATGCCTTTGTAATAAGGATTTAAAGGGTTTTTAAATCCTGTCTATAAAACTAAGGGGTTCGGCAAATTTGCCGAACCCCTTAGTTTTATATTTGTCGGGGAGGCGACGTCCGCAGCCTGCCGGCTTTCGTCGGACGGACCGAACGGCCGGCGCGGGAATGAATCCGGCGGGATTGTGCCGACAGTTCTTGCCGGAAACGGTGATATATAAAATAAACGATTATCTTTGTACCGGACGTCGAGCGTATGAAGCAGGGACTGGTGAAAATAGCGAAATGGCTGATGGTGGTGCTCTTTATGAGTTACTACTTCAGTACTACGCTTTTTTACCATACCCATCATTTCCAGTGGGGAACCGTTACGCACTCCCATCCTTACATTCCGTTCGAAGGCGGGATGCCTTCGCATTCCCATACGGCCGAACAGTGCGCGACGATCGGTTTGTTGTCGGCAATCGTTTTGTGGATCGCTGTCGCTCCGGCTCTTCTTTTCGCAAGGACGATCGTTACGCCGATTTATGTTTTCTTTTCGCGGTACGTTTCGCACCTTCGTTTGCCTGGCATTTTGCTCAGGGCCCCTCCTGTTTTCATTTGCGGGTGATTTACCGACAGGTTTTCGTAAGTCACGGTTTCTCCGGAAATTCGTTCCGGAGAGGAAAAAGCGTATGTTTTTTATAATTCGAGCAAATGAAAAAAATTATTTTTTCCATTGGTCTTGTATTGCTGTATGCCTGCGCGGACAGGTCGCAGGGGCAGCGGCATGCAGACGACCGGGGAGTCCGGGTGGAGGAAGAGTGCGTCGTGCTGGCGGCGGATTCTCCGATCCGGGAGCGCATTAAAACCCAATCGATTCATTTTTCCGATTACCAGGCTGCGTTTACGACCTCCGGGGTCGTGCAGGCTATTCCGACCGGTTATGCCGAGATCGCCTCGCCGTTTGCCGGGCGTATCGTCAAGTCGTTCGTCCGTCTCGGCCAGCAGGTTGTGCCGGGAAGTCCCGTTTTTTCGATCAGTTCTCCGTCGTTTTTCGAGACAGGAAAGGCTTATTACCAGGCCAAACAGGAGATGGAGCTGGCCCTGAAAAGCCTGAACCGAGAGAAAGACCTGCTCCGTAACAATGTCGGCGTCGCCAAGGAGGTCGAGGAGGCGGAGGTAAACTACGAACTCCGGAAGAAAGATTACGAGAACGCTCTCGCCGCATTGAGCGTGTTCCAGATCGAACCTGAAAAGATGACGTTGGGACAGCCGTTGGTCATTACTTCGCCGATCGCCGGCGAAATCGTGAAAAACAATATCGTTATCGGGCAATATATCAAAGAGGACGCCGGTCCGCTGGCTCTGGTGGCGGATCTGAACAAGGTTTGGGTGGTAGCCCATGTGAAAGAAAAAGATATCCCTCTGATCCGTCGGTTGAATCGGGCGGATATTCGTCTGATGGCGGTTCCGGATACCGTTTTCAGCGGTACCGTTTATCATGTCAGCGAATTGCTCGACGAGGAAACCCGTTCGGTGGAGGTCATTATCGAGTGCGATAATCGTGACCGGCGGCTGAAACCGTTCATGTACGGGACCGTACAGCTGACCGATACGCCGTCGCGCGCGCTGGTGATTCCGACCTCGGCCATCCTGCAGCGGGAGGACGATTGTTACGTGCTGGTACGCGAGTCCGAGGATCGTTACCGTAAAGTCCGGATCTCCGTATCGTCTTCCGACGAGCGGCAGACGGTCGTGTCTTCCGGACTCGGCGATGGCGACGAGGTCGTTACCGAGGGGGCGTTTTACCTGATCGACGCGCGGTAGCTTATGAAAAAGTTGATTTATGAGGCCATTCATCGGCGGGCGCTGATGTTTGTGCTGTTCGGCCTGTTGGCCGTGATCGGCTACTACGCGTGGACTCGGCTGGCTATCGACGCTTATCCGGATATCGCCGACGTAACGGTGCAGGTCGTTACGCAGGTTCCTGGACTGGCGGCCGAAGAGATCGAGCAACAGATTAGCATTCCGATCGAGCGGGCGATGAACGGCCTGCCCGGCCTGCATGTGATGCGGAGCAAAAATACGTTCGGCCTATCGACCGTGATCCTCGTGTTTCAGGACGGGGTGGACGATTATTGGGCCCGGCAGCGCGTGCAGGAGCGGTTGGTGGACGTGGAACTTCCCTACAATGCCGTTCCGGGCCTGAATCCGCTGACTTCGCCGACCGGCGAGATATTCCGTTACGTGGTCGAAAGCGACCGGCACGATCTGCGAGAGCTGACCGACCTGCATAAATGGGTGATCATTCCGCGCCTGAAACAGGTGACCGGCGTGGCGGACGTCAGCAATTACGGCGGGATCACGACGCAGTACCAGATCGAGATCGACCCGCACAAACTCGAACAGTACGGAATTTCGCTCGCCGACGTGGTCGAAAAGGTGGAAAAGAACAACGTCAATGCGGGAGGCAGCATGATTTCGCACGGCGATCTGAGCTATGTGATCCGTGGAATCGGACTGGTCAAAGGGCTCGAAGACCTCGGGAACATCGTGGTCAAGACCGAGAACGGCGTCCCGGTCTATCTGAGCGACATCGGCCGGTTGAAATACGGCAACCTCGAGCGCAAGGGGGTGCTGGGATTTACGGACGATACGCGGGACTATCAGGACGGCGTGGAAGGGATCGTGCAGATGTTGCGCGGACAGACTCCTTCGCAAGTGCTGCAAGGAGTGCACGGAGCGGTCGACGAACTGAACGGCGATATATTGCCCGAAGGGGTTTCGATCCATCCGTTCATGGACCGCACCGACCTGGTCAATACGACGCTGCATACCGTGTCGCATACGCTGTTCGAAGGAATGCTGCTGGTCGTGCTGGTGTTGATCCTGTTCCTGGGTAGTTGGCGGGGCGCGCTGCTGGTGGCCGTGACGATCCCGTTGTCGCTGTTGATCGCTTTTATCCTGATGAAGATTACGGATATTCCCGCCAACCTGCTGTCGCTCGGGGCGATCGACTTCGGGATACTGGTCGACGGGGCGATCGTGATGATGGAGACGATTCTCAAAGGACGTGAAAGTCGTCCCGACGTCGAGCTTTCCAAGGACGGCGTGGTCCGGCGTGCCACCGAAGTGGCGCGTCCGATCCTATTCTCGACGCTGATTATCATTACGGCTTACCTGCCCCTGTTCGCTTTCGAACATATCGAGCAGAAGATGTTTACCCCGATGGCCTATACGGTGGGATATGCGCTGCTGGGAGCGTTGGCCGTCGCGTTGTTGTTGACTCCCGGCTTGGCGTTCCTCGCTTACCGGATGCCGCGCAAAACCTACCGGAACCGGTGGCTCGAAAGGCTGACCGAAGCTTACGACCGCCGGATAAGGAACATTATGAAGCGTCCGAAGCGCATTTTCGCTCCGCTGGCTGCGATTCTGGCCGGGGCCGTCGTGCTTTCCGTTACGGTTGGCAAGGACTTCTTGCCGCCGATGGACGAAGGGGCGATCTGGATACAGGTGCAGCTTCCGCCGGGCATTTCGATCGAAAAGTCGAAAGAGATGGGAGCCGAACTGCGCAGGACGCTGAAACGGTTCGACGAGGTCTCGTACGTGATGACCCAGGTAGGACGCGACGACGAGGGGGCGGAGGCGTTCTCGCTGTCGCACGTCGAATGCGGCGTCGGGCTGAAGCCCTATAATACGTGGGAAAGCGGACGCAGCAAGAGCGAACTGATCGATGCGATGGCGGTCGAGCTGCAGAAGATGCCGGGATATTCGGTCGGTTTTTCGCAGCCGATCATCGACATGGTGATGGATCAGGTGGCCGGAGCGCACAGCGACCTTGCCGTAAAAATCTACGGCGAAGACCTGCACGAAACCCGCCGCATCGCCGAGCGGATCGAACAAACGCTCAGGACGGTGCCGGGAGCCGTCGATGTGGCGGTGGATCAGGAACCGCCGCTGCCGCAGTTGCAGATCATCGCCGACCGCGACCGGATCGCGCAGTACGGGCTGAACGTTTCGGATGTGACCGAGCTGATCGAGTTCGCGATCGGAGGAAGCGCCATCTCGCAGGTTTTTGTCGGCAGCAAGTCGTACGACGTGACCTGCCGGCTGAACGAAGAGTACCGGAACACGCCCGAAAAGATCGGGTCGCTGATGCTGACCAACGGCAGCGGTACGAAAATTCCGCTTTCGCAGGTCGCCGAGGTCAGGATGACCACCGGGGCCAGCACGATCACACGGGAGATGAACAGGCGTCACATGACCGTCCGCGTGAACCTGCGCGGCGTGGATTTGAGCACGTTCCTGCGCGATGCGAACCGGGCCATCGCCCGGAACGTGGACTACGATCGCGAAGAATTTCACCTGAAATGGGCCGGACAGTTCGAAAATCAGCACCGGGCTTACGCGCGGCTGGCCTTTGTCGTTCCGCTGGCGCTGTGCATCATGTTGCTGCTGCTGATCGTCGTTTGCGGAAAATTCCGGCAGGCGGCCGTACTGATGAGCGTCGTTCCATTGGCGCTGTTCGGCGGCATGTTGGCCCTGAACGTGCGCGGTATGACGCTGAACGTCTCGTCGGCGGTGGGATTCATCGCGCTGTTCGGCGTGGCGATCCAGAACGGGGTCATCATGATCTCGCACATCAACAACCTGCGCAGGCAGCAGGGGAAGGAGCTGTTCGATGCGGTGGTTTCCGGCGCGCGTCACCGTTTCCGTCCGGTGCTGATGACCGCGACGGTGGCGGTGCTCGGCTTGCTGCCGGCGTCGCTGTCGACCGGGATCGGTTCCGACGTGCAGCGACCGCTGGCCACCGTCATCGTCTACGGACTGTTGTTCGCGACCGTCGTGACGCTGTTCATCCTGCCGGCGCTCTACTACATGGTCGAAAGTTATCATCTCAAACGTAAAAGACCGGAACCGGATCAAGCATGAAAAAGAGAATCATTTTATGGATAGCATTGCTGCCGGGCGTCGCGGCCCAGGCGCAGACGCTCCACCGGACGGAATGTCCGCTGGGGTACGACCAGTACATCGGTCGGGTTTGGCGGGAAAATCTTTCCTATGCCGCCGAGAAGCTGAATGTCCGCATCGCCGATGCCGAGGTGAAAGCCGCGGGCGTATTCAACGATCCGCAGTTCGGCGTCGAGTACGGCAACAACGCCGACCGGCGGATGCAGATGGGGCAGAGCGTGTCGGCCGAGCTGAGCAAGACCTTCTCGCCCGGCAAGCGCGCCGCGCGGATCGACCTGGCCCGCAGCGAACAGGAACTGAGCGGGGCGTTGCTGGAAGACTATTTCCGTAACCTGCGGGCCGAAGCGACGCTTGCCTACCTCGATGCGGTCAAGCAGGCCGAACTGTTCCGCGTGAAGCAGGACGCTTACGAGAACATCCGCAAACTTGCCGAAGGGGACAGCGTCAAATACACGCTGGGCAAGATTACCCGCGTGGACGATATCCAGAGCGGACTCGAAGCCGGCATGATGTACAACGAACTGCTTCAGGCGCGTACCGACCTGCACAACGCTTTTTTCGCGCTGAATTTGCAGACGGCGACCTTCGACCGCGATACGCTCTACGTGCCGTCGGGCTCGTTGCACATGCCGGAACGGACGTTCGATCCCGATCGGCTCGTACAGTCCGCGCTGGACAACCGAGCCGACCTGGCCGCCGCGCTGAAAGACACGGAGGTTGCCCGGCGTGCGCTGACGGTAGCCCGGCGCGAACGGAATATGGATTTCGACGTATCGCTCGGTGTGAACCATAATACCGAAGTGCGTAACGAAATCGCTCCGGCGCCGCGTTTCAACGGCGTTACGGTGGGGCTTTCCGTACCGCTGAAATTTTCGAACCTAAACAAAGGTACCGTGCAGGCGGCCAAGTACCGGATCCAACAGGCCGAAGCCCGCTACCGGCAGGCCGAATTGGAGGTGCAGACCGAAGTGTTGCAAAACCTGCGGCAGTACCTTTCGCTGGCCGAACAGGTCAGACGTTACGAAACGGGGTTGCTGGAGAAAGCCAAATCGGTCATCGACGGTAAGATATACAGTTACGACCGGGGCGAAACGCCGTTGCTTGAGGTGTTGAACGCGCAGCGGACTTACGACGACCTGCGGACGGCCTATATCGAGACGTTGTACGACCATGCGGCGGCGCTGGTCGAACTCGAACGCAGCGCCGGCATCTGGGACGTCGTTGTCGAGTGATCGTGCCGGATGCGTCGGTGTCGGTAAAAAGAGGAAGGGCGAACCGATCACGGTTCGCCCTTCCTCTTTGAAAATTTCGGCGGCGTTACTTCATCGCCTCTTCGATGGCTACGGCGACCGCCACCGTAGCGCCGACCATCGGGTTGTTGCCCATGCCGAGGAAGCCCATCATCTCCACGTGAGCGGGCACCGACGACGATCCGGCGAATTGTGCGTCGGAGTGCATACGGCCCATCGTATCGGTCATCCCGTACGAAGCGGGGCCTGCGGCCATGTTGTCCGGGTGCAGCGTGCGTCCGGTGCCGCCGCCCGAAGCGACCGAGAAGTATTTTTTGTTTTGCTCGTAGCACTCTTTCTTATAAGTGCCGGCTACCGGGTGCTGGAAGCGGGTCGGGTTGGTCGAGTTGCCGGTGATCGACACGTCGACGCCCTCTTTGTGCATTACGGCCACGCCTTCGCGCACGTCGTCCACGCCGTAGCAGCGTACTTTTGCGCGGAGCCCTTTCGAGTACGGGGTTTCCTTGACGATTTTCAGTTCGCCCGAAGCATAGTCGAACTCGGTCTGCACGTAGGTGAAACCGTTGATGCGCGAGATGATCAGCGCGGCGTCCTTGCCCAAGCCGTTCAGGATCACGCGCAGCGGATTTTTACGCACTTTGTTGGCCATTTCGGCGATCTTGATCGCGCCTTCGGCGGCGGCGAACGATTCGTGCCCGGCCAGGAATGCGAAGCACTGGGTCTCTTCGCGCAGCAGGCGGGCGGCCAGGTTGCCGTGTCCGATGCCCACTTTGCGATCGTCGGCTACCGAGCCCTTGATGCAGAAAGCCTGCAAGCCGATTCCGATCGCTTCGGCTGCTTCGGCTGCGTTTTTGCAACCTTTTTTAAGGGCGATCGCCGCGCCTACCACGTAAGCCCATGCCGCGTTTTCGAAGCAGATCGGCTGCGTCTCCTTGCAGGTGGCATAGGGGTCGATTCCCTTTGCGGCGCAGATCGCCTTGGCGTCCTCGATGCCGTTGATCCCGTATTCTTTCAGTACCGCATTGATATGGTCGATTCTGCGGTCGTATCCTTCAAATAAAGCCATGTTTTTAAATTTTAACGGTTTTTACAAAACGGGTTATTCCTGGCGCGGGTCGATGTATTTGACCGCTTCGGCGAAACGGCCGTACGAACCTTTGGCCTTGGCCAGCGCTTCGTTGGCGTCGACGCCCTTTTTGATCATGTCCATAAATTTGCCGAGGTGGACAAATTCGTAACCGATCACTTGGTCGTCTTCGTCGAGCGCCATGCGGGTGCAGTAACCTTCGGCCATTTCGAGGTAACGGGTGCCTTTGGCCACCGTGCCGAACATCGTTCCCACCTGGCTGCGCAATCCTTTGCCGAGGTCTTCGAGCGAAGCTCCGATCGGGAGTCCTCCTTCGGAAAAGGCCGACTGGCTGCGTCCGTAGACGATTTGCAGGAACAGTTCGCGCATCGCCGTGTTGATGGCGTCGCACACGAGGTCGGTGTTCAACGCTTCGAGCAGCGTTTTGCCCGGCAGGATCTCGGATGCCATTGCAGCCGAGTGCGTCATGCCCGAGCAGCCGAGGGTTTCGACCATCGCTTCCTGGATAATGCCGTCTTTGATGTTCAGCGTCAACTTGCAGGCGCCCTGCTGCGGCGCGCACCAGCCCACGCCGTGCGTCAGTCCCGAAATATCCTTGATCTCTTTGGCGCGCACCCATTTGCCCTCTTCGGGGATCGGGGCGGAGGGATGGTTGGCTCCCTTTTTCACGCAGCACATGTGCTGCACTTCGTGTGAATAAATCATAACGGTAAATTTATGTGTTAAACGTTTTGTGGATGTATTCCGATCCGCGCCGGGCGGCTGCGCAGCGCGGGTATTGTTGCCGTGTGTTTCTCCGTTTTTCGCATGACTCGTTCGTTCAAAAGATTTTGACGATCAGATGCCCCAGGCAGGCGGCGGCGAGTCCGAGTCCGAAACTCAGCGTCGTGTAGAGGATAAAATGCAGGAGGTTGCCGTTCTGGAAAAGCGAAAAGTTTTCGTGAACGAACGTGGAGAACGTCGTGAACCCGCCGCACAGCCCTACGGTCAGGAACAAGCGCAGGTCGGGATTCATCAGATTGCCGCGCTCGAAAATTCCGTACAGCAGGCCGATCGCCAGGCAGCCCAGCACGTTGACCGCCAGTGTCCCGAACGGGAACGACGACCCGGTTCCCCCCTGCACCCAGCGCGCGAGCAGAAAACGGGCGATCCCTCCGATAAAACTACCCATGCCGATAAAAAGGAGCGTCCTCAGCATAAGGCTTCGCTCTTTGACATGGAACGATAAAAGTGTTTGTTTGTTACCGTCATAGCTGATTTGCAAAGTGGATTCGAATTCCCGTAGGTATCATCAGCTCGCCTGGAAAGGCGGCGGTTCAAGGCAGATACCATTGCCGAACTTCGGCGCAAAGATACCTAATGTTAGGTAAAAAGCAAAACCTTGTCCGGTAAAATAGCGTCCGATCCGGATATGGTCCGCATACGAACCGCGTCTTCCGATTTTGATACCGGAGCCGGGAATGTTTCGGACGGGAAGCGCTGTATTTCGGTGAGACCGGCGAAAATGGAGTCGGATGGCGGATGTTATCGGAACTTTTGTTTATTTTGTAATGTTTTTGGTCGTGCGGGTCGAACCGAAAGACCGCCGACCGCGCGATTGCATGGTTTTTAATCGTATTCTCAAATATTCGTTTGCTGATGGAAATGCAAGGGAGGGAACATATCGGCTGGATCGACCTGCTGCGTGTCGTCGCCTGTTTTCTGGTGGTTTTGTCGCACTGCTGCGACCCGTTCGTCGCCCGGTTCGATGCCGACCGGGGAGCATTTTTGACCGGGGTATTCACCGGTAGTTTCGTCCGGGCCTGCGTCCCGCTGTTCGTGATGATGACGGGGGTGCTGTTGCTTCCCGTACGCGCGGAGCTCGGGGATTTTTACCGGAAGCGTATCGGACGCATCGTCGTTCCGTTGGTTTTCTGGTCGGTCGTGTTGCCGCTGTCGTATTTCGTTTACCTGAATTACGTCGTTTCGACCGGTAATCCGATGGTCGTCGTCGACGACCATACCCTGGGAGCTACTCTGACCCGGATCTGTACCTTTATTTTTAATTTCAATTACGATACGACCCCGTTGTGGTATCTCTACATGCTGGTCGGCCTTTATCTGATCATGCCCGTGATCGGCGCATGGCTGCAGCAGGCTTCCCGAAGGGATATCCGGCTCGTTCTGTACGTATGGGGCGTTACCCTGCTGCTGCCCTATATAAAAATGGTCGCTCCGGCGCTGGGGTATACCGGCAATTACGGCAATATGGGGATTCTCGGTGTTTGCGACTGGAACAGTTACGGAACTTTCTATTACGTGTCCGGGTTCATCGGTTACCTGATCCTGGCCTATTACCTGGCGAAGTACCCGCCGCAGTGGAGCTGGAAGCGTACGCTGGCCGTTACCGTTCCGATGTTTCTGGGCGGCTACTTGATCACTTCGTTCGGTTACGTGCTGACCCAGCAATATTTTCCGGGCGATTACGCTTACCTTGAGATCGTGTGGCTTTTCACCGGGATCAACGTTTTTATGATGACTTTCGCGGTGTTCGTCGTTATCCGCAAACTGAAGGTGCGCGCGTCGGTCGGTCTGTCGCGCCTCGCCTCGCTGACGTTCGGCATTTACTTGTGTCACTTTATTTTCGTGCAGGTGGGATACGATCTGATGGGGACGCTGGATGCGCTTCCTGTGTTGCTACGTATTTTCTGCGTCGCGCTTTTTGCCTTCGGGATAAGCTGCGCGTTGGTCTGGATCATGTTCCGGTTTCGCCCGACACGCCGTTTCGTCCGGTAGAGGCGTTCTTCGAAAACGGCTTCGCTTTGCTATCCGGGCGATACCGTGCCGGGACAGCCTGTTCTGGTTCGGTATCGTGCGATCCGGAGAACCGAATCCGTCGGTATCGGGATGATCCCTGTTTTCAACGAACTGTTTCTCTTTCTCGGGATTTCGAAAAGACCGACTGACATTTTTCCCCTTTTCCGGCTTTCGCGTATTGCCATATTTGTTGACGTCTTTTGATCCGTACCACGCTGCGGTCGATTTTTTGCCGTCCGGCGGCCGGCTGTGCCTTCCGGGCCGATTTATGGTGAATTTAGACGGAAGGACTGCTTGTTTGAGGTGGTAAATCGTTTGATTATCAGTGTGTATAAATCAGATGATTCGTTTTGGGACACTCGTGTAAATTTTGTAACTTTGTCGCATAATTAAGCGTTATGAGTGTTATAATTGATATATACCGGGACGACAGCGCAGAAAGATTAAAAAAGATTCCGGACAATTCGGTCGATTTGATCGTAACATCCCCACCTTACGCGGATCAACGGAAAAAAACTTACGGAGGGATCCATCCCGACCGGTACGTCGAGTGGTTTTTGCCGATCTCGGCAGAGTTGCTGCGGGTGCTGAAGCCTACGGGGACTTTTATCCTGAATATTAAAGAAAAAGTCGTGAACGGCGAACGCAGTATCTATGTCATGCAACTGATCCTGGCGATGCGGCAGCAAGGCTGGATTTGGACCGAAGAGTTTATCTGGCATAAGAAGAATTCGTATCCGGGCAAATGGCCGAACCGGTTCCGCGATTCGTGGGAACGGTTGCTTCAGTTCAATAAGGAGAAAAAATTCAATATGTACCAGGAGGAGGTGATGGTGCCGATGGGCGATTGGGCGAAATCGAGGCTCAAGAACCTTTCCGAAATCGACAAAAGCAGGGATAATTCGAAAGTGGGCAGCGGCTTCGGTAAAAACATATCCAACTGGATCAACCGGGACAAAGCCTATCCGACCAACGTGCTGCATCTGGCCACCGAGTGCAATAACAAAAATCACAGCGCGGCCTTTCCCGAAGAACTGCCCGAGTGGTTCATTAAGCTGTTTACTCGGGAGGGCGATTGCGTGCTGGATCCGTTCATGGGTTCCGGTACGACGCTTCTTGTTGCCAAAAGAATGAACCGGAATGCGATCGGAATCGAAATTATTCCGGAATATTGCGAGATGGTGAGCGAACGGTTGGACGTGGAGATTAAAGAGTGAATCGCGGCGCATTGAATCCGGAACGAATACACTGAATTAAAGTGCGGACAGCCGGACTTCGAAAACGAATGAGAAGTTCCGAAATATCCTGAATCCGTATTTGAAAGATCGAATCATCCCGTATCGGTTGGATTGCGGGACGATTCCGTGCGTATATCCTTCAACGAGAATATTGTACCGGAGTCGAAACGGTCGAAAAAACGAATATTTTTGGAATCTAATAACAATATAATTCATAAATTTGTAACAAAAAGTTTATAACCGGACTCCGGTAGGAGACGGGTCCGGCCGGAAGAATCGGTGCAATTCAATTCACACTAACCAAAATAGAATATATTATGGAAAAATGTATTATTCCGGGTTGTCCTCACGAAGGAGGAAACCAGCTGGGAATCAGATGTCGCAGGCCGGATACGACGGCCGTTTGGGCTCCGAACTGCAATGTTTTTTTGTGCAACGAACATGCCGAAAGCGGATGTCGCATCGACATCAGGATTACTCCCGCCAACGATGGGAAAATTACGACGAACGTTTCCGTGTCCGGTTGCGACGAGAGTATTTCGCGGGTGACGATGATCCGGCGGAAATAACATGAACGGAATCTGAAAGAGCGAAAAATCCTTATTTTTGCCGCTGTTTCAATATAAAAGCCATGAATCGAATGTGATTTCATGGCTTTTATTTTTCGCAATGTGGTATTCTGCATCTGTTCCGGTTCCGCGTTTTCTTTATCTGCAGAGAAAAGGACTCGTAACATAGGTATAAACGGAAGGAACAGCGCATAATTGCCGGAACAATTATCAACTTTACAAAAAAACGGGCGAAGTTGTGAATGTGTAAAATGAAATTAAGGCTTCGAATAATTGAATATCAATTATTCGAAGCCTTAAAAGTACCCGGAGCCGGGATCGAACCGGCACGGATTGCTCCACTGGTGTTTGAGACCAGCGCGTCTACCTATTCCGCCATCCGGGCAAGATGTGTTTCGAGAGTGCAAATATAGCGCTTTATTCCTTATCTGCAAACCGTTTTCGGGAAAATGCCGCCGGAATGCGTAAAGGATTGCGTTTATTCGTGGCTGGTTCCGTTATTTGCCATTGATGTCCCGCAGGCGGATCGCCGTGATGACTTTTTTCGTATACTGCGGGAAATCGCCGTTCATCATCCACAAGTAATAACTCGGTTCCGTTCGGAACACTTCCGACACGGACCTGCCTTTGTGCTTGCCGAAATTGAACACTTCGACTCCCTTGTCGTTGTATACGATACGTCCGGCATAGTCGACGTTTTGGTCGCGGCACGAAAATTCGGCCAGAAAACCGATGTCGTTTTTCAGGTCGTCGGGGTAACGGTCGAGCTGGGCTTGCAACACTTCCAGGGTGGCCAGCGTATCGGCTTCGGCCGAGTGGGCTTCGGTCAGGTCTTTCTGGCAGTAGAATTTGTATGCGGCGACCAGCGTGCGTTGTTCCATCTTGTGGAAAATGTTCTGCACGTCGATGAAACGGCGTTTTTTCAGGTCGACGTCTATACCGGCTCGCAGGAACTCTTCGACCAGCACCGGGATGTCGAACTTGTTGGAATTGTATCCGGCCAAGTCGCATCCTTCGATGTAGCTCCACAGCGATTTGGCGATCATCTGGAAAGTCGGACAGTCGGCTACGTCCTGGTCGTAGATATGGTGGATGGCCGATGCCGCTTCGGGAATGTGCATCTCCGGGTTCAGCCGGCGGGTTTTGGTCTCCTGGCTGCCGTCGGGCATTACTTTTGCGAGCGATATTTCGACGATCCGGTCTTTGGCAGGATCGACTCCGGTCGTTTCGAGGTCGAAGAAGACGATCGGATTTTTCAGATTCAGTTTCATGGGGTGCGCGTTGTTTTCCGTGTCTCAGGTACGTATATAATACGGCACGGACTTTCCTGCGGGTACGCCGCGGGGGGATGTCCGTGCCGCAGATTCGGTTATGCGTTGATCATCATCGGCATCAGCAGCATCAGCGTGTCGGTGGCCGGCGCTTCGTCGTAAATGGGTTTGAACACTCCGGCGCGGGTCGAGTCAGCCAGCTCCAGCACGACGTTTTGCGTATCGATATTCGCCAGAATCTCGACGAGGAAAGTCGATTTGAAACCGATCGAGATAGCCTCTCCTTCGTACTCGCAGGCCAGCGATTCTTGGGCCGATACCGAAAAGTCCAGGTCCTGCGCCGTCAGGTTGATCGTGCTCGATTCGATGTCCATCTTGATCAGGTTCGTAGATTGGTTCGAGCAGACGGCCACGCGGCGGATGCCGTTGAGCAGCTCGACGCGGTCGACCCGCACGTGATTCGGGTTGTTGCTCGGGATGACGGCGTTGTAGTTCGGGTAGTTGCCTTCGATCAGCCGGCAGATCAGCGTATGGCTTTTCAGCCGGAACGTCACGTTTTTGTCGTCGAATTCCATGCGGATACTTTCGTCTTCTTTACCCAGCATACTGCGCAGCAGGTTGGCCGGTTTTTTCGGCAGGATGAACGAGGCGGCGATTTCGGTTTCGATCGGCGATACGTATTTGACGAGCTTGTGCGCGTCGGTCGCCACGAACGTAATGCTCTGCGATTCGATGTTGATGTAGACGCCGTTCATCACCGGACGCAGTTCGTCGTCGGCCGTCGCGAAGATCGTTTTGTTGATGCCCGTAAGCAACATGTCCGCGTCGGCGTCGAGTTCCCGGCGGGATTCCGGATTCAGTTCCGGCAGGTTCGGATAGCTCAGCCCCGAAGTGCCGGGAATGGTCAGCTTACCGGTTTTCCAGCTTACCTGGATCTCCCAGGTCGATTCGTTGGCTTCGATCGTCAGCGGCTGTTCCGAGAACTCTTTCAGCGAGTCGAGCATCAGTTTTACCGGGACGGCGATCAGTCCTTCTTCTTCCATATTGTCCACTTTCAGCGATCCGATCAGCGTGGTTTCCAGATCCGAAGCGGTGATTTTGAGGACGCCTTCCTTCAGGTCGAACAGGAAGTTGTCCAGAATGGGCAGCGTGTTTTTGTTGCTGACGACTTTACTCGAGGTTTGCAGCACGTTCAGCAGCGCGGTAGAAGATACGACGAATTTCATATGTTATACATTTTAGTGTTTTATATGCATTTGAACCAAATTCCAACTTCAAAGATAATTCAAAAAATTACAATCCGGCCAGCTTTTCGAGGGACATTTTGATCATCTTATCAACAAAAGGCCGGTAGTCGGTGTCCATTTCGAGGGCAACTCGCTGTGCGATAACCGTGCAGATCGTGGCGGCATCGTGCCCCAGCAGCAGCGACAGTCCGGCCAGCGCCGAACCTTCCATTTCGAAATTGGTAAAGCGTCGTCCCCGGTATTCGAACGATTCGATCTTGCCGTTGAGCGACGGATCGGCCGGCGAGAGCCGCAGGAAGCGGCCCTGCGGGGCATAAAACCCGGGGGCCGAGATCGTCATGCCTTCGACCGTCCGGTCGGCGAACAGTTCGGCCAGCCGATCCGAGCAACGGACGAAATAGGGGGCGGTCAGCAAGCGGCTCCAACCGGTGTGCTCGACGAAGTCCTGTTCCATTTCGAGATCGCAGACCGCGTTGCGCCCTTTGTAAAAATTTAGCAGCCCGTCGAAGCCGGCCGAGATGCGCGACAGCACCAGGTCGCCGATCCTCAGTTCGGGCTGGATGCCGCCGCAGGTTCCGAGCCGCACGAGTGTCAGCCGCGTTTTTTCAGCCTTTTCGGTACGGGTCTCGAAGTCGATATTCGCCAGCGCGTCCAGTTCGTTGACGACGATGTCGATGTTGTCGGTGCCGATGCCGGTAGACTGTACGGTCATCCGTTTGCCGAAACACTCTCCGGTCACCGCAACGAATTCGCGGTTTTCCGCACGGCATTCTACCGAGTCGAAGTATGCGGCGACCTGCTCTACCCGTCCCGGATCGCCGACGAGGATCACGGTATCGGCCAACTGGCCCGGTTTCAAATGCAGGTGGAAGATCGAGCCGTCGCCGTTGATAATCAATTCCGAGGGGGCGATAATACGCATGGTTTTCAGGTTTTGGATTTTTATTATTGCTATAAAAGTAATTAATTTGCGTTAAATTTCATAGGTTATGACACTGATAAAATCAATTTCCGGAATACGGGGGACGATCGGCGGACAGCCGGGCGACAACCTGACGCCGATCGATCTGGCGAAGTTTACGTCGGCCTACGCCCAGTGGCTGAAAGAGACCAGCGGTGATAAGAGACTGACGGTCGTGGTCGGTCGCGACGCGCGGCTGTCGGGTGAAATGGCGGCTTCGATCGTCGAAGGGACGCTGTGCGGTTGCGGTATCGACGTGATCGATATCGGTCTGGCTACGACGCCGACCGTCGAAGTGGCCGTGACGGGCCGTAGGGCCGACGGCGGGATTATTCTGACGGCCAGCCACAACCCGAAACAGTGGAATGCGCTGAAGTTGCTCAATGCGCGCGGCGAATTTTTGAACGATGCCGAAGGCAAGCGGGTGCTCGCTATCGCCGCATCGGACGGTTATACGTTCCCGGACGTGGATCGCATCGGACACGTGCTCGATCGCACAAGTTACGATAAGACGCATATCGATCGGGTGCTCGCCCTGAAGTTGGTCGACCGGGACGCGATCCGCGCCGCCCGTTTCAAAGTGGTCGTCGATGCGGTCAATTCGGTCGGCGGCGTGGTGATCCCCGCGTTGCTCCGGGAACTGGGCGTCGAGGTGGTGGAACTGAACTGCGCTCCGGACGGGCATTTCGCGCACAATCCGGAGCCTATTCCGGCGAATCTGACGGAGATTTCGGCGCGCGTGCCGGCCGAAAAAGCCGATCTGGGGATCGTGGTCGATCCGGATGTCGATCGCCTGGCGCTGGTGTGCGAGGACGGGACGATGTTCGGCGAGGAGTATACGCTGGTCGCCGTGGCCGATTACGTGCTGTCGCATACGAAAGGGGCTACCGTGTCGAACCTGAGTTCGTCGCGGGCTTTGCGCGACGTGACCGAACGGCACGGCTGCCGGTATTACGCCGCTGCGGTCGGCGAAGTGAACGTCGTGACGAAGATGAAAGAGGTCGGCGCGGTGATCGGCGGTGAGGGCAACGGCGGGGTGATCTATCCCGAAATCCATTACGGACGCGATGCGTTGGTCGGCGTGGCGCTGTTTCTGACGCATCTCGCCCGCAAAGGGATGAGCGCGTCGGCTCTGCGCGCCACCTATCCGCCGTATTACATTTCGAAGAATAAAATCGAACTGACGCCCGAGATCGACGTGGACGACGTGCTCCGCCGGATGAAAGCGAAATATGCGCACGAACAGGTCAACGATATCGACGGCGTGAAGATCGACTTCCCGACCGAGTGGGTACACCTGCGTAAATCCAATACCGAACCGATCATCCGCATTTACAGCGAGAGTCGCGACGAGGCGGCGGCCGATGCGTTGGCCGAAAAGATCATCGCCGATATCCGTTCGGTGATCGCCGGCTGACCGGCGGAACCGTTCCCGTATCGAAAAAGCCCCGTTCCGGATTCCGGAGCGGGGCTTTTCTTACTAAATTTGGAAACAAAACAGGTAATTTTTAGGTTAGAGTACGGTACATGCATTAAGTTCCGGCTCCGGGTGTTCGGATCTGTATCGGAAAATATCCATAACCGTGCCGTGTTTTTTAATAAGTCGGTTGCTCCGTTGGGCGTAGGCGTCGATATTTCATACTTCCGGCGACTTTTCGTGCGATCGATCCGCCGTGTTTTGATTTGTGCGCAAAGCGTATTATATTCGTCGTATGATAACCGATTTCCGACTGAAAGTTTTCCGGGCCGTGGCCGAAAGGCTCAGCTTTACCCGTGCGGCGGACGAGCTGTTCGTCACGCAGCCGGCCGTGACTAAACATATCAACGAACTGGAGAAGCAGCTCGGCGTGCCGCTTTTCGTCCGACGGCGCAATGCCGTCGCGCTGACGCCGCAGGGCGAGTTGCTGCTGGGCTATGTCCGCCGATTGCTGGCGTTGTATGCCGAACTGAACGACGCGTTCGCCGGGGACGGCGAGACGTTCGGCGGTGAATTGGCGGTCGGAGCCAGTACGACCATTTCGCAATACGTTCTTCCGGCCATTCTGTCCCGTTTCAAAAAACGTTATCCGGAAGTCCGCCTGACGCTGTGCAACGGCAATACCGAACTGATCGAGCGGATGGTGGCCGATGAAAAGCTCGATTTCGGGGTGATCGAGGGCAATGCCGGAAATCCGCAACTGCATTACGAGACGTTTATGGAGGACGAGCTGGTGCTCGTGACCGCTTCGTCGAACCGTTCGCTGCGGCAGGAGGAGATTGCGGCCGCCGATCTGAAGAAACTGCCGCTGGTGATCCGCGAAACGGGATCGGGGACGCTCGACGTCGTCGAACGGGCGCTCGCTTCGCGCGGAATTTCGTTGCGGACGCTGCCGGTCGAGATGCAGTTGGACAGCACCGAGAGCATCAAGCACTACCTCTACGGGTCGGATGCCGTCGCCTTCGTTTCGGTGCAGGCCGTGTTCGAGGAATTGCGGCACAACCTGCTGCGGGTGATCGAGATCGCCGACCTGTCGGTGGTGCGCCGTTTCAGTTTCGTGATGCGGCACGGCCGCAATAGCCGCCTTTGCGAGTTGTTCAAACAGTTCTGTATCAATTATTATAACCAAAAGTTATAGGAGAGCACTTTTCGTGATTGGCTTTGAACGGATCGGCGGTCTATTTTTGCGGCGTAATTCAAAAGATGAAACGACGTATGCAAACACGATCCGCCCGAAAAACCGCTGTTCTGAAAGCCTGTTTTATTCTTTGTATCGCCCTTTGCGCGACTCCGTACGTATCCGCTCCGATCGCTCTGGTCGGCGGTTTTTTATTCTCCTTGTTTTGGGGGCATCCTTTCGCCAAACTGAACCATAAGGCCACCGGACTGCTGCTGAAAGTTTCGGTCGTGGGGCTCGGCTTCGGCATGAACGTCCACAGCGCGTTGCAAGTCGGTCGCGAAGGGCTCGAACTGACGGTCGTTTCGATCGCGCTGCTGTTAACGCTCGGTTATTTCGTCGGCCGCTGGCTGCGGATGCCGCGCAAATCGTCGCACCTGGTAGCTTCCGGGACGGCTATCTGCGGCGGCAGCGCGATTGCGGCGGTGGCTCCTGCCGTGGACGCTTCGGAGAAGGAAATTTCGGTGTCGCTCGGCGTAGTGTTCCTGCTCAATTCGGTGGCGTTGATCCTGTTCCCGGCGATCGGACATCTGCTGGGGTTGACGCAGCACCAGTTCGGAATGTGGAGCGCCATCGCCATTCACGATACCAGTTCGGTGGTCGGCGCGGCGTCCGCCTACGGCAGCGAAGCGCTCGAAGTGGCCACGACCGTGAAACTGGCCCGCGCTCTGTGGATCATTCCGGTATCGCTGCTGTCCGCCCTGCTGTTCCGCAGCAAGGGGAAGAAGATCTCGATTCCGTGGTTCATCGGGTTCTTTATCCTGGCGATGTTGGCCAATAGCTACCTGCCGTTCGTCGACGATTTCAATACGGCCGTTGTGACCGTGTCGAAGGCCGCGCTGGTCGTGACGCTGTTCCTGATCGGCGCAGGGCTTTCGGTTTCGAAAATCCGCGAGGTCGGTTTCAAACCGTTGTTGCTCGGCGTCACGTTGTGGGTCGCGATTTCGGTGCTGTCGCTGGTGGCGATCTGCCATCTGTAGACCCCCGTTCCTATTTTCGGAAACCGTTGCGGATTGTCCCCGATATTTTTTATCTTTATCCCGACCTCTTAAATGCAGACTTATGGATAAAGCGAAAGCGTATATCGACGAACACAAGGAGCGTTTCGTCGGGGAGCTGTTCGAACTGTTGCGGATTCCGTCCGTCAGTGCGCAGAGCGTGCATGCGCCCGACGTGGTGCGTTGTGCCGAATTGTTGGCCGGATTGCTGGTGCGTTCCGGAGCCGACCGCGCCGAAGTGATGCCCACTGAAGGAAATCCGATCGTTTACGCCGAGAAAATCGTCGATCCGGCGGCTAAGACCGTGCTGGTCTACGGCCATTACGACGTGATGCCGGTCGATCCGCCCGACCGGTGGGAGACCGATCCGTTCGAACCGGTCGTCCGCGACGGCCGGATCCGGGCGCGCGGCGCCGACGACGACAAGGGACAACTTTATATGCATGTCAAGGCGCTGGAAACCATGTTGCAGACCGGCACGCTCGCGTGCAATGTGAAATTTATGATCGAAGGCGAAGAGGAGATCGGTTCGGGCAGCATCGCCCGATGGTGCGGCCTGCACCGGGAGTTGTTGAGAGCCGACATCATTTTGGTTTCGGATACCAGCTTGCTGTCGTGGAAGGTGCCGTCGATCACCTGCGGCCTGCGCGGTCTGTGTTACGTTGAGGTCGAAGTGACGGGGCCGAACCGCGACCTGCATTCCGGTCTGTACGGCGGAGCGGTAGCCAATCCGATCAATGTGCTCTCCGGGATGATCGCTTCGCTGATCGATGCCGAAGGGCGCATTACGATTCCCGGCTTTTACGACGGCATCCGTGAGCTTGCTCCGCAAGAGCATCGGGAGTTTGCCGCCGCGCCGTTTTGCGAGGCGGCCTATTGCAAGTCGCTCGGTATTCTCGAAACGCAGGGCGAAAAAGGATATACGACGCTGGAACGCACCGGGATCCGGCCGTCGCTCGACGTGAACGGCATCTGGGGGGGCTATACCGGCGAAGGGGCCAAAACGGTGATTCCGTCTTCGGCGTATGCGAAGATCTCGATGCGATTGGTTCCCGGCCAGGATTTTCATAAAATAGGGGAGCTGTTCGCGGCTTATTTTCGGGACATCGCCCCGCGCAGCGTGAAAGTGCGGGTCAAAGTGCTGCACGGCGGCGCTCCGTACGTGTCGCCGACCGATCTGCCGGCTTACCGGGCTGCTTCGGCGGCGTTCGAGCAGACTTTCGGCCGCAAGCCGGTTCCGTTCTATTCGGGCGGCAGCATCCCTGTAATCAGCGTTTTCGAAAAGGAACTCGGCGTAAAGTCCATCCTGATGGGATTCGGACTGGACGAGGATGCGATCCACTCGCCGAACGAAAGTTATCCGCTGGCCAATTTCTACCGGGGGATCGAAACGATCGTTCGTTTTTACGCGAATTACACCGCGATGGAAACAGCATAATTTCCTTCGCGGCTTTAACCTGTTGTTTGTTTATAAGAAGAAATACGCGACGCAAAACAGAGCCAGGACACACAAACGTCCGATCGTCTCATATTTTCTTTTATACTTATGCAACACTAAAGATATAACCAACGATATAACCGATACGACAAGCGCTATCAATGCCAAATTATAATTTTTCCCAAGGGGATTTCCAATATATAGATAGAGAGCTAAGATAATAAATACCCATATCCCTGTTTGTATCGGCACTTTTTTCAAGACGGTTTATTTTTGGCGGTTAACGGCGGCGGCGCAATGATGTCGGGTCATTTGTTGATGGATGATATAGAAGATGAATAAAGATAATTATTACCTACTATATCAAAGCACAAAAGGCGGCATTTATTAAATGCCGCCTTTTAGGCGTTGTTTCTTCCTGCATTTCACATGCAATTCGGAGATAAAGAGCCGGATAATTAAGCTTCGGCTACCACTTCGAATTTAACGGTTGCGCTGATGCCTTTGTAAAGCTTCACGGCGGCTTCGTAAGCGCCGATCGTCTTCACGGGGTCTACGCTGATGCTCTTGCGGTCTACGGCGATCCCTTTTTCGTTCAGGGCTTCGGCCACGTTCGCTGCGGTTACCGAACCGAAAATGCGTCCTTCCTCGGCTTTGGCGGTGATGGTCAACGCGATCTCTGCCAGCTTGGCTGCCAGCGCTTCGGCGTCGGCGATCAGCTTGGCCTCTTTGTGCGCCTGCTGTTTCAGATTTTCGGCCAACACCTTGCGGGCGGAAGCCGTCGCGCTTTTGGCGTATCCCTGCGGGATCAGGTAATTATTGGCGTAACCGGGGCGAACTTCCACGATGTCGTTGGCATAACCCAAGTTCTCGACGTCTTTGATAAGAATTACTTGCATGATATTTCCTCCGGTTTTAGATTATTTAAACATATCGGTAACGAAAGGCAGCAGAGCCAGGTGGCGTGCACGCTTTACGGCGGTGGCTACCTTTTTCTGGAATTTCTGCGAAGTTCCGGTCAGGCGGCGGGGCAGGATTTTGCCCTGTTCGTTGAGGAACTTTTTCAGGAATTCGGCGTCTTTGTAATCGACGTATTTGATGCCGGATTTTTTGAAACGGCAGTATTTTTTCTTTTTGACCTCTACGGTAGGAGGGTTCAGGTATCTGATTTCGGATTGATTCTGTGCCATGACTTGTTATTCCTGTTTTGATTTGTATTTGTTTCTGCGTTTTTCTGCGTACTCAACGGCGTATTTATCCATTTTGAAAGTCAGGAAACGGATCACGCGTTCGTCGCGGCGATACTGAGTTTCGAGGATGTCGACGATGTCGCCTTCCGCTTCGAACTCGATCAGGAAGTAAAAGCCGGTGGTCTTTTTCTGGATCGGGTAGGCGAGTTTCTTGAGTCCCCACTCTTCGCCGCTTACGATCCGACCGCCGTTCTCGGTGATGACACCCTGGAATTTGCCGAACACCTCTTTGGTCTGAACGTCAGACAGCACCGGCGTGGCAATGAAAACGGTTTCGTAATGATTCATAACGATTTGATTTAATTTGTTTTGTGAAAATGTGCCGCAAAGGTAATAAAAAACAGGGAAATCCCAATGCTGTCCGCCGTTTTTTATGGTTTTTGCCGTTTAATTGTCTTTCAGCAGGCGGTCGATCGCCGCGCCGGCGCTGGAAATCCCGACCGGGGCATAGCGGGTGACGATCCTGCCGCTGCGGTCCATCAGCAGGTGGGACGGGAACATATAAAAGTCGCAAACCGTACTGAAGACAGTCGCCGAAGCGAAGTCGAACAGGAAACATTCGCCGGGGATTTTACCCTCGCCGACCATTTCGACCCACCTCTCCCGGGGCGACCATACCGCCAGGGTAACGAATACGACGTCTTTGCCCTCGTACTTTTCCTGCAGTTCGGCCAGACTTGACATCTGGGCGATGCAGGGAGAGCACCACGTGCCCCAGACGTCGATGTAGACTACTTTCCCGGCATACCGGGAGCGAAGCAGGCCGAAAATGTCTTTTCCTGAGACGGTGTCGACCGTGCCGCCCTGTTTATCGAAATAGCAGATCTCTTTCAGGGGCGTTTCCGGGAACCGGATGTCCGTTCGCTCCCGTTCCGCCCGTACTGCCCGTACCGTCCGGTCGGAAAAATAGGGCGATTCGAAAAAGGAAGCGGGTTCCGTATCGGGTATGTCCGAGGCGCCTTGTTCCTGCAGCGTTTGGGCTACCAGTTGGAAAGTCATAAAGTCCCGGCGCGGAGAAGCGGGTTGCGTGCCGGCGAAGCGCGCGATCCGCTCCCACGGGGTGAGCGCCTTGTTTTCGGGACGGTCCGAAAAGAGGCCGAAACCGCGTTGCGCGTAATCCGTCAGAAAAGCCTGAGCGCCGGAAAAAGTCAGGCTTTGCAGATCGTTCGAAGCGATCTGAGACAGAAAGGGAAAATCCATTTGGTAGAAGCCCAGCGTCTCTCGGAGCTGGATATACACCCGCGCCGGAATGCTTTGCCGGGCCCACTCTTTCGCTGCTTTGGATAATTTGGCGCGCGCGCTGTAACGGGCCAGCGAATCTTGCATTTGCGCCGTTTTTTCCGGATACAGCCCGTAGGCGGACGAATCCCGGGGGAACCGGATCGTTTCCGACAGTTGCGACAGGTATTTTTCGCACGCGTTGATCTGGGCGTTCAGCGAACCCTGTTTGCCGCCGAAGACGAATCCCGTGTCGTCGTTGCCGCAGATTTTGCCGAAATCCAGCGTCAGCGATGCCGAATCCCCCGGGGCGGAGAGCAGGACGGCGTGGTGGGTGTCCATCCGGGCGCCGACGCCGATGCGGATGTCTTGGCGCCACGGCATTTCCCGTTTCAGGGTGAAGCTCGTGTCGCTGTCTATGAAAAAGGCTTGTTTGCCGTCCGTGCAGGGCGAATAAAGCGCATTGAGCGGGTCCCGGTAGCAGGTCGGGTCGTGGAAATCGACGGTAAGGACGCCGGTCGGATTCGTTCCCGTGTTGATGATTTTCAGATGCAGGGTCGACAGGGAGCGGGAGGCTTCGGAGGCCCGGAGCGTGCAGGAAATGCTGCCGGCAATCATTGCCAGGGCGATCAGTTGTAAACGTTTCATGGCGGCGAGTTTTAAAAGGTTGCGATTATAGACTGTATATTCAAAATTAAAGACTTTTTGTGGTATTTCCAAGGAGGGCGGACTTTTTATCCGGTGAAATTTACTGAGAAGATTCCCGGCGGCGGCGATCCGTTTTTCAGAGTTTCTTTTTACCTTTGTAAAATTGAAATTAATTTAAACCGCAGATAGCGCTATGTCAGAATTTATTTATCAGGAGCCTTTTCCGATTTCGGAGGATACCACCGAGTATCGCCTGCTCACCAAAGATTATGTCAAGACGGTCGAATGCGACGGCCGCAAAATCCTGAAGATCGACCCGAAAGGACTGGAACTGCTTTCGCGCGAGGCGTTCGCCGACGTATCGTTCTACCTCAGGGCTTCGCACCTGCAGAAACTGGCCGATATCCTGAACGATCCGGAGGCCACCGATAACGATAAATTCGTCGCTTATACGATGTTGCTGAATCAGGCGGTGTCGGCCGAGGGCGAATTGCCTACCTGCCAGGATACCGGCACGGCGATCGTGATCGGGAAGAAAGGCGAGGACGTATATACGGGCGCGAACGATGCCGAAGCCTTGTCGAAAGGCGTTTACGAAACGTATCGCGACCGCAACCTGCGCTATTCGCAGGTGGTGCCGTTCACGATGACCGAAGAGAAAAATTCGGGGACGAACCTGCCGGCGCAGATCGACCTGTACGCGACGCAGGGCAACAAATACAGCTTCCTGTTCATCACCAAGGGAGGCGGATCGGCGAATAAGACGTTCCTGTACCAGCAGACCAAGGCGCTGCTGAACGAGGAGTCGCTGACCAAATTCATTCGGACGCACATTATGGACCTCGGTACGTCGGCCTGTCCGCCGTACCACCTCGCGCTGGTGATCGGCGGTACGTCGGCCGAAGCGAACCTGGCGACCGTCAAGAAAGCGTCGGCCGGTTACCTGGACCACCTGCCCACTTCGGGCAACGAAGGGGGGCGCGCGTTCCGCGACCTGAAATGGGAAGAAAAGGTGCTGAAGATCTGCCGCGAGAGCGGCGTGGGCGCTCAGTTCGGCGGTAAATACCTCGTACACGACGTGCGGGTGATCCGCCTGCCGCGCCATGCGGCATCGTGTCCGGTAGGCATCGGCGTGAGTTGCAGCGCCGACCGGAACATCAAGGCGAAGATCACCGAAGAGGGGATTTTCCTCGAACAGCTCGAGAAGAATCCGGCCCGCTTCCTGCCGAAGACGGCTCCGGGCATGAAACCCGCCGTTGAGATCGACCTCGACGAGGGCATGGATAAAGTGCGTGAAATCCTGTCCAAATACCCGGTTAAAACGCGCCTGAACCTCAAAGGCACGCTGATCGTGGCCCGCGACATCGCCCATGCCCGCATCAAACAAATGCTCGACGAAGGCAAGCCGATGCCCGAGTATTTCAAGAAACATCCGATTTATTACGCCGGCCCGGCTAAGACGCCGCAGGGAATGGCTTCGGGCAGCTTCGGCCCGACGACCGCAGGCCGTATGGACCCGTACGTCGACCTGTTCCAGGATCGCGGCGGATCGCTGGTGATGGTGGCCAAGGGAAACCGCACGCAGGCCGTGACGGACGCCTGCAAGAAGCACGGCGGGTTCTACCTCGGTTCGATCGGCGGCCCGGCCGCCGTGTTGGCGAAGAACAGCATCAAGAGCGTCGAGGTGGTCGATTTCCCGGAACTGGGAATGGAAGCCGTCCGCAAAATCTATGTCGAGAATTTCCCGGCGTTCATCATTGTCGACGATAAAGGCAACGACTTTTTTGCCGAGTTCAAGAAAGACGGCTGCGGGAGCGGACATTGATTGCCGCGCACCGTGTAAATGAAAAGCGGCGCCGTCTCCCGAAAGAGACGGCGCCGCTTGTATAGCGTCTGCCGTTTGATTGCATTTATTCTTCTTCTACCCGTTCGAACCAGGAGATCATGCCTCCGTCCGTATCGGCGTATCGGATGATGTCGAACTTGCGGACGTTGGATGCGGGAATCATGTAACTCCGGAATTTCCCCTTGATCGTTTCTCTGTATAAACCGCGTTCCGGGTCGATAAGGCTGAAATCCGCTTCCCGACCCGGAAATCCGATCGTGAAGTTACCGGCGGAATCGGATTGGAAAGAGGTGATCAGATCCGGTTCGGGGCCGTCCATATTTAAAAACGAAAAGGTTGAGTCCGAGAGACAATAGACGAATTTCCATGTACGGTTGTCATCCAGGTAGTAGTCTTCCCTGCCGGGGTATTTATAGACGCACACCCAGTATCCCCGGTATCGTTCGATGGTCGAGTCCAATCGGATGATCAGTGTGTCGCGTCCGCGCTGAAGCGCTTCGTCGAACAGCGCGGCGGAACCGTCCCGAATCATATCTTCACGGTACGAATCGAATCTTTTTTGCAGCGAGTCGGGTTCGAACCACCTGTAGGCAGGGGCCTCCCGGTTGTGGTTGATGTAGACGTAAGTCCGGGATAACCCGTAGACGGAATCCTGATCGTAATAGGTTTCGAGAACGGTAATCGAATCGGCCGGGTCGGCCGCATCGTATAGGGCGCCGCCCAATTGAAGGCGAATTGTATCGGCTACGGCCCGCATGTAGGCCGGATTCCTTAGGTCGGTTAGCGTACCCGGGGCGATCCTATCGCTATCGGTTGCGTCGGTTATCGTATCGATTACTACGGCGATTGGACCGGACGGGGTCGTCCGGGAGTTCCTGTTTCCCGATCCGGTGCAGGCGATCGAAAAGCCCGCGATCAGGAAAATAAAGCATAAATATTTCATAAGTTGGAGTTTTTGAGTTTCAAAGTTACGTAAGATTAAGGATAAAACGGCGTTCGCGAAGGTCTGTTTCTATGAATGCCGGATACTAAAGCGGGATTCGGACGCGTTTCTAAAACACGGCCGGGACAAGAATGTCAGTACCCGTTGCGGGTTTTGATTAAAAACAGTTATTTTTGCGGTTAAATTGATCCGATAGCAATATGTTACGTTTGATGAAGCATCTGTTTTGGGCGGCGGCTTTCCTGTTCGTTTCGGTGGCCGCTTTTGCTCAGAAAGTCGAGTTCGAGGCGAATGCGCCGGCCGTCGTGGCCGTCGGGGAGGCTTTCCGCATCGAGTTTTCGCTCAATGCCAAGCCCGAGGAGTTCGTGCCGCCGACGTTCGACGGATTCGACGTGGTGGCCGGGCCGACCCTGTCGGAAGGCACTTCGGTGTCGATCGTCAACGGCAACGTGACCAAGACTTCGTCTTTTACCTACACTTATGTCATTCAGGCTTCGTCGGTCGGCAAGGCTTCGATTTCGGCGGCGTCGGTCAGGGTGGACGGGAAGAGCTACGGGACGCAGCCGTTGACGATCGAGGTGATCGCCGACGAAGCCTCGGTCCGGCCGGGCGCCGGCGGAGGCGAAAAGCAGGCGGGGGAGGCGCGGTCGGCGAAGCTGGGGGCCGACGATCTGCTGGTGCGGGTTGCGGTCAACCGCAACAACGTATTCAAAGGACAGCCGATCCGGGCCACATTCAAAATTTATACGCGGGTGCAGTTGGGAGGATTGGATAATGTTAAGTATCCGGCATTCAACGGTTTCTGGGTGCAGGATCTCGATGTGCAGGGATACGGCTGGCAGCGGGAGACGTTGAACGGGAAAGTGTACGACGCCAAGATTATCCGGGAAGTGCTGCTCTATCCGCAGCAGGCCGGGCAGTTGCACATCGAGCAGTTCAGCCTGAATGCCGTCGCGCAGATCGTTATGCAGACCTCGCCGCGCGGGCAGTCGTTGTTCGACGACTTTTTCGGAGGCGGGCAAACGGTGCAGGAGGTGCGGAAAAACCTGTCGACCGCGCCGGTAGCGATTACGGTCAAGGATTTCCCCGCGGGGGCTCCCGCTTCGTTCAACGGAGCGGTCGGACAGTTCCAGATGAGCGGTGGGATCGACAAGAAAACGATGTCGGCCAATGCGTCCGACAATTTTACCCTGAAGATATCCGGCAGCGGCAACTTGCCGCTGATCCAGGCTCCGACGGTCGAAATGCCTACGTCGTTCGAGCAATACAACAAGAAGACGACCGAGAGCCTCGCGCACAATGCGAACGGGATTACCGGTTACCGCCAGTTCGAATACCCGTTCATCCCGCGCGCAGAGGGTAGCTATACGATCAATCCGGTGGAATTCAGTTATTTCGATCCGGATGCGGCCAAGTATGTGACGCTGAATACTTCGTCGTTCAACATCGAGGTGCGTCCCGATTCGACCGGCGGAGGCGGGGTGTCGGGGATCGTCAGCGGAATCAATAAGGAGGATCTGAAGATCCTGGACAAGGATATCCGTTTCATCCGTATCGGCGATCCGTGTTTGACGCGGCGCGGGAACCTACTGTTCGGCAGTACGGCCTATTTTGCGGCGCTGGCGCTGATCCTGCTCGTTTTCGCCGGAGGATATCTTTATCTGAAAAAACGCCTGAGCGAGATGCAGAATACCGTGCTGGTGCGTAACCGGAAAGCGAACAAAGTGGCGTTGCAGCGTTTGCGGGCCGCCTTCCAGCACATGAACGCAGGGAGTGAAAAAGCGTTTTACGAAGAGATGCTGAAGGCGTTGTGGGGTTACATGAGCGATAAGCTGAACATTCCGGTCGCCAACCTGACGAAAGACAATATCCGCGAGGAATTGCTCAAGCGCAACGTTTCGGCCGAATTGACCGGGCAGTTTATCGATACGATCACCCACTGCGAGTATGCGCAGTATTCGCCGTCGTCCTCGGGGCGGATGAGCGAACTTTACGGCTCTGCGGCGGGGATTCTTTCCAAATTGGAATCGGTAATTAAAAAGTAACATGCATAAGATGAAAAAGATCATTCTGATCGTATTTCCGCTGGTTGCGCTGTGTTGCGGCACGGTTGTCGCGCAGGCGGATGCCGATAAAATCTGGGACGATGCCAATACGGCGTATATCAATGCCGATTACGTAGCCGCCATCGACGGTTATGAAAAGCTGCTCGATTCGGGACTCGAAAGCGACCGGCTTTACCTGAATCTCGGGAACGCCTATTTCAAACGCGGTATGAACGGCAAGGCGATCCTGAACTATAACCGGGCGCTGAAACTCGCGCCTTCCGACGACGATATCCGTTACAACCTGTCGATCGCCAACGCTTATGTGCAGGACAAGATCGATGCGGTTCCCGTTTTTTTCGCGAAGCGTTGGCTGATCGGATTGGGGAACAGCCTGAGCAGTAACGCGTGGGCGGCATTGAGCCTGCTCTTTTTCGCGCTGACGCTCGTCGGACTCGGCGCTTACCTGCTGCTGCGCCGCGTCGCGCTGCAGAAGGCCGGGTTTTACGGGGCTTTGGTTTCCGTCGCGGCGTTCGCGCTGGCGGTCGTTTATGCGGCCGTCGGGCGCAGCCAGCGCATCCATCCCGCAGAGGCGATCGTGATGAGTACGGCGGCTCCGGTCAAGAGTTCGCCCGATCCGCAGAGCAAGGATATTTTCGTATTGCACGAGGGAACGAAGGTGGCGGTCGGCGATTCGCTGGGCGACTGGCGTGAAATACGTATCGCCGATGGTAACAAGGGCTGGGTTCAGGTTTCGGCCATCGAAATGATCGATTAGCGGGGAGATGTCGAAATTACTGGACGACGTGGTGAGCGAGCTGTCGCGGTTGCCGGGCGTAGGCCGGCGTACCGCGATGCGCCTGGCGATGCACATGCTGCGGATGGAAGAGCATGACGTGATGTTGATGACGCAGGCGATGGCCCGTTTCCGTTCCGATATCCGCTATTGTTCCCGATGCAACAACCTCTCCGACGGCGATGTCTGCGAAATATGCTCCGATGCGACGCGCGACCGGTCGACGGTCTGTGTGGTCGAACAGGTCAAAGACGTGCTTTCGATCGAAAATACGCGGCAGTATAACGGTCTGTATCACGTTTTGGGGGGCGTCATTTCGCCGATGCAGGGGATCGGTCCGTCCGACCTGAAGATCGACCTGCTGCTCGACCATCTGGCGAGCGGGGATGTCAGGGAGGTGATCCTTGCACTGAGTACGACGGTCGAAGGAGAGACCACTTCTTTCTATATATCGAGACGGCTGCAAGCGTGCGAAGGAGTCCGTCTGACTTCGATCGCTCGCGGGATCGGGTTCGGGGACGAGTTGGATTATGCCGACGACCTGACCATTGCCCATGCGCTGCATAACCGCCGGCCGCTGTAATCTTTCTGCGGCGTTTTTTCATTTCTTCAGTCCGATGAAACCGGGCGTTCGCTCCGGAGGTTTTCCGGGGAGTTCCATTTGTCGTGGTTTGCATCGTTCGGAATGTTGCGGACGGCTCGGTAAATGGTATTTGCGATTTCTTTACGGCCGGATTTCCGGTTAGCATCCCGAACTGTCGGAATGTCCGTGACAGGCCGGCATGTCAGAATGACCGGGGCGGTCGAAGCGTTTTTCGCCGGGTATGATAAAAAGAGAAGCACTTACGCAATACGTAAGTGCTTCTCTTTCATTGTCGGGGTACCGGGATTCGAACCCGGGACCTCCAACTCCCGAAGCTGGCGCGCTAACCGGACTGCGCTACACCCCGCGACAAATCGAGCGCAAATATAGTAATTATTCGTTATGTGCCAAAGAAATATTCCGTTTTATTTTGCGATTGTCCGGAAAAAGAGGATGCGATTTTTTTTTGTTTCATTTAAAGTATTGGTACGTAGTTTGTTGTTGTTCGCTTTCTAATATCGAAAAAAAGTGAAAAAAATGATCTTTCAGTTGATGGAGCCGGTGGAATTTGATATTTTTGAAAAAAGTTTTATAAATTTGCACACGTGGCAGAAAGTTTGAAGTAAGTATGTGAAAATAAGATACAACATTGGACGAGGTTTGGAGCCTGCCACCTTGGAATATAACGGGGATGGATTTGAAGTTCGATGATTTTATGGTTAAATCATTTTAAAAAAAATTTTACTATTAAAACAGATTGATTATGAAAAGATTTTTCATTGCAGTGGCGTTGACGGTCGCATGTGCGCCGGCTTTTGCTCAGGAGGTAGTCGGACTTCAGGAAGCCCAGACCCGCAGAGGCCCCTACCTGACCAATCGTTTGTTCGACAACATTTTTATCAGTGTTGCCGGAGGTATCAATATTTATGAAGGAGAGAATGACAGTTACGGCGGTAAGCGCCTTGCGCCGGCTCTGGACGTGGCTGTCGGTAAATGGGTCACTCCGAGCGTGGGACTGCGTTTGCAGTATTCGGGCCTGAAAGCTTACGGCTGGACGAACGCCCGTACCATGTACGCGGTCGCATCGGAATCTGCCGATTCGAGGGGAATGTTCCGTGAAAAGTTCAACGTATCGAACTTGCACGCCGACGTAATGTGGAATATCTCCAACGCGATCGGCGGTTATAAGGAAACCCGTACCTGGAATTTCGTACCTTATGTCGGTTTCGGTTGGGCCCGTTCGTTCGGAAACCACGCCTATAACAACGAGTTCGCCTTCACGTACGGTTTGCTGAACAACATCCGTCTGGGCGGTCTGGTAGACCTGAACCTCGAAGTGAAGCAGATGGTCGTTAACCAGCGTTTCGACGGCGTCGTTCGCGGCAGCAAGGGCGAAGGAATGACGACCATTACGGCCGGTCTGACCTTTAAGTTGAACCGTCGCGGCTTCAGCCGTCCGATCGTTCCGGTTCCGGTAGACCTGACTCCGTATAACAACAAGATCGCTTCGCTGGAAGGGGATCTGGCCGATGCGCAGGCCAATGCGAAACGTCTGGCCGACGAACTGGCAGCCGAAAAGAACAAAGTGAAAACGACGCCTGCTCCGGCTCCCGAAATCGAAGGCCCGATCATGGGTACGTTCTTCAATATCGGCAGCTACACCCTGTCTGCGAAAGAGATCATGAACCTGGGTTATGTAGCCAAATTCATGAAGGCTTATCCGGACAAGAAGTTCAAGATCGTGGGTTATGCCGACAGCGCTACCGGTTCTGCAAAACGCAACCAGTACCTGAGCCAACAGCGAGCCGAAGCCGTTTACAAAGTGCTCGTCGACCGTCTGGGCGTGAAAGCTTCCCAGTTGGAGATCGTAGCGAAGGGCGGTACCAACGAATTCCCGGAAATTCCGTTGAATCGTGTGGCTATCGTGGACGCCGACTGATAAAAGACAAATCATTAACGATAACCGGAATGGCCCGTTCATTCCGGTTATTTTTGTTTTTTGTCGGGATATCGGAATACGGCTCCCGTTTCTTTCTGAAACAAATATGCCGGCATATCGTGTTTCGGATGTCGGATTCTTTCCTGAAATCAATGTAGGAGGATCGGTATTTCAAAAGTTAAAAACTAGCTTCGTTCGTTACGCGGTCGGATTTTCTGACTTTTTAATGAATTTGTTTTGAAAATCGAACGTTTTGTTTTATATTCATATCTTGGAAAGATTTCTTGATCTTGATCTTGCGGTTGTAAATGGGCAGATGTCCGAAACTCAAATGTCGGTTTATCATGAAGCGCAGGCGCGGATTGACAAAAAAGTGATTTTTTCTAAAGGTAAATTTGAAATGAATCTTCGGTCGGGGAGTGAAGTCGGGATTTCCGACAGGTTATTCGATCACTTCAAAACTTGTATGGACGCCCAGAATCGAAATTTAGCCGAGGCTCAATCGGATGGTTTAATTCCTGTTGAGGTTTCGCCTAATGTAGTTCGATTCATTGATCCGAATGCTCCGATCTTGTTAGGAATGACAAAAGGAGGGGGTGTGGAAATTCCGGAAGGGGGAACGACGAACGTGGATTTTTTTTGGAGCGGTTGTGATATCTATATATCTAATGAGATGTTAAAGGGTATCTCTGATGGTGCAGATTTGGCATCTATAATTGCAACTTTTTCTGCAGCCCTTCCTGCAGCTACGCCTGTTGCGGCCATAACAGCTGCGGCAAGTGCTTTAGCCTCTGTGGGGCTAGGCCGTTTAGCATCAGATTATCCGAATGGAATAATTATTGACTGCGACTTAGCTCCCGGAACGCAGCATACAGGGCTTATTAGGCCGCAGGTTCCTGGTAGTATGGTGGATATGTAGGCTTATGCGCAGCAAATTGTTATACAAAGTCGCGGTTGTTTTTTCATGTATCGTCCTTGTTATTCTCATTTGGACGCGAACGTGGTTTTTAACGGTCTTAATAACTTGTTCGCTTATCTTGACTGTGTCGCAAGAATCTATAACCAACAAAAAAGCATTAAGAATCATTCGCATAGTTATTATAGCAGTAATTTTTATCGCTTCAGCGTTTTATTATTGTGTGAAACCTTACTGAGACGGTGGAATCTAACAATAATCGTGATTTTTATTGCGGAGAATTTATGGTATAAGGAGCAACGAAATCAAAAAGAATGTCGTTTTTTCTTTTGCTAATTATGTATTAAATTGTGTCATTTCTACAGTTTCTGATATCTGAGATAAGTCAGAATACATTCATTCAGTTTGCAGCCACTATTACGATAGTAGTGGCTGCAATCGTTTTGCTATTTCGAATAAGACGAAAGTTTTTCCTGAATGCCGGTGAGGTTTTTTTGCTAAGTTTTCTGGGGTTGATTGCTGTTTTCGGACTTTTTTCACCTTTCCCGGAACGAAACCTTTTTTACAGGATCGGTTTAGTCTTGGGAGTTTTTGTGATCCTGAAAACTCTTTTCGGAGAGCGGGATATCCGTTTGTTATCTGTTGTCATTGTTTTATTGGGGATTTGCGAAACTTTGTATGGTATTTCCCGTTAAAAATCAGATGTTTTGGGGACTTGCGGACATTTTGATAATCCTGCCGGTTTTGCATCGATGCTGATTGCGCTGCTTCCTTTTGCAGTATATCAGGTTGTCCGCCGCGGATTTCTGTTACGGATTCTCGGAATCTGTGCAATCGGAATTTTCCTGACAGGACTTGTATTGTCGAAGTCACGGGCCGGACTAATCGCTGCAGGAGCGATCGGTGCGATCTGTTTGTTGCGATATACTTATAAATCTTTTGCGTCGCTTTCCGAAAAAATCAAATGGCTTGTTTCCGTATTCATTTCCGCGTGTATTATAGGTGGAGGAATAAGCCTGTATTTTTATAAAAAAGATTCAGCCGATGGGAGGTTATTGATTTGGAAGTCATCCTGGGATATGGTGACCGATAAACCGTTTTTCGGGCATGGGGCGAATGCTTTTCAGCCAAACTATATGCTTTATCAGGCTGCTTATTTTGAAAAGAATCCGAATAGCCGGTTCGGGAATCTTGCTGATAATGTCAGAGCTCCTTTTAATGAGTATCTTGGTTTTTTGATTCAATTCGGCGTGACGGGGATTTTGTTGCTTTCCGTACTTCTCTTTTTTACATTCAGAAAAAGCCTGATAATAATTACCGAAGATAAACAGATGGCTGTCTTGTCATTATTGGGAATCGGCATCTTGGGTTTGTTTTCTTATCCGCTTTCCTATGCGGTTGTTTTAATTATGGTTTCGTTGAACTTGTTTCTGATCACAAGATCACAGGGACAAGATATATTGAAAGGTACTGTTCCTGTCTGGTTACTGCTGGCGATCTTTTTGCCTGCTGTTTATTATGCTAGTGTGGATTCTATGAGAAAAGTTCGATCGGAGAAAGTATGGAGTCGGTTAAAAAAACAGTACTTCATTCAGGGGGTGAGCGAACAAATGTTAACTCGATATCGTGATTTGTATTTAATTGAACAGTTTGATGATCCTGAATTTCTTTATAATTACGGAGCTATTCTGAATAAATCCGGGCAATATCAACAAAGCAACCAGGTATTGAGAGATTGCGAACGACAATTGAATGATTGCGATGTACAGGTGTTGCAGGCAGATAATTATTATAATGTCGGCGATTATATCCAAGCGGAACAGTGTGCCCGGTTAGCCTCCAGGATGTGTCCTAACCGTTTTACACCCCTTTATCAGTTGGTGTTGATTTACGATAAAACGGGCCGAAGAGTAAAGGCCCTTCAATTGTCCGATGAAATTTTAAGAAAGCCGATGAAAGTACGAAATACAGAAGTTTATAAGATTATACTTAAATTAAACGCATTTATTCAACAGAATGAATGATGGTCAGTGCAAATAGCGCTACCGGTTCTGCAAAACGCAACCAGTACCTGAGCCAGCAGCGAGCCGAAGCCGTTTACAAAGTGCTCGTCGACCGTCTGGGCGTGAAAGCTTCCTAGCTGGAGATCGTAGCGAAGGGCGGTACCAACGAATTCCCGGAAATTCCGTTGAATCGTGTGGCTATCGTGGACGTCGACTGATAACGTCGATCGTTTAACCGAAATATCCGGGATAAGTCATTATCCCGGATATTTTTGTTTTCCGGCTGCCGGTAAGCAACGATCGGACGGTCGCAGGCATCCTTAAAGCAGGGCCGGCGTTTCGAGTCGGATATCCGTGAGTTTTTTTATCTATTCCGTGCGAATTGCTTCGGGTTGATTTGCAAATTCGTTTAATAATCGTTTCTTTGTTATACGAAAAGGGTCAAACGGGATAGGTTTGAGGAATATTCGGCCTTGACAATGATTTTTGTCCGAGTAAAGACGCCGGAATGAAACGGTTTGCGTACGAACGAATAGGAGGGAATTTATCGATTACTTTTGACTGTTTTGCATTGGATGGAAAGAACAAAGGATGTGCCCGGGATCAGCCTCGTGGTTCCCGTATACAACGTGCAGGAATATTTGCCCGAGTGCCTGGATTCTCTGTTGGGGCAGAGTTTTGCGGCGATCGAGATCATCCTGGTCGATGACGGTTCGACCGATGCCTCTGCCGAAATCTGCGATCGCTATGCGGCCCGGGACGGCCGCATCCGGGTCGTTCATCAGCAGAATGCCGGCGTAAGCAAGGCGCGCAACGTCGGGATCCGTCTCGCCCGCGGTAAATATCTGGGATTCGTCGACGGCGACGATTGGGTCGACCGGGATTATTGCAAGCGGCTGTATGAAACGTTGATCGATTACCGGGCGGATATTTCGATCTGCTCTTATTACGTGGCGCGGTCGCGGAAAACCAAACCCGAGGCGGCGGACGGAAAAATAACGATTTACGACCGGAAAGAGGCTATCCGGATGCTGTATGAAGATGTCCGGATCAGGAGTTTCAGTTGGAACAAGTTGTTCCGACGCGAGTTGTTCGACGGGATCGGGTTCCCCGAAGACCGTATCATGTGTGAAGATATGGCCATTATGCATAAGCTGTTTTACCGGACCGGGGCGGTCGTGCAGATGAATGTTCCGTTGTATTATTACCGGATGCGGGGCGATAGCTGTACGAACGAGATGTCCCATCCGTTGAAAGAGTATCAGTTTTTTCTGGCGGTCTGCGAACAGGCGCTTTTCGAGAAAGAGAAAAACCTGCTGCCCGAAGAGCGCGGAAAACTGGAGGCCAAGGTGCTGAAAAGGGCGATCCGCCTGATCGGGCGAATCGTATCCCGTGAAAATTATACCGCATTCGAAAGCCTATACGGCGATGTGATTGCAAGGATGCACGGTTATGACCATCTGGGGATCGGACGAATCGGTATCGGCGTTTGTCTCAGGCGGAAGATGATTTATGATCATTTCGACGGATATGCGAATCTGATTCGAAGTTGCCGGAAACTGACCGGCCGAAAATGCCGTTAACATCCAAAGGAATGAGCGTACCGGAGATAACCGTCGTAGTTCCTGTCTATAACGTGCAGGCTTATTTGCCGAAGTGCATAGACTCCCTTTTGGCGCAGACTTTCGGTGAAATCGAGATCATTCTCGTCGACGACGGTTCGACGGACGCGTCGGGGGCCGTCTGCGATTCTTATGCGGAGCGGGATAGCCGGATCCGGGTCGTCCACCAACGGAATGCCGGGGTCAGCGGAGCCCGCAATGCGGGTATTCGGCTTGCGCGCGGCAGGTATTTGGGTTTCGTGGACAGCGACGACTGGGTGGATCGCGATTTTTGCCGGACATTGTACCGGGGGGCGACGGATTACGGGGCGGATATTTCCATTTGTTCGTATTACGAGGTCGGGGAGCAAGGGATGCGGTGCGGGGCTTCCGGGGACGGCGGCGATACCGTCGTTTATGACCGCAGGGAGGCGCTGAGATTGTTATACGAAGACTCCCTGATAAGAAGTTATTTCTGGGATAAACTGTTCAAACGGGAGTTGTTCGACGGGGTGCTTTTCCCGGAAGATCATACGGTCTTTGAGGATATGGCGATCATGTACAAACTGTTTTACAGAGCGAACCGGATCGTGCAACAGAATGTGCCTCTATATTATTACCTGCTCCGGACCGGAAGCATCCTGCACAGCGGATTTGATCCGCAGGCCGAATATCGGTTCTTTTTGGTGATCCGTGAGAGGGTGCTGTTCCTGCGCGAAAAAAATGTTTTCCCCGAAGACCAGGATCGGTTCGAAGCCGAAGTGTTGAAACGAGGCGCCCATGTGATCAATCACATCTCCGTTTTCGGCGAGGCGTTCGAATTCGACGCCGTTTGCAGGGATATCGTATCTAAGATGCATGATTTCGATCGCCTGAAATTCAGCCGAATCGGTTGGGGAACTTGGTTCAGACGGCGGATGCTGTACGGTCATTACGGGCTTTATATCAGGGCGTACCGCGTATTTCGGAAAATATTCAAAAGCAAAAGCCGGTAATGCCCGACGGAAAAGAGCGAACGGTTTGAAAATAAATAAACCGGGCGGCGGCAATTATTTTGCCGCCGCCCGCATTTTCCATTTGTCGGGGTACCAGGATTCGAACCTGGGACCCCCTGCTCCCAAAGCAGGTGCGCTAACCGGGCTGCGCTACACCCCGAATACCCTTCCCCGGACGGAGAAATCAGGGCAAAAGTAATTTATTTTTCCGGATTTGCAAAAGCGGCGCGCTGCGAAGTCCCGTGATGCGGCAATTTACCGCGGCGGAATCCGAACGACGTCTCGCCCGTACTCCGGAAGCGCGGGACATTTCCGGAATTCATGCCGGAGACTTTTCCGTTGTACGGTAGGAGAGATCAAATAAAATTGGTATCTTCGTCGAATAATCCGCGATTGGACTATGGAACACTACGAAGATATACATGGCAGGGAGCACGACAGCGCGCTGGCGGTGAACCGGGGCGTCGAACAGCCTCCCGTCGTAAACCCTTATTTCCGCCGGGCGAAACGGCATCGGATGACGACCGACGAATACATGCAGGGAATCCTGGCGGGTAATATTACGGTGCTTTCGCAGGCGATTACGCTGGTCGAGAGCCTGTTGCCCGAACACTACGCGCAGGCGCAGGAGATCATCGAGCGCTGCCTTCCCCATTCGGGCCGGTCGGTGCGGATCGGGATCACCGGGGTGCCGGGCGCCGGCAAGTCGACGTTTATCGAAGCGATCGGCGACATGGTGGCCAATCTCGGGCACAAGCTTTCGGTGCTGGCGATCGACCCGAGTTCGGAGCGCAGCAAAGGTTCCATCCTGGGCGATAAGACCCGGATGGAGACGCTTGTGCACAATCCGAGCGTTTTCATACGCCCTTCCCCTTCGGCCGGTTCGCTCGGCGGGGTGGCCCGCAAGACGCGCGAAACCATCATTCTGTGCGAAGCCGCCGGGTTCGACGTTATTTTCATCGAGACGGTCGGGGTGGGGCAGTCCGAGACGGCCGTGCATTCGATGGTCGATATGTTTTTGTTGTTGCAGATCGCCGGCGCCGGCGACGAACTGCAAGGGATCAAGCGCGGCATCATGGAGATGGCCGATATGATCGCGATCAACAAGGCCGACGGCGGCAATCAGCAGCGTGCCGATGTAGCCCGGAGTCATTTCGCCAATGCGCTGAACCTGTTTCCGATGCCCGATTCGCAGTGGCGGCCGCGGGTTTACACCTGTTCGTCGGTCGAGCACACCGGACTGCCCGAAATCTGGAACGGCGTCGAAGATTTTTTGAAATTTACCGGAAAGAACGGTTATTTCCAGCGCAACCGTCACCGGCAGGCTAAATACTGGATGTACGAAACGATCGACGAAGCGTTGCGCGAGCATTTTTACCGGAACGAAGAGGTCGCGGCCCGGATCGGCGAATTCGAGAAGATGGTGCTGGCCGACCGTAAAAGTTCGTTCGTCGCGGCCCGCGAGTTGCTGAACGATTATTTCGGCAAGATCGGGAAATAAATTCCGTCGGGAAGGCGGATAACGATTGCCGGTTGCGGGTCAGATGATCCGCAGCCGGTTCGTCATATAATATTGCAGCACCCCGCGCATCACCAGAAATGCCGTGAATGCGAACCAGAGGGCGTTATTGCCCGCTATGCCGCGCAGTCCGTAATAGGCGGCGAAGAAGACGACCGTCGAGACGAAGACGGAGTTGCGCATCACCGCCGTCCGGGTCGCTCCGATCAGGATGCCGTCGATCATGAACGGCGCGAAAGCGATCAGCGGAATGACGATCAGCCATTCGACATAGGCTCCGGCTCCTGACAGGATGGCCGTGCTGTCGGTGAACAACGACAGGATCGTCCGCCAGCCGAAGGCGTAGACGCCGACGTAGAGTATCGCCATAACGAGGCTCCATGCGAGCAGGTAGCGGATGCATTTGCGCAGCATCTCGGGATTCCGGGCGCCTACGTAGCGTCCCGCCAGCGATTCCCCGGCATAGGCGAAGCCGTCCATCAGGTACGAGAACAACGTGAAAAGCTGCATTAGCAGCATGTTGACCGCCAGCAGCGTGTCTCCCATGCCGGACGATGCGGAGGTGAAAAAAGTGTATACGGCGACGATGCAGGCCGTCCGCAGGAAAATGTCGCGGTTGATTCGGAAAAATCCGAGCATCGGTTTGATCTTCAGGCTCTCTTTCAGGTCGATGTAGCGTAGAAAGCGCCGGTAATACCGGAGCCACAGCCCGGCGGAGATCAGCAGACCGCAATATTGCGCGACGACCGTTCCCCAGGCTACGCCGGCGATGCCCCAGCCGAGTCCCAGCGTGAACCACAGGCAGAAGACGATGTTGATCAGGTTGATGACGATGGCGATGTACATTGGGAAGCGCGAGTTCTGCATACCGATGTACCATCCCTGGAAAGCGAACAGCGAGATGGTGGCCGGGGCCGCCCAGATGCGTGCGAAAAAATATTCGGCCGCATAGCGCATCGTGTGCGGCGTGCCGTCCATCATCATCAGCGTCAGCCGGCCGGCTGGACGCTGCAGGATCAGCAGCGCCATCGCTGCCGCCAGCGCGACCGAAAGAGCCCGTACCAGAATGGCGGCGATTTCGCGGAAATCGTGCGCGCCGTAGGCTTGTGCCGCCAGGCCGCTGGTTCCCATTCTCAGGAAAGCCAGGTTCCAGTATATGAAGTTGAAAACGGCCGTCCCGATGGCGATTCCGCCGATCAGCGCGTCGTCGCCGAGGTGACCGACGATGGCCATGTCGACCATGCCCAACAGCGGGATCGTGATGTTGGAGATGATGTTCGGAATGGCCAGCGCGAGGATTTTACGGTTCATGCCGCAAAGGTACGGCTTTTTTGCATCCTGTCGGCGGCATTCCGTCCATTCCGGTCATAAAAAGGACTTTACGGCTTTCCTGCAAGGTAGTCGGCGGCGCGGTCGGCGCACCGTTCGCCGTCGATGGCGGCCGAGATGATTCCCCCGGCGTATCCGGCGCCCTCGCCGGCCGGGAAAAGCCCCGCGGTCTGCGGGTGCATCAGCGTCGCCGGATCGCGCGGGATGCGTACCGGCGAAGAAGTGCGCGATTCGACGCCGACGACGAGCGCCTCGTTCGTTACGAATCCGCGCAGTTTCTTGTCGAACGAGGCCAGGCCGCCCCGCAGCGCGTCGGAAATCGTGCCGGGCATCCACTGTTCCATTCGCGTCGCGGCGATGCCCGGCACGTAGGAGCAGCGCGGCAGCGATCCGGACGCTTTTCCGGCTACGAAGTCGGCCAGCCGTTGCGCCGGGGCGATCTGCCGGTCGCCGATCTGCCGGTAGGCCAGCTCTTCGAATTGCTGCTGGAAACGCAGCCCGGCCAGTTCCCCGTGTTCGGCCCGCAGGTGTTCGAAGTCGGAAAGGCGGATTTCGGTGACGATGCCCGAATTGGCGAATACCGAGTTGCGGCCCGACGGCGACATGCCGTTGACGACCGACTCTCCGGCGCGCGTCATGGCCGGCACGATAAAACCTCCCGGACACATGCAGAACGAGTAGACGCCCCGTCCGCCGACCTGGCTGACCAACGAGTACGAGGCGGCGGGCAGGTATTCGCCGCGTTCGGGCAGGTGGTATTGCGCGCGGTCGATCAGTTGTTGCGGATGTTCGGCCCGGACGCCCATCGCGAACGGTTTGGCTTCGATCCGTACTCCCCGGCGGTGCAGGATTTCGTAGATGTCGCGCGCCGAGTGTCCGGTCGCGAGAATTACGGCGGCCCCTTCGACCGTCGTGTCGCCGAGGCAGACCCCGGCGATTTTTCCGTTCCGGATTCGGACGTCGGTTATTTTCGCCCCGAACAGCACCTGTCCGCCGGCGTCGACGATCGTCTGTCGCATCGCGGCGATGATGCGCGGCAGCCGGTCGGTGCCGATGTGCGGGTGCGTGTCGTACAGGATCGACTCGTCGGCGCCGTGGAAGCGGAAAACTTCGAGCGCCTTGCGGTAGTCGCCGCGTTTTTTCGAGCGCGTGAAGAGCTTGCCGTCGGAATAGGTGCCCGCTCCGCCTTCGCCGAAAGCGTAGTTCGATTCCGGATCTACCGGGCCGTTGCGGTTGATCCGGGCGATGTCCCTTTTGCGCGCCGAGACGTCTCGTCCGCGTTCGAGTACGATCGGGCGCAAGCCGCGTTCGATCAGCCGCAGCGCGGCGAACAGTCCGGCCGGCCCCGATCCGACGACGACGACCGGCGTGCGACCCCCGACCTGCGGATAATCGAAGCGCACCGGCGGCGGAGCCTGTTCTCCGTCGACATAGATCTGTACGCCGAGGTTGACGCGGATCTGGCGGCTGCGCGCGTCGATCGAACGGCGAACGATGCGTACCAGTGCGATCCGGGATTGCGGAACGGCTATCCGGTCGGCGATCAGCGGCAGGTAACGGGCCTGGTCGGATGCCTGTTTCGGCGTGAGTTCCAGCGACAGTTCGATGGGCATAATTTTTAAGGATAAAGTTACATATTTCGCCAAAATTACTACTTTTGTTTTAAAATTAGCGTGTCGTGTGCAACATCGCGGCGCATAGCAACTGAATGTATGAGAAACCTGGTGATTATTCCGACCTACAACGAGCTTGACAACATCCGGCCGATGATAGACAAAGTCTTTTCCCTGCCTGAAAAGTTCGACCTGTTGATTATCGACGACGGCTCTCCGGACGGTACGGCGAAAGTAGTCCGGGAGCAGCAGCGGGTCTATCCCGGCTCGCTGCACCTGATCGAGCGTTCCGGCAAGCTGGGACTCGGCACCGCTTACCTTGCGGGATTCCGCTGGGCACTTGAGAACGGGTACGACTACGTTTTCGAAATGGACTGCGATTTTTCGCATAATCCGGACGATCTGGTGCGGTTGTCGCAGGCGGCGGTCGCAGGGGCCGACCTGGTGATCGGGTCGCGTTACGTGACCGGCGTGAACGTGGTGAACTGGCCGATGAAACGGGTGCTGATGTCCTATTACGCGTCGGCGTATGTGCGTTTCGTGACCGGGATGCCGGTGCGCGATGCGACGGCCGGTTTCGTATGTTACAGCGCGAAGTTGCTGCGGACGATGGATATGGATGCCGTGCGGATGAAAGGTTACGGTTTTCAGGTCGAAATGAAATATACCGCGTGGAAGTTGGGTTTCCGTGTCAAGGAGGTGCCTATCATTTTCACCGAACGGACGCTCGGCGCGTCGAAAATGAGCGGCGGGATTTTCCGCGAAGCTTTTTTCGGGGTGCTGAAACTGCGTTTCCGTTCGATCAAACCGAAAGCCGTATGAGCCGGGGGCTGCTGATTCGCGGAGGGACGGTCTTCGGTGACGGGGTGCGTTTCGAAGGATACGTAGTCGTCCGCGGCGAACGGATCGCCGAGATCGGCCGGGGCGCATATCCGCACGACCGTTTCGAAGGCGAAACGATCGACGCCCGGGGACAGTGGGTGTTGCCCGGCGCGATCGACGATCAGGTGCATTTCCGCGAACCGGGGCTTACCTACAAGGCCGATATCCACAGCGAGTCGGCCGCCGCCGCCGCCGGTGGAGTCACTTCTTTTATGGATATGCCGAACGTCAAGCCTCCGACCGTAACGCTCGGCCTGCTCGACGAGAAATTCGAACGGGCCGCCGAAACGTCCGTAACGAACTATTCGTTTTATTTCGGGGCGACGAACGAAAATGCCGCCGAGATCGAACGAATCGATCCGAAACGGGTGTGCGGCGTCAAAGTGTTTATGGGTTCTTCGACCGGGAACATGCTGGTCGACGACGATCGCGCGCTGGCGTCGATATTCGCCCAGTCCCCGGTGCCGGTGGCGACGCACTGCGAGGACGAGGCGACCGTGCGCGCTAATATGGAGCGTTTCCGGGCTGGGTACGGCGATGAGATAACGGTGGCGATGCATCCGCTGATCCGGTCGGCCGAGGCTTGTTACCGGTCGTCGGCGAAGGCCATCGAATTGGCGACGCGCTACGGGGCGGACCTGCACGTGCTGCACCTGAGCACGGCCCGCGAACTCGATCTTTTCGACCGGGGGCCGCTCTCCGGTAAACGGATTACGAACGAGGTGTGCGTGCATCACCTGTGGTTCAGTGACGCCGACTACGCCCGCATGGGGAATTTTATCAAGTGGAATCCGGCTATCAAAAGCGAGGCCGACCGCGATGCGTTGCGCCGCGGAATCGCGGACGGACGCGTAGACGTCGTAGCGACGGATCATGCCCCGCACACGCTCGATGAGAAGAAGCTGCCTTACCTGAAAGCTCCGTCCGGCGGCCCGCTGGTGCAGCATTCGCTGGTAGCGATGCTCGAAATGAGTCGCAACGGGGTGTTCCCGGTCGAAACGGCGGTCGAAAAAATGTGTCATGCGCCGGCTGTCCGGTTCCGGATCCGGGAGCGCGGTTACCTGCGCGAAGGGTATTTCGCCGATATCGTGTTGGTCAGGCCCGACGATCCGTGGACGGTGTCGCCGCAGAATATCCTATCCAAATGCGGCTGGTCGCCGTTCGAGGGCGTTACGTTTTCGAATCGGGTGACCCATACGCTGGTCAACGGGAAAATCGTTTTTCGGAACGGGGCGGTGGATCGCGACGCCCGGGGCCGGGCGCTGGAGTTCGACCGGTAATTGAGGATAACGTGTCCGTCTGGACGTAAAACAATAACCATTGAAAGTATCGTTAAAAGATCGTATTCGCCGGTTCGTCAGCCGATTGGCCGAGACGTTCCGGTATGCGCCGGCCGAAACGGCCGTAGCCGTTTATGCCTTTTTGATCTGCGCGTTGATCCGGGAGGAAGTGATCGAAAACGATGGTTATGCGTTGCTGCTGCCGCTGTTTTTCACGTTTTCGTTCGTGACGAACCGGTGGTGTCGCCGCGGCGCATGGCGGATCGTCTATTATCTGTCGCCGTTGCTGGCGCTCCCGTTGCTGGCGGCCGACGTCGGCGACTGGACGAGGACGGTGGCTTATCCCGTGACGCTGGTCGTCTGCGCGTTGACGGTGCTGGCCAGCGATTGGCAGAGCGATAACGAACGGTTCGTCGAGCGCGCGCTACGCTACGTGTACGACCTGCTGTCGGCCTTACTGCTGGCGTTGACGGCTTTCCTGGCGCTGATGGCCATTTTCCATTCGATCGTATACATATTCAATATTTTCACCGGGATATCGTCCGGTTTCACGACCTATGCCGCGATGTCGGCGTTCGTGCTGCTGGCGCCGGTTTGTTTCCTGGCATTCAACCGGACGAGCGACCGGGAGCAAGGCGTTCGGCCGAATCCGTTTTTCGATGTGCTGCTCAATTACGTGTTGAGCCCCACCGTGCTGATCTACACGGCGATCCTGTACCTCTATTTCGCAATGATCGTGCTGCGGTGGGAACTGCCCAAGGGCGGAATCGCTTACCTCGTGTTCGGTTATGCGATCGTCGCGACGGTGTTGAGAGCCTGCCAGCCGATGCTGCTCCGGCGGATGTACGACTGGTATTACGGCCGGTTCAGCCTGATCGCGCTGCCGGCGCTCGCGATGTTCTGGACGGGAGTGGGTTATCGCGTGCAGCAGTACGGGTTTACGCAGGACAGGGTTTACCTGGCGGTTTGCGGGGCGATCATGACGGTGACGATCCTGCTGTTTTTCAGCCGTCGGAGCGGACGTTACCTGTATGTCGCGGCGCTGTCGGGCGTTTTACTGGCCGTTTTCACGTATATACCGGGCGTTACGGCGGCGGCTATCGGCATTCGTTCGCAGATGCAGCGCGCCGAACGGATCGTCGTCCGTCTCGGATTGGCCGATGCTTCGGGCCGGTTGATTTTGCAGAAACGTCCCGATGCCGACTCGGTTTACCGCGAGGATTACCGTCGTCTTTACGAATCGTTCGAATACCTCGTCCGGAACTGTCCCGCCGGATTTATGGCGGAACGTTACGGGGTGGACGACTCGTTCGCTTTGCAGAACGAGGTGATTCCTCAGGTGTTGGAATGGTATGTAAGCGTGCCGTGGGCCACCGAACTGACTCCGCAGGAGGATCCGCAGCGGAACTCCGTGCTGCTCGAATCGGACGGGGCTCCGGTCGATATATCCGGATACCGCACGTTGCGGGCCGTGCAGAATTACGAGAACGGGCAGCGCCTGTATGCCGATCTGAGCCGGGATACGCTGTCGATCAAAGACAATGACGGCAGCCTTCTGTTCCGGCGGGGACTGGAAGATATGCTGCGAGAAAAGCTGTCCGGGAGCGGTTATGCCGTGCGGGATACGGTTCCCGTCGCGGCGTTGGATTCGATGAAGAGCGCGCTTCTGCAATACGAAACGGATTCGGTCAAAGTCGTTTTCGACATGGTGCGCCTGTCCCGCTTTCCCGAACTGCGTATCGAATACGTTTCGGTCGGTTTTTTCCTGGAAAAATAATCCGGTCAGTTGACGGCGTGGTCGGCCGGCAGGTCGATGCCTTTCCACAGCTTCAACGAAGTCCAGTCGGCGTCGGGGGCGTTCCAGAACGGATCGTCGGCCGGCAGTCCCAGCGGCAAGAAACCGGCGCAGCACAGATACAGACTACCGGTATTGATGTAGCCCTCTCCGATACCCGGCTGCGCTCCGCAGAAACCGATTTTCAGCCATCCTTTTTCGTCGAAAGTGCCCGGGGCTTCCATCATGCGTTTCATCACTGCCGTCAGCGCGCAACGCACCTGTGCGGGGGCGACTTCGGCGGGCAGCAAATGTCCGAGCGCGACCTGTCCGAGCGCTTGGAACGCCCCGATCCGGTAGGCCAGCGACCGGCCGATCGGCGGGAACGCTCCTTCCGGCGAGATTAGCCGTTCCTGTACGGCGGCATAGCGTTGTATCCGCCGCTGCACGTCCTGAAAGGTTTTGTCGGAAACGAGTTTCCGTTTATGCAGGATACGCACCACGTCCAGCAGCATCGGCTGGATCACGAAGCTGTTGTAATAGTCCCATTGGAACAGGTCGCCGTCGCTGTACGTGCCGTCGCCTTTGTAGCGTTCGAGGTGTTTGTTGACCGCGAAGTCTATTCGCATCAGGTCGCCGCCGTAGTCGTTGTCGAGCAGGAACGCTTCGATGATGCCGCTGAAAAGCAGCCAGTTGTTGGTCGGAGTGCGGATCGTGCGGGTGGATTTCAGGGCATCGACGACCTGCCGTTTGACTCGTTCGTCCAGACGCCCCCAGATTTGTTTGGGCGCCCGCACCAGCCCGTGCGCGAGGAAGGCCGCATCGACCAGCGGTTGCTGGTATTCCGTGAAGTTCATGCAATCGGCCGACTCCGGGTTGGTCGCGTTGTCGAGGCATTTCAGTACCAGTTCGATGTAGTGCGCCCGTTTCCGGCCTTCGACGGTGCTGTCCGGGCCGAGTTCGAGCCACGGGGCGATCCCGGTCAGCGTGCGGCCGAACGCTTCGAGGTAGCCCACGTGTTGCGCTCGGTCGATCTTCGTTTCGAGCGGCATCGCCGCTTTCAGGCGCTGTTCGCTCAACGCGGTCAGTACCGGCAAAGCCGTCCGGTCGAGCGTGGCGATCCAGTATTCGCGGGCCGCGGGTTCGGCCGGTTGCGGAGTTTTGCGTTTGCCGGACAAAGGGAAGCAAAACAGGCAGGCGAGCAGCGTCGCCGCATTCAGCAGGAGGTAGATCCGTTTCATGACTCGGTAGGGTTAGGTTTGCGATGTTGTCGGACTAATGCAACCGTTTGCACAAAACTAACGATATTTTGCCGGAAATCAAAATGTCGGGAAAACGGGGCGGTTCGTTTTTGCCGTTTGGCCGGGAAAAAACGTATTTGCGTCATTCATGCAAAATTAGGTCGAAAATTTGCAGCCTGATGAAAAATGTGCTATCTTTGTGGCGCTTCTGCGGATATGGCGTAATTGGTAGCCGCGCCAGACTTAGGATCTGGTGCCTCACGGCGTGGGGGTTCGAGTCCCTTTATCCGCACGATGTCGGAAGGCCGCCGGACATTGTCGCAGGGCGGCCATCTTGTTCGCGTTAACGATCAAAATATTACGGATAAATGAATATTGTCAGAGAAAATCTTGAAAATCTCACCACGCTGCTGAAGGTGACCGTGGGTGAGGCCGATTACAGTGAAGCTGTAGATAAGGCGCTGCGCACCTACAAACGCAAAGCGAACGTTCCGGGTTTCCGCCCGGGGATGGTTCCGATGGGGATTATCAATAAAATGTACCGCAAAGGAGTCGTTGCCGAGGAGTCGTACCGCGCCGCTTCGAAAGCCTGCTTCGATTACATCGAAAAAGAGAAGCTCACGCTCGTCGGCGATATGATTCCGAGCGACAAACAGCAACCGCTGGATTTCGACGACAGCACCGAATACGAGTTCGTGTTCGAAGTGGGTCTGGCTCCGGAGATCGGTATCGACCTGAGTAAAAAAGATAAAGTAACCCGGTATTCGATCCGGATCGAAGATAAGATGCGCGACGGTTATCGCACCAACTTCTTGAACCGTTTCGGGAAACTGACCGACGTCGATACGGTCGAGAAGGAAGACGCGCTCGACGTAACGCTCGAACAGGGCGATACGAAAGTCGAGGAGGCTTACGTAGGTCTGATCGGCATGAGCGACGAAGACCGCGCGCCGTTTATCGGCAAGAAGGTCGGCGATTCGCTGGACGTCGATGTGACCAAGTTGTTCAAGACGCCGTCGCAGCGTGCTGCCGCGCTCGGCGTGAAGGAAGCCGACCTGGAAGGGATGGACCAGAATTATAAGTTGACGATCAATAAGATCCGCCGTTTCGTCGCTCCCGAAATGAACGAGGAGTTTTTCAAAACCGCTTTCCCGGACGGCGGCGTCGCTACGCCGGAAGCGTTCGAAAAATACATCGAGGAACAGATCGCCCGCGACTTGTCGCGCGAAACCGATTTCCTGTTGCACCTCGACGTGCGCAAATTCCTGTTGAAAAAAGCCGGACTCGTAATGCCGGAAGCGTTCCTGAAAAACTGGCTCTATACGATCAACGAGGGCAAGTTCTCGATGGAGGAGATCGACAAAGACTTCGACCGTTTCCTCGATATGATGCGCTGGAATCTGATTCAGAAACATTATATCGATGCGCTGAAACTCGAAGTGACCCCGGAAGAGGCTACCGAGGAAGCCAAGAAAATGGCCGCCGCCCAGTTCGCTTACTACGGGATTCCGAATGTAGACGGCGAGACGTTGGCGAATTATGCGAAAAATATTCTCGGCAACAAGGAGGAAAATCGGAAAGTCTACGAAAAACTGTTCGAAAATAAAGTAATCGACGCGGTGATTCCGCAGATCACGGTTTCCGAAAAAGCCATTTCGGCCGAAGATTTCGGCAAACTGGCTCAGGACGCGCAGTAGTTTCGGCAATGACGTAAAAAACGAAGGCGCAGGTAGTACGACCTGCGCCTTCGTTTTTCGATCCGTACCGGCAGACGTATGCGGAATTGTAGAGTAATGTTGTATCTTTGTAAATATTTGTGACCAAAACGGGACGACGATGAAAAAATCCGGGGCGTTTTTCGTTTGCCTTTTGCTGACTCTGCTGTGCTACGCGCCGATAGCCCGCGCGCAGGATACTTTGCGGCTGAAAGCGATCACCTACAACCTGCGTTTCGGGGAGCTGGCGTCGCTGGAAGAGCTTGCGGCGCGAATCGCGTCCGAAAAACCGGATATGGTGGCGCTTCAGGAAGTGGACTGCCATACTCGCCGGGAGGGAATCCCGCATCAGCACGGCAAGGATTTCGCTACGGAGCTGGGCTTCCGTACCGGGATGTTTCCATTGTACGGCAAGACGATCGCTTTTGCCGGAGGCTGGTACGGGATCGGGCTGCTGACGGCCAGGCCGTACCTCGGGGTGCGGAAGCTGATGTTGCCGCAGGCTTCCGCGCAGGAAGAATCCCGGGCGTTGCTGCTCGTTACGGTCGAAGTCGGACAGGATACGGTCGTGTTTGCATCGACCCACCTGGGACTGAGCGAGGAGAGCCGACGGATGCAGACGGAGTGCATTCTGAACGAACTGAAACGGTCGCGCTATCCGGTGTTGCTCGGCGGAGATTTCAATGCGGAGCCCGATGCCGCCGAGATCGCTGCGATGACGTCCGGTTGCGATCTGTTGTGCGGGATGCAGCCGACCTTTCCGGCCGACGCTCCCGACGTCAAGATCGATTACCTGTTCGGTTATCCGGCCGGTCGGTGGACGCTCGAATCGACGCGGATCATGCCTTCCGGCCTGTCCGATCACCGGGCGATCGTTTCGGTCGTCGCGCTGGCACGCTGAGCGGAAGTCCGGAAAATTCGGGTCGGATCGCTTTTTGGTTCGGGGTTTGCAGAGAAATACCGGATAGGCTTTCGATAAAAGACAGTAACGGTAAAATGAAATAATTATGAGTAAGAGCGAGTTTGAAAAATATGCGACCGGTCATGCCGGGATCAGCAGTCTTAAACTGCATCAGTTCAAAGCGGCGGCGCAAGGCTCCATCTCCCCGACGATCATCGAGGAGCGGCAGATGAACGTGGCCGCGATGGATGTCTTTTCGAGGTTGATGATGGATCGGATCATTTTTCTGGGTTGCCCCGTTTATGACGACGTGGCCAATATCATCCAGGCGCAGTTGTTGTTTCTCGAATCGACCGAGCCGGACAAAGACATTCAGATTTATATCAACTCGCCCGGAGGATCGGTGACGGCCGGTTTGGGAATCTACGATACGATGCAGTTGATCAGTTCGGACGTGGCTACGATCTGCACCGGGCTGGCTGCCAGCATGGGGGCCGTCTTGCTGACGGCCGGAGCCAAGGGAAAACGTTCGGCGCTGCCGCATTCGCGGGTGATGATCCACCAACCGCTGGGCGGCGTCGAAGGACAGGCCTCGGACATCGAGATCACGGCGCGTCAGATTCTTCGCACCAAACAGGAGTTATACGAAATACTCGCTCTGCATTCGGGCGTAACCATCAAAAAGATCGAGAAGGATGCCGACCGCGATTACTGGATGACCGCTCCCGAAGCGCAGAAATACGGTCTGATCGACGAAGTGCTGTCGGCCCGGAAGAAATAGGGCGACGGAACGGAAAACGACTGCAATCTAACGAATATACGAATTTCCGCATCGCGCGGATATTTTTGAATAGAAAATGGAGAAAAAGGATACGAAACGGCCGGCGGATCATTGTTCGTTCTGCGGGCTTTCGCGTTACGAGGTGGCTATGCTGTTCGACGGCGACAACGGAGCCCGCATCTGCGACCAGTGCATCGAGCGCGGGCATGCGCTGCTGGCCGAGAACCCCAAAAAGACGGTGCGCAAGGCGCCTTCCATCCGCATGGAGGAGCTTCTGAAACCGATTCAGATCAAACAGTTTCTCGATCAGTATGTGATCGGGCAGGAGAGCGCCAAGCGGCATATATCGGTGGCGGTCTATAATCATTACAAGCGGTTGCTGCACGAGGAGAGCAACGACATGCAGATCGAGATCGACAAGTCGAATATTATGATGGTCGGGCAGACCGGTACCGGGAAGACGTTGTTGGCCCGGACGATCGCCAAATTGCTCAAAGTGCCGTTTACGATCGTCGATGCGACGGTGCTGACCGAGGCGGGATATGTCGGCGAAGACGTGGAGAGCATCCTGACGCGGTTGTTGCAGGTGGCCGACTACGACGTGGCGCTGGCCGAACGCGGGATCGTTTTCATCGACGAGATCGACAAGATCGCGCGCAAAGGGGATAACCCGTCCATCACGCGGGACGTGTCGGGCGAAGGCGTGCAGCAGGCGTTGCTGAAGATCCTCGAGGGTACGGTCGTGAACGTACCGCCTCAGGGGGGACGCAAGCATCCCGACCAGAAATTCATACAGGTCAATACGTCGAACATTCTGTTCATCTGCGGTGGAGCGTTCGACGGCATCGAGAAGAAAATCGCTCAGCGGCTCAATACGCAGGCGCTCGGTTACGGACAGCTTCACAGGGAACGGATCGATAAGGACAACCTGATGCGGTACGTCATGCCGCAGGATCTCAAATCGTTCGGACTGATCCCCGAACTGATCGGGCGTATTCCGGTGCTGACCTACCTCGAACCGCTCGACCGGGTTGCGCTGCGCTCGATTCTGACCGAGCCGAAAAACGCGATTACGCGCCAGTACGTCAAGCTGTTTGAAATGGACGGCATCAAACTGACGTTCGACGAGGACGCTCTCGATTACATTGTCGATAAGGCGATCGAGTACAAGCTCGGCGCGCGCGGCCTGCGGTCGATCTGCGAAGCGATCATGATGGACGGCATGTTCGACCTGCCGGGCCAGGAGGGACGCAAGTCGCTGCGCGTGACGGTTCCGTATGCGAAAAGCCGCCTCGAAAGCGACAAATTCCGGCAATTGAAGGCCGTTGGCTGACGCGCCTAATAATCTAACCGAAACCGAAATGCAGTGCCGGCCGGCGACGGAAAGTTTCCGACGGTACGTATGATCCGATAAGGAGTGTGCAAGGACATGCTCCTTTTTTTTGTGCTCGTTTGTTGCTCGTCGGAAATTTGCTTTAGCTTTTAAAAGAACGGATATCCCGCGTTTTTATCCACGGGTCCGCTTCCGAAATAACCGTCTTGAAAAGAGATCTTCCCTTCGTCCGCCGTTTCGTCCGGCCGCGTTATCCGTTGAATGCGCGGCAAGGGGGCACCGGGAGGAAATACGGGCCGATCGAACGTTATTCGGATAAATTACAACAATTTGCCTGGATCGGTCATGAAAATGCGCGTGGAGATTTTGTATTGCCGGCCGTCGTCGGTACGGTAGATCAGATCTACGTAACAAGCTTTGAAACCGGTTTCGGGCAACGGTACGTCGACCGTGTATTTTTCGCTTTCCGGTTCCGGCAGCGGAGCGGAATTCCATTCCGCTTTGCGAAAATCGCGGGTCGGCGAGACGGCGCTCCACAGCTCTGCGCCGACAAGATTTTCGCGGGACATCTCCAGCGCGATTTTCAGATTCTTGCCTCCGGTTTTCGCCTGCCATGCGCAGGTCGGGAAAAGATTATCCGACAACAGCGAAGCGAAAAAAGCATCCAGCGTCAGCATCGCTTCGGCTCCGCCGCCGAGGTTATGCCCGGCGTTCGGGATGTAATGCAGCCGGTTGATCCCCGGGATCGAGTCGATGTAGTTCTTGACGTTGTCGGCCACCCAAAATTCGTCGTTGGTTCCCATCAGCAGCAGTTTGGGCTGCGACAATTTGCGGCGGTAGCTGTACGGGTCGATCATCTCGACGATGGCGCGCCCCTTTTCCGAAGAGATCGATTGCAGGATGCCCAAGTCGCTGTAATCCTTGATTTGTTCGCTGTAAGCGCCGTACGCTTCCAGTTGGTAACGGATGCTTTTGGGCATGTTCAGGATGTCGATCACCATCGGCGCGGCTGCCGCCACGCGGCTATCCTGCGCTGCGGCGAGCCAGGTCGTCCAGCCCCGTTTCGACGCTCCGGCCACGACAAATCCTTCCACTTTGCGCTGCAACCGCTCTGCGCAGAATTCCGTCACGGCGTCCATTGCCCGCACGGCGCTTTTGGTCATCGGGAACAGCAGCGGCCAGGTGTAGTCGCCGTCCTGCTGGAAACGGTGCAACGTATAAGAGATCAGCGCGTCCTCCTTCAGGCTGTCGTACAGCGGTTGGTTCGGAACCTGCCTCAGGACGGCTGTGACGGCGCGGTTGTCCTGCGCTATTTTTCCCATCGGCGCGAGCAGGCCTTCCTGTATGCCTCCGTTCCAGTTCGGTTGTCCGTCCTTGACCGAGCCGCCGGTAATCATCAGCAGCGCGCCGGGATGCGTGATCCGATCCGGTACGATGACCGAAAGCTGGTGCGTCCAGGTGATGTCCTGCCATTTCTGCGAAGTCAACAGCAGGTGGTAGACGGTCGCATTGCCGTCGCGCACCGTTTCCCGGACTTCCCAACCGTAGGTCAGGTCGCCGTTGTGCAAATAGGATTCCAAAGCCGTCGAGGGCGTTACGGCAGGGTCTTCGGCACGCGCCCCGGCGGCGAAGACTGCAACGAACAAGATTCCCGGCAATATCCGTCGGAATAGCAATCTTAACATAGGTTATTAAATGATTATCGGATCAATCTCTTCGTCAGGGCTACTCCCACTCCAGCGTCTTTTTCAGCTCCTCGGCGCCGAATTTCGACGAATTGCCGAACCAGAGCACTTTCCCGCGCGCATCGAGCAAAACGCCGTACGGGACGAACTGCGCTCCGTAGGCGGTGAACGTCTTGTGTTCGTTGTCCACCGCGACGGCGAACGCATATCCTTTTCCGTCCATTACGCTTTGGATCTTATCTTTCGTTTCGCAGCCGATGACGACTACGTTCAGTTTTTTGCCGTAATTCCGCGCGAAGTCGTCCACGGTGGGCAGGCGCTTCATACTCAGGTCGCTGCGCGAGAAAAAGAACTCGATTAACGTGGGCTTTCCGCTTTGCAACTGGTTCTTGCTGATCCACTCGCTGAGTTTCAGTTCCGGAGCTTTTTCCCCGTTGATCAGTTGTTGCGCTTTGACTCCTGAAAAGGCCAGCAACAAAATGCCTGTTATAACGATGATCTTTTTCATGAGCACGACAATTAAACAAATATACGTATTCTTATTAATAAAACGAAAATCAGTATCAAAAGTTGCACCGATTTTAGCGACTGTATGTTTTTTGGACAGAAACTTTCCGGTAGATACTGGATTTTAAAGAATAAAATCCTAAATTTGTGAGATTCGGATTTGAATAATCCCCTTATTGCATACGGCAGCTATTAACTTACTTAAAAATAAAAATCTGTATCATGAAAGTATCGCACATCGAACACCTCGGTATCGCAGTGAAAAGCTTGGATACCGCCATCCCGTATTGGGAAAAAATGCTCGGAACCAAATGCTATAACATCGAAGAGGTCGCCGACCAGAAAGTGAAAACCGCTTTCTTTAAAGTCGGAGACACGAAGATCGAGCTGCTCGAATCGACCTCTCCCGAAGGTTCGATCGGCAAGTTCATCGAAAAGAGGGGCGAAGGCGTGCACCATGTGGCTTTTGCCGTCGACGGGATCGAAAACTGTCTGGCCGAATGCGAGGCGAACGGCATCCAACTGATCGACAAGGCTCCGCGCGGAGGCGCCGAAGGGCTTAGCATCGCGTTCCTGCACCCGAAGTCTACCGGCGGCGTGCTGACCGAACTGTGCGAAAACAAGAACAAATAATTTACCTGAAACCGTATATAACTGCAAAACTAAAATGAGCGACATTCAAGAGAAAGTCAAAGAATTGATGGGGTATCGCGAACAGGCGAGACTCGGAGGCGGTCAGAAAAGGATCGATTCACAACATAAAAAAGGGAAAAAAACGGCGCGCGAACGCATTAAGCTACTGCTCGACGAAGGTTCCTTCGAAGAGTTCGATATGTTCGTAAAGCACCGCTGCAATAATTTCGGCCTCGAGGAAGAGACCTATTTCGGCGACGGCGTCGTAACCGGCTACGGTACGATCAACGGCCGTCAGGTGTACGTGTTCTCGCAGGATTTCACCGTGTTCGGCGGTTCGCTGTCCGAAACCTTCGCCGCTAAGATCTGCAAAGTGATGGATATGGCGATGAAAAACGGGGCTCCGGTGATCGGAATCAACGATTCGGGCGGCGCGCGTATCCAGGAGGGCGTGAACAGTTTGTCCGGTTATACCGAAATCTTCCAGCGCAACATCCTCGCTTCGGGCGTTATCCCGCAGATCTCGGCTATCTTCGGACCTTGCGCCGGCGGCGCGGTTTATTCGCCCGCGTTGACCGACTTCATCCTGATGAGCAAGGGCAGCAGCTATATGTTCGTTACCGGCCCGAAGGTCGTGAAGACCGTGACCGGCGAAGATGTGACGCAGGAACAACTGGGCGGCGCTTCGATTCATGCGGCCAAGAGCGGCGTGGCCCATTTCGTTTCCGAAACCGAGGAGGAGGGGATCGAAATGCTGCGCAAGCTGCTGAGCTTCCTGCCGTCGAACAACATGGAGGACGCTCCGGTAGCCGCCTGCACCGATGCGATCGACCGGATGGAAGACGTGCTGAACGACATCATCCCGGACAACCCCAACAAGCCGTACAACGTGCTGGACGTGATCCATGCCGTAGTCGACGGCGGGGATTTCCTGGAGAGCCAGGCGAAATTCGCCCCGAACATCGTGACCGGTTTCGCCCGTTTCGGAGGCCAGAGCGTCGGGATCATCGCGAACCAGCCGAAGTTCCTGGCCGGGGTGCTCGATATCAACGCTTCGCGCAAGGCGGCCCGTTTCGTGCGCTTCTGCGATGCGTTCAATATTCCGATCGTGACGTTTGTCGACGTGCCGGGCTTCCTGCCGGGGACGGCCCAGGAGTACGGAGGAATCATTATCCACGGTGCGAAACTGCTGTTCGCTTACGGCGAGGCGACCGTTCCGAAAGTGACGGTAATCCTGCGCAAGGCCTACGGCGGAGCTTACTGCGTGATGAGTTCGAAACACCTGCGCGGCGATATCAACTATGCGTGGCCGACCGCAGAGATCGCCGTTATGGGGCCGAAAGGCGCTACCGAGGTGTTGTCGTCGAAAGAGATCGCTGCGATCGAGGACGAGCAGAAAAAAGCGGAATTCATAGCCCAGAAGGAGGAGGAGTACCGCGACAAGTTTGCCAATCCGTACGTGGCTGCCCGGTTCGGTTATATCGACGATATCATCGAGCCGCGTAACACCCGTTTCCGCATTGCGAGGGCGTTGCAGTCGTTGGCCAACAAGCGTCTGGCGAACCCGCCGAAGAAACATTCTAATATTCCGTTGTAGCGATGAAGGGATTTTTCAGCAGATTGTTTGCATCCAAAAAATCCGGATCTTCATCTTCCGAAAACGAAGTGGTTGCGGCGATTGCCGTCGCTCTCGAACTGTACGGCAGGGAGACCCGCACGGCTCCCGCTGCCGTCGTTCGGACGGCGAAAGCGGCTTCCGGATGGAATTGCAAAAGTTACGGGATGACCCGCCTGCCGCAGCGCAACCGCCGCTGGTAGGGAATGATTGCAGGGCGCCGCGGCCGGTCCGGTTTCCGGGGAGTCGGGACGCCCGTTCATACAAACGACAGATCGAATCATCATGAAGGAATATAAACTGAATATCAACGGAAACGATTACCAGGTCGCCGTCAACGACCTGAACGGAAACCGCGCTGACGTGACGGTGAACGGAACGAACTATACGGTGACGCTCGACCAGGAAAAAGCCGTCGCTGCGAAACCGGTCGCTGCCGCCGCGCCCGCTCCGGCACAGCCGGCGCCTGCCGCAGCCGCGAAACCCGCCGCCGGCGGAGGCGCTGTCAAGAGTCCGCTGCCGGGCGTGATCCTCGACATCAAGGTTGCGGTCGGCGATGCGGTCAAAGTCGGACAGCGTCTGATGGTGCTCGAAGCGATGAAGATGGAAAACAACGTCGATTCGGACAAGGAAGGCACTGTTGCGGAGATTCGCGTCGGCACCGGAGATTCCGTGCTCGAAGGAGACGTATTGATCGTTATCGAATAGGCATCCGGTCCGGCAGGTTGCTGCCGGGGCGCTGTCGCAAAACATTTCGGCTATGTATAAGATCAACCGTTGGGGTGCCGCGTTCCTGCTGTTGGCGGGGATGGCTTGTTGGGTTTGTTCCCCGCTCGGCGCGCGCGCGCCGGAAAAGATGCGGGCGAATTCCGGGCAAATCGGGCAGTTTTCCCGCGAGGGCGAATACGTCAAGGATTATTTCGTCATCAAGAAGGGGCGTACGTTCCATCTGTTCTACAACGTGGGCGTGGCCAACGATACGCAGGACTGGCAGGAACCGGACAGCGAGAAGGCGTTCGGACACGCCACTTCGACCGATCTGGTGCATTGGGAGCATCACCCGCGCGTCATCCGGGTCGTTCCCGGTACGTGGGAGGGGCAGGTCGTATCCGCTCCGTCCATCGTGAAGCACAAGGGAACGTACTACATGGTTTATACCGGGTTCGACGACCGTTGGCTGGGCAAGCAAACCGTCGGTCTGGCTACCAGCAAGGATCTGTTCGACTGGAAACGTTGTCCGGAAAATCCGGTCTATACGGCGCCGGAGTGGGCGATGCGCAATCCGACCGGTTGGGAGGATTGCCGGGATTCGCACATCCTGCGATATGGCGGGCAGTTCCTGATGTTTTCGATGGTCACTACCGCCGACGGCAAAGGCGCGATCGCGCTCGCTTCGTCGGACGATGCGATCCGTTGGAAAGATCTCGGGCCGGCGCTGATTACGTTTACGACGCCCGAAAGTCCGCGGGTTTTCGAGCATGATGGCACATATTATATGTTCGCTACCAGCGGACACGGGAAAGTGCTCTGCAAGACCAAAGACCCGATGTCGAACCGCTGGGAAGAGGTGCCGTTCGACTGGCCGCCGGACGGATTGTGGTCGGGCTGGGAGATCGTCGAAGATAAAGGCCGTCTGATTTTTTCCGCTTTCAAGTGGGAAATGAACGGCAATTTTATCCGTTTCTGGGAAGTCGAGTGGGACGGCGAAACGCCGGTTATCCGCTACTGACCGTTTTCGGAACCGGTTTGAATGACTTAAATTAACCAAGCATTAAAACGCTTCTTTATGAAAAAACTTTTTATCGGCCTGGTTGCCGCGGCGCTGTTCGCCGTAAACGGAACACGGGCGCAGAACCACCCGATCGAGATACTGCCGAAGCCGGTCAAGATCGTCGCTTTCCAGAACGCAGCCGTATTGAGCGGGGAGACTTCGGTTTATCTCGATCCGAAAGCGAACCTGAATCAGGATTACGTGACCGGGGTGCTGAAAGAGGCCGGGATCGATCCGGTTTATACGACCAAAGCCAAGAAAGCCAAACTGGCGTTTAAACTCAATGCCGTGCCGTCGAATAACAACGACGAGGCGTATCGCCTGGCCGTGATGTCCCCGGACAGCAAAAAGCAGATCGTGGCTACGGCCGACGCCCGTGCGGGGTTGCTCTATGCGTTGCAGACGCTGCGCCAGATGACCACGCCGCAGAACGGCCTGGTGACGATACCGGCCTGCGTGATTACCGATGCGCCGGCTTTCCCGTGGCGCGCTTACATGCAGGACGAAAGCCGTCATTTCCAGGGCGCTGAAACGGTCAAGAATCTGCTGGACGAGATGGCCCGGCTGAAAATGAATACGTTCCATTGGCATCTGGTAGACGATCAGGGGTGGCGTATCGAGATCAAAAAATATCCGAAGTTGACCGAACTCGGTTCGAAACGCGATTTCGACCACATGAACGTTACGTCGGAAGAGTGGGACGAGTTGTTCCCGAAACGCGCTTATTATACGCAGGACGAGATCCGCGACATCGTGAAGTATGCCGACGACCGGGGGATCAAGGTGATTCCCGAGATCGAGGTGCCGGGGCACGCTTCCGCTTCGATCTATGCCTATCCGTGGATCGGCGCCACGAGCCGCAGGGAAGGGAAAGCCGTCGTAGGCGATCTGTACGACGTGACCGACCCGAAGGTCGAGGAGTTCCTGCACGATATTCTCGATGAAGTGGTGGCGCTGTTCCCGTCGAAGATCGTGCATATCGGCGGCGACGAAGCGAATTACACGCACTGGCAGAATTCGGAGGAGATCCAGGCTTTCATGAAGGCCAACGGCCTGCCGACCTGCTCCGATTTGCAGGTATGGGCGATCAACCGGATGTCGAAATACCTCGCCTCGAAAGGGTGTCGGATGATCGGCTGGAACGAGATTACCGGCGACAATGTTCGCGGCGAAGCGCACGTACAGGCCAGCCAGTCCGAGAAATTGGCTCCCGGTACGATCGTGCAGTTCTGGGACGGGGATATCAGTCTGGTGAACAAAGCGATCGAGAAAGGGTACGACGTGGTCAATTCGAACCGTTTCTTCACTTACCTGGACTATCCGTACGAAGTGACCCCGTTCGAAAAGGCTTATTCGTTCAATCCGATTCCGGACGGCCTGGCCGATGCCGATAAAGAGAAAATTCTGGGAACCGGCTGCCAGATGTGGGGCGAATTCACGCCGAACCTCGACCGGCTTTATTATCAGATTTTCCCGCGTATCGCGGCTTATGCCGAGTGCGGCTGGACGCCTGCGGACAAGAAATACTACGAAGATTTCCGCAAGCGGTTGAAAAAGATCGAGAATATCTGGAAAGAAAAAGGTTATCTGAAAACCCAGTTGGATAAATATTGATTTTCCATCCGATCCGTTGTCGTTCGTAGCGGAACGCGCGGGTCGGACCGTAAAAAAGAGTCCGGGAAAACGGAGACGATTTCGTCATACCGTTTTCCCGGACTCTTTTGGGGCGTTCCGGAAGCGGCGCTTATCCGAGTTCGACGGTTTTCGTGATTCCTATTTCGTCGGTGAAGTTCCGGTCGTGGGAGATAACGAGCAGGGTGCCCCGATAATCGCCTATCGTATCGGCGAGCACGGCGAGGCTCGACAGGTCGAGATTATTGGTCGGTTCGTCGAGAATAAATAGATCGGGAACATGGTTCGAGATCATCAGGCAGCACAGGCAGAGCCGCATCTTTTCGCCGCCGCTCAGCGCGTTGCAGCTTGTGTCCCACGTGTCTGCGGCGAATAGGGCCCGCTTGAGCCGCATCTTGATCTCGTGGTCGCAAAGGTTGCTGCGGTTGTATTTTTGCGCCAGTTCCAGTACCGTCTGCGGAGTGTCGACCAGACTGTATTCCTGGTCGAGGCAGACGTACGAGAAGTCGGTTCTGCGGATTTCGCCCGCTGTCGGGAACAGTTCTCCTGTCAGCAGCCTGACGAGAGTCGTTTTGCCGCTGCCGTTGTTGCCGGTAAGACGTATCCGTTCGCCGCTGCGGATCTCCAGGTCGAGCGGCATTCTCCACAACGGGCGCTCCCGGTCGTAACCGAAGTTCACTCCGTCCGCAGCGATCAGCAGTTTCCCGTTATGCAGCAGCGCATCGTCGAAATCGATTTTGAACCGGCACGCCGTTCCGCGCTGTCGCCGCAGATCGTTCAGCCGCTTTTCGTTCAGGCCGACGATGTCCGAATGTTTTTCCCGGAGTTTCGAAATCGTTGTTTCACCGCGGTCTTTCGCCCCTTTGCGCAGGATGCGGGGAAGCCGGTCTTTGTTCCGTTCTCCTTGGTTGAACCTTTTCTGCTGTCGTTCCGCGATTTCTTGCGCTTTTTTACGGGCCAGCCGCAGCGCGGCCTGTTCCGAATCGATCCGCTGCTCCAGGGCGCTGTCTTCGATTCGTTTTTGTTCCCGGTAGAAATTGTAGTTTCCTCCGTATGTTTTGAGCCCTTTCTTGGAGAGTTCGCAGGTGCGGTCGAGCAGATTGAGCAAGTAGGTATCGTGACTGACTACGATCAACGTAGCCTTGCAGGTGCGGATGTAGTCGTAAAGCCGGTCGCGGCCCGTGCGGTCGAGGTGGTTCGTGGGTTCGTCGAGCAGTACGATGGCCGGTCGGTGGATCGTCAGTCCAGCCAGAGAAAGTCTCGTTTTCTCCCCGCCGCTCAGCGAATCGGTCGATGCGGTTAGTTCTACGTGCGGCAGGCCCCAAGCGTCGAGAGCGGAACGACAGCGGGATTCGATGTCCCAGTCGTCCGCCAGCGTGTCGTAGTGATCCGGGTTGGCGCTGCCGTCGCAGATGGCGCGCAGTGCGTCGAGTTTCTCCGCGACGCCCAATGTCCGGCCGACCGATTCGCTCCGGATGTCCGTTTGCTGGGGAACGTAATAAGGGGAGACGGAACGGCCGATGCTTCCGCAGGAAGGAGCCAGTTCTCCGGCGATCAACCTTAGCAAGGTCGATTTTCCGGTTCCGTTATTTCCGACGATCGAGATTTTCTCGCCCGGAAGTACCGATAGGTTGACCGGTTCGAAAAGAGGTTGCCGGTTGGTATAGCGGTAATTTACACCGCTTAGGATAATACTCATCAAAGTACGATTAATAAGGGGTCTTGCATGAGACCGGGTTGATAAACCGAAAAATGTTAGTTGCTTCGAGGCGTCGGTTTAACAGTACCGACTATCAATCGTTTATTCTCATCGGAGTATTTTTTGATTCGGGTGCAAATCTAAGCATTAAAATCCGGTTAACCTAACCGGGCGCGGAATTTCAACGGAATGGATTTTTTAGATGATTGCTCCTCGGGTGGTCGTTTAAGCGCGGCGAATAAATAAAAAAAGAGGATGACCGAAGTCATCCTCTCCGTCCCGGAAGACCCGGTCTTATTCCATGTAGAATACCTCTTTCAGCGGAATCGAAACCGGCGAGTTGTCCGGATTCACGTCCATGATGTCGGCCATGTAGTCCCACCATTTTTTTACGATCGGATTCGTGCCGAGATCCTGCGAACCGCTCTCGCCTCCCTGTTCCTGAACGGCGAACAGCAGGTTCGTCTCCTTGTCCCAGAAGATGTAGTAGTCGCTTACGCCGGTTTCTTTCAGCAGTTTGACCAGTTCGGGCCAGATCGCGCGGTGGCGTTTTTCGTACTCTACCTCGCAACCGGGTTTGAGTTTCATTTTAAATGCGCATTTCATAATATTGAAGTTTTATTGGTTAAGAATTCCGGAACCGGAGTCGGTTCCGGAATTCGAATAGGTTTTATCCGGTTTAGTATCCGAACGCCATGTTCATCAGCGACGGTGCGAATACCGAGAATACCAGGATCACCAGACCGATGACCAGTACGGAGATCGTTTTCGAATTGCAGCCTTTCCATTCTTTGAGCAGGATGCCCCATACGTTCGAGAACGTTACGTTCAGCGACATCAGGATGCTCCATGAGAAGGCCATCAGCAGCGGCGAATCCACCAGGAAGCTCTTGCCCATTTCCAGTCCGAAGAACTGTGAATACCACAGCACTCCGGCCAGCGCGCAGAACAGCACGTTGTTTACGAAAATGCCGCCCGGAACGGAGAAATAATCTTTTCCCGTTTTGTTTTTGATATTTTGCTGGATACAGTAAGCGGCATTCGTAAGGAATCCGCCGAAAGTCACCAGCAGGATAACCGGCAGACCGGCGAACAGCGGTTTCACGCCGTTGGTGAGCGCAGCTTCTTTGATCGGTGTTCCGGCGTCGAGACCGAGTGCGAAACAGGCGCTCATTACGCCGGCCAGCAGGGCTACGAGCAGACCTTTGGTCAACGCGAAATCTTTGATAGCGGCTTTTTTCTCCTCTTCGGTCATGTTTTTCGAGCGCAGCGAACCGGCGTAACCGATCACGGCGATACCGGCTAGCGTGATGCACACGCCTACCAGCAGGATCAGACCCTGGCCCTGGAACAGGTTCGTGCCGGCGAAAATGGCCGGCAGCAGCGTACCGAATCCGGCACAGGTTCCCAACGAGATCGACTGCCCGAGCGCAACGCCCAGGTAGCGCATGCTGAGTCCGAACGTCAGACCGCCGACGCCCCACAATATGCCGTAAACGATGGCTTTTGCAGCGCCGCCGTTTCCGAGCAGTTCGAACAGTCCCATTCCTTCGGGAACGCCCAGCAGCGCGCCGAGCAGCGGAAATACGAGCCATGCGAAAATGCCCTGGACGATCCAGAAGCTTTCCCAAGCCCAGTTCTTCACTTTATTGATCGGCACGTACGAGCTTGACTGCCCGAAACTGCCTATCGCGATGATAAGTAAACCCAGTAAAATTTCCATATGAATCAGTAGTTTTTAACAAGCTATCCGCACATGTCGTTTTTCGGGAGAAAAACACATGCACGGACAGCTCGCTTGGTTAATATCGGATATTATCTCTTAGAGGTAATTTCCTTTTCGTATTTTTCGATTTCCGTGATGTAGTCTTCGGCAACGGGAACGTTGTTCTTGTAGCAGAAGTAGTCGTACACGGCAGCCCACGGCATACTCTTGGCTTCTTCGAGCACAGCCATGCGCTGGAACAACTGGCCGTTCGCTTCATACTGGCGCAGTTTGCTGATCGGGGTCAGCAGTGCCTGCAGGAACGCTTTCTGCGTAGCGCGGCTACCTACCACGTATGCGCCGATCCGGTTGATCGAAGCGTCGAAGTAGTCGAGACCGATATTGGTCTTGTTCAGTGCGTTGGCCCATACGATTTCCTGTGCCAGCAATTGTACGCTGTCGTTCAGGATAACCACGTGGTCGCTGTCCCAACGTACCGGACGGCTTACGTGCAGCATGATTTCCGGCGTGAAGAGCAGCAGCGACGAGATCTTGTCGTAAGTCTCTTCGGTCGGGTGGAAGTGACCCATGTCGAGCGTGCACATGATGCCGTTCTGTACGGCGTAACCCATGTAGAACTCGTGCGAACCTACCGTGTAGCTTTCGAGGCCCACGCCGAATACTTTGCTCTCGACGGCGTCTTTCACGTTTGCGAATTTGTGGGCGAAGATCTGATCGAGCGAGTCTTTCAGCAGCGAACGGTACAGGTAACGGTCGACGGTCATATCTTTCGAACCGTCGTGGATCCACAGGTTGTGGCAGGCTTTGTCGCCGAGCTGTTTACCCATTTCGTCGGCGATCTTACGGCTGCGGATGGTGTGTTCGATCCAGAAGTCGCGGATGCCTTTGTCGCGGTTCGACAGCGACTGGTCGCCGCTCTTCGGGTGCGAGAAGCTGGTGCTGTTGAAGTCCAGTTTCATGTTGTTGGCTTTCGCCCAGTCGATCCAACTCTGGAAGTGTTTCGGTTCGATCTGATCGCGGTCTACCTTTTGACCGCCGAAGTCGCCGTAGATGGCGTGGATGTTCAGACGGTGATTACCCGGCAGCAGGCTTTTCACCTTTTCGATGTCTTTGCGCACTTCTTCGATGTTGCGGGCTTTGCCGGGATAGTTGCCGGTAGCCTGAATACCGCCCGAAAGCTGGCCGTCCGGGTTTTCGAAACCGGTTACGTCGTCCGTCTGCCAGCAGTGCAGCGACAGGGATACTTTGGCGATCTGTTCCAGTACGGCGTCGGTATCGACACCGATTTCGGCATAGCGTGCTTTGGCGGCCTCGTAGGCTTGCTGGATTTTTGCGTCTTTCATGGTTTTTGTTTTAAGTTAAAGAGTATTGAATGATTGTTGTTTTCTGTCGTTACCGAATCCGGCGGAACGGAATTATTTGATCAGCGATTTGATGCGTTCGTAAGCGGCGTTCCATGCGTCGGTATCTTCCGGCGTGAACGTTTCGATCTCGATGGCTTCGCCGATCATGTCGCGCATCTCCTGCAGCGAATTGACGCAACCTGCGGCGCGCGCCTGCAGCATGATGTTGCCGATGGCCGTGCCTTCCGACGGGCCGGCGACGACGGTTACGCCGGTTGCGTTGGCCGTGAACTGGTTTAGCAGGCGGTTCTTTGCGCCCCCGCCGATAATGTGCAGCCGTTCGATCGGGAACGGAGCCAGCGAACGGAACTTATCGAGCACGTTCTTGTATTTCAGCGCGAGGCTTTCGAAGATGCAGCGGATCAGTTCGGAGTGGTTGCGCGGAACTTTCTGGCCGGTTCTGAGGCAGAAGTCCTTGATCGCCTTGATCATGCTGGGAGGATTGGCGAACGATTCGTCGTCCGGGTCGATGAACGACTGGAACGGAGCGGCGTCGCGCGCCATTTTGACGATTTCGGGGTAAGTGTATTCGATCGCTTCTTTACGCCACTCTTTGATGCACTGTTCGAGAATCCACATGCCGGTGATGTTCTTCAGCAGTCGGGTAGTGCCTTCGACGCCGCCTTCGTTGGTGATGTTCAGGCGCGAAGTTTCTTCGGTGATGATCGGGTCTTTGACTTCGATCCCCATCAACGACCAGGTGCCGGAGCTCAGATAAGCGAATTTTTCGTTTTTGGCCGGAACGGCTGCCACGGCCGATGCGGTGTCATGACCGGCAACGGCTACCACCGGCAGTTTGCCCAGTCCGGTTTCTGCGGCCAGCGCATCGGTCAGCGTACCGATCACGTAACCCGGCATCACGATGTCGCCGAACAGGTTGGCCTTCACGCCCATTTTTTCGAGCAGGCAGGTTTCGAACTTCTTGGTGCGCGGGTTCAGTATCTGCGACGTGGATGCGATCGTATATTCGACCACTTTCTTGCCGGTCAGCATGTAGCTCAGCGCGTCCGGAATGAACAGCGCTTCTTTCGCGGCGTTCAGCAGCGACGAGTTGTCGCGCTTCATCGCGTAGAGCTGGTACAGGCTGTTGAAGTTCATGATCTGGATGCCGGTGATATCGTATACCTCTTTGCGGGGCAATACCTTCTCGAAATATTCTTCCGGCGCTCCTGTCGTGTGCTGGTCGCGGTAAGCGTGCGGAATACCCAGGATCTGACCGTCTTCGCCGAGGAATACGAAATCGACGCCCCAGGTGTCGATGCCGATCGAGGTGATCTCCACGTCTTCCTTGGCGGCGGCGATCATGCCGGCCTTCAGGTGTTCGTACAGCGAGAAGATGTTCCAGTAAGCGTGTCCGTTCAGTTCGAGGATCTGGTTCGGGAAGCGGGTCAGTTCCTTCATCTGGAGTTTGCCTTCGTTCAGCGTCCCCAGGATGGTACGGCCGCTGGTTGCTCCAAGGTCGAACGCCAGAAATGAAATTTGTTTCATCGGTTTTCGGTTTTTAAGTTTATTTAATTTGTTTGGCTTAATAAGCTGTCCGAACAGCCGTCGCAAATCAAATTTCCGAAAACCGAACACGCTGAGATCGTTTTTCGGAGTTTGCAGATTGTGCGGGGGAATCCCCGCGTCCTCGTTGCTCCGGCTTTTCGCGCCGTCCCGACCGTCCCGGTTTTCAGCCCCGGTTGCTCGTTCCGTCTGCGATACGATTTCTTTCGTGTCTCTCTGTCGCGTTGCCTCTTTGTAACCTCCATGTCTTTCGGCGCGCCGTCGTTTTCCGCCGCATGTCCGAAAGCTGCATCCGTATCTTATTGTCCGGCTGTTGCCGACGGATGCCGTGTTTTTGTGAAAGCAAATGTACCTAAAACAAGGGATATGCCTGTGAAAATAATGATATAAAAAATATATTTTTTGATACCCTTATTTTCACAGGCTGCCTCCCTGGCGGCCGAATCGCTTCCCGCGGTTCGTTATTTTACCACTTTCACGCCTTTCGGGACTTCGATCTTCGATTTGATCTTCCCGTCGGCCTGTTTCTCATGACGTACCTTGATCACTCCGTACGGCGTCGGAACGGTTCCTTCGACCCATTCGAGACCGCCGAGGTTCGGTTCGATCTTCACGGCTTTGCAACCCGGTTCGACGATCTTCACGCCGAGCACGTATTCGCTGAGCCATGCCGTCGGCCCCGATGCCCATCCGTGCGCCAGGCTGTGACGGTAGCCTTTGTAGCAGTAGTCGCCGTAAGTGCGGTGAACGTCTACTTTACCGGCCGGGATCAGCTCGTCGATCCGTGCGGCGTTTTTCTTCCAGTTGATGTCGAAGTCTTCCCAGAAAGTCGTAGCGCCGAGGTCGAGCATACCGCCCCAGTAGTCCTTCATGTTCTGGATCGCATCGGTATAGTCTCCGGCCAAGGCTTGGGCCTTCAGCATGTAATAGCCGTAGAAGGTCGAGAAACCGTGGGCGCCGCCCACTTCGAGCACTTCCTTGTTGGCCGTTTCGGCCGGAACGATGCCGGCCAGGGCGATCAGTGCGGCGGACTGTTTCGACGTTTTGTAGTCGGGCGTTACTTTTTTCATCCGGTCGGCGGTTGCGGTGCATTGTGCGGCCAGTTCTTTGTCGCCCAATGCGTTCAGCATTTCGGCTCCGGCTTCGAAAGTCATCAGCATCAGCGCGTGCAGGCCGGCGTTGACGGCCAACGTGTCTTCGCTGGTCGGCCAGTCGAGGAAGCGTCCGCCGCCGTCGAGGTGTTCACGGCCTTCGGCGTCCACCTTGCTCATCAGGATCTTCATCAGGTCGCTGAGGTATTGTTGCTGCTGTTTCAGGTAATTCAGGTCGCCGCGGTACATGTAGTAGTCGCGGTGGATCAGCACCCACCACAGCGAATAGGAGCACATGCCGTTCATCCAGCCCGGCAGCGGGGTTTCGTCGCGGGCGAAGTCCAGGCCGCGCGAAAGCGCCTCGTTGTCGCCGAATACGGCCAGCGCGGTACGCACTTCGGGATGCAGGTCGCCGAGCCATACCAGGCGGTCGCGCTTCGGGGCCTCTACGAGGTATTCCTGCAGGTTCAGGTGCAGCGTGTAGGCGCCGGTCGCCCAGATGCTGTCCACGCGCGGATCGTTCGAACGGAACGAGCCGAGGTACGGGATGTCGCGGTATAGCAGGCTGGCGCGGATCTCCTTGATCGGCAGTTCGACGTCGTCTTCGAGCATGTCGATCCGGACGAAACGGAAGCCGGAGTTCCCGACTTCGCAGACGCCCAGCCACGGCAGTTCGATCGTATAGTCGCGCATCGCGTGGTCGTTCGTCGCGCCGTTTTCCTTCGTGATCTCGCACATCGCTTCGCCGACCGATTCGCCGAGGCGCACGCGTACCTTGACGGGTTTGGTCGATGCGCGAATGCAGGTTACGAACTGCAGTCCCCCGTGGATTTCACGACCGAAATCCAGCAGGATCGACGGACGCTTACCCTCTTTGGATACGAAAACGGTTTTCGGGGTATTGGCCGTCGTAGCCTGCCCGTTGCCTTGCAACAACAGGTTCTCGGAGCCGGTGATCAGGTCGCCGTTCTGCGTCCACATCACGCGCACGGGCGAAATATACGCACGCGTACGGGTATCGAATTGTGTCTTTTCGGCCACTTCTTTCGGGAATACGGGGGGCAGGTTGCCCTTGCCCATCGGTTGCGCCTGAAGCGAAGCGGCATACACGAGGAATGCACAGATAAAAAGTTTTTTCATTTCGGTTGTTTGTGTTTGGTTTGATTAAGTTATTTAGTGTTCAGAATATATGCGTTTTTTCCGGAACCCTGATCCGCGATCTTTATAAAATTTCCTTCGCGGACGGTCTGTCCTGCAGGCTTCCCGTTGACGGTCACGTCGTAATTTTTGGTGCCGGCGGGCAGCGGCAGGTAGACATCGGCTTTCACGTTGGCCGGTACGACGGTCGTCAGCGTGAAACGGTCGGGCGTGTTTTCGAACGCCGTTTCCACGTCGCCCCGTATCGTGGGTATCCGCAGCGAGGCTTTTTCGAGTCCGGCCGGCTGCGGGCGGATTTCGATGCGCGAAAAACCCGGTTCGGTCGGTACGACGCCCATCAGCCTGCGCGGGATGATGTTGGCTGGGGCCGCGCCCCAAGCGTGGTTCCAGTCCTGATTCGGTTTGTATTTGTCGTCCCAGGCTTCCAGCGAAATGGTCGAGCCGACGCGGATCATGTTGTACCAACTGCGTTCGGCGTCCGACGTGAGCAGTTGCAGCGCATAATCGGCTTCGCCCGCTTCGTACAGCCCGTCCATCAAGAATTGCGAACCGTAGACGCTGCAGGCCATGCCCCGCGTCTTGACGAAATCCGCAACGGACTGCGCCCGTTTTACGTCGGCGAGTCCGAAGCAGAGCGGGAACATGTTGGCGTGCAGCGAGCAGTGGTCGGTGCCGATGCCGTCGCGGTAAGCGCCGGTTTTTTTATTGAACAGTTGTTTGTTGAAATTGTCCGCCAGACGGCCGGCCGCCCGGGCGTATGCGGCGGAATCTTCCGACTCTCCGGCGGCTCCTGCCATGCGGGCCATCAGTTCCAGCGCGCAGTAGTGGTAAGCGTTGACCACCGTGTTGACGTCGCGGAATACGAAACCGTCGGTTTCGCCCCCTTCCGCCTTGCCGAGTCCCAGGATCCCCGTGTGCGGCCAGTCGACGATATTTTTCAGCGTTTGTCCCCGCAGGTTGATCGACGCGTACAGTTCGGGCGTCAGTTTCTCCGGCGTGAGGCTGACGAATCCGTCCGTGCCGGACAGTGCGGTCAGCGTCTTGTTTTTCAGCGTCTCGTAATGCGTTTTTACGGCCCGCAGGTCGCCGGTGTACAGGTAGTCGTACCAGGCGATCAGCACCGATTGCAGGATCCATTCGGTCGGCCAAGTGGCGTTCCCGAGCAGGTATTCGTGGCTACGCCGCGCCATCGTGTATTCGCGGTCGACGCAGTAGTGCGACAGTTGGTTGATCAGCGCGTCGGCTTCGTAAGGGATGCGTTCGCGGTCGCCGTCCACATATAATCCGGCGAAAGAGGTCGCTTTGATCGAGTATTTGCACAGTTCCCATACCTGGTTCAGCGTCGTGTCGGAACTGGCGAATTCCGCCGCGAGATCGTCGAACGGGTAGTTTACGACCTGCCGGCTGATGATACCCGTGCCGTTGCCGATCGCATCGCCTTCGATCTCGCAGTAGCGGAACGGATAGACTTCCCCGATATAGTCCGGCATCCGAACGGCCTGAGGGCCGGTGTTGCGCGCGTCCGCCGGTATTTTTACGGTGTAAGTGCGTATGCCCGGCAGCAGTGCGAGGCGCTGGCTCAGGAAACGGCGGGAGCCTCCCGGAGCCGGGTCGATGCGTCCGTCTTTCAGGCATTCGCCGAGGCGGACGGTCACCGTGTCGCCGCCGGCGTGCGAGCAAAGCGTCAGCCGGAGCTGTCCGAACGCGTCGTAACCGAAGTCGGCGAAAACGAGCCGATCGGAGAGTTTTTGGGTCGTTTTCGGTAAGCCGTTGTCCGTTTTTTCGAGCGGGTAGGCCGGCGTGGCGTATTCGGTCAGCGAATCTGCCGTGCGGAACGCCTTGACGGCCGACCACGGCTGCGGATTGCCGTTGTTGAAAGTCATCACTTTCCAGTAGTAGATTTTGCCGGGCTCCAGTGCCTTGCCGGCATACGGGACGGCTACGCTGCGGTCTCCCGGAATTACGCCGCTGTCCCACAGGTCGGCCGAGTCGGTTGCGAGCGTTCCGGGCGACGAAGCCAGCAGGATGCGGCAAGCGGTCTGCATTACGTCGCTGCGCGAATCGTTGACCTGCCAGCCGAACGACGGCCGCCGGCTGCCGATCGTAACGAACCGGGCCGGTTCGACGATCTTGTCCGCCTGTTCCAGCGTCACTTGCGACGGATAACCGCCGATCCAGACTCGGTCGGTATGTTCCGCGAGGTCGGTCGTTAGCCGCGAAGGGGCTTCTCCCCGCAACGACAGGCACAACAATACGCCGACACACAGCGCCGGGACCGGCAACAGGATCTTTTTCATGATACGAAGTCTGGATGAAACGTCACAATTCACAATGTACAAAATAAACAATCATTTGCCAATATTGCAAATCCGGACGGGAAAAGTGTCCGGAAAAACGTTTCGGACGAGGCGTGCGGGTGTCGCGGATACGGAAATTTTGGTATCTTTACCCCTCGGAATATCCGATCATGAAATTCATGCGGTTCATTTTTTAAGGTATTCGATGATGAAAAATTTGTTTTGCGTAAAAGACCGGGTCGTGGCGATTACCGGGGCTACCGGGGTGTTGGGACGCTCGATGGTGCTCCATTTCGCCGAACAGGGCGCCCGGGTCGTGCTGATGGGCCGCAAGGCCGAAACCGGGCTTGCCCTTCAGCGGGAAGCCGCGGCGGCCGGCGGGGACGCGTTGTTCGTGGCGGCCGACGTGCTGAATAAGGAGGACATCGAACGGGCGTATTCGGAAATCATGGAACGTTACGGCCGGATCGACGTGCTGATCAACGGGGCCGGCGGCAATATGCCCGGGGCCACGATCGCGCCGGATAAGACGATCTTCGACCTGGATATGAAGGCATTCCGGGACGTGGTCGATCTGAACCTGTTCGGGACGGTGCTGCCGACGATGGCGTTCGCCCGCGCGATGGTTGCGGCCCGCGGCGGTTCGATCATCAACATCGCGTCCGAATCGGCGATCCGCCCGCTGAGCCGGGTAGCCGGGTACGGAGTGGCTAAGGCGGCGGTAGTCAACTTTACGAAGTACCTGTGCGGCGAACTGGCGCTGAAGTACGGCGACGGCTTCCGGGTGAATGCGATCGCTCCGGGCTTTTTCCTGACCGAACAGAACCGTGCGCTGCTGACCAATCCGGACGGCAGCTTGACGCCGCGTTCCGAGGCGATCCTCGGCCATACGCCGTTCCGCCGCTTCGGCGAACCCGAAGAGTTGCTCGGTACGCTGCAGTGGCTCGCCAGCGATGCCTCGCGTTTCGTCTCGGGCACGGTCACGGTTATCGACGGCGGTTTCGACGCTTTTTCGATTTAGAACGGAAATCGTATTTTTGCGATAGGGAATCCATAAAACGGATAAAGAATATGTATTTGTGTAAACAGGCATGGCGCTGGTACGGGCCGGACGATCCGGTCGGCCTTTGGGATATCCGGCAGGCCGGGGCTACGGACGTGGTAACGGCGTTGCATCATATTCCCAACGGGGAGACATGGAGCGTCGATGAGATCCGCAAACGACAGCGGACGGTTGCCGATGCCGGGTTGGTATGGAGCGTCGTCGAGAGTGTTCCGGTCCATGAGCGGATCAAAACCCGCACCGGGGAATTTCAGCGGTATATCGAAAATTACAAGCAGAGCCTGCGCAACCTGGCCGCCTGCGGTATTCGTACCGTTACCTATAATTTTATGCCGGTGCTGGACTGGACGCGCACCGACCTGGCCTATACGCTGCCGGACGGCTCGAAAGCGCTTCGTTTCGAACGGGCGGCGTTCGTGGCGTTCGACCTGTTTATTCTGCAGCGTCCGGGGGCGGAGGCGGAATATACGTCGCAGGAGCGCGCGAAGGCGGAAGCACGCTTCGACCGGATGGATGCGGTCGAACGCGAGCGGCTTACCCGGAACATGATCGCCGGATTGCCCGGCGCTGAGGAAAGTTTTACGATCGAACAATTCCGCGGGGCGCTCGGCCAGTACAAGGGGATCGACGCCGCCCGGCTGCGCGAACACCTGGTCGCTTTTCTGCGCGAGATCGCTCCGGTGGCCGATGAAGCGGGCGTCGAACTGGTGATCCATCCGGACGATCCGCCTTATCCTATTCTCGGCTTGCCGCGTATTCTGAGCACGGCGGACGATTTTCGTGCATTGATTGCGGCCGTTCCGAACCGTTCGAACGGACTTTGCCTTTGTACCGGATCGTTCGGCGTCCGCAGCGACAACGAACTGGCCGCCATGATGGAAGAATTCGGCGATCGCGTCGGGTTCGTCCATCTGCGCAGTACCTGCCGCGACGACGAAGGTAATTTTTACGAGGCGAACCATCTCGAAGGCGACGTGGATATGTACGGCGTGATGAAGGCGTTGTTGGCGTTGCAGCAACGTCGCGGCGTATCGATTCCGGTGCGTCCCGATCACGGGCATCAGATGTGCGACGACCTGCGCAAGAAGACCAATCCGGGCTATTCTTGCATCGGCCGCCTGCGCGGCCTGGCCGAACTGAGAGGGCTCGAAATGGGAATCGCGCGCAGCCTGTACGGGAAGTAAGTTCAGAGTAAGGTTCTGGGAAACGGCGGCGCGTTACGTGCCGGGTTTTCCAAAAAATAGCATGGATGATGAAACGATTTTTTTTACTGTTGTTATCGGTCGTCATTGCGGTGACGGCGGTAGCGGAAAAAACGGCCAAACGCCTGAAGCCGTTGAAAGGCCGGATCGTCGTGCTGACGTTCGACGATGCGACGGCGGGCCAGCGGGAAGTGGTCGCTCCGTTGCTGCATAAATACGGATTCGGCGCGACGTTCTACGTTTGCGAATTTCCGGGTTTCGAGGACAAAACCAAGTATATGAGCTGGGATCAAATCCGGGAGTTGGACGAAATGGGCTTCGAGATCGGGAACCACAGCCGCAGTCACGGGCAGATGAGTCAAATGACCCGTAAGCAGATCGGTTCGGAAACGGCCTACATCGAAGATAAATGCGCGTTGTACGGCATTCCGCGCCCGGTGACTTACGCTTATCCCGGTTACGACAACAGTCCGGAGGGGATCGCCGTCCTGAAAGAGCGAGGCTATAAGCTGGCCCGTCACGGCGGGGATAAGCCTTATGTGAAAGGAGTGTCGGATAAAATGCTGATGCCGAGTTACGGCGTGGTCGACGCGCGGTTCGAGACGCCCGAATTTTTCGAAAAAGCGCTGGACGAGGCCCGCGACGGGCAGGTCGTGATTTTCTGCCTGCACGGGGTGCCCGACCTCGCGCACGATTTCGTCAGCACTTCGCCCGAGAATTTCGAAAAATTATTGAGCATGTTGAAGGAGCGCAAATGTAAAGTGATTTCGATGCGCGACTTGCTGAAATACGACCTGTAACATGACAGTCAGAGGTCGAGGCTCAACTGCCGGTACAGTTCGTGCTGCACCGGGTGGGTCGGGTTTCCGACCGACAGGCCGAGCAGCCGTACCGGATGTCCTTCGATGCCGGCATCGCGCAGCAGCGCAGTCGCCAGCGGGAAAATTTCGGCCGATGCGAACAGCTCGTATCCCGGGCTCAGGCTGCGGGTTTGCAGCCGGAAATCGGCGAATTTGATTTTCAACGTCAGCGTATTGCCGCGAAATCCGGCCCGGTCGAGACGCCCGTTCAGTTTGGCGGCGAGTTTATACAGTTCGTCCGTCATCGCGTCGAACGAGGTCAGGTCGTACGGGAAGGTGGTTTCGCATCCGACCGATTTGCGGACGCGGCTCGCTTCCACCGGTCGCAGGTCGATGCCGTGGGCGAATTCGTAATAAAGGCGTCCTGCTTTTCCGAACCGTTCGGTCAGAAAATCCGGCGGGCACTCTCGCAGCGCAGCGCCGTCGTGGATTCCCATTTCGTGCATCTTGCGTGCCGTGACGCGGCCGATCCCCCAGAACGCTTCGATCGGCAGGCGCGCGATGAAAGCGGCGGCGCGGTCGGGATGGATCGTGCAGAGTCCGTCCGGTTTCCGGTAGTCCGAAGCGATCTTGGCGAGAAATTTATTGTAGGATACTCCGGCCGATGCGACCAGTCCCAGTTCGTCGCGGATTTGTCGTTTGACGGCCCGGGCGACGTCCACCGCCAGCGGGATTCCCTTTTTGTTCCGGGTAACGTCCAGAAAAGCTTCGTCGAATGCGATCGGCTCGACCAGGTCGGTGTATTCGCGGAAAATCCGGTGAATCTGCCGCGACACTTCGCGGTAGACTTCCATCCGTCCGGGAATGAAAATCAATTCGGGACACAGCCTTCGGGCCGTAACGGACGGCATGGCCGAACGGATGCCGTAGCGCCGCGCCTCGTAGCTGGCCGCGGCGACCACGCCGCGGCCTTCGGGACGGCCTACGGCCAACGGACGGCCCCGGTATTCGGGGTGGTCGCGCTGTTCGACCGACGCGTAGAACGCATCCATGTCGATGTGTATGATCTTCCGCTGCTCCATTCAGCGGTAAAAATAGGAAATATATGATTCATTATTCCGCCCGTCCCGGCAGTTGGGTGAAATAGTCGTCGTGCATGTAATCGTTGTGTTTGGAGCAAACCAGCAGATTCTCTGCGCGGAAGTCCGGCGATAATGTGAACATATACGAGCCGATAAAGTTTTTCAGGTCGAGACACAGTTCCAACTCCGGGATATTGAACAAACGGAACCCGCCGAGGTCGTACCTCCGAACGAATTCGGCGACCTCGTCGTCGTCGTGGAATTCGGTGACCAGAATTATATTTGTCGTACCCAACCGGTTTTCGTTTCTTTTCAGGCTTCGGACGAGTTGTGATATGCAGCGTTCGCAGGAAGGGAATTGTATGCGCACGAACAGTTTCGACGAGTCGGCCGAATAGGGGGCCAGCAACGCCCGCGCGCTGTCCGAAATGAAAAACGGGCGGCCTGCATACCGGACGCTCAACAGCGTACTCTCCCTGATGTCCCATTTTTCCATCGCACAGACCGAGGTGTCTGCGCCGGCGATCATCCGTTGTTTTGCGGCCGATCCGGTCCGGATCAATGCATAAAGCAAAAAGGCATTCAGCAATATCATGCCTACGATGAATGCGTTCTTCATGGCGTGTTCGGCATTTAGTAAGAAAACCGGTAAAGTTGCGTATGCTCGATGTCCGGCATATCGAGCAAGCCGTATATTTTTTTACCGGTTTCGTCTACGCAAAACTGCGTGATCGAGCGTGGGCAGTCGTAAGCGGCGGTCAGGCGGCCGTCCCAGTCGAAAGCGAGGATCGTCGGCGTGGCGGTTCTGTTTTTGATTTCGCCGTAAGGATTCGTGTAGCGCAGCACGAAAAAGCGATCGGGCGTGCCGAATAACCCGAGCGCATAGTTTACGGCGGACGATTCCGGCCAATTCCCCTGCGTGTTCAAAATGGGTAATTGCGGTTCAGAGAAGCAAATGCTTTTCACAAGACGACCTTCCTGGGAGAATAGTTGGATCATGTCCAGGTATTTATAGGCTCTCGCCATGATCCCTTTCCCCGGGTTAGCGCATAGGAAACCGTAGCATATCCCGTAAGGATTAGCCTTTACGGGCATTGCGAACCCCAGGTCGTATTCCCCCCACAAGGTTTGATCGTTTTTCGTGTCGTAAATTGCAACGGGGCCCAGGGGAGCGTCTGCTAAAATTCCTGCGTATAACGTATCGTTCAGGCGGTTGATATCTTTGTTGTATCGTAAGGCTTTGTAGGTATGTTCTCCTTGGATATTGAGAACAGCCGTGTCGCGCAGTAAAGATCGCACGTGGATCTCTTTCGTAAAGACCAGATGCGCATCGTAGATCCCGAGAACGGAATCTTCGGCGGAACCTGTCGAACGGTCGCGTTGCGGCATCTGAAATTCGTTCGGGCCTTTTCCTTTCGTTCCGAATGAGCATATCGGTTTCAGCGACTTCGTTTCGAAAAGGCTGAAGAATTTCCGTCCGCAATAATTGACGAGGACGATCGCCGAATCGTATAAAGCCATGTCGTAGGCGCAATTGTTTTCGATTCGTACGGAATCTTCGACCCGTAATAGTTCTGGTTTTTCGATCGGCAGAATAACGTGTCGATGCCGGTTATTGCATCCGCATAAAAGAACCATCCCCATTATGCCGATAATCGTTTTGAATGATTTCATGGATGAGGCGTAATGTGACAAAGTACCTTAATAAGGTACTTTGTCTTGAATTAAGATTGAAATATTATTGTTTTTTGCAAAGGCCGTCTCCGCCTCTGCTTACGTGGTACATATCACAAGTTCCACAATACAATACGTATTCAGGTGCCTCCGATCCCCCTCCTACAACACATCCTGTATAACTATCGCCGCTTTCGATTTGTGTCATAGCTTCAGGATTCGAAGCGAAAATAGTTTTTACGTCCGCATTTTTTGTAAAGGTTACAGCGCTGATAGCGACAATGCCTGCGAATAATGGAATAAATAATAAAGTCTTTTTTCATGACGATATAGTTCATGGTTTAAACAAAGCGTATTTTTAAATGTAATAATAAATATAATTAAATGCAAATAATATGAGTTTTTTGGGGATGGTGCTGGGATTTTCAGATCGTAATCTCCAGTACGGCCGGGCAGTGGTCCGAATGGCGCACGTCGGGCAGCAGCCAGGCGTTTTTTAGCAGCGGGCGCGCCGCTTCGGACGCCATCGCGTAGTCGATCCGCCAGCCTTTGTTGTTCGCCCGCGCGTTGGCGCGGAAACTCCACCAGGTGTACTGATTCGGTTCGTGGTTGAACAGCCGGAACGTGTCGATGAAGCCGCTGTCCAGGAAGCGGCTCATCCATTCGCGTTCTTCGGGCAGGAAACCGCTGCTCGAGGCATTGCGCACCGGGTCGTGGATGTCGATCGGCCGGTGGCAGATGTTGTAGTCGCCGCACAGGATCAACTGCGGCCGCTCTTTTACGAGTTCCGATACGTATCGCTGAAAATCTTCGAGCCACTGCATTTTGAACGCCTGGCGTTCGTCGCCTGAAGTTCCGGACGGGTGATAGACGCTGACGACCGACAGCTCGCCGTAGTCGGCGCGCAGGAAACGCCCTTCCGCATCGTATTTTTCGATACCCATGCCCGCCGCCACGCGGTCGGGTTCCCGGCGGGTCAGGATCGCCACGCCGCTGTACCCTTTTTTGACGGCCGAGAAGAAATAGCAACGGTATCCCAGCGCTTCCAGTTCGAGGGTCGGGATCTGCTCCGGCTGCGCCTTGGTCTCCTGCAGGCACAGGATGTCGGGCCGTTCGGCGGCGATCCAGTCGGTCAGTCCTTTCGACAGCGCGCTGCGCAGTCCGTTGACGTTGTAGGTGACGATTTTCATGGCTTTATATTTTTTTGTGCTGCCAGTCGGCTTTTTTCAGGTATCGGCAGGCCAGCAACAACATTACGATCGCGTATACGTGCTCCGTCGTCCAACAGACCGCGACGTCGGCCTGCAGGTAGATCACTACGTAGAGCGTATAGAGGATATAGATCAGCAGCGTCGTCATTTCCAGCGCCAGCGCCGAGCGGGTGTTTCCCGTTCCCGAAACCGTGTTGAACAGGATGATCGCCGGCACGGTCAGCAGGTAAGCCGACAGCATGACCCACAACGAAGACACCGAGCTGTCGATCAGCGGGATGCTGTCGGTGTAAATACGCAGTACGGCGGTCGGAAACAGCGCGAACAGCAGAGCCGCGGGAGCGATCGTCAGGTAGCACATGCCGACGATCCGACGGACGGTAGGCATTACGAGCGTTTGCTGTCCCGCTCCCATCTGGTTGCTCACGAGCGAACTGGCGGTCGAGGCGAAGGCGCTGACCGCCATGAAGATAATCCCGGATATGCTGCGTACGATGTTGCTGACGGCCAGCGGCCGCTCGCCGAGGTGTTCGACCGCGAGAAAGAACAGGAACCACGTGGCGACCGAGACGAAGGATTGCAGCATCGTCCACACCGAGACGTTCAGCATCCGTCCGAGCAGCCGGGGACGGGGACGGGCGAACCGGAACAGCCCGTATTTGCGGTGGTCGGTTTTCAGCCACGAGTAGAGGATGAAAAAGAGCGCCGAAGCCAGTTCCGAGGCCGACGATGCGATAGCGGCTCCGGCGATGCCCATGGCCGGAAGTCCGAATTTACCGAAGATCAGCGCGTAGTTCAGCGCCACGTTGGTCAGCACCATCGTGACCGAATTGGCCGTGAGTATCTTCGTATTGGTCGTGCCGACGTAGAACGCCCGGAACATAACGGCGACGAACGAGAAGAAAAAGCCGTAAACGCGCCAGTTCGTATAGCTGATCGCCGCGTCGCAGACCGGGCCGGAGTCGATGATCCAGCGCAGCACGACCGGCGTGAACGTCCGCGAGACGACGAACATGACGGCAGCCAGCAGCAACAGGAACAGGATTCCCTGTTGCAGCAGCGGGCCGATATCCGCGTACGCTTTTTCGCCGTTCCGCCGTGCGATCAGAATCTGCGTTCCGATGCTGAACCCGAACCCGATCATGAAAATAGCCATGTAATAGACTCCCGCGAGCGCCGAAGCGCCCAGTTCCACTTCTCCGACGCGGCCCAGGAAAGCGGTGTCGGTCAGTCCGATCAGGTTCTCCATCAGCAGGCTGATCAGGATCGGATAGGTAATGAGCCAAATCTGTTTGTAGGTCGGTTTCATCGGGAAAAGCGATTGTTGTTCGGCAGTCGATTTTTGTGCGAAAAAAAAGCGGATCGCAAAGGTAATGCTTTTTTTGATTTTTTTTGAGGATTGCCGTCGAAAAACGAGTCTCGAAAAAAGATTGCCTTTGTTCGCTCCGGCAGATTGTGCCGAAACAGGTAAAACGGCGGATAAACGCAAACGATATGACGCGTTTCGAATCCGGAGCCCGGGAAACGGAAAACGACTTGCGGGCGGAAATTAGGGTTGCGAAAAGGCGCGGAAACGGAGTGCGGAACGGTCTGGGAGGGAGGGCGACTCGCTGGGAAAGACGTCGGAACGGAGTACGATCGGCTCGATGGGCAGACGGGTATGGAATTCTTTTTGCGGTCGATCCGTCCGGTTTCCCGGAAATTGGCTAAATTTGCAGCGGGATGGCGCTACGGAGGTTGTAAATCAGACGATTGATGGTCCGTTGAGACCGATTCCGTCGGTGCGGAAGCCGGAATGCCGTTGGGAGCGTTCGATTTTCGCCGGTTTTGTCCTACTTTGTTTTTTAATTTTGGTTTCGAATGTCGAATTTAATCGAAGATAAAAATTTCAGGGGACATGCCGCGATGCTCGGGGCGTGCATTACGTTCGGCCTGCTCGCGCCCGTTTCGAAATCGCTGTTCGGGACGGGACTCGTCAGCGCTTATGCGCTGACGATGATGCGGATGGGCGGAGGAGCCGTCGTGTTCTGGATCGCGTCGCTGTTTACGCGCCGCGAGCACGTGCCGCCGCGCGACCTGCTGCTGTTTTTCTTCGCGTCGTTGCTCGGGATCGTGCTGAATCAGGGAACCTATGTGCTCGGCGTGTCCAAGACCTCGCCGATCGACGCCAGCGTCGTGACCACTACCACGCCGATCTTCGTGATGGTCATTGCCGCGTTGTACCTGCGGGAACCGATCACCGGCAAGAAAATCCTGGGTGTCGTCGTCGGCGCCGCCGGCGCGCTGCTGCTGATCCTTTCGGGCGCGCACCTGGTTTCCGGCCGGACGGGCAGCGGTTCCGTTTCCGGCGACCTGCTGTGTCTTTTCGCCCAATTGTCGTTTGCGACCTATTTCGTGGTATTCAAAAAACTAATTAGCCGCTATTCGCCGGTTACGTTGATGAAATGGATGTTTCTCTATGCGACGGCGTGCTGCCTGCCGTTCGGTTACTCCGACCTGAAGGCGGTCGGCTGGGCGGAACTCGGCTGGGCGGATTACGCCCAGATCGCTTACGTCGTGCTGGGCGCCACGTTCCTGGCCTACCTGCTGATGCCGATCGGCCAGAAGAACCTGCGCCCGACGGTGGCCAGTTCCTACAATTACGTGCAGCCGCTGGTCGCCACGCTGGTCGCCGTTTCGCTGGGAATGGATACGTTCGGATGGCTCAAGGGCGTTGCCGTGCTGCTGGTGTTCGCGGGGGTGTATATCGTGACGATCAGCAAGTCGAGGGCGCAGTTGGAAGCCGAGGCCGGACGCGGTTCCGCTTCCCGTTGATTCGTCCGAAAAGGAGTATTTCGCCCTTGTAAAAGTTCCGAAATAAACTTACCTTTGTTGGAACGGGAATCCCGACGGAACAGGTCTATGAAGGCAAAACGCAACTACATAATCTACGGGCTGATGCTTGCCGCGTTTGCGGCGCTGCTGCTGTGGATCGTGCATTTGGGTCATGCTTACGACGGTCTCGGGCCGGGAGCGGCGCCTTCCGGGGAGGATTCGCCGGTCGGCTTGCTGTACGACACGCTGACGATAAACCTGAAGCACCCGCTGTCGCTGTTGCTGCTGCAGGTCATCGCTATTCTGATCACGGTACGTATCTTTTCTTATCTTTTCAAATACCTCGGGCAGCCGGGGGTGATCGGCGAGATCGTCGCCGGTATCGTGCTCGGACCGTCCGTACTCGGGCACCTGTCGCCCGAGACGTTCGCTTTTCTGTTCGATCCCGATTCGCTCGTTCCGCTCAATATCATCAGCCAGATCGGCTTGGTGCTCTTTATGTTCGTAATCGGGATGGAGCTTGACCTGGGCGTCATCCGCCGCAAAGCCAGCGAAACGCTGGTCATCAGCCACGCCAGCATCATCGTGCCGTTCCTGATGGGAATGGGGCTCGCCTATGTGGTCTATCCTGAGTTCGGGGCGCGGCACGCTTCGTTCGTGCCTTTCGCGCTGTTCGTGGCCATCTCGGTCAGCATTACGGCGTTTCCGGTGCTGGCGCGGATCGTTCAGGAGCGGAATCTGAGCAAGACGCCGATGGGGATGCTGGCGATCGCCAGCGCCGCCAACAACGACGTGACGGCATGGTGCCTGCTGGCGGCGGTGATCGCCGTGGCCCGGGCCGGCAGCGTGACCAGCGCGTTTTTCACCATCGTGCTGACGGCGCTGTATATTTTGTTCATGTTCTACCTGGTCAAGCCTTTCCTGCGCAAGATCGGGGAGTTTTATAACAAACAGGAGACGGTCAGCAAAACGCTGGTCGCCTTTATTTTTCTGGTGCTGATCATTTCGTCCTACATTACCGAAATCCTCGGGATCCATGCGCTGTTCGGCGCTTTCCTGGCCGGGGTGGTTATGCCGGCGAACCTGAGTTTCCGCCGTGTGATGACCGAGAAGATCGAGGATGTCGCATTAGTGCTTTTTCTGCCTCTGTTTTTCGTCTTTACGGGTTTGCGTACGGAGATCGGCCTGCTGAATACGCCTCACCTGTGGGGAATCTGCGCGCTGTTCATCGTCGTGTCGATCGCCGGTAAGATGATCGGCGCCACGTTCTCGGCCCGGTTGGTCGGCGAGTCGTGGAAGGACAGCCTGTCGATCGGCGTGCTGATGAATACGCGCGGACTGATGGAACTGATTGTGCTGAACATCGGTTACGAGATGGGGATCATCCCGTCGTCGCTGTTCGTGATTTTCGTGATCATGGCGCTGTTCACGACCTTTATGGCTACGCCGCTGCTGGCGCTGATCGAAAAGATCGCGGGGTATAAATCGCGCAAGGTGAGGCCGACCCGCAACGGGCATCCGCGTATCCTGATTTCGTTCGCCAATCCCGAAAGCGGGCCGCTGTTCCTGAAATTGGTGCGCCTGCTGTACGGTCGTGTGCTGAAAGACGCTAAGGTGACGGCGATCCACTATACGATAGGCACCGAGACCAACCCGCTCAATGCGAGCGACTATTCGAAAGAGAGTTTCAGCCTGCTCGAGCCCGAGGCCAAACGTCTCGGGTTGCGGGTGGATATGCGTTACCGCGTTACCGACCACTATACCGAAGACCTTTGCGCGCTGGCCGACGACGAACATTACGATTTCGTGCTGACGGGCGTAGGGCCGGCTTTCCTACGCAGTTATCTCGATCCGCCGCGTCGGCTGAACGCCCTGCTGTCGAAGGGCGGCAAATGGTTGTCGCCGGGACTGACGCAGGACAAGATCCGCGTGTTGTTCCAGAATATGCACTCCGCTTTCGGAGTCTTCGTGAACCGCGACATCGACTCCGTTACCGACGCCGGCGTGATCCTGCGCGACGAGCGCGACCGGAGCCTGCTGTCGCTGGTTGGGTCGATGTCCGACCGGCTGCGGGTGGAACTGAGTTCGGTCAACGGCGACTCCCCGTTCCTGGACAAAGATTCCGCAGGCAAATCCGGTCGTTTTACGATAGGCGATCCGCAGGAACCACTGGCCGCGCGGCTGAAAGGCAAGCAATTGGTATTGATCAGCTATTCCGCCTGGCAGTACATCCTGCGCAACGAACGGGCGCTGTTGCATGCGCTGCCTTCCTTTATCATCGTAAAACCGCAGGAAGGCGACCGTTGACGGCGACCTTCCCGCGGTTTTTGCACGGAACCGGGAAATCCGGCTATTTCAACTCCCTGACCACTTTCAGCGCGGCTTCGTAATCGGGTTCGTGCGTCACTTCCGGCACGTATTCGATGTAGCGGATCAGCCCTTTCTTATCGATCACGACGACTCCGCGCGACAGCAACCGCAGTTCTTTGATGACGAATCCGTACTTCATGCCGAAGTCCAGGTCGCGGTAGTCCGAATAGACGTACACGTTGTCGATGTTCTCGGCGGCACAGAAACGTTTTTGCGCGAACGGCAGGTCGACCGATAGCGACAGGATCGCCACGTCGCCGTCCAGTTTGGTGGCTTCGCGGTTGAAACGGATGTTTTGCAGGGCGCAGACCGAAGTGTCCACCGACGGGAATACGCTGATGACGACCGTTTTGTCTTTGTATTGCGTCAGCGATACGGGCTGCAGGTTCTGATCGATTACTTCGAAAAGCGGAGCCCGGTCTCCGGCGGCGAGGTGTTTGCCCACGAGCGTCATGGGTTTGCCCCCGAACGTGATTTTCCAATTATCCATAATTTTAAAATTTAAAGGTTTGTACTCGGTGAAAAACACCCTCCAAGATACAACTTTAATACCGGAATCGGTACGCCTGTTTTCGATTTTCGACGAATAAGTTTTACCTTCGTGCGAAAGAGTCGTAAGCCGTGTCCGTAAAAATCAATAAAACCAATGCCGCCCGCCTGCTCGACCGGGCGAAGATCGCCTACGAGTTGATCCCTTACCGGGTGGACGAAGAGAATCTGGCCGCCGCGCACGTCGCCGAAGAGCTCGGCGAGCCGGTCGGCCAGGTGTTCAAGACGCTGGTGTTGCGCGGCGATCGCAACGGGATTCTGGTGTGCGTGATTCCCGGCGATGCCGAGGTCGACCTGAAAGCCGCCGCGCAGGCGTCCGGCAACAAACGCGTCGAGATGTTGCACATGAAGGAACTGCTGCCGGTAACGGGATATATCCGCGGCGGATGTTCGCCCGTCGGGATGAAAAAAGGGTTTCCGACGTTTATTCATCGCAGTTGCCTCGATTACGATACGATTTATGTCAGCGCCGGGGTGCGGGGATTGCAGTTGAAGCTGGCTCCCGGCGATCTGATTCGTTTTACGCGGGCCGTGACGGCCGACCTGATCGGATGACGGACGGTTTCGCAGACATACTGATCCGCTGGTATGCGGACAATCACCGCCGATTGCCGTGGCGCGAAACGTCCGATCCGTATCTGATCTGGTTGTCGGAGGTTATCTTACAGCAGACCCGCGTGGCGCAGGGACTGGATTACTTCCGCCGGTTCGTCGCCCGTTTTCCGGACGTGCGCTCGCTGGCCGAAGCTCCGCAGGACGAGGTGCTGAAACTGTGGCAGGGACTCGGCTATTACAGCCGCGCGCGGAGCCTGCATACCGCAGCGAAAGACATCATGGCGCGTTTCGGAGGCCGGTTTCCGGAGGACTACGAGGCGGTGCGTTCGCTGTGCGGGGTGGGGGATTATACCGCTGCCGCGATCTGTTCGTTCGCTTACGAGCTGCCTTATGCGGCGGTCGACGGCAATGTTTATCGGGTGCTTTCCCGCGTGTACGACGTGGATTTGCCGGTGGACGATGCGGCGGGCAAACGCTACTTCGCCGAATTGGCGCAGTCGTTGCTCGATCCGGTACGTCCGGGCCTGCAGAACCAGGCTACGATGGAGTTCGGAGCTCTGCAATGCGTGCCGCAGCGTCCCGATTGCGGGGCGTGTCCGCTGGCCGACCGCTGTCTGGCGCAGGCGCACGGCACGGTTGGCCGGCGTCCGGTGAAACGCGGCAAAGCGGCCGTGCGGCCGCGTTACTTCAATTACTTGTGCATCCGCTGCGACGGGACATTGTTGTTGCGGCAGCGTACCGAGAAGGATATCTGGCGCAACCTGTACGAATTTCCGCTGATCGAGACCGATGCGGAGACCGAGTTCGACGCGTTGCAGCGGACTTCCGCATGGAAAGCGTGGTTCGGCGGCGAACGGCGGATGCGGATCGGGGAACGGACGGCGATGCCGCGGCACGTACTGTCGCACCGGATTATTTACGCTTGCTTTCAGGAGATCGAACTGGAGCGGATTCCGGATTCGCTGTCCGGCTTTCTGAGGGTGCCGGAAGCGGAGCTGGATCGTTATGCCGTTTCGAGGCTGACCGAACGTTACCTGGAGCGGAGGCGTGCGGCCGGCGTGAATGTTAAAGTTGGCAAACTATTTGATAGTTGACAGGTTATATATTGAATATTAATATTTCAGAATTATGAATATACTGTTGCACAAAGCTCCTACGCGGGGTTATTTCGATCACGGATGGCTGAAGACCCACCATACGTTCAGTTTTGCGAGTTATTACAATGCCGCGCGCATCCATTTCGGGGCGTTGCGGGTTTTGAACGACGACGCGGTCGCTCCGGGAATGGGGTTCGACCTGCATCCGCACCGCGAGATGGAGATCGTTTCGATCCCGCTGAGCGGGACGCTCGAACATAAAGACAGCATGGGGAACGTTTCGGCGATCACCACCGGCGAAATCCAGGTGATGAGCGCCGGCACCGGGCTGCACCACAGCGAATACAACCAGAGCCGCGAGCAAAATGTCGAATTTCTTCAGATATGGGTATTCCCCGATCGGGAAGGCGTGAAACCCCGCTACGAAAATGCCGTGATTTCCGACCTGATCCGTCCGAACGAGCTCTGCGTGATCGTCTCGCCTTATCCGGGCGACGGACACGGCGGGCTGTGGATTTACCAGCAGGCTTGGTTCTCGTGGGGAGAGCTCGAAGCGGGTACGCGCGCGGAGTATGCGCTCAAATCGCCCGGCAGTTTCGGGGTTTACGTGTTCGTAATCGACGGGGAAGTCGAGGTGGCCGGACAGTCGCTATCGCCGCGCGACGGGCTCGGCGTCAGCGAAATGGACCGTTTCGAAATTCATGCGAAGGAGAAGGCGCGTGTCTTGTTGATCGAAGTTCCCGAAGCATAATATCAGGAAAGAGTAAAAAGTACGGCCGCGGAAAACGTTCCCGCAGCCGTGCTTTGTTTGTTTTCAGAGAACTCAGAAACCGCCCCGTTTCATGATCCGTTCGGCGTCCCGGACGGTCGTTTTCATCCAACGCAGCAGGATTTCGTCCCGCTCGTCTTCCGGAATCCGCCAGTCGACGGACGACTCCCGGAGCCGCGTCGACAGCGTGTACAGCAGGATCGCCGCCGATGCCGAGACGTTGAGGCTTTCGACGAATCCGCACATCGGGATGCGGATGAATTCGTCGGCACAGCGCATTACTTCGTCGCTGATGCCGGCGTGCTCCGTGCCGAAAAACAGCGCGAACCGTCCGGCGGTCACGTCGAAATTTTCCGGCGTACGGTCGTCGGTATGCGGCGAAGTGGCTACGATACGGTAGCCTTTTGCCCGCAGCGCGGCGATCAGATCGCCGGTGCTTCCCGTTTTGTGGATATCGACCCACTTGTCGGTTCCCCGGACGATGTTGACGTTCGGCGAGAACTTGCACAGCGCTTCGACCGTGTGGATATCCTGTATGCCGAACGCTTCGCAGTTGCGCACCAGCGCGCTGGCGTTCTGCGGATGGAACGTATTTTCCATGCATACGGTCATGTAGCGGGTCCGGCGGGCGAGCGTGGCGCGCAGCACTTCGGCCCGTTCCGGCAGCATGAAACCGGAAATGTATTCGATCTTGCGGGCCAGCAGTCCGTCGTTATTTTCGGTATTTTTGGTCATCGTCCAACAGTTTGAGGTAGCTTTCGTAACGGGAGAGGCCGATCTCTCCGGCGCGCAACGCCTCCCGCACCGCGCAGGCGGGTTCGTGGGTATGCGTGCAGTTGTAGTAGCCGCACCGGGGGGCGTAACGGAACAGATCCGGGAAATAGCGGCATATCTCGTCGTTTTCGATGTCGATCAGTCCGAATCCCTTGATGCCCGGCGTGTCGATCAGGTAGCCGCCTCCGGCGAGCGGGTACATTTCCGAAAAGGTCGTCGTATGTTTTCCTTTGCTGCTGCTGGCCGATACCGCGCCGATGCGGATGTCCAGCGACGGGTCGATCGCCCGGATCAGCGTCGATTTGCCGACGCCCGAATTGCCCGAGAGCAGCGACGTTTTTCCCGGTAACATTTTTTTGAACGCGTCGATGCCGGTCTGCTGCGTCGCCGACAGCTCGATTACTTCGTATCCCGCCGACCGGTAAATTTTCAGAAATTCGGTCTGGGCGTCCTGCAATGCATCGGTCGCGTAGAGGTCGCATTTGTTCAGCAGCAGCGTGACGGGAATGCGGTAGGCTTCCGCCGTGACCAGAAAGCGGTCGATGAACTCGCAGTTGGTGGACGGCAGGAAGAGCGACACGACCAGAAAGGCCTGATCGACGTTCGCGGCGATGATGTGCGACTCTTTCGACAGGTTCGATGCGCGGCGGATGATGTAATTGCGCCGCGGCAGGATTTTCGTGACGACGCCCGTCGCTCCTTCCGGCTGTTCGTATTCGACGCGGTCGCCCACCACGACCGGATTGGTCGTGCGGCTTCCTTTCAGCCTGAGATTCCCGCGGATGCGGCAGGTTACGGTCTGCCCCGACGCGTCGTCGCGCAGCGTGTACCAGCTTCCGGTACTTTTGATTACCAATGCCGAACGTGCGGATTCCATAGGCGTCAGTCGTTATTGCCGGTTATTTTGTTTTTCATCAGGTCGAGGTACGGGAAAAGCAGCGCGGTCGTGCTCCGTACCGGCTTGTAGAGCGCGGCTTCGGTGTAACGGTCGTTTTCGACCCATCGGGTCGTGCTGTTGACGGTTTCGAACGCATATAGCAACAGGCTGAGAATGACGGCCATTTTGAACACGCCCAGCAGAATGCCGCCGATCGCGTCGATCGGGCCGAGTCCGGCGAGTTTGAAAATTCCTTTGATCAGGTGTCCCAACAGCGCCATGACCAACAGTACCGCCAGCAGTATTACGACGAATCCGACGGCTGCGGCGATCGGCGGATCGGTATGCAGCCATTGGCCTACCGCGCTGCTGTGGCGGAATGCGAAATAGACTCCGATGAAGAGTCCCGCGATTCCGCCCAGTTGCACGATGATTCCTTCGCGGAATCCCCTGTATGCGGCGTAGAGCAATGGAATGCCCAGGATGATATCGAATCCGTTCATGCTTGCGTTCTCGTGCGTCCGTGTTCCGTATCCGGCTGCGGGCTGCCCGGCGATCGGCCCGGTTCCCGTATTTCCGGACGGCGCCGGAAGACGGGACGGCCGAATATTTGTACCAAATATAGGGATTTATTCGTTATTTATTAAATTTGCTCTCAAATGCAACGCATATGAAAAGAATCTGGATTTTGATCGCAGGGGTGTTTATGCTGACGCAATTGTCTGCAAGAGACGTGATTAATATAAACAGGGATTGGCGTTTTTTCAGCCATACCGAAGGTTCCAGCGACCGGGCGCAGGGCGTGAACCTGCCGCACATGTGGAACAACGACGCCCTGAGCGGCCGGAACGACTATTTCCGGGGGGTAGGCAATTACATGAAAGATATCGCCGTACCGAAAGAGTGGGCCGGTCGGCGGATTTTCGTCCGCTTCGGCGGGGCCGGAACCGTGGCCGACCTGATCGTCAACGGGCGCTATGTCGGCGAACACCGGGGCGGTTACAGCGCATTCACGTTCGATCTGACCGATTACTTGAAATACGGCGAGAACAACTCGCTGTGGGTGATCGTCAATAACGCTCCGCGGCTCGACGTGCTTCCGACCGCCGGGGACATCAACGTTTACGGGGGATTGTACCGCGATGTCGAACTGATCGTAACCGATCCGTCGCATATCGCCGTGGACGATTACGCGTCTGAGGGCGTTTATGTCCACCAGAAAGAGGTCTCCCGCGAGAAAGCCGATCTGGAGACGGTCGTGAGGGTGCGCGGCGCGGCCGGTAAGACCCTTACGGTCAATCTGGCCGTCGAAACGCCGAACCGCGATACGGTGGTCGTGCAAGGTGCGAAAGTCAAAATCGCGGGGGACGGTCGGGGATCGGCGACCGTACCGGTGATCGTAGGAAATCCGACGTTGTGGGATGGCGTCGAGAATCCGTATATGTATACCGTGCGCGTGCAGCTGGCCGACGAAGGACGCGTGTGCGACGAGGTTACGGTGCCGCTCGGACTGCGCTTTTTCAGCGTCGATCCGAAGCAGGGATTCCTGCTGAACGGCCGTCCGTATCGGATTCACGGCGTGGTGCATTACGAAGACCGGGCGTCGGTGGGGATCGCGTTGAAACAGTACCAGATCAAAGAGGATCTGGATCTGATTACCGAGATGGGCGCCAATGCCGTCCGGGCTGCCGGTTATCCGCATCATCCGGGCTTTTACGACGAGTGCGACCGCCGCGGGATCTTGGTCTGGAGCGAAATGCCGTTTATCGGGCCGGCTTATATGACCGATAAGGGGTATATCCATACGGACGATTTCCGCCGCAACGGCGAGCAGCAGCTTTACGAAATGATTTTCCAGCAGTTCAACCACCCTTCGGTCGTATTCTGGGGTATTTTTTCGGATCAGGATCCGCGGGGCGACGATCCGACCGACTACATCAAAGGGCTCAACGCGATGGCGATGCAGGAAGACCCGTCGCGGATGACGACGGCAACAAGCAATCAGGACGGCCCGATCAATTTCGTGACCGACCTGATCGTCTGGGATCTTCCGTTCGGATGGAAGGAGGGGATGCCGGGCGATCTGAAGATATGGCTCGAGCAGTTGCAGAAAAAGTGGGGGAGCCTGTGTTCCGGGATCACGTACGGAGCGGGGGCTTCGATCTATCATCAGGAAGATTCGCTCTACCGGCCCAACTACCTCGGCAACTGGCATCCGGAACGCTGGCAGACCAGTCTGCACGAGCAGTACTTTCCGCTGGTCGACGCGTCGCCGTTTCTGTGGGGCTGGTTCGTGGCCAATATGTTCGATTACGGGGCGGCCGGGCGCGACTGGGGCGAGGGCACCGGGATCGACGACCGGGGATTGGTGACTTTCGACCGCAAGTACCGCAAGGATGCGTTCTATTTCTATAAGGCCAACTGGAACAAGGCCGAACCGATGGTTTATATTGCGCAGAAGCGCTGGACGCCGCGCGTGAAAACGACCCAGACGATCCGGGTCTATTCGAATGCTCCGGAAGTGGAACTGCTGGTCAACGGCGCTTCGCTCGGAAAGAAAACGGGCGCCAACGGCGTGTTCTTGTGGGAAAACGTCGAGTTGAAACGCGGTGTCAACGCACTGGAAGCCCGTAGCGATACGGGTATCGACTATGCCGACATCCGGGTATTATAGACCGGGGCGGAACGGCTTAACGTACGGTCGAGTCCTGCAAGATCCCGGTCGCGGCCGGCCCTTCGCAAAACAGCAGGTCGATGATCGACAGGTTCGCTGCGAAAGGGTAGCGTTCGGCGAAAACCTGGTAATAGGTTGCGGGCCGGAATGCCGGATCGGGGCGTTGCAGGCCCGGTTTCGGGGACAGCGTGTCCCGGAAATCTTCGGCGGGGGCCGGGCACGGCAGGTAACTTTCTGAATATCCGACCTCCGGCTCTGTTTGTAACAGGTCGAATACCGTTTGCTGCAATTCCGCATTCAGATCGGCCAGGAATTCGTAACGCTTCCGGTAGAATGGAGCGAACCGTTCTTCGTAGTGAACGAAATAGGGTGAACTCCTGTAGGCCGATACGATCGTCTGCCAGTGTTGGTGCTGCCATTTTTTCGACGAATCGATCCGGATGTCCCGGGTCGGTTTTTTCAGGCCCGAAGGTTGAAGCACCGGGACGATCAGCGGGCTCGTGCCGTTGGCCGTCAGGATATCGCAACGGTTCCGGTAGCTCTGTTTCCGGTAGTGTTCGTGCAGGTCGATCACGGCTTTGCCGCTCAGCAGTTTGGTGTAGTACTGGACGTTTCCGAGGTAGGCGGTCGAAAGGATCACGGTCGGCGGGTTTCGGGTTATTTTTTCGGGCCGAACAGGTCGGTTTCGCCGCGTTCCGCGGCGTGGAACACGGTGGCCAGTTCGGCGACTGCCGGCGAGATCAGGCCGATGACGTTGCGGATGTCGTTCTCCTTGCTTCGATCGCCTTTGATCCGGTACAGCATAACGGCATACAGAGCCCGGAAGAACAGTTCCACGTCGGAGATGTCCTGTTTGCCGAGTTTGCTTTTGAGCGTCGGGATTTCGGGGGCTACCGCGGCGTAGAGCGCACGGTATTTCTCGCCGACGGGCAGCGTCAGCAACTGTTTGTGCAGGTTATCCAGATCGTCGATCAGATGCAGGGTGTGTTCCAGATGGCCGTTTTCCTCCTTGCCTTCTTTGCGCAGCAGGTTTACCAGATCCATGTACCAGAAGAAAACCTCCTGTTTTTTGGCTTCGTCCAGTTCGCTTTTCTGCACCAGTTGCGAATAGATCGCTTCGGGACTGAACTGCAGGGCGCGTAGCAAATCCTCCAACTGCCACAGATAGAGGATGTACTCGGCGATATTCTCTTTGCGTTTGCGTTGTGCGATATACATTTCGGTCGTTTTTCGGTGAACGGATCGTGTTTCCGACCGCTAATATACCGATTCCTTTCGAAAAACGGATGACGTCGTCCCGTTCGGAATGCGTTATTGCATCCGGATGTGCTCTTCGATCCTCTTTTTCAGGCTCCCCTTGCCGTAATCGAGCCACCGGTCGATCAGGATGCCTTCGGGATCGAACAGCAGGCCGAGCGCCGGGGAGAGTTGTCGGTCGCCCCGGCTATCGGGCGAATGGCGTTAAATCTCCACGTCCGTTTCGCGTACGATCCGGAGCACGTTTTCCGTAGCGGGCGCCACTTTGTAGCGGTCGTCGATGCGCCGTCCGACCACCCATACGATGTCGTTCTCGCTGGTCACGACGAATTGGCGGCGTTTGTCCGGGAGCGATACCTTGTTGTTTATCAGGAAATCGCTGATTTTCTTGCGGCTGTCCATGCCGAACGGAACGAATGCGTCCCCTTCGTTCCAGCGGCGCACCGTTAGCGGATAGGTCAACTTGTCCGCATCGAGCAGCGCTACGTTTTCGGGCTGGCGGAGCGATTCGACGTCGTCTGCTTCGAGGCGTTCGAAGGTCAGCAACGCGCCGCCGCAGTAGATGTGGGTCGTTTCGGGAGTCACTTCCGTCGTGCAGCCCTCGTCGTCGGGGATCGGGGTGATCAGGATGCGACCGCGGTCGATGTAAGCTACGCTGTCTTTCGAAAAGAAACGCTTGCCGGAGCCGTGTCCTTCGCAGAATGCCCGGTAAAGGCTGTTGATGACTTCCCCGTTGAACCCGAAACCGCGCAGCAGTTCGAAGATGACGAAATCGGCAGGCAGCGACGGATCGATCCGCGACAGATCGACGACGGTGCGCGTTTCGTCGCGTATGAGCGCCTGGCGGCGGATCACTTCCATGCTGCGGTCGATGAAATTCTGGGCCGAGGTCAGCCGTTCGACGTTGGCCGCCATCGTGTCGGTGAATTTCGGAGAGATCTCCTTGATGCGCGGCACGATGCCGAGCCGGAATTTATTGCGTAGGTATTTGGTCGACGCGTTGGTCGAATCTTCGCGGTAGGGGATTTTGTTGGTCAGCGCGTAGTCGATGATCTCTTTGCGCTGCGAAAACAGCAGCGGCCGGATCAGGCGCCCGTTCACGACGCCGATGCCCGTCAGCCCCCGGAGCCCCGTTCCCCGGATCAGGTTGATGAAAAAGGTTTCCACCGAGTCGTCGGCGTGGTGTGCGATTGCGACCCGGTCGTAGCGGCGCTCTTCGCATAGCTTGTCAAACCATTCGTAGCGCAACCGCCGCGCGGCCATTTCGACCGATTCGCCGGTCGCGGCGACTTCCGCCATCGTGTCGAAGCGAACGCCGTAATACGGGATTCCGTAGCGGGTCGCCTCGCGTTCGACCAGTAAGTCGTCTTCGTCGGCTTCGGCTCCGCGAAGCTGGAAATTGCAGTGCGCCACGCCCACTTCGTATCCGCCGCGGACGAACAGCGACAGCATGACCATCGAATCGACGCCGCCGCTTACGGCCAGCAGAATGCGGTTTTCGTGAGTGCACAGACCCCGTTCCCGGATGTAAGCCCGAAATTTATCCTGTAGCATATCTATATCAGATTTACTTCCATGTCGATCGTTACGCCGAACCGTTCGAGCACATCCTGCTGAACGGCACGGGCGAGGCGGACGATATCGGCTCCCGTAGCGCCGCCGTGGTTGACCACTACGAGCGCCTGGCGTTCGTGGATGCCGGCCGGGCCGAGCCTTGAGCCGCGCCATCCGCAGCGGTCGATCAGCCAGCCGGCCGCCAGTTTCACCCGGCCTTCTCCGGTCGCGTAGCGCGGCATGTCCGGGTATTTCTTCGTCAGGAAATCGGCCTGCGCTTGCGACACGACCGGATTTTTGAAAAAGCTGCCGGCGTTTCCCAGCACTTTCGGATCGGGCAGCTTGCTGCTCCGGATAGCGATGACCGCCCGACGGATATTTTCCAGCGATACGCCGCCGAGCGCTTCGACCTGTTGCTCCACGTCTCCGTAGCGCAGCCGGAACTGCGGATCGCGCGCGAGGACGAATTGAACCGCCAGGATTACGGCGCGGCCTTTCAGCTCCCGTTTGAAAATGCTGTCCCGGTAACCGAAACGGCATTCCGCGTTGGACAGCGTCACGGTTTCCCGCGTGTCGGTCAGCAGGCACTCGACGCTTTCGATCGTATCTTTCGCTTCGGCCCCGTACGCTCCGATGTTCTGTACCGGCGCGGCCCCGACATAGCCTGGGATCAGCGACAGGTTTTCGATACCGCCCAATCCGTTGCGCACCGCCCAGGCGACGAGGTCGTCCCATTCGACGCCGGCTCCGGCTCGGACGCGCACCGTCCTGCCGTCGTCCGAAACCTGCGCGATGTCGCGGCACGCGGGATGCAGCACGGTGCCGTCGTAATCGCCCGTGAACAGCACGTTGTTACCGCCGCCGAGGATCATCCATTTCTCGCCGGGCGGCAAGCTGTCCAGCAGGGCGGTCAGTTCGGCCCGGTCGCTGAATTCGGCGAAACGCCGCGCCGAAACGTCCACCCCGAAACTGTTCAGTCCGCGGAGGGATTTGTTTTCTTCCATCATACACGCTATTGTTAAACAAACATACGACAATAAATCAGATTTTGCAAAACCGACTGCCGACGGAGCGGTTCCGCTACAGACCGACGGCCGGTAAAAATCCCGGATGCGGATATTTGCGGAAAAATGATTACTTTTAATGTGAATTTTTAAATCCGACGAAAAATGTTTACCGAACAGGATATCGAACAGATCGGCGCTCACGGCCTGTGCGTCGCCGATGCGGAGCGGCAGATGCTCCGTTTCAGAGAAGGGTTTCCATACCTGGATATTTGCCGTGCGGCAGTGGCCGGCGACGGGATTCTGCAAGCCGACGGGGCTGCTGCGGAGCGTTACGGCGCGGTTTACCGGGAACTCCGTCCGCAGCGCAAGGTCGTGAAATTCGTTCCGGCGTCGGGTGCGGCGACCCGTATGTTCAAGGCGTTATTCGAATTTTTGAACGACGGCGTTCGCAGCCGCGAAGTCGACGAATTGTTGGCCGGTCTCGACCGTTTCGCTTTTGCCGAACGGCTTGCGGAGTTTACCGGAGGCAGCCGCGATCCGCGAACCGTGGTCTCGAATATCCTGACCGAAGGGCTCGGTTACGGGACGCTGCCGAAAGCGCTGATCCTTTTTCACCGTTATCCCGACCGCAACCGGACGGCCTTTGAAGAACATCTGGCCGAAGGGGCGTTGTATGCGGCCGGAGTAGGGAGCGAAGTATGCATTCATTTTACCGTATCTGCGGAGCACCGGGAGCAGTTCGAACGCCTGGCCGCCGAAACGGTTCCGTTTTACGAAGCCCGTTTCGGGGTGAAGTATCGGATCGGTTATTCCTGCCAGAAGCCTTCGACCGATACGTTGGCCGTCAATCCCGACGATACGCCGCTGCGCGACGGGCAGGGGCGCCTGCTTTTCCGTCCTGCGGGGCACGGGGCGCTGATCGAGAACCTGAACGAGATCGATGCCGACCTGGTTTTCATCAAAACGGTCGATAACGTGGCGCCCGACCGTCTGAAATCCGATACGGTGATCTATAAAGAGATGCTCGCCGGGTTGCTGCTCGATTTGCAGCGGCAGGCGTTCGGGTATTTGCGCCGGTTGGATGCCGGGGAACGGGTGTCTGCGGAGGAGATGGCGTCATTCGTTTCCGGCAGGCTGTGCCGTCGGCTGCCGGCGTCGTTCGCTGCGTTGGAACCGCAGCGGCAGGTCGGTTTGCTGCGCGAATTGCTGGATCGTCCGATCCGGGTGTGCGGTATGGTGAAGAACGAAGGCGAGCCGGGCGGCGGGCCGTTTTGGGTGCGGGAGGCCGACGGCGGCGAGTCGTTGCAGATCGCCGAATCGTCCCAGATCGCGCCGCAGCAAAAGGGTCTGATGACCGCGGCGACGCATTTCAACCCGGTAGATCTCGTCTGCGGGGTGCGGGATTATCTCGGCCGTAAGTTCGATCTGACGCGTTACGTCGATCCGCAGACCGGTTTTATTTCGTCGAAATCGCAGCAGGGGCGGCCGCTGAAGGCGCTCGAATTGCCGGGTCTGTGGAACGGAGCGATGGCGCGGTGGAACACCGTGTTCGTCGAGGTTCCCATATCGACTTTCAGTCCGGTGAAAGTTGTGGGCGATCTGCTGCGGCCGCAGCATCGGAACGGATAGTCCGGGTTTTGAAAGCCCCGTTTTATTCGTTACCTTTGCGTAAAAGATCAGATTCCGTACGAGCGATGGCGAAAAGCAGTAAAAAGAGCTTTAAGGAGAGTGTGGCCGATTATGCGGCGTTGTCCGAACGGATCGGCCGGAGGCAGTTCGCGCCGGTCTATCTGCTGATGGGCGAGGAGCCCTATTTTATCGATATGCTGGCCGAACGGCTCGGCGAGACGATCCTGTCGCCCGAGGAGCGGGCCTTCGACCAGACGGTCGTTTACGGCAGGGATACCGAAGCCGGGGCGATCGTCAATTTTTGCCGTCAGATGCCGATGATGGGGGCTTTTCAGGTGGTGATCGTCCGCGAAGCGCAGACGTTGCGCCGGATCGACCAGTTGTCGCTGTATACGTCGGCGCCCTCCCCGACTACGATCCTCGTGCTGTGTCATAAAGAAAAAGGACTCGATAAACGTAGTCAGCTCTACAAGCAGATCGAGGCTAAAGGAGCGGTTTTCGAATCGGTCGCTCCGCGCGATTACGAGATCGCCGGTTGGCTCGGCGATTTCGTCCGCAGTAAAGGATGTTCGATCGACCCGAAAGCGGCAGCCATGTTGACCGACCACCTCGGCGCCGATATTTCGAAGATCAGCAACGAACTGGGCAAACTGCTCACCTATCTGCCCGAAGGAACGAAGCAGATCACGGCCGCGCACATCGAACAGAATATCGGCATTAGCAAAGATTTCAATAATTTCGAGCTGACGCGGGCGATGTCCGAGCGGAACGTGGCCCGGGCGATGCTGATTGCCGATCATTTCGCCCGCAATCCGAAGGAGAATCCGTTGCTGGTGACCGTCAGCGCGCTGTTTACGCATTTTCAGCGGATTTTTATACTGAATTACCAAAAGTGGTATTGCCGCCGCAAAGGCGCGCCGATGCCGCCGGATGCGGAATTGGCAAGGATGTTGAAGCTGCCCACGGCGTTCTTTCTGAAGGAGTACCAGCAGGCGGCTGCGCTCTATCCGAACAACAAGGTTTTTGCGATTCTCGGCCTGTTGCGCGAGTATGACCTGAAAAGCAAAGGCATGAATACCGGGCAGGCCGACGGCGGCGAGTTGCTGAAGGAGTTGCTGTTAAAAATATTTTTACTCTGATGACCTATATCCTGATTTTCATAACGGCGATCGTTTCGATAGCGGCGTTCAACAATCGGCAATTGTTCGACCGGCTCGCGTTCGTCCCCTACCGTGTCGTGCATCGGCGCGAATGGTACCGGGCCGTGTCGTACGGTTTCGTGCACGGCGATTACATGCACCTGATCGTCAATATGCTCGTGTTGCTGTCGTTCGGGCAGTTCCTTGAGCAACTGTTTAAGGCTTACCAGCAGGCAGGGACCATTTTCAGCGGCTACCTGAGCTACGGACTGCTCTATTTCGGCGGGTTGCTGTTCTCCGTGCTTCCCGACCTCGTGCGTCGGCGCAACGATCCGCAGTATGCGTCGATCGGGGCTTCGGGAGCGGTGTCGGCCGTAATCTTCACCTCCATTTTTTTCAATCCGTGGAGTAAGATTTATTTCTTCGGTATCCTGCCGATCCCGGGGATTCTGTTCGGAATCCTTTATGTAGGCTACGAGCAGTACATGAGCCGTCGTCCGGGCGATCATATCAACCACAACGCCCACCTGTTCGGGGCGCTTTTCGGATTCGTGTTCCCGCTGCTGATGGAGCCGTCGCTGTGGCACGTATTCGTTAAGAACCTGACGTCGTTCTGATCCTGCGATGGATACGGTTTGTTACAACGGGGCGTTCGTCGTTCCCGGAGAGCGGGGATTCGCGCCGGAACGGTTGCTTTCGACGAATTACGTCTATCAGCGGATGCATGCCTTCGATCGCCGGATTCTTTTCCCGGATGCGCATTTGGAAATTCTCGGGCGGGCCGTGGAGCGGGTTTGCGGCGTGCCGTTCGTCCTCCCCGAATCGACGTTGCGACAGGCGGTCGGAGCGTTGCTTGACGCCAATCGTTATCCGCACGGCAGCAGTCGGATTACGTTGCGCGTTTTTCCGCACGGGCTGGAATCCGATGCCGAAGAACCGTCTTGGCTGCTGGAGACCGCTGCTCCGCTCTATTATCCGCGTTACGTGCTGTGGCATAAGCGTCCGCTGCTGGACGTGTTTCCGTGCGATTGCGCCTGGCCGGGATATCCGACTTCCGTTTCGCTGCTTTCGGCGGCATTCGGACGCGATGCGGCTGCCCGAGCCGGAGCGGAACTCGCCGTTCTCGAGAACCGGGACGGGACGCTGACCCACGTCGACGACGAGCCGTTGTTCCTCGTCTCCGCCGGCGAGGTGTTTACGACGCCGCTGGCAGCCGGGGCGACCGATTCGGTGATGCGGCGGCTGGTGCTTGCCGTCTGCCGCGCCGAAAAGATTGCGGTGTGCGAATGCCCGCTGACACGGGGTATGCTGACCCATTGCGAAGAAGCCTTTACCGTTTCGGTGCAGGGAATCGTGTCGCTGCTCGGTTACGGGGATTACCGCTACTTCAACCTGATGGCCGTGAAACTCGCCGAACGGATCAACGACGTGCGGCTCTGAAGCGTTTCGTCCCGTTCCGGCTACGGCTTTTTCCGCCGTTTGGCGCTCTCCTTATCGAATTCTTCCTGATCGAACTTCGCCCCGAGGATCTCTTCGGCCCGGCGGGCGTCCGCCTCGTTGACGACCAGCCGGACGGGCATCATCTCGTTGCGGATCGGCAACACCTCGGCCGTCAGTTCGTTCAGCAGTTCGCACGGTACTCCGCTGCTTTCCAGCAGGCTTTTGTAAATGGAGGCTTCCCCTACCGAGGAGAAGCTCCGGATTACTACCAGTTTCGAATCGTCCATCGCATTCGGTTTTTAGTACGACATTGATAATCAGGCGGAAATATCGGATCGTCGCCGGTTGTTCCGCATGTTCTAAATATAGGGATAATTTGTGAATAAATTCCCGCCGGGGATGCCGCGGGACAACTATTTTTTCGTTATTTTTGTCGGGATACATCATTAAAAGCGAATCTGAAATGGCTCAATTTACACATCTGCACGTACATACCCAATATTCGATCCTGGACGGGGCGGCTGCGATCAAACCGTTGCTCAAACGCGCCAAAGAACTGGGCATGACGTCGCTGGCGATTACCGATCACGGCAACATGTTCGGCGTGAAGGAGTTTCACGATGCGGCCGAAAAAGAGGGGATCAAACCGATCCTCGGATGCGAGGTGTACGTTGCGGGCGGCAGCCGTTTCGACAAAAGCGGCAAGGACGACCGCGGCGACCACCTGATCCTGCTGGCCAAGAACCTGGAAGGGTATCATAACTTGGCGCGTATCGTTTCGTACGCCTTTATCGAGGGATTCTATTACCGTCCGCGTGTGGATAAAGAGTTGTTGAGGCTGTACCATGACGGGATCATCTGCTGCTCGGCCTGTCTCGGCGGGGAGCTTCCGCAGGCGATCATGCACGGGAATATCGACGAGGCGCACCGCGTCGTCGAGGAGTTTAAGTCGATTTTCGGAGAGGATTACTACCTCGAACTGCAACTGCATCCGAGCGGTAACGCGCGGATCGACGCGCAGGTGTACGAGAACCAGAAAAAGGTCAACGAAGTGATCCTGCGGCTGGCGGCCGAACACGGCGTCAAGTACATCGCGTCGAACGACGTGCATTTCATCATGGCCGACGATGCGCCGGCGCACGACCGGCTGATCTGCCTGAACACGGGCCGCGACCTGGACGATCCGAATCGGATGCGGTACACGTTCCAGGAGTATCTGAAGAGCGAAGAGGAGATGGCCGCGCTGTTCCCGGATCATCCCGAAGCGCTCGCTACGACGGCCGAGATCGCCGCTAAAGTGGAGTCTTATTCGCTGGAACACAAGCCGCTGATGCCGAACTTTCCGATCCCGGACGATTTCGAAATACCGCTCGACAAACTGAAAGAAACCTTCCTGAAAAAGCTGGAAGACGAGGCGCTGCGCGCGGAAGTGAACGATTGCGCGTCGCTCGACGACGTGATCGCGCGTCATCCGGAACTGTCCGAACGGTTGATGATCTCGAAACAGTTCCGCTACCTGGAATACCTGACCTACCTGGGTGCCGAAAAACGTTACGGCACGCTTTCGGAGGCGGTGCGCAAACGGATCGAATACGAATTGTCGACGATCGAGTGGATGGGGTTCCCTGGTTACTTCCTGATCGTGTGGGACTTTATTCGTGCGGCGCGCGAGATGGGCGTGTCGGTCGGGCCGGGTCGTGGGTCGGCGGCTGGGTCGGTGGTTGCCTATGCGTTGAAAATCACCAGTATCGATCCGATGAAATACGACTTGCTGTTCGAACGTTTCCTGAATCCGGATCGTATTTCGCTGCCGGATGTCGACGTCGATTTCGACGAGGACGGCCGCGCCGACGTGCTGCATTACGTGACCGAAAAATACGGCAGCAAGCGCGTCGCGCAGATCATCACGTTCGGGACGATGGCTCCGAAAATGGCCATCAAAGACGTGGCGCGGATTCAGAAACTGCCGCTTTCGGAAAGCAACCGCCTGGCGAAGCTGGTTCCCGAAAAACCGGGGATGTCGTTCCCGAAAGCCTATAAAGAATCTCCCGAACTGCTGGCCGAGAAGGAATCGCCCGACCCGCTGGTGCGCGATACGATGCGTTATGCCGAGAAGCTCGAAGGGTCGGTGCGCCAGACCGGCGTACATGCCTGCGGTGTGATTATCGGGCAGGACGACCTCGAACTGTTCGCCCCGATCGCGATCGCGAAGGACGCCGAGCTGAACGTGGTGCAGTACGAAGGCAAGCTGGTCGAGAGCGTCGGCCTGATTAAGATGGACTTCCTGGGACTCAAAACACTGTCGATTATCAAGGATGCGCTCGAAAATATCGAATCGACGACCGGGCGGAAGCTCGATATCGACGCGATCCCGCTGGACGACGGCCCTACGTACGAATTGTACAGCCGCGGCGAGACGACCGGCCTGTTCCAGTTCGAGTCGCCGGGTATGAAAAAGCACCTGCGCAACCTGAAGCCGAACCGGTTCGAAGATTTGATCGCGATGAACGCGCTGTACCGCCCGGGCCCGATGGAGTACATCCCGAACTTCATCGCCCGCAAGCACGGGCTGGAACCGGTGACCTACGAGATTGCCGACATGGAGGAGTACCTGAAGGACACGTACGGGATTACGGTCTATCAGGAACAGGTCATGCTGCTGTCGCAAAAGCTGGCCGGTTTTTCGGGCGGCGAGGCCGATACGCTGCGCAAGGCGATGGGGAAGAAAAAACGGGACGTGCTGGATAAGATGAAGCCCAAGTTCATCGAAGGGGCTAAAAAGAACGGTCACGACCCGAAAATCTGCGAAAAGATATGGGGCGATTGGGAGGCGTTCGCATCGTATGCGTTCAACAAGTCGCACTCGACCTGCTACGCCTACGTTTCGTACCAGACGGCCTACCTGAAAGCGCATTATCCGGCCGAATTCATGGCGGCGCTGCTGAGCCGCAACCTGTCGGATATCAAGAAGATCAGCTTCTTTATGGACGAGTGCAAGCGGATGGGGCTGTCGGTACTGGGCCCGGACGTCAATTACAGTAAGTCGCGCTTCTCGGTCGACGAGGACGGCAACGTGCGTTTCGGCATGGCGGCGATCAAAGGCGTGGGCGAGGCCGCCGTCCAGAATATCATCGAGGTGCGCAAAGAGGGCGGTAAGTTCACGTCGATCTATGATTTCGTCGAACGGGTGAACCTGCAGGCCGTCAATAAGAAAACGCTCGAAAACCTCGTGCTCGGCGGAGCGTTCGACACGATCAGTTCGTTCCCGCGGAGCGCTTACCTGGCCAAGGACGACCACGATATGACGATGCTCGACGCGCTGATCCGTTACGGAAACCGCATCCAGAACGACAAAAACAACGTGCAGCAAAGCCTGTTCGGCGAAACGGCCGCCGAGTCTTCGGTGCAGAAGCCGGAGCCGCCGCAGCATACGCCGTGGTCGAAGCTGGAAATGTTGAACCGCGAACGCGAGGTAATCGGTATCTACCTGTCGTCGCATCCGCTGGACGATTTCTCGGTTATTATCCGTCACTATTGCAACTGCTCGCTCGGCGACCTGTCCGACCTGTCGTCGATGAACGGGCGCGACTTCATGGTCGCCGGCATGGTGACATCGGTGATGCACCTGACGACCAAAACCGGCAAGCCTTACGGACGGTTCACGATCGAGGATTACAACGGTTCGCACGAATTCGTGCTCTTTTCGAAGGAATACGAGAATTTCCGCCGCTATATGTTCGAAGGATATTACCTGTTCATCCGGGGGAAGGTGGGTCCTCGCATCTACAATCCGAGTGAGCTCGAAGCGAAAATCACGTCGATGATGATGCTTTCCGAAGCGCAGGAAACGCTGATGAAAGAGGTTACCGTAATGGTACCGGTGAACGATCTGACCGAAGAGTTGATCGGGAAGCTTTCCTGTACGGTGAAGGACAACCGCGGTAAGGTGATGCTCCGCGTCAAGGTGTACGATCCGGCAGCCGATGTGGCAGTAAATTTGTATTCGAAGAGCGTGAAGGTCGATATGACCGGCGACATGGTGCGGTTTCTGGAAGACTATGCGTTGCAGTATACGCTGATGTAACTATTTGATCCGTAAGTGTGTATTCGTCTGCCAGTCGGAATGTTGAATAAGTTGTTGATTACTTTTGCCGTCGCCGCGTGCTTTTGTCGGATGTTATTATGACCTTTGTACGACCACAGTGAAACATAAACTTTAAAAATACCGAAATTATGGCACTTACTATCACATCCGAAAATCTGCAGGGATTGCTCGATTCGGGCAAGCCGCTGGTAATCGATTTCTGGGCCGAATGGTGCGGCCCCTGCCGGATGGTCGCTCCGATCATCGACGAACTGGCCGGCGAATACGAAGGCAGAGTGACGATCGGCAAATGCGACGTCGATTCGAACAATGCGATCGCCGTGCAGTATGCCGTCCGCAACATCCCGACGATTTTGTTCATCAAGAACGGGCAGATCGTCGACAAGCAGATCGGCGCGGCTCCGAAAAACGTATTCGCGGAGAAAATCGCAAAACTTCTGTAAACTCGTATTCTGTTTTCATGGCGATAGGGGGGCGACTCTCCCTATCGTTTGTTTTGTGCGATCTCCTATCCGCCGAACGTATTTTCTCCGTAGTATTTTTGAGCCGTACGTGCGACGATGTCCGCATCGTATTTCCATTCGTCGTTGCGGTACCATATCTTTTTGCGCAGCGAACGGAGATAGCGGGATTCCTTTTTCTTTCCGCTGTCGGTAAAGTACATCTTCAATGCCATGCCGACACGGTCTTTTTTGGTGATAACCACACCCGTACAATACACATAACCTTTCTTGTATGGGTCGTCTACCGGCAAAGTATAGATACACTGTACCGGCATTGAACCACCTACGGGCTTTGTTTCCGGAAACGGTCGTAACGTAGTCGTCGAAACGAAATTCTTTATCCGACGCCGAATCGAAGCCCCCGTTCTTTTTCTTCTTGTGACCGTAAACCGTCGTCTTCAATTCCCCCGATTTATACAGGTAGCGAGGCGCTCCGCTGATTGTTGTCGGGAGAAGATGATTGATATCGGATGATGGAACAGAGGGGAATATACGACGACAAAGCCTGGAGACCGTATTTACAATGTCTCCAGGCTTCTGTGTATTGCCGGCAGGTTCCGGCCGCTTTGTGAAATCGATTGCGCGCGGAATTACCAGCCCAGCACGTATGCGAAAATCAGCGGGGCCACGATCGTAGCGTCCGACTCGACGATGAATTTCGGGGTGTCCGGAGCGAGTTTGCCCCAGGTGATCTTTTCGTTCGGAACGGCGCCCGAATATGATCCGTACGAGGTCGTCGAGTCCGAAATCTGGCAGAAGTAGGCCCAGAACGGCACGTCTTCCCATTCGAGATCCTGGTACATCATCGGCACCACGCAGATCGGGAAGTCGCCCGAAATGCCGCCGGCGATCTGGAAGAATCCGACGCCTTTGCCGCCGCTGTTGGCGCGGTACCATTCGGTCAGGAAGATCATCGTTTCGATGCCGCCCTTGACGGTCGAGGCTTTCAGTTCGCCTTTGATGACGTACGACGTGAAGATGTTGCCCATCGTGCTGTCTTCCCATCCCGGAACGATGATCGGAATGTTCTTTTCGCAGGCGGCCAGCATCCAACTGTTCTTCGGGTCGATTTCGTAGTACTGCTCCAGTACGCCGCTGCGCAGCAGCTTGTACATGAATTCGTACGGCAGGTAGCGTTCGCCTTTGTCGTCGGCATCTTTCCATATCTTGAAGATATGTTGTTGCAGGCGGCGGAACGCTTCTTCTTCCGGGATACAGGTGTCCGTCACGCGGTTCATGTGGTTTTCGAGCAATTCCCATTCGTCCTGCGGCGTCAGGTCGCGGTAGTGCGGCACGCGTTTGTAGTGCGAGTGGGCGACGAGGTTCATGATGTCTTCTTCGAGGTTGGCGCCGGTGCAGGTGATGATCTGCACTTTGTCCTGGCGGATCATTTCGGCCAGCGAGATGCCGAGTTCGGCGGTACTCATCGCACCGCCGAGGGTGATCATCATTTTACCCCCTGCCTGCATGTGGGCTTCGTATCCTTTGGCGGCGTCGATCAGCGCAGCCGCGTTGAAGTGGCGGTAGTGGTGCGTAATGAATTGAGAAATAGGTCCCTTTTCCATTTTTTTTGATTGAGTTTAATATGTAATCGTATTATTTAGGTCGTCTCGAACACGTGTTTCCGCTGTTGTTGCAGCGGACCTCCGCAAAGGTAGGAAATTCCGCCGTGAATTATTCCTTCAATTATATGGGAAACTCTTTATTTGCGGATTTCTTCGAGCCAGCGGCCGAGCGCGGCGCGCAGTTCGTCCTTGTAGCGGAACGATTCGCTCCAGCCCCAGCCGTGACCGCCGGTCGGGAAAATGTGAAGTTCGGCCGGGACATTGTGATTTTTCAACGCCGTGTAGTAACGTGTGCTGTTGCCAGGCAAGACGTTGTCGTCGTCGTCGCTGAGGACGATGAAGGCCTGCGGCGTTCGTTCCGTCACCTGTTTTTCGCAGGAGTAACGGGACGTTTCCCGGGTGGAAGCGTCCGGCCCGGTCAGGTTGCCGAAAGTCTCCTTGTCGATGATGTCCGAATCGTCCGAGATGGCCGCGTAGCACAGGATCGTGAAATCGGGACGGTTGTCCGGCCCGGTGAACAGCGTCGAGACGGCCGCGGCAAGGTGTCCTCCGGCTGAGAATCCGATGATGCCGACCCGGTGCGGATCGACGCGCCATTTCGGGGCCTGTTTGCGTACCAATTCCAGCATTTGCTGCGCGTCTTTCAGCGGGATTTCGGGGTGGCCGTTCGGCATCCGGTAACGCAGTACAATGGCCGTTACGCCCTGCGTATTAAACCATCGGGCGACCTGTAAGCCTTCGTGATCGAAGCAGATGGCTCCGTATCCTCCGCCGGGACAGATGACGACGGCCTGGCCGGTCGCCTGCGTCGGATCGGCCGGCAGCACCAGGTAGTCGGCGTCGACCGCCCCGAAAATCACGTCGGGTAATACTTTGACGCTGTCCGCCGACAGGCCGTTGCTCTCCGGCGCGCCTTTCGGGTAGAGCGGCAACGCTTCGGGCGTTCGGTTCGGTTCGGGTGTCCGGCCCGGGCTTTCGGCGGCGGACAACAGCAGCGGAAGGACTGCCAGCCATACCATTTTTTTCATCGTAACGGGCTTTCGGCGATTCTTATTTGCGGATCTCTTCGAGCCAGCGGCCGAGCGAAGCGCGCAGTTCGTCGTGGTATTCGAACGAATCGCGCCAGCCCCATCCGTGTCCGCCGCTCGGATAAACGTGCAGTTCGGCCGGCACGTTGTGCTTTTTGAGCGCGGAATAGTAACCGATGCTGTTGGCGGGCGGTACGCCGTTGTCGTCGTCGCTGAGCGCGATAAATGCTCGCGGCGTTTGGTCGGTAACCTGTTTTTCGTTCGAATAGCGCTCGGCCAGCTCCGCCGGGGCGTTCGTGCCCAACAGGTTGTCCTTCGACCCCTGATGCGTGATCGAATCCATCGAGATGACCGGGTAGATCAGGATTGAGAAATCGGGCCGGTCTTCCGGGCCGGTGAAGTGGGTGGCTGCGGTCGCGGCGAGGTGCCCTCCGGCCGAAAATCCCATGATGCCGACCCGGTTCGGGTCGACGTGCCAGTCGGCGGCCTTCTGCCGCACCAGTTTCAGGGCCGTCTGCGCGTCTTTCAATGGAATTTCGGGATGCCCGTTCGGCATCCGGTAACGCAGTACGACGGCGGTTATCCCGTGCTCGTTCATCCATTCGGCCACGTCGAGTCCTTCGTGACCGTAAGCCAGCGAGATATACCCGCCTCCGGGACAGATGACGACGGCCTGTCCGGTCGCTTGCGCCGGATCGGCCGGAAAAACGAAATAATCGGCTTCCGCGCATTTGTCGAGGTTCGTGGCGGTCAGCCGGACGTCGGCTGCGGAGAATCCGTTGCTTTCCACGGCCCCGTCGGGGTACAGCGGCAGCGCCTGCGGTGTTTGGGCGAATCCGCCCGGAGCGCACAGCAGCGCGCCGACGGCGGTCAATAGTTGTTTTTTCATAGTATCTAAAAATCCGATTTTAACAAAGGTAGCTAATTTGTACGGTTCGTCAAAGCGCTTGCGTGCGGTACGTTAAAATTCGACGGTGATGCCAAGCGTCGGCAGTACGGTGCCGCCGATGTCGTGCGCGACGGTCTTCATTTTGTAGTGTCCGGGGCGCTGCGGATCGGGGACGTATTGCCCCGAAGCGTCGGTCTCGGGCATCAGGATATCCTGCCCGGCCGCTTTGAAGTTGTAGAGATTCTGGATGTCGACGTAGAATCCGAGCCGCCATTTCGCGAAGTACCATACTTTGTCCGCCCGCACGTCGAGCTGATGGAAAGCCTGCAGTCGCCGCGAATTGTACAGCGCGTAATCGTAGTAGGGCCGCTGTCGGGCGTCCCAGGCTCCGGTTTGCGACGAGAGGCCGAAATCGTAGGGCGTGAAGGGGCTGCCGCCTGTCAGATACCATTTGGCGCCGAGCGTCCAGTTGCGCCCGAACTTGTGGATCGCCGAGACGTTCAGGATGTGCCGCACATCCCAATCGGAGGAGACGTACTCGTCCGTCGGGCGCAGGTCTGCGCCGGGACGGTTGAACTGCGAGTGCAGGAACGTGTACGAAACGTTGACGACCGTGTTCGCGAGGTTCGTGTTGCGGTACGAGAGTTCGACCCCGTAGGCGCGTCCTTTGCCGACCGACCGCACCGGAACGTCCCCGATCGTATAGTCGGCGAAGTCGCCGGTCGATACCGGCAGCGAATCGATCAGCGATACCGGATAGTCCGAGTAGCGCTTGTAGAAGCCTTCGACCGAAATGCGCGAGTGCGCGTCGGGCGTAAAGGCGATTCCCGCGATGAAATGGTCGGAGGCGATGTATCGCAGTCCGTTCGCTTTGTTGATCAGTACGCCGGTGCTGTCCCTGTATCCCATCGACGTGTAGGGCGGTTCCTGGTAATATCGCGCGACCGAAGCGCTGAACGTCCACTGCGGCCGGAAGTTGTAAGAGAGGTTCAGCCGCGGCGAAAGTTGTCGCAGCGGGTTGTGCATTTCGGAAGAATAGGTCGTTCCGTCGGCCCGTAGCCCGAGCAGCACCGAAAAGCGTTTCCCGAAAAATTCCCGGCTCAGCGTGGCGAACAGTTCGTAGCGTCCGAACGAGAGCCGGCTGTCGAACCGTTCCGTGCGGAGCTGGCCGCCGGTGTAAGCCGGCCGCCGGGTCGTATTGTCGTAGTGCCCGCTGCCGCCTCCGACGCCGCCCGTAAAGCGGAAGCCGCCGACCGACCGCAATTCGATTTCGGCCCGCACCCGGTTGTCCGATTGCTCGGTATTGTAGTCGATCGTGCGCGGCAGCGACTTGTCGTTGCGTTCGTGCTTGTAGAGTTTGTTCGTAAAAGCGTTACGACTGACCACGACGCGCAGTTGCCCGGCCCGGAAACGGTGCACGTATCCCGCGCCGAACACGTAGCTTGACTGCCTGTTTTCGGGCAGGTAGCCGAGGATGTACTTTTGATCGTCGTCGGGGTCTTTCAGTCCGGTATTCAGCCGGTTGTAGTCGAACGATCCGAGTCCGATCAGGTAAAATTCGTCCGACGCGCCGAGTTTCGAGGCCAGTTTGAACTGGTAGTCGTTATAGGTCGGCAGGAAGGGCAGGCCGAGTACGCTGAACAGCATTTGCAGGTAGCTGCGACGATAGGAGGCCAGCAGCGTGGTCTTGCCGTTTCTCGAAACCGGCGTATCGAAGTTGATCCCGAAATCCGACGCTCCGAGGATCAGTTTGCCTTTGAACCGCGTCGGGTTGCCGTCGCGCATCCGCATGTCCATCACCGAACTGAGGCCGTTGCCGAACGCGGCCGGGAACGCCCCGGTGTAGAAGTTGACCGAACGCAGCAGGTCGGTGTTGACCAGCGAGGCGTTGCCGCCCGATCCGCCCTGCACGGCGAAGTGGTTCAGCACCGGGATTTCGATGCCGTCGAGGTAATATTTGTTTTCGTTGGCCCCGCCGCCGCGCACGAGCACGTCGTTGCGCTGGATGGCCGTGGCGATGACCCCGGGGGCTGATTGCACCACTTTCGAGATGTCGCGGTTCGCGCCGGGCGTCATATCGATCTCTTCGGTTCCGATCCGCCGCATCGACACGGGGGATTCGGTTGTCGCCGCGAGCGGCGAAACCGCCACGACGACTTCCGACAGCGCTACCTGCATCGTGTCGAGGGCGATGTTCACCACGGCGGTGTCCGATGCCGTGACCAGGAACGATTCGGTGGTGACCGCGTGGAATCCTTCGGCGGCGACATACAATGTGTTGTATCCCACCGGGACGCGGCGGATCAGGAACAGCCCGTTGCCGTTCGACGTTCCCGCGAGAGTGTCGCCCGCGAGCCGCACGGTGATGCCTGCGATCGGCCGGTCGTCGCCGCTGCCGGTCACGCGGCCCTTGACGGTGCCCGTTTTCGGCATCGGTTTTGTCTGGGCATAAGTTGTGGCGCATAAAACGATCGGAAACAGCCATAAAAGGCCGTAAAGGCAAAGCTTTTTCATTGCGGCGTGCGAAGTTTCCGGCAAAGATAACGTCTAATTCCGATAAAGCGATGCGATTGTGGTCGATACACCCGAAGTATCTGGATCCGGCCGGTCTGACGGCCTGCTGGCGCGAAGGGTTGCTGGCGCGGGAGGTGCTTTGCGGCCGGACGTCCGGTTACCGGAACCATCCGCAACTGGCGCGTTTCAAGGAGGCGGAAGACCCGGTGCGGGCGATCGACCGCTATCTCGAAGCCGTCTGGGAAGAATCCGTGCGCAGGGGGTACCGGTTCGATGCGACGAAGGTCGTGCCCGGCATTGCCGTCGTCCGTCTGACGGTCTCCTGCGGACAGCTCGATTATGAATTCGAACATTTAAAAAGAAAGCTGGAACTCCGTTCCCCGAAAAACTATATGCGGCTGATTGCCGTGCGCAGCATCGAGCCGCATCCGTTGTTCCGGGTTACGACGGGGGGAGTGGCCGTTTGGGAGATCATCCGATGAAAATTGCGATTTCGGGAGCAACCGGGTTTATCGGTACGCATCTGACGGCCTATCTGACGGGATTGGGGCATCGGGCCGTTCCGCTGGGACGTCCGGCTTTCCGGTCGCAGGAGTCGCTCGCGGCGGCGCTTGCCGGCTGCGGGGCCGTGGTCAATTTGGCCGGCGCGCCGATCGACCGGCGGTGGAGCGACGCCTATAAAAAGCAACTGTACGACAGCCGGATCGGGACGACCCGTAAGCTGGTGGCCGCAATCAACGAAATGAATCCCGCGCCGAAGGTTTTCGTTTCGGCGTCCGCCGTCGGTTATTACCCCGATCAGGGCTGTTACGACGAATACACGGCGGTCAAGGGAACGGGCTTCCTGTCCGACCTCTGCGAAAGCTGGGAGCGGGAAGCGAGCCGGCTGGTTCCGGGGATACGGTTGGCGGTCGCCCGTTTCGGCGTAGTGCTCGCCCCGGACGAAGGCGTTTTCGCAAAAATGGCTTTCCCGTTTCGCAAAGGGATCGCCGTCCGTATTGCGTCGGGCGCGCAGATTTTTGCATGGATCGACATCGGCGATCTGGTGCGTGCGCTGACTTTTATCCTTTCGTCGGATATGCTGGCCGGGGCGATCAACCTGACGGCTCCCGAACGGCTGACCAATGCGGCGTTCGCCCGGGCCGCCACCCGCCATTACGCCGCCCGTCTACACGTGGCGGTTCCCGGTTGGGCGCTCCGGCTGCTTTATGGAGAGGCTTCCGGTATGCTGGTTTCGGGCCCGTGCGCGATTCCCCGGAAACTGCTGGATGCCGGATTCGTTTTCAATGCGCCGGAGATCGCCGCGTTTATGTCGAAACTCGGCAAAACGGCCGAGAAGTGAGCGTCCGTGTCGGTCCCGTCCGGGGGGAGCGAAAGCAAACGGAGCATCCCTTTTTGAGGACGCTCCGTTTGTCGAATTTGTTGTCGAAAACTATTTTTTTGCTTCTTCAACAGATACTTTACGAAAATCTTTCAGCAGTTTGGACAGTTCCAGCGCTGCTTTGCGCGCACGGGTTCCGGCTGCTTTGTTGTTTTTTTCAACCTGCAGATCTGCATTGGCCATAAAGACGTCAATTTGTTCTTTGATCTGGTTAACCAACTCTTTCATAAGCTTTTACGATTAATAGTTAGACATTCGGAAATACATGGAGGCAACCGGAATTCGACTTTTTTGAAGCAAAGCGACGACAAGGCAGTTCCCTCTGTGCTGAGTTTCCGTTTGATTTTCACCTGCAAATATAACAAATATAATGATACTTGAAAGAAAAGCCCCCGCTTTTTTGAGGCGGGAGCTTTTTTCCGTCTATCTGCTCCAGATGCAGCGGTAGTTGAACCGGCGGTTCGGAGCCGTGTCCCCGTTCAGGCACAGCGAGATCGGATCGTTCAGGTCGGCCGGGTTGTCGCTCCACTTGAAATCGAACACGAAACGGTCGCCGCCGAGTCCGAGCAATTCGCGCGGAACGGAAACTTCCAGTTGGTTGCCTGCGTAGCGCATCGGCAGATCGGCCACTTCCGTCCAGTCGCCTTTGGCGCTGTCGTAACGCATCAGCGTGGTGGTCTGATCGTTTTTGATCCGCTTGTTGATCAGGTAATCGTATCCGTACCATCCCGTTGACGGATCGTTGTCCGCGTCGATCAGCAGCAACATCCAATTGTTGTCGGTGCACGGGGTCAGCGCGTCGGCCGTTTCGGCGTAGAACGCCATCTGCTTCTTGTCGACGGCCACTTTGGCGGTGATGATGTCGTTGCGTCCCGAATTGTTGACGTAATGGATTCCCGCGTAACCTTTGGCGTCGCGGTGGAAAACGTCGCCCTTGGTATCGCGGTATTCGGTGGTAGCCCCCGCCCAGTCGTCGAACCGGCCGTCGATCTTAGTTTTTACGTAGCCGGCCAGTTCCGGGATCGGACGGATTCCTTTGTAGCGGCGGATGTTCTGCGCCATTTGCATGTAATAGTTATCCGTGTATCCGCCTTTCATCGGCTGGATGCCCCGGTTGAATTCCATGTTGTACTGGTCGACGAAGAAGAACGGGCTGTCGCGGTTCAGCCAGACGGTGGTCTTGCCTTTGCCCGGATGGTATTTCCCGGCGGTCCATTCGTTCCAGTCGTTGATATACAGGAATTCGGGGTTGGCCTGCAGGGCGTCCTCCCAGCGTTCCTGGAAATAGATTCCGTAGTTCACCGGGTCTTTTACGGTTTTCCCGAGCCAGGGCACATAGGCCGATTTGGGCATGTCGTGTTCGTCCAGCTCCGGCTCGCCGTACTTTTTCGACCACGATTTGCCGACTCCCATGCGTTCGCCTTCGATCATCGTGACCGGATGCTGGGCCGGCGTGACGGCGGCCTGTTCGCGTTTGCCCTTATGGGTCGAGAGCAGTTCCTCGGGTTTCATATCTTTGATCCGGGGATCGGCCATGTTGTATCCGAAGCTCCAGTTGTCCTCGGTTCCGATGAAACGCTCGTTGGCCCATTCGTAGTAGCCCCACCACATCGTGCGCAGCGTGAAGAAGTTTTTCACGTCGTCGGAATAATCCGTATAATATTTAGCGGTATAGTACGGGTCTCCGTAATGCGGATTGTTTTTGTTGGTCACGGCGTCTTCGTCGTAGTGCAGATTCGGGTGCGGCGTATCCTGTCCGTTGGCGTCGTATTTCGGGGTGCCGTTATAGAGCAGCAGCGGTTTGCCGTCCCAGTAGAACCACAGGTCGGGGTATTGGTTTTTCTCGTAGATGCGTTCGTAGAGATCCTGCACGACGGTGATGACCGGGCCGTTGAACGCCCAGAAACAGAATTTGGGCACTTTGTTGCCTTCGGCCTTCATCTTTTCCATCGTTTTGAAGATCACGTCCCATTCGTCCCAGTAGCGCACCGCGTTGGTGACGTCCATGATCATCACGTCCACGCCGGCGTCTGCCAGCATCGAGATGTCCTTGCGGATCACCCATTCGTCCTGGCTGAGGAAGTAACCCATTTCCGGTTCGGCGTAGTGGTACGAACCTTCCGTCCACAACGGATTGTCGGCCTGCAGGCGCGCGTTCGGATCTTTTTCGAGGATTTTGGTCACGTCGGCCGTGTAAGGGCTTTTCAGTCCAGCCAGTCCCTGGGTATGCCAGGTGATGTAGAAGATGCCGACGATGCGGCGCTGGTCGTTTTTCACGGCTCCGACCTCTTCGTAAGAAGGCATCGTGCGTCCCACGGCGTCGGTGGCTACCCAGGTGTCGGGATAGATGTCCCGGTATCCGGCGGTGTCGGCGGCGCTTTGCTGCGCGGGATTACCCGCCGCGAGCAGCCCCGGGGCCAGCAACAATGCCGGAAGCGACAGCAATTTGTAGATGTTTTTTTTCATCTTGCGGTTAAGTTATCGGTTAATAATATCAAAATAGGCAGATTCGACCTGCCGGCGTTTCCGCGCTTTAAAGATAATGATTTATTGCGAGTGCGAAAAACGGAAGATGCAGATCGGCGTTTTTTGCGATTTCCGGGACGGATTTTTTGGGGATTCTTCAAAAAAATTCCCCCAAAGATATCGGATTTAGAACAAGTATGTTTAAACTTGCACAAACAAGGAAGCCGGATGTTTCATTAAATGTCGGATTTATGGGAGGATTGTTTAGAGAAATCAGAAGAAAAGACCGTGTTTGGGACGACGGGCGGGCCTGGGAATTGCTGGCCCGAGGCGAATACGGTTTTCTGTCGCTGTGCGGAACGAACGGTTACGGTTACGGAATCCCGATCAGCTATGCGCTGTCGGGAAAAAGCGTCTATTTTCATTGCGCGCCCGAAGGGTACAAACTGGAGTGCGTCCGGGCGAACAATCGGGCGTGTTTCTGCGTCGTCGGGCATACCCGGATCATTCCGGAAGGGTTCACTACCGAGTACCGGAGCGTGATGGCGTTCGGAACGGTCGCCTGCTCGCTGCCCGAATCGGAACGGCTGTCGGCCCTCGATCTGCTGGTGGATAAATACAGCGCCGATTTTAAGGATATCGCGGCTAAATATATCGCCGGATCGTTTCACCGGACCGAGATTCTGAGGCTGGATATCGAGCACCTGTCCGGAAAACATAAAGAACTGCATAAATAAAATCTGATCGTCTATGGAAAAAATCGATCCCGCCTGGATTACCGAAAATTTTATTTCGCTGATCGGCAGAGAATGGATGCTCGTCACGGCTGGCGATGCGTCCCGTTTCAACACCATGACCGCCTCGTGGGGCGGGGTGGGGTATCTGTGGAATAAGCCCGTGGTGTTCGTATTCGTTCGTCCGGAACGGTATACGTTCGAATTTATCGAACGCTGCGACTGTTTTACGCTGTCGTTCCTGTGCGAGGAGTACCGGGAAGCGTATAAAGTTTGCGGTTCCCGTTCCGGGCGCGATACCGATAAAGTGAAGGAAGCGGGGCTCGTCCCGTTCGTTACGCCGTTGGGAAACGTCACCTTCGAGCAGTCCCGCCTGACGCTGGAGTGCCGGAAACTGTACACCGGGATAACCGCCGAGGAGCGGTTTATCGATAAGAGTATTTACCGGAAGTGGTACGGAGGGTCCCAGGGCGGAGACCATCGGTTGTACGTGGCCGAGATCGTGGACAGTTGGATCAAGTAAGCCGTCCGTCCGCTGTTTTCGCCGGCTTCGCACGAATCCCCGTTCCCGGAAAAAGTGTTGTTTTTACGCTTATTTGTTTGGTTTATTAAATAAAAAAAGATAAATTTACAGACAGAAACGAATTGTTTAACCAAAAGTCAACTTTAACGATTAAAAAACTACTTGATTATTATGAAAAAACTTTTGTATGCGGCTTTATTCGTCTTGGGGGCTACGGCTTTCTGGCAATGTGACGATCCTGAATGGGAATCTGCGGCGATCGGAACGTGGGGCGCGCCTGAAGTGTCCTTCCCGATTGCAGGCGGGTCCACAGCAGTGAAATTTACGGCGACCAAAGGATGGTCCATTTCCATCGACTATCCGGAAGGGGCGATTCAAAAAGATTGGTGCACCGTATCTCCGATGAGCGGCGGCGCAGGAGACAATGAAATTACCATTACGGCTGCCCAGAACGAGACTTTCGAGGATCGTACGGTCGACGTCGTGGTGCATTCCGGTTCCGCTTCGAAAGTTTACAAGGTTACGATGCCGGCGAAGAACGAACTGGCGGCCGAGGTTCACGAGTTCAAGGATCTGTCTTATGAAGAGCAGATCATCGAAGTGCCGTTGGTCAGCAACGTCGAGTACAAGGTGAATATCTCGGCGGAAGCGCAGGAGTGGATTTCGCAGGTGGAATCGAAGGCCGAGCCGGTGAAAGACACGCTCTATTTCAAGATCGAAACTTACCGGACGGGGCTTCTCCCGCGCGAAACGAGCATTACGCTGACCAACACGGCGCTGGGGGCTTACGAGCAGATCGATATTTCGCAGAATCCCGGCCCGACCCTTGTCGTAGATCCGGCGCTTTCCGAAATCGACGGGAAGAAACAGGAGGTGACCGTTTCGCTGGTATCGAGCGCTGCGTGGAAATTGACGCAGGAGGAAGCGACTGCTTGGTGTAAGTTGACCGGGACCGGTCCGGAAGGAGAAAAAGGCGAATATGAGTTGGTCTTCTCGGTTGAGGAAGCGCTTACCAAGGCACGTACCGCCGTATTCACGCTGACGGCCGACACGATGGTGCGAACCATTACGATCCAACAGACCGAACTGGGCGTTGAAAACGGAGCCTTTATTTATAAAGGGGATGCAGCGACGTATTCCAATCCTTCGGTATTCGAAAAGAGCGGCAACCTGATAGGGCTTTATACTTATCCTTATAAGTTGAGCGCTTCGCAGGCTGAATTGTGGGCTGCCAACTCAGGCGTTACTGGCGGAGAGTTCAGAAAGGGAACCTTATACGTGCATTTCGTGCTGGATCTGCCTGCTAGCAATATGAAGCAGTCTATCCGTGGGGAAGGTTGGGGAAGTACTAGCAAAATGGTCTTCAAGTTGTACCGTTGGGATACCGATTACAACACGACGCTGGCCGGTGATCCGATCATTACCAATACGATTCCGTACACCGAAGGTAAGCACTACGATATGCTGCCGAGCGGCAAGACCGTAGCTCCGGGCGAATATATGCTTTCGCTGGAAGCCACCGATATCGATATCAATAACCCGCAATACTGGTCGTGGGGTAAGGCGAATGAAGAGTTCGTCAAAGGGGCTTGGTGCGGAAAAGAGGAAATGACTGCTAATTTCCCCGAATTCTATTGCGTTTACGACACGAAGGTGAACGGTTCGGGACAGGTGGCCTGCAAAACTTCCACCGACCTGGGCAAAACGTGGAAAGATCAGGCCGACGAATCTTTCGCGGCTCTCAGCAAGAAATGGCTCGGCGATTATACGGTCGCTTCCAATTTCAATATCACGACATTCGACGGTTATTATTACGTGACTTTCGATAAGGCCGGTGATAAGGGTATTTGCGTAACCCGGTGTAAAATAGCCGGCGGCGATTGGGAATCGTGGAACGGTTCGGGCTGGTCGGCCGACGGAAAAGCTACCGTATGGACGAGCTCGACCCCCGTTTCGCTGGTCGGGAAAGACGGAGCCGTGTACGCTTATTATATGGACGGCGACAATGTGGTGTCGGTTAAATACGCCGGCGGCGACAACTGGCCGGCTTCCGGACAGCAGAGCGTAGGCTACGCGTTCACCGAAGACGCTCCTGCCGAAATCGACGTGAAATACCATGCGGGCAGCAGCGAATATGTTGCGACTTACGTGACCGCCGACCGCGAAATCGGGACGCTCACATCGACCGACGGCGTTCGGTTTACCGTAGCCGATCCGCTGCCGGTAGATTCGTACTACCTGTGGGCCGGCGCTTCTGGCGTGCGTTATGCCGTCGATGCGGCTACCGGTACGGTGAAGGCGAAATCTTACATCTCCTATAAACGTGGAGAAGGTACGAAAGGATTGTATGCGTTCCCCGAGAAATAGCATACGTTCGTAATTCCTAACGAAGAGGAGGTTGTCCGTCGGGATAATCTCCTCTTCCCTTTTATTCGGATCGCCTGCCGGGGAAATTCCGAAAAAACGGGTGCGCTTTTGGTGCGATTCCGTAGGGTGCGCCCCTGTCCAGGCCTGCGCCGGACGGGAAAAATCCGTGCATAAAAACGAACGGGACGAATCCTCTGCGGCGGAAATCGGGCAATCGCCCGGAAGAAATGCGAATATTTTTTTGTTTTCGGAAAAATCACTATCTTTGCAAGCCCGTAAAAGCGGGCACGGATCACATAATTAAACAAGTATTAATTTTTTAAACCTTAAAAACAGTGGAGTCACTAAGCTACAAGACAATCTCCGCCAACGCTGCGACCGTCACCAAGGAATGGGTTTTGATCGACGCAACGAACGCGGTATTGGGACGTCTTGCCGCCCAGGTAGCCAAAATCCTGCGCGGAAAAGACAAGCCGAGTTTCACTCCTCACGTTGACTGCGGTGACAATGTCATCATCATCAACGCCGAGAAGGTGAGACTGACCGGGAAGAAGCTCACGGACAAGGAGTATGTCCGTCATTCGGGCTATCCGGGAGGCATTCGGTTGACCACGCCTGCCGAATATCTCAAAAAAAATCCCGAATTCATTATCGAGAAAGCCGTGAAAGGCATGTTGCCCCGCACGCGTCTGGGGGCTGCGCAGATGCGCAACCTGAAGGTGTATGCAGGCGGCGAGCATCCGCACGCCGCTCAAGCTCCGAGAACAATCAATTTAAACGAGATTAAGTAATGAGTATGGAAGTTGTAAACAGCGTTGGACGTAGAAAAGCTGCTGTAGCTCGCGTTTACGTGAAACCCGGAAAAGGCAACATTACGATCAATTCGAAGCCGCTGGCTACCTATTTTCCGTTGGAAATTTTCCAGTATGTCGTAAAACAGCCGTTGCTGGTTACCGACAATACCGAAAATTTCGACATCACGATCAATCTGGATGGCGGCGGAATCAAGGGTCAGGCCGAAGCCGCCCGTCTCGGGATCGCCCGTGCACTCTGCGAAATCGATGCGGAGATGCGACCGATCCTCAAGAAGAACGGTTTCATGACGCGCGACCCGCGCGAGGTTGAACGTAAGAAACCCGGACAACCCGGAGCACGTCGCAAGTTCCAGTTCAGTAAACGTTAATCACTGCGTTCACCGGGCACAGAACGGGAACAAATACCGGAGACTGCGATTTTCGTACTACTCTGTTATTGCCCGTCTGCGGAAAACCGCGGGGATTGTCCAGGACACTACCGCCGCGGTTGATGTAAAGAGAATTTTAATCAGAGATTTATTAACGATCAGAAAACAATGTCAAGAACTGATTTTAATCAATTGTTGGAAGCCGGAGCCCACTTCGGTCACCTGAAAAGAAAATGGAATCCCAAAATGGCTCCTTATATTTTCATGGAGAAAAACGGGATTCACATCATCGACCTGCACAAAACGGTGGTAAAGGTCGATGAGGCTGCCGCAGCCCTGAAGCAGATCGTCAAAAGCGGTCGCCGCGTGCTTTTCGTCGCTACGAAAAAGCAGGCCAAGGAGGTTGTCGCAGAAAAAGTATCGACCGTCAACATGCCTTACGTCACCGAGCGTTGGCCGGGCGGTATGCTTACAAACTTCCCCACTATACGTAAAGCCGTCAAGAAGATGGCTACCATCGATAAATTCACTGCCGACGGAACCTACAACAACTTCTCCAAACGCGAAAAGTTGCAGATCAGCCGTCAGCGCGCCAAACTCGAAAAGAACCTCGGTTCGATCGCCGATCTGACCCGTCTTCCGGCGGCTATTTTCGTGGTCGACATCCAGAAGGAAGCCAATGCCGTGAAAGAGGCGAAACGTTTGAACATCCCCGTATTTGCAATGGTTGATACTTGTTGTGATCCGACAGATATCGATTATGTGATTCCCGCCAACGACGACGCGACCAAATCCATTGCCGTAGTGCTGGATGCCGTTGTCGGCGCCATTGCAGAGGGGCTGACCGAACGCAAGCTGGAAAAGGAAAAAGAGGCTGCCGAGGCTCCGAAAAAAGAGGAAAAAGAGGCTAAGCCGCGTATCCGGAAAGTAGCCAGAGCCGAAGCTGCGAAAGCGGAAGTTCCAGCCGAAGAAGTCGCTGCCGAAAGCGGAGCTGCGGAAGCTCCTGCCGAAGAGGCCGCCGCCGAGTAATGACATTTTAATAAAAACAGAAGATCATGGAAATAAAAGCTGCTGATGTCGCCAAACTTCGTAAAATGACCGGTGCAGGTATGATGGACTGCAAAAAGGCATTGATCGAAGCCGATGGCGATTACGACAAAGCGCAGGATATTATCCGCGAGCGTGGAAAGTTGGTTGCCGCCAAGCGCGCCGACCGTTCGGCTACCGAGGGGGTGGTCGTTTCCAAAATCGTGGGTCAGAAAGGGTATATGCTTTGCCTTGCCTGTGAGACCGACTTCGTGGCGAAGAACTCCGAGTTTTCGGCGACCGCCAATGAAATACTGGATATAGCCATTGCCGCCGATGCCGCCGATTTGGAGGCGCTGAACGCCGTGGCTGCCGACGGACGCACCGTTGCCGACAAAGTGACCGAGAAATCGGGCCAGACCGGCGAGAAGGTGGAACTGGTTTACTACGCGAAGATCGAAGCTCCGATGTGCGTAACCTACATTCATACGAACCACAAGCTGGGTACGTTGATCGGGTTCAACAAGGAGATCGGGATGGAAGTCGCCAAGGACGTTGCCATGCAGGCTGCGGCTATGGCTCCGATTTCGATCAGCCGGGAGGATTGCGATCCGGCGGTGATCGAGCACGAACGTTCGATCGGCCGCGAACAGGCCCGTCTGGACGGAAAGCCCGAGGCCATGTTAGATAAGATCGCCGAAGGAAAGGTGAATAAGTTCCTGACCGAAAATACGTTGTTGAGCCAGCCGCTGGTGAAGAACAACAAGTTGTCGGTGGGCGCTTATATCAAACAGGACGATCCGCAGGCTACGGTCGTCGCTTACAAACGTTTTTCGCTGAACGATTAATCGTTTCGGCGGGATTTCATGTACGGCCGGACACCGATCGGTGTCCGGCCGTATTTTTTTGATGACAAAAATGCATATTTTTGTTGTCCGTTTCGAATAATGAATTATTTTTGTCCGAAAGAAGACCCCGTATTTTGCGATCGGTTTCGTGAAAAAGGCGGTTTTATAGTCCGATTTTATCGGAAAGAATAGGGAATTTGGTTGAATGAATGAACCAGGGGAAAGTCTCGCTATTTTTATTTCGGCGGGTAAAATAATAATACAAGTTATTGCCGGATTAAAAAAAAAAGTTTAACTTTGGTTTTGATTTGAAGCCAAATTAATGCATTATACTAAATTAAAAACCTTGTTTTATGAAAAAGTGCCTACAACTTAGCGTTTTACCTCTTTTATTGTCGGCAGTGCTTTTTTGCTCGTGTAAGGACGACAATCCGGGGAATCCCAACCCGATCGTCGACGCTTCCGTGCAGGATGCAGAAGTGACAATCGATCAGGCAAACAAAAGGATTGATGTTCTGTTCTACGAATACAATCCGCTCTCGGCCGTCGAGATCACATTTAAGTTCGTCGATGGAGCTTATCTGTATACGCCTCTGATGAAGAATCCGGCTACGCTGGATCTGTCGAACACGAAGTACGGTTCGACGATCGTCGTACAGACGGGCGACGATCTGGTGTATTACGACGTATACGGCGCAGTCGATTACCCGATCATGGGGATGGTCGCTACCGCCGATGACGGAGCGATCGAAGGACGTGTCGTATTCGACCAGAGTACGCGTGAAATCACGGTCGAATTCAACTATGTGATCGATCCGACGAAGGTCGACTGTTCGTTCACGTTGAGTCCGAAAGGCGGCAAGTTGATCGGCTTGACTAACCCGTGCGTTTTGGATATGTCGAAAGACCAGACGATCACTGCCCAATCGGATAGCAGCGGTACGGTTACTTATAAACTGAAAGCGGTGGAGAGTGCGGACGCTTCGATCGTTCCCGACGGTTGGGAAAAAGTGTCGGGCTATACCATGCCTTCGTATATGGCGCTGTACAAAACCAATATGCTGTATGAAAACGAAGCTTATGTGCTTGTTGCGGATAAGCGGGCCAAATTCTCCGTGCTGAGTAACGGTTACAAATTCCTGACGACCCTTCCCGAATTTTACCAGCAGGATCCTACCGCGACGGTGATTATCAACGGCAGTGCGACCGACGATATGATCGTTGTCGACGGGCAGGTGATCAACCAGGGCCGGCAAACGACTACTGCGGGTTTCGGCGTAACCAAGGCGGGGACGATTCTGATCGGCGATAATTTTAAAGTCGAATGGGATAAGGTTAAACAGAACGATAGCACGGCACACTATGCGATGTATGCAGTTCAGTCGTTGATTGAGAAAGGTACCCTACAGGATGGACTGGATGCCGAAACCAAGGATGCGCGTGCCGCCATCGGGGTTACTTCCCGCGGATATTATGTATTCTTCGTTTGCCAGAAATACACTTCGTCCGGTATTACGGTGGAGCAGCAACGCGATATCATGGCCGACTGGGCATGTTATTACGCTGTCGGTCTGCAGGGCGGATCGGGTTCGTGTATGCTCGTCGGAGGGCAACGGACGATCTATTCGTCGAAGACAGATGCGTCTACCGGACTTACCGATAAGGATTACTACAAACCGGTCGGATGCGTAGGAGTCCTGAAATAATCGAGCTATAGAGATTCGTCGGAAAGAGGATGCAGTGTCTGAATTGCATCTTCTTTCTGTTTTGCACAACAATATCACAAAGAGAAGGAAAATAAGTTTAAAAAGTCCTTTTTTGTGTTTCTTTGTCGAATTAAAACGAAAATGGCTTGCAAAGTTGAAAAAATGATTTATTTTTGATTCTAAGCTACGACAAGGATTATACCTTGTGACATTAAAAAAACCTTATTGATAATTTGTCTATGAAAAAGTATTTACAACTCAGCGCCTTATGTTTGATTGTATTGGCGGCGGGCATTTTCAGTTCCTGCAAGGACGACGAGTCCGGCTCGTCGAGCCCGTTGCTCGGGATGTCCGTGCAACTGGCTGCGGCGGACAGTACCGTTTCGACACGGATCAATATCGATCATGCCAACCGCCTCGTGACCGTTTCGCTCAGCCAGGAAGCGCGCGATCTGAGTCATGTTCTCTGTACGTTCGACCTGGTCAACGGTGCGTCTCTTTATACGCCGAGCGTTACGAATCCTGTCGAGATGGATCTGAGCGACGTAACCGGCGTAAATATCCTTACGGGCGACAACATTGTTTGCTATAAGATCGTAGCGGAAGTGGACAGCCCGATCAAGGAGGTGAAGGCGTCTTACGGAGGAGTCGAAGCCGTAACGAGTCTCGACAAAAAGTCTCGTTTGATCAATGTTTATTTCGGCAGCGATCCCGTGGACTTCACGCAGGTTCAGGTGGAATTCGTGATTTCGGCGATCTCGTCGATGGTCGATCCTACGAGCACGAATCTAACGATGGATCTGTCGGCCGATACGACTTATGTGAAGGTTCAGAACGACCTGGTGGGTACGGCTACCTACAAGATGATCTGCTGGAACGATCCTTCGGATAACAATCTTGCGATTAAGCGGAGTGCGGACGTGGAAGTCACCGACAACGGCGGCGGCAGCTATACGCTGAATACGACGGGTACGGCTCCGACCGTCTCTACGTCGATGTTCCCGGTATCGGCCGGTTCTGTGGTTTCGTTCTCGTACAAGGCAACCAAAGCGATCGGTCGCCCGAGGTTGAGTCTGGATGTGAATAATAAGAAATTGCAGATGCTCGGTTACGAGATGAACCAGGCTGACGATTGGACGGAATATGCCGTAGATTTGGGCGGCGTTTACTTCGATATGGGATCGGAACTTGCACCGGGTTATCCGTTAACGCTCTCGTTGGGCAGCGAATCCGGCGTAACGATCGAGATCAAGGATATCCAGGTACGCGAAAAGAACTATGAAGAACAGATGTTCGCCGACAACGCTTATTACTTCAAGTTTGAAGACGGCAAGACCGGAAACAATTTGAAGGTGAACGATGTGACTACGGATGAACAATTCCTTACCTATAAGTTCACTCCGAGCGGCACTTCCGATCCGTATGTTTCTGCGAAGAGTCGTGAAAAAGCGGTAACGATCAATGACAATCAGATCTATTTCGAATACAAGAGCGAATCACCGTTCGAACTACAGTTGTTCTGGCAGGCAGTAGCCGATTCATGGAGCGGCCGCGCCGGGTATATGCTTCCCGTTTCGGATGTTTGGGTTGCCGTTCATATGGATTGGACGGATCAGGTGAAGAGCATCTTTACGACCAATCCGACGGCCGGAGATGCGGGAGCTCCGTTCCGCTTCGACTTGGAAGACCTGAAAGATCATAGCGGCGGAATGATTGCTAACGTACCTATTTACGTTCGTAACCTGAGAATAGGTCAAAAGAGTTACGAATAGTTCGGACCGGAGGTCCCGTTAATATTCAAAGAAAGCGCTGCGACAAATGCCGCAGCGCTTTCTTTTTAGTTCGCGAACGTTTGCAAGGAATCCTATCGGATATAAGCCGGCTTCGATCATCATGATTAAGACCTTCGAGAGCATAACGGTACCGTTTCGGGCGATTTCCGATTTGTAGGTGGGATCGGGAAGAGGTGGGCAAGGGGGAAGCCGTTTCCGTACCTTGTCGCTATTGGTTCTGCTGGGAGGAGTTGCCGGCGTAGGAGCGGTTGCTTTAGGCCCTTCTAACCTACCGCGTTTGCTGCGACCCGTTCGATCTCCTGGAGTTCGACATACCACAGGTATCCCGTTACGGAACGGTATCCCATATCCCGGAGCAGCCGCATGTAGGCTTCGATTTGCCGGGTGTGTGCCGTTCGTTTTTTGCGTCCGAATTTGTAGTCGATCACGACGGCTTCGGTTCCCCGGGTCAGTACCCGGTCGGGTCGCCGTACGGTCGGGGCGTTCGGGACGAGAATCGTATTTTCGTTCCGTACGGCGCTCCAACGGCTGTCGAACCACGACGCGATCAACGGATCGTCCAGCGCTTTGTCAAGCAGGGCCTGTACCTGCTGCGCTTCGTTGTCCGACAGAAGACCGTTTCGGCGCATCTGCTGCAGCCGGGGCATGATCTCCGTGCGGTCTGCGACCTGTTCGAACAGCCGGTGCATGAGGATGCCGTGGTCGCGCAGCGACGGGGCAGGAGGATCGTCCTGTTCGAAATAGCGTTGCGAACTCAGCCTGAATTTCAGTTTGCTGTGGTTTTTCTCTACCGGGTAGGAGGCCGGGTAACCGGTGGCGGCATGTTCTTCTGCAGAGGAGACGGCAGGAGTGCCGAAATCGTAGGTCAGTCCTTGTTCCGTTTCCGAAAAATGTCCCTGAAGCGTTCCGATCTTCGCATTGCCCTCGCCGTCGGTTTCGATGGAACCGAGAATCAACTGGTGAATGCGCGCCGTGTTCTCCTGCGCGCTCCGGGGGAACTGGATGTGCAGTTCCTCTTCGGCGCGGGTCGCCGCCACGTAGAACAGGTTGATGTTATCGATTTGGGCGAGAACCGTTTCGCGGAAATAGGCTTCCGAAAAGTAGGATTCGGCCAGCGCTTTGTTCCATTCGAGAGGAACGTGCTCCAGTGTGTCGAACGGAGCTTCGGGGCTTCGGGCCCACAGCAAACTACCCGTTTTGGGTTGCAGGCTCCAGTTACAGTAGGGAATACATACGGCTTTGTACTGCAGTCCTTTGGACTTGTGTATCGTGATGATATTGATGGCGTCTCGGTTGCGCGGCAGGTGGATCGATTGGGTGCGTCCCGATTCGTCCCACCATTGCAGGAAAAGCGGGATATCGGCGATCCTGGAAGTTCCGAATGCGTGGATCTGTTCTTCCAGCGCCTGTATGTAGGCGATCTCGTCTTTTTTCTCCGCGAGCCGGTAGAAAAGGACGATTTCGCTGAACGCTTCTTCGAGGGAAAGCAGCCGCAACCGGCCGATCCATGCGCTCTCGTCCGGCGTCGGCGGTTCGTCCAGGTTGCGCCCCAGGTAGCGGTTGTAGAAAGCTATGCGGATCCTGTCGTCCGGAGACGATGCGATTTGCAGTACGGCGATGATGAAGCCGACGGTGTCGGAGTTGCCTATTTGTAGGGCTTCCTGCGTAACGACGTCGTAACAGTACGGCGTGTCCGGGCGGGAGGCCTTGTAGTCGAGCAATTGCCTGGCTACGGCTACGCCCTGGGCGTTGGTGCGTACCAGTACGGCGATGTCGCCGGGCGCGTAACCGCGCCGTTGCAGTTCTTCGACCGTTTCGATGACCGGCGTTCGCGCCGTTTCTTCTTCCGGCGGATCGTATGCCGTGATCCGGACGTATCCGGCCTGCGGAGCGCGGTGCTGCTTTTGTTTTAGGTCGCTGTAAGCTTCCGCCAGCATGTCGGTCAGTTCGCGGCGCAGGGAGGCCGATATGGTTCCCTCCCCGGCGGACGCGTCGAGCAGCCGGTTCAGCGATTCGTTGGCCGACCGGACGCACCGTTCGATCAGGTTGTTGTTGAAGGCGACGATCGTTCCCGAACTGCGATAGTTCGTGTCCAGAGTCTGCTCGGCGATCTGCCCGAACGCTTCGCGGACTTTCCGTCCCAGAATCTGCCAGTCGCCGCCCCGCCACCGGTAGATCGACTGTTTGACGTCGCCTACCAGCAGGACGGGAAATTCGTCCTGCTGCGCCACGGCGTTTTCGAGTAGCGGGACGAAATTCTGCCACTGCTGCGACGAGGTGTCCTGGAATTCGTCGATCATGAAGTGCGAGAACGTATTGCCCGTTTTTTCGTAAATAAACGGCGTATCGTTGCCGGCGATCAGCTTGTTGATGATCGAGTTGGTTTCGGAGATCGGGATCAGGTGCTGTTCGGCGCAGACTTCCGCGATCTTTTCGTTCAGGTTGTTCAGCAGCGCGAAGCTGCGATAGTTGGTTTGCAGCAGCCGGGTCGTGTTCAGAAAACGGAAATTGCGGTCGAACGTTTCGCAAAGCCGCCCGAACAGTCCGCGCAGTTGCGGAACGAGGCTCAATATCTTCGCTCGGTGCGGCGATTTGGCGCTGACCCATTTGTCGTCCGAACCGAGGGCGTCCTGCACGCGTTTACCGTAAGGGACGATCTCCCCGTTGTTTATCCGCGTCAGGTAACCGGTGCAGCCTTGGCGGCCGTAGGCGAAATCTTCCGGACGCAATCCCGCGTCGGCGATCACCGCCAGCGCTTCGGAGGCGGTTCGCCGCATTTCGTCTTTGACGGCCCGGCTTCGGGCGATCGCCTCGCCTACGACGGCCGTCAGCTTTTCCGGCGTGACCGGTTCGCTTTGCAGTGTTTTGTACTGTTCCCTGAAAAGTTCCCTGCCTAAGGCGACGATTTCGCTGCGAACGTCCCATTTGCCGTTCCGGTCGATCTGCTCCTCGGCGAAACGGACGATCCATTTCCGCAGTTTGTCGTCCGTGGCGATCGCTTCGATCAGACGGTCGGCGGCCGTATCGAGCAGCGGATCGGTTTGCAGTTCGAGGTTGAAGTTGATGTCGATGCCCAGCTCTTTGATGAACGAACGGATGATGCGCTGGAAAAATTTATCGATCGTGACGATGGTGAAATGGCTGTAATCGTGCAGTATTCGGGTGCGCGCTTCCCGGGCCCGCCGACGGATCGTGTCGGGGGGCAGTTCCAGGTCGCGCACCAGTTCGGGCAGGTATCCGTCCGGCGCGCCGCAGGCCAGGCGGTTGATCTCGCTGATGATCCGTTGTTTCATCTCCTCGGTAGCCTTGTTGGTAAAGGTGACGGCGAGGATATGCCGGTAGCGTCCGGGATCGCGAATCACGTTGCGGATATAGGCGTAGGCCAACTGGTAGGTTTTACCGGAACCGGCCGAAGCTTTCAGGATTTTGATATTTCCCATGTAACAAAAAAACGCTTGTATGCGTTAAAGGTATAGAAAAGATTGATAATCTCGCATAAAATAGTATTTTTGTATCATAAAAACCGGATGCCATGAAAAAGTTTTTGGCGCTGGCCGTGCTGATGGGAATTGCAGTGTTGCCGGCTTTTGCACAACAGGAGATTAGAAGCGAGGGATCGCTGGATTTTTCGAAAGCGGATCTGAGCGGGAACCTGACCGTGAAGATGATTCGATCCGACACGGCGCGGATTGCGATCAAACTGCAGGATGCGGAGATCAATCGGTTGAATTGGGGCGTTAAGGACGGTCTGCTGACCGTTCGGCTGAAACCCGGGATGAACGGCAAGGGTAGCGCCGACGTGACGCTCTATTACGACAGCCTGTCGTCGGTGAAAGTTTCCGGAGCCAACGTATCGGTTGCGGGGGTATTGTCGGCCGTTATGCTGGACATAGACCTGTCGGCCGGAGCGACTTTCGGCGCCGAGCTTGCGACGAAAGACACTTATATGAAAGTAGCCGGCAATTCGGTCGCCAACGTGACCGGAACGACGAAATATTTTACGCTCGTGGCCGGGGCCAGGTCGAAGGTGGATTGCCGGGCGCTGACGGCCGAAGATGTGCGCGTCGAAGCCGGATCGGCTGCCGAAGTTTATGTGAACGTGACCGAACGTCTTCAGATGACTGCCGATACCGGGGCCGCGATTTTCTACAAGGGTTCTCCGGAGATCCTCCGGTCTTCGTCGAAAATGCTGGGAACGATCAACAATATCGGGCAATAAGGATATTTCCGGTTGCCGAATGGAATTTACGGTGCCGTCCGGTTTGCAGGCGGCATTTTTTAACAATACGATCCGATGCGGGGATTCATAACGGAAGTGGCCGATGCGCTGTACCGGCGCTACGGGGACGACATATCGTCCCTACGGTTGGTATTCCCGAACCGCCGGGCGCAACTTTTCTTTTGCGATGCGTTGAGTTCGTTGATTCACAGGCCGCTGTGGCAGCCCGCTTTCGTTAGCATCGGCGAACTGATGGAACGGTTGTCGGGCCTGCGCGGCAGCGACCGGGTCAAGCTGATTACCGAACTTTACAAGGTTTATTCCCGTGTTCACGACGAGAGTTTCGATACCTTCTATTTCTGGGGGGATATGCTGTTGGCCGATTTCGACCAGATCGACAAATACCTGATCGATGCGGATATGCTGTTCTCGAACATCGGCGATTTGAAAGCGCTCGAAGGCGATCATTCGTATCTGACGGACGATCAGATCCGGGTGATTCGGCAGTTTTGGCAAAGTTTCGGCTCCGGGAGTTCCTGTTCCGACGAACAACGGCACTTCCTGACGATCTGGGAGTCGCTGGCCGATATTTACCACCGGTTCCGCGAGTCGCTTTCGGCGCAGGGATTGGCTTATGAAGGCATGGTTTACCGGGCGGCTGCCGAGAGACTGCTCGACGACGAAGCGGTCGCCTTGCCCGGCGATGCGGACGGCCGTTATGTCGTGGTCGGATTCAATGCGCTGTCGGCCTGTGAGAAACGATTGTTCAACCGACTGAAAAAAAGCGGCCGCGCCGAGTTCTACTGGGACTACGATTCGTATTACGTCGATCATAAAGATTACGAGGCGGGGATGTTCCTGCGGGACAATATCCGAGATTATCCGCCGCCGGAGGCGCGGATCGGGCACGACCATTTCGGAGCTCCCAAAGAAACGGTCGTCGTTCCCGCGCCTTCCGACGCTTTGCAGTGCAAGTACGTCCATACTTTTTTGCAGGAACTGATCGACCGCGGCGAAACGCCGGATAAGGAGACGGCCATCGTGCTGACCGACGAATCGCTGTTGCTGCCGGTGCTGTACGCCGTTCCCGGCGCGGTCGATCAGTTGAACATTACGATGGGGTATCCGCTGCGGCAGACGACGGCTTATTCGTTCGTCGAGCGTCTGATCGGGCTGCAGGGGCGCAAGCGGGTGCGGAGTGGAAATACCTGGTTTTATCACAACGACGCGCTCGGCCTGCTGGAGCATCCGTACATCCGGCAGAGCCAGCCCGAAATCGCTTCCGCGTTGGCGGACGGTATCCGGCGCAGCCGGTCGGTGTACGTCCGTTCCGGGCTTTTCGAGGTCGGGGGGACGATCGGACAGGTGTTCCGGACGACCGGTTCATGGCAGTCGCTGTCGGACTATATACGCGGCTGCCTGGCGCATGTCGTCGCGCAACCGGCCGGAGAGGGACAGGAGGATGCCGCGCAGCGGCGCGAATTTTTCACGGTGATCGACGAACACCTGGTGCGGATCGTCAATTCACTGGCCGATTCCGGGTTGGAAATTCCGGTGCCCGTGTTCGCTTCGCTGCTGCGGCGGACGCTGCAAACGTTGCGCGTTCCGTACGAAGGCGAGCCGTTGGCAGGCGTCCAGATCATGGGAATCCTGGAGACCCGGAACCTCGATTTCAAAAACGTGCTGATCCTGTCGGTCAACGACGATACGTTTCCCGGCAACCGGGCCGTCTCGTCCTCCTTCATTCCTTACAACCTGCGCTACGCTTACGGCTTGCCGACGCCGCAGCACCACGAAGGGGTTTATGCCTACTATTTCTATCGGCTGATCCAGCGCGCCGAGCGGGTGCATCTGGTCTATTGTTCGCGCAGCGACGACAAACGCACCGGCGAGCCCAGTCGCTACATTTACCAGCTCGAATACGAGTCGCCTCACAAGCCCGTTTACCGTCCGATCCGGCTGGGGGTCAATCTTTCGGCCCGGCAGCCGCTTTCGGTCGATAAGACCGGGCGGGTGGCCGATGCGCTGCGCGCTTACTTGGACGGCGGACAGAAGCGTCTTTCGCCGACGTCGTTCTACCATTACGTCGAATGTCCGCTGAAATTCTATTTCCGCAGCGTCGCCGGATTGTCGCCGCAGCAGGAGATTGCCGAAGAGGTCGATTTGCCGATGTTCGGCACCATCCTACACCGGACGATGGAGCTGCTGTACGCGCCGTTGCTGGGCGATCCTGCCGCCGGGCCGAAGATCGGAGCCCTTGTCGGATCTGCGGCGGTGAAGGCCGCCGTCCAGCGGGCGATCAACGAAGAGTACCTGCGCGACGAAGGGGCGGGGGAAGAGGAGTACGGAGGGAACCTGATTCTGGTGCGGGATGTGGTCGCCAAGTACGTCAACAGTTGCATTCTGCCGTACGACGCTTCGCAGACCGGTTTCGTGATGCGGGGGCTGGAAGTGCCGGTAAGCTGTCCGTTCGGATTCGAGGAAGGGAACAGGGAGCATACGGTTGTTTTCGCAGGAAAGTCCGACCGGATCGACCTGCTCGCCGACGGCCTGCTGCGCGTGGTCGATTACAAAACGGGCAAACGGCATATCCGGTTCAAAGATCTCGAATCGCTGTTTTTCGGCGATATCCGCGAACGGAGCGCGGCCGTGTTGCAAACGCTGCTTTATTCGCTGATGCTGACCCGTTCGGAGAAGTGCGACGTGCAGCCGGCGCTTTACTATGTCAGAAATATGCAGGAGCCGGATTTTTCGCCGCTGCTGCTGGAGGGGAATACGCCGGTCGTCCGTTTTTCGGAGTACCGCGCGGAGTTCGAAGGTCTGCTTCGGCGCGTATTGATCGAACTGTTCGATCTCTCGAAGCCGTTCGTGCAGTGCAGTAGGCAGGAGACCTGCGCTTTCTGCGATTTCCGCGAAATCTGCCGGCGGTAACTCAGAAGTCGAGCCGGCGGATCACCCGCGCCGGGTTGCCGGCGACGACGACGTCGTCCGGAAACGATTTGGTGACGACGCTGCCCGCCCCGACGACCACCCGTTGTCCGAGAATTACTCCGGGACAGATAACCGCCCCGCCTCCGATCCAGCAGTCGTCCCCGATGGCGATCTCTTTGCACTGCTCGATTCCCTGCCGCCGCTCGCGGTAGTCCATCGGATGGGTGAACGTATAGATCTGTACGGCAGGGCCGATCAGCACGTGGTTTCCGATCCGGACGGGGGCTCCGTCCAGAATAACGCAGTCGAAATTGATGAAACCTTCCGAACCGATATAAAGGTTGTAGCCGTAATCGCAGTGGAACGGCGGCCGCACCAGGCAGTCGGCTGCGGCGTTGGGCATCAGTTCGGTCACGGCTTTCCGGTATCCTTCCGCATCGATCGACAGGGCGTTCAGCCTGCCGAGCCGTTCGGACGCCAGCCGCCGCTCTTCGGCCAACTGCCTGTCCATCGTTTCGAACGGTTCTCCGGCGAGCATTTTCTCTTTTTCCGTCATGCCGCTATTATTTTCCGGTGAATGTGAAATAATAATTCATAAAGAAGTTCCACAGCGTGACGAGTCCGATGGCGATCAGTTTCGACAGGTAGAAATTCAGGCGCGCTTTGTCGTTCAGCAGGTAAATGATGATGTTGTTCAGGATCAGTCCAATGGCCGAAATGCCGACGAACTGGACGTACTGCTGCGCCACCTCCGGGTCATGGCTGCGGAATGTCCACCAGCGGTTCAACAGGTAATTGGTCGAGGCGGCGGCCATGAATCCCAGCGAGTTGGCGATGTATTTGTTCAGTTTCAGTTTTTCTTTGAACAGGAAAGTGATGCCGAAATCCACCACCACTCCGGTGCCGCCGACGACGCAGAATTTTATGAATTGCAGGAACATGTCGCTTATTTTTTCAGGTTTATTTTTACGGTTTTGCCGTTGAACCAGGTTGTTGCGGGCAGGTTGGCGATCGTGAATCCGACCTGGAACGTGCGAGGCGTCAGTGCCGGTACCACGAAGTCCGCGGTTCCTTGCAGTTCGCCGTGCGGGGGTAGCGTGCCGGTTATCGGCAACTTATATCGGTGGGTCGGTTCGCTGCGGTTACGCCATACGATGCTGACCGAAACCGAATCTCCGTCGATTCGGTATTCGTAGGGATAAGGATTGTGCAGCGTCAGGCGCAGATGTAGCGTGTCTCCCGCCGCGACCTGTCCGGGAAGCGCGTCGTAGGCGACGTCGATCCTGCGGACGGGAGTGAAATGCTCCGTTTCGATGTATTCGAACCGCTTCCCGTTACTCAGTTTCAAGCGTCGTTTGCCGGGAACGCTGTCCCAGACCTGCAGGATCGCCGGTTTCCCGGCCATCCGGTCGTCATCGTCCTTCAGTTCGTACTGGCTGGTACGGTAGCGGATCGACGGTTGGGCGTATGCCGTTCGTCCGGTATAAAAACCGTATTTCGCGGCATCCGTATAACTGCCGTCGAAAATAACGGGCCGGCCGTCGGCCGCTGCTGCTATTTCGTTGTAGGAGGCACGGTTGTCGAATACTTCGAACTTCAGTCCCAGCGGATTGAATATCATTTCGATGCGCACCAGCGCGATCAGCGCGATCGTAATCCATCCGACGCGGACGATGTAGCGGCGCAGCCGTTCGCGCCCCTGCGTGAACAGGTACAGTACGGCGATCACGCCGAACGTGGCGGGGATTTCCCACTGCGGCTGTACGTATCCGCGCGTCGTGGAAGCGAGGAAAAACAGAATGAATCCGGCCGAAATACAATTCAGAGCTCTCAGTACCGGAGTGTGGCCTTTGGTTTTCCACCATCCTTTCAAAAATACGGGGAATAGGAACGGGTTGAAAATAGCGAACAGATTCAGCAGGTATTCCGTAACGAACGAGTATTCGAAATCGCGGGTGCGTCCGTCCAGGTGGTAACGGAACGAAATCCAGTCGTGCTGGTACTGCCACCACAGGTGCGGGGCGATCAGTGCGAGCGTCAGCAGGCAGGCTACGTAGAATTTCGGATTCTTCAGTAGCCGGAGGTTCGAAAGCACGATGAACAGCACGACCAGCGCTCCGTGGTATTTGCTGTAAGCCAGCGCCGCGATCATGATTCCCATCAGCAGGGCGCTCGACCAGCGGTCGTCCTCGGTAAACTTTTTATAGAACCATAGCAGCAGCGCGGTGAAAAGCATCAGCGGCCCGTCCGGAACGGCGATGAATCCGTACAGTTGCAGGATCGGCATGGCTGCGGCGATCAGTGCGAACAATCCTGCTTCGCGGCTGTCGGCCGAAGCCGGTCTGACGATTTTCCACAGGACGAACAGGTACAGCGGTTGCAGCAGCGTGAACAGGAAACGAACGCCCAGTTCCCCGCCCAGAAAACCGCCCAGTCTGACCAGCAGCGCGGTCATCGGCGGATGATCGAAATAGCCCCATGCCAGGGACTCCGAAAACATGTGATAGTAGGCCTCGTCGTTGGCCAGTTCGGTGCATCCGGCTTGGATCAGGTTGACGATCCACCATCCGCCGAGCAAAAGTCCCAGCAGCGTATCCGGGTTTTTGGGAACAGGTATGTTTTTTATGCTGTTGTGCATACGGAACCGTTTCGTTCGTCGTTCGTTACGGGCAATGTCCTGCCGCCGGCGAATTTTTCGCAAATGTAACAAAAAAACAGGAATTCGACGTCGGCGGAGAACCGGAGCCGGAGACAGGCGCCGGCGGTTATCCTTCGGCCAGCTCTTTCAGCAGCGCGATCTCCTGCGGCCAACGGGATTCGTCGGGCGTTTCGAGGATCAGCGGCATGTCGTCGAAACGCTTGTCGCGGGCGATGTAACGGAATACCGTCATGCCCAGCGTCCCTTCGCCGAGGCTCTGGTGCCGGTCTACGCGGCTTCCGAGCGGTTTCATCGCGTCGTTCAGGTGCATCCCCCGCAGGTAGCCGAATCCGACGACGCGCTCCAGTTCGTCGAACGTCCGGTCGCAGGCCGCCTCGCTGCCGAGGTCGTATCCGGCGGCGAAGGCGTGGCAGGTGTCGATGCAGACGCCCACCCGGCTTTTGTCTTCGACCCGTTCGATGATGGCGGCCAGATGTTCGAATGCGAAACCGACGTTGCTTCCCTGACCGGCCGTGTTTTCGATCACGGCCGTGACGCCCCGCGTCGCCGCGAGCGTCAGGTTGATCGATTCGGCGACCCGCCGGAGGCATTCTTCGATCGTGATTTGTCCCAGGTGGCTGCCCGGGTGGAAGTTCAGCCGGTCGAGGCCGAGCTGTTCGCACCGCCGCATTTCGTCGAGGAAGGCGGCGCGGGATTTGCGCAGCCCCTCTTCGTCCGGATGCCCCAGGTTGATCAGGTAGCTGTCGTGCGGGAGAATCTGTGCCGGTTGGTAATGATCCGTCCGGCAGTTCCCGCCGAACGCTTCGATCGATTTGGGACTGAGCGGCGCGGCCGTCCACTGGCGCTGGTTCTTGGTGAAAAGGGCGAAAGCGGTCGCCCCGATGGTATGCGCGTTCAGCGGGGCGTTTTCTACGCCCCCCGATGCGCTGACGTGTGCTCCGAAGTATTTCATGACAAACGTTTAATTAGTTCGTTGACGCTGCCGGCAATCCGGGTCGTGTTTTCGCCGTTTTTCACGTCGCCTGCCGTCGGGATTCCGCAGGCGGCGACGTCGCCGGGAGACCGGCGTCGAACAAAGCTACGACTTTTTTGCAGAAAAACCGATGAACGGCAAAACACTGGCCAAATATTGTTATCTTTGCCCAAATCCAATCCGGAAATTATGAAACGGCTGAATTTACTTCTGATACTTGCAGGATTCATAATGGTTTCGAACCAGGGTTTGGCGCAATTTTCCATTTCGAAAGTCCCCAGCGAAGCCGATACGCGGCTCAAAAAGGACTCCGTGAAACCCATCTCCGCCGTCAGTAACGAGTTTTTCAGCGAGGCCCGGTTCCGCGCTGAGAAAAGACGGTTGCGCAAGGAGCGCAATACGCTTACCTGCACGGTGGGACTGAACCTGAACCAGACTAAATTCGACAACTGGGCGCCGGGCGGCGTCAATACTTTTTCCGGGGTGGCCTCGTTGCTTTTTAATCATGTTTATCAGCGCGACCGGCTGCGCCTGGCGACCCAGTTGGATTCGAAATACGGGATGAACGTTATCTCGGGCAAAACCTTTAAAAATATCGACTATTTCATTCTCAACGTAAACAGCGCGTGGAACATATCGCGTTGCTGGGCCTATAGCGCCAGCGTCGACCTGCGCAGCCAGTGGACCAAAGGGTTCCGATCGGCGGACGATAAAACGATGGTCAGCAACATCATGTCGCCGGGTACGCTGGCGCTCGGCGTCGGTTTTACGTTCCGGGCGCTGAAAAAGGACAATACGGCGTGCAAAGTTCCGATCGTGATTACGGTCAACCCGTTGAGCGGTAGCATGACGTTCGTGCTGAGCGACACGCTGTCCAAACAGGGGGTTGCCGGAGTCGAGCCGGGCAAGCACCAGAAGAGCGCCCTGGGCTCGACGATGCGGATCGACCTGAACCAGCCGATCGCCAAAAGCAAGCTGAATTATATCACCTATTTTTACGTTTCCACCAACTACGAGAAAAATAATTACGTGGAGTGGCAGAACACGCTGAATATCAAAATTACCCAAATCATCAACGCGAGCGCGTTCTGTCGGATGATCTACAACGAAGTGCAACCGACTCCTCGCAATAAGCCGTTGCAATGGAACTATACGTTCGGGTTGGGTGTTGCGTATACGTTCAAGAACAAGTGATGACGGAACGGTTTCTGCATAGGTGGCACGATGCAAAAGAGATTTGAAGTATGTATAAAAACAGTAAATTCACCATTATTCTGCCGGCGGTCGTAGCCTGTTCGCTGGTGGCGGGGGTTCTTTTGGGCGGCCTGGTTTTTCGCACGAGTCGTCCGGTCGTCCGGCGGCCCGCCCTGACGGCTCCGGGCAGCGACAAGATCAATCGGCTGCTGTCGCTGATCGGGACGCAGTACGTGGACTCGGTTTCGATCGATTCGCTGACCGAACGGGTCATTCCGCTGATCCTCGATGAGCTGGATCCCCATTCCACGTACCTGTCGGCTCAAGATCTGTCGCGGGCGAAGGAGAGCATCGAAGGGGAATTCGACGGGATCGGGGTCGTTTTCAATATGGCGACCGATACGGTGATCGTGCTGAACGTGGTCAACTCGGGGCCGAGCGCCAAGGCCGGAATACAGGCCGGGGACCGCATCGTGACGGTGAACGATACCGTGGTGGCCGGCATTAAGATGCCGCAGGACAGCGTCGTGAAACGGTTGCGCGGGCCGCGCGGCAGCCAGGTGACGCTCGGTATCCAGCGGGCGGGCGTAAAGGATCTGGTTCCGTTCGTCGTGACCCGCGACGCCATTCCTATCAAAAGCATCGTCGCCGCCTACATGATCCGTCCCGAAACGGGGTATATCAAGTTCGAGCAGTTCTCGATGAATGCTCATAAAGAACTGGCCGAAGCGATCGCTCGGTTGAAGGAGCAGGGTATGAAAAAACTGATCCTCGACGTGCGCGGCAATCCGGGGGGATTGCTCGACCAGGCGATTCTGATATCGCGGGAGTTTCTTCCGAAAGGCAAAATGATCGTTTATACGCAGGATCGTGACGGGAACCGGGAGATCGAATACAGCGAAGGGAACGGCAAGTTTATGGACGAGGAACTGGTCGTTCTGATCGACGAGAACAGCGCTTCGGCGAGCGAGATTCTGGCCGGCGCGCTCCAGGATAACGACCGGGGAACGATCATCGGTCGCAGATCGTTCGGTAAGGGGCTGGTGCAGAATCAGATTCCGTTTCCGGACGGTTCGGCGGTACGGCTTACCGTCGCCCGTTACTATACGCCGACCGGACGCTCGATCCAGAAACCGTACAGCAACGGACGCGAAGATTACTACAACGAATTGTTGTCGCGTTACCAGCACGACGAAATGTTTTCGGCCGACAGCATCCATTTTGCCGACAGCCTGAAATATACGACCGAGTCGGGACGCGTGGTGTATGGCGGAGGCGGGATCATGCCGGATATTTTCGTTCCGGTCGATACGACGGATATGACGCCCTATTTCCGCGAGGTCGCCGGGCGCAGCATCTTGTACAAGTTTACGCTGGAATTTTCCGACCGTTACCGCGGGCAGTTGAACAAGATCCGTTCGCTGGAAGAACTCGACCGGTTTTTCGACCGGCAGCCGAATCTGTTGAACGAGTTCGTAAGTTACGCGGCAAAAGCGGGCGTGGCGCCAAAGCCCGCCGAGATCGAGCGTTCGAAAGCGATCCTGCTGGCGCAGCTCAAGGCTTACATCGGCCGGAATACGGAGTTGGAGGACAATGCGTTCTATCACGAAATCCAGGGAATCGACAACGTGATTGCCCGGTCGATCGAAGTGCTCGATTCCGCCGGGCACGCCGGATCGTGACCGGTTGCGCATCTATAAAACGAACGGGCTACCGCTGCGGTAGCCCGTTCGTTTTATAGATCCGTTCCGTTTTCTATTTCAGGAGCGGGTCGATCTCGGCGCATAGGTTTCTGAATATCCCGTCGATATCTCCGGTGCCGTTAACGGCGCGGTATTTCCCCTGTTTTTTATAGTGTTCGGCTACGATGGCCGTTTGAGCTTTGTAAACGTCGATCCGGTTCCGGATGACCGATTCGCAGCGATCGTCGGCCCGGCCGCTGTCCTTGCTGCGGAGCAGGATCCGTTTGATCAGTTCTTCGTCGGGAACTTCCAGCGACAGCATCAGGTTGATCGGCGCGCCGTGCATTTCCATGATCTTGTCGAACGCTTCGGCTTGCGGCGTGGTTCTCGGGAATCCGTCGAAAACGTTTCCCTTGCAGTCTTTGTGCTTGCAGACATACTCGGTTATGATGTCGATAACCAATTCGTCCGGAGCCAGATGCCCCTTGTCGATGTAACTTTTCATACTTCGGCCCAGCGGCGATTCCTGCCGGATCTCTTCCCGGATGACTTCTCCGGTCGAGATGTGGTGAAAACCGTATTTTTCGATCAGTTTGGCTGCCTGCGTTCCTTTTCCGGCCCCCGGCGGGCCGAACAATACAATGTTCAACATCGTGTTAAAATTTAATGATTCACTCTTTTAAACGTTAACAAAAGTAGTGTATTTTTTTGCCGGAACAAAAGATAAAGTACCTTTGTGTTTACTAAAATGTAATAAAAATGGATGATACGAAGCGAACGGAGATCGCCGAACTGGGCGAATTCGGCCTGATCGACCGGATCTGCGCCCCTTTCGAGCCGCAGCAGAAAACCACGGTAAAGGGATGCGGAGACGACGCCGCCGTACTCGATGCGGGAGATCGTTACGGATTGGTTTCGACCGACCTGATGTTGGAAGGTGTACATTTCGACCTGACCTATTTCCCGTTGCAGCATCTGGGGTATAAAGCGGTCGTGGTGGCCGTGTCGGATATTCTGGCGATGAACGGGACGCCGCGGCAAGTACTGGTATCGCTCGGGATATCGTCGCGTTTCTCGGTCGAGATGATCGACCGGTTCTACGAAGGGGTGCGGGCCGCCTGTTCCGATTACAAGACCGACCTGGTCGGAGGAGATACGTCGGCCTCGGTTAACGGCCTTACGATCAGCGTGACCGCGACCGGCGACGTGGACAAGGACAAGATCGCGTACCGTAGCGGAGCCGGAGCGAACGACCTGATCTGCCTGACGGGCGACTTGGGAGCCGCTTATATGGGGCTTCATCTGCTGGAACGCGAGAAACGGGCCTGCGACGGGCATCCGAATCCGGAGCCGAAATTCGAAGGGTACGAATATATCCTGCGCAGGCAGTTGAAACCCGATGCGCGGGTGGATGTCGTCGAAAAACTCGCCCAAAGCGGAATCGTGCCTACGTCGATGATCGATATTTCGGACGGGCTGTCGTCTGAACTGCTGCACCTGTGCAAAGCGTCGGACAAGGGAGCGCGGATCTACCTGAACCGGCTGCCGATCGCCAAGCAGACCTATGCGATGGCGGACGAACTGCACAGCGATCCGGTGGTTGCCGCGCTGAACGGCGGCGACGATTACGAGTTGTTATTTACCGTGCCGCTCGCCCGGCGGCAGGAAGTCTTCGCGCTCGGGGTGGACGTGATCGGTCATATGACCGAAGCGGGAACCGGAGCCGCGTTGGTCACACCTGACGGGCAGGAAATCGCGTTGCAGGCGCAGGGCTGGAAATAGCGGGGTACTCCGGGTCATTGCGCCTGCGGTACGACCGGCGTTGCCGCCGCGACGCTGTCCGCCGCGGGTTCGACCGGTTTGATCAGTCCCCGTTTGACCATCATCGGCGTAATGTCCGGGTCCTTGCCGCGGAAATTGCGGTAGAGTTCGGCTCCGTCCTGCGTGCCGCCGCGTTCGAGAATGTTTTTCCGGAAAGAGAGGGCGGTCGCTTTATCGAAAATGTCTCCGCTTTCGACGAATGCTTCGAAGGCGTCCCGGTCGAGTACTTCGGCCCACAAATAACCGTAATATCCCGCCGCGTAGCCGCTGTTGAAAATATGGTTGAAATAGGGGTAGCGGTAACGCGGCTCGATCTGTCCGATCAGTCCGCGCTTGTCGTTCAGCGCCTCTTTTTCAAAAGCTTCCGGATCGAACGGTTTGTAGTCTTCGATCGTATGGATGTCTATGTCGGACAGCGCCGCGGCTACCAGTTCCGTGGTGGCGAATCCCTGGTTGAACTGCCTGCTTTTGCGGATTTTCCGGATCAGGCTTTCGGGCATCGGCTCCCCGGACACGAGGTGCTTGGCGTAGAGCCGCAACATTTCGGGTTCGGTCGCCCAGTTTTCCATGATCTGCGAGGGCAGTTCCACGAAGTCGCGCTCTACCCGGTTCAGTCCGGCGTAGCGTACCTGCGAAAATAGTTTGTGCAAGGCGTGTCCGAATTCGTGAAACAGCGTTTCGGTTTCGTCGAGCGTCAGTTGGGCCGGATCGCTTCCGTTCGGACGGGTGAAGTTGCAGACGATCGTGACGATCGGGGCGATGCGCTTGCCGTCCGTACCGTAGGATGCTTCGCGAAACGTGCCGCACCAGGCGCCTCCCCGCTTGCCGTCGCGCGGATAGAGGTCGAAATAGAGGACTCCCAGATGGGTATTGTCTTTGTCGAGCACTTCGTAGGCGGAACACTCCTTGTTATATACCGGAACCGAAACCGGGCGGAAGGTCAGCCCCCACAGCCGGTTGCTAAGCTGAAAAACGCCCGATCGGACATTGTCCAGCGAGAAGTAGAGGTTGAGCGACGTCTGGTCGAGGTTATATTGCGATTTGCGGACTTTTTCGGCATAATACCGCCAGTCCCATGCGGCGAACGCGCTGTCCTGCGTCTCCTTCGCCTTGATCGCGCGCAGGGTCTCCAACTCCCGTTTCGCCGTATCGAGGGCGGGTTTCCAGAGTTTGTCGAGCAGGTCGTACACCCGTTCGGGAGTTTTCGCCATCCGGTCGTCCAGCACGAAGGCGGCGTAGGAAGGGTAGTCCATCAGGCGGGCTTTCTCGGTGCGGAGCCGGATGATGTCGTTGACGATCTGCCGGTTGTCGAACTGGTTGCCGTTGTTGCCGCGCTTTACGTAGCCGGTGTACAGCTTTTCGCGCAGTCCCCGGTTTTCGGCATAGGTCAGGAACGGGATCATGCTGGGCGGACTGAGCGTGAAAACCCATTTGTCGGTCATTCCCATCTCTTTGGCCTTGTCCGCCGCCGCGTCGGTGACGGTCTGGGGAACCCCGCTGATGTCTTTCGAACTTTCGACGACGAGGGTAAAGTCCCGCGTCTCGGCCAGCAGGTTGTTGCCGAATCGGACGCTCAGCAACGACAGTTCCCGGTTGATGTCGCGCAACCGCTCCTTCTGCCGCGCGTTGAGTTGTGCTCCGGCTCTTACGAACTGTTTATAGGTTTGTTCGGTCAGGCGGACCTGTTCGGCCGACAGCGCCATTCCCCCGATCTGTTCGTGCACGGCGCTGATTTTTTCGAATAACCGATCGTTCAGGTAAATATCGTCGTAATGGGCCGATACGGCCGGCGCGATCGCGAGGTCGGCCTCCTGCAGTTCGTCGTTGCTGTCGGCCGCTTTGACCTGCGCGAACGCGGCATATGCCTTTTTCAGCAGTTCGCCGCTGCGGTCGAGCGCGGCGATCACGTTTTCGAAACTCGGCGCATCCGGGTTGGCGACGATCGAATCGATTTCGGCGGCGTGGTCGGCGATACCCTTCTCGATAGCGGGCTTATAGTGCCCGTTTTTGATTTTGTCGAACGGAGGAACTCCGAACGGCGTATCCCATACGGTGAAAAACGGATTGGCGTCGGCCTGTTTCTTTTCACAGCCCGAGCCGGCTGACAGAACGGCGGTCATGAATGCGGCAATTAAAAAAAATCTCATGGATCTTCGGATGACGTTGTTTGTTCCTCGGTTGTTTCGTACCTTTGTCAGGACATGCAAAAGTAACCATAATCCAGTATATAACGCCTCTGCCGATGCAATTATTTTACGCTCCGGACGTCGATTTCAGTACCGGCCGCTACCTGCTTTCCGGGGAAGAGTCGCGTCATTGCGCCCGGGTGCTGCGTTTGCGCAGCGGCGACTTCGTGCATATTACCGATGGCCGGGGAACGCTTTGCCGTGCCGAGATCGTTTCCGTTTCGCCGCACGGATGCGAGTTGTCTCTCGGCGAGCGTACCGAAAATTTCGAAAAGCGCAGTTACTTCCTACAGGTAGCCGTGGCGCCGACCAAAAACATGGACCGGTTGGAATGGTTCGCCGAGAAGGCTACCGAGATCGGTATCGACCGGATCACGCCGCTGCTGACCGATCACTGCGAACGGCGGACGGTCAAGACCGACCGGTTGATACGGGTCGTGACCGGCGCCGTCAAGCAGTCGTTGAAAGCCTGGCATCCGCAGGTGGACGAGCTGACCCCGTTTCGCGAGTTGATCGGACAACCGTTCGACGGGAAAAAGCTAATCGCCCATTGCGAGGCCGACGCGGGGAAGATCCTGCTGAGAGATTGCGTTCGCCGCGGAGAGAACGTGCTGGTGCTGATCGGCCCGGAAGGCGACTTTTCGAAAGAGGAGATCGCCCTGGCGTACCGCAACGGTTTCGTTCCGGTTTCGCTGGGGAACAGCCGGCTGCGTACCGAGACGGCCGCCGTCGTAGCGACGCATTCGGTCGCTTTCCTGAATGAAAAATGATTTGAAATTTGATGAATACCGTTTTTACGATGCGTAAGTCGTTCGATTTGTTCTGGTCTTTCTTGAAGATAGGGATTTTTACGTTCGGCGGAGGATATGCGATGGTGGCCCTGATCGAGAAGGAGGTCGTCGACCGCCGGAGATGGGTCGAACGGACGGAATTTCTCGACCTGCTGACATTGGCCCAAACCTCGCCGGGAGCGTTGGCGCTCAATACCGCCGTTTTCGTCGGTTATAAGGTCGATGGGTACCGCGGGGGAGTGTGGTCGGTGTTGGGCGTAGTGGTTCCTTCGTTCGTCATTATTCTGGTCATCGCATTGTTTTTTGCGGAGTTCCGGCACGATCCGGTGGTCGAAGCCGTTTTCAAAGGGATGCGGCCGGCGGTCGTCGCCCTGGTGCTGGCCCCCGTATTCAATCTGTCCCGGGGGATCGGGCCGGTGCGGCTGGGTCTTGGCGCACTGGCGCTCGGCGTAACATGGTATGCGGGATTCTCTCCCGTCTACCTGATTCTGGTGGGAGCCCTGGCCGGGATCGGGTACGGGGTTTATCGCAAAAAGAAAGGGAAAGGATTATGATTTACCTGCAACTGTTTTTATCCTATCTGAAGATCGGCTTTTTCGGTTTCGGCGGCGGTTATGCGATGTTGTCGTTGATCCAGCACGAGGTGGTGATCAGCCACCAGTGGATTTCGAACAGCGAACTGACCGATATCATCGCCATTTCGCAGATGACGCCGGGGCCGATCTCGATCAACAGCGCGACCTACATCGGCTATGTCGTGACGGGGAATATCTGGGGCGCGATCCTCGCTACGTTCGCGGTCTGCCTGCCGTCCATAACGCTGATGATCGTGATCACGCGGTTTTACCTCGCTTTGCAGGACAACCTGTATATCAAAAGCGCGATGTTCGGAATGCGGCCGATGATCCTTGCGATGATCGGACTGGCCGGCGCGGTGCTTTTCACGCCCGATACGTTCATGGACGCGGCGAGCTGGGCGATCTTCGGCGTAGTGTTCGTGGCTACGCTGCGAAAGGTCGATCCGATCTGGCTGATTGTGCTGTCCGGCGCGGCAGGCTATCTGATATACGGATAGCGTCGTTGGTTGGTAATGCGTTGATTCGTTATTTGTCTCCGATTCCGATGCCTTGAGTCTTAAAGCCATAAATGTTACTTGTTTTATATTTGTCCGGGATAGAAAAAACGAAGAAGTTGCATTCGATCGAATGCAACTTCTTCGCAAAATTTCGATGCAGGAATATTGCGTATCATTGTGCGGGTGCACATGCAATGACTGTGACTTTTCCTGCGTCGGCATAAGGACAACATGCTTTGGGTGCGGGCCTTGAGCATTCTGAGATATGGTAAGTGATTGTGACGGATGCTCCACCCGAAACAGTTATCGGAAGTTTAAAACCTCCGATGATTATTTCTCCATCAGCATTGGCCCCTACGGTAGCCGTATGTTGAGGGTATGCCATCGTCATATCGGGAACGTCGTAAGGATTAGGACATTTTGTCGAAGAGTTATTTTCGTTTTGCACTAATGCTTCTACATTAGCTAATAGCAATTCATTGGTAATTATTGATTTTTCGGCTGAAAAATATACCGCAAATGCAAAAACTCCAGCTGCAATAGCTCCGATGATACAAAATGCTTTCTGTTTCATAGTAAAATTTGTGGAAGTTGTTTAACAAAAAGTTTAATATAAAAAGATAATTTGGTGCAAAATTATTTGATAAAGCGGAACTTTTTAATCCGTATTGTCAACGATCTCTTTTTTTAACGTGAAAAAAGAGATGACGGGATTGTCGTCTTCTTTTATTGTTTGAGCTATTCTTCGTACGGTCGTATCGTTGCTCTTTTCCAGAATAACATGCATGTTTGTTCCGAATGTCAAAGGGGAGATCGCCGTGATAAAGGTATTTTCCGAATAGCATGTAGACGGACTATTCAGGTTGAGGCACGTTGATAGCGTCAATAGGTTGTCATCGAAATACCGGTAATAGTAAGTTCCCCGCTTTTTTTGTTTGTCCCAGATCAGTGTGTAATCCTGAATCGAAGGAGAATCTTTTGTTTTGCCGAAAGTAACTAACAAGTATTGCGGCGTTTCGAACAGGTTGGTAACTCCCGAACTGTATCCGCTATCGAATAAGGTCTGCAACAATTCGAAGTAGTTTTTATGATTGTTTTGTTGCAAAAAACGCTCGTCCGGCAACGGATCTATCATTTCTATCGAATACATTTCTGTTATTTGTTCCCCTTCGATCTGGTATATCTTGTTCGAAACAGATTGAATGAATGATAAGTTGTGACTACAGCGGGTGATCGGATGGTTGGAGAATGTCAACAGTCCGGTATTCATAGACAGATTGCTTTGCAGAAAAAGATTCTTGACCTGATAACCGACTGCATCGGCCAAGCCGTATTGAAATGCCGTATTGTCTTCGAGCGAGGGATTGGTTATAAAAAAGTTGCATAGCAGGGAAGTGCTGTCAGCCATCTCGATATCGGCCATGTAATTATAGATAGGATCGATTGGTGTTTTGCTTTTAAAATTTCCGGAATAATCGTACTCCAACGCTTTACGCGTATATCCGTCGATCAATATGATGCTTTTGCGGTACCGATTCAGAAAAAACGCAGATATTGTATTGTATTCGTTTCCGGATCTTCCTCGTTCCCCGATTTGGGCTATGAATCTTCCTTCGTTGCTGAAGGCGTATATGGCCCGTCCGTCGTAAATAAATAATGTGCTATCCTGATATTTGATTTTTTGGATGTCTTTCAGCAAGCATTTTTCATGTGTTTCCAAAGGTACATATTTGATCTGGTCGATCAATGCGGCGCTGTGTACTTCTTCGACTATATTGCATTGCCCTCGGGAGATAACGATTGAACGGTCGCTGTTTATTTTGATATTTTGTCCCGGCGTACAACTTTGCCATCCGATGAAGCTAAATAATATTCCAATGCAAACCCGTATTCTCATGACTTTTGAGAATTTTGAATTAAGAATTTATACAAAAATAGATATAAATACATGTGCTTTAACTTGTTTTTGTTTTTTTTATGAGAAATTTGTGGTTGTGGATCAAATGTCCATTGCTTTCAGATCTTGATTGCCTGCCAGATCGTCTGTTTTGTCTCGTCCTGTAGCAATCTGTATATCAAAAGCGCGATGTTCGGAATGCGGCCGATGGTACTTGCGATGATCGTGCTGTCCGGCGCGGCAGGCTATCTGATATACGGTTTGTAAAAAGTGTATAACCTGTTTATAAGTTGTTCGACTCTGTTCATAAATCCGGGAGATACCGGAGGAAGCTGTTGGAAATCTTTTCCGTTTTTCGGATCGGGCATGTGTAAAACGGCGATATCCAGTTGTTTATCCGTATGTAGGTTATGAACCGTTTTCGTTTTTCGCTTTAAGATTGTTTTTCGCCCCCCGAAACGACAAAAATTAATCGATTAAAAGATTGCTTCCGATACCGCAATGTGTTACTTTTGCCTCGTTATTCATGTATTACCCGATAAAATGACAAGTTTATGAAAAAGTATTTTCTGGATGTGCTGAAATTGCAGTATGCTGATTTTAAGGGCAGGGCGTCGCGCAGGCAGTTCTGGATGTTCGTTTTGTACAATGTGATCGCCGCCGTGATCGTCGGGATTATTGGCGGTATCGTCGGACTGAACGCGATCCTGAGCGGTTTGTACAGTTTGGCGTTGTTGATTCCGTCCCTGGCTATCTCCGTAAGGCGGTTGCAGGATATCGACAAGGAGTGGTACTGGATTTTGATCAGTTTGATTCCGCTGGTGGGGAGCATCTGGTTGATCGTTCTTTACTGCCAGCCCGGCACGCCGTCGGACAACCGGTTCGGAAAAGTGCCCGACGCCGAATAAGGGGTCGAGGAACCCAAGAAACAGGCCGGGGCGTTCGAATGGGACGCCCCGGTTTTTTGCGGCATAATCGGGCCGTCCCGGTAAAATAAACCCGGTAACCGCTGTCCGGTACCGGGTTTGCATGACTTACGATATTTCGACGGATCAGGTATTCATCGCTCCGCAAACGTGGATTACCTGTCCGCTGACGTACGACGACAGGTCGGATGCGAGGAACAGGGCTACCTTGGCCACGTCTTCGGGCGTACCGCCGCGACGCAACGGAATCTGTTTGGCCCATTCGGCCTTTACTTCGTCCGACAGCGCATTGGTCATATCGGTAATGATGAAACCCGGCGCGATCGCGTTGGCGCGGATGCCGCGGGGACCCAGCTCTTTGGCGATCGACTTGGCTAGACCGATCAGGCCGGCTTTCGAAGCGGAGTAGTTGGTCTGTCCGGCATTGCCCGAAACGCCCACCACCGACGCCATGTTGATGATGCTGCCGCTTTTCTGCTTCATCATCACCGGCGTTACGGCATGGATGAAGTTGAATGCGGATTTCAGGTTCACGTTGATAACCATATCCCACTGCTGTTCGCTCATGCGCATCATCAGGCCGTCGCGGGTGATCCCGGCGTTATTGACCAGTACGTCGATGCGACCGAAATCCTTCACGATCTGAGCCACCACGCCGGCCGTATCTTCGAAGTCTGCGGCGTTGGAGGCATATCCTTTGGCCTTGACGCCGAGCGCCTGCAACTCTTTTTCCGTGTTCTGGAAATTTTCGTCCACTTTCAGGTCGGTAAAGACGACCGACGCGCCCTCTTCGGCAAACCGCATGGCGATTGCCTTCCCGATTCCCCGGGCGGCTCCGGTCACGATAGCGACTTTTCCTTCAAGTAATTTCATTCGTCTGTTTTTTAGTGTCTAACAAAATGGTTCGTTTTCGGCGGCATCCCGCCTGGACGGTTCTCGCTTTTTGCCGGGAGCAACTTTAAGCAGAGCCTTTTAGCTATGCCCGTTTCCCCGTCGAAAGCCATACAAAGGTAATAATTTATTTTGGTTCGGAGATGATTCGGTGGGTTTTATTGCTCTTTTTTACTACCTTTGGAGCGTTCTTCAAGGCTATTAAACTTTAAAGATAAATCTTATGGTAAGGGATGAAAAACTATTCGGATTGATCGAGAGCGAAAAGCAGCGGCAGTTGCACGGTATCGAGTTGATCGCTTCCGAGAACTTTGTAAGCGAGCAGGTTATGCAGGCGATGGGTTCCGTGTTGACTAACAAATATGCCGAAGGGTATCCGGGGGCGCGTTATTACGGCGGTTGCGAAGTGGTGGATCAGGTGGAGCAACTGGCCATCGACCGTCTGTGCGAGTTGTACGGCGCCGAATACGCTAACGTGCAGCCGCACTCGGGAGCGCAGGCGAACATGGCCGTTTTCCTGACGGTGCTCAAGCCGGGCGATACTTTTATGGGGCTCGATCTGGCGCACGGCGGTCATTTGTCGCACGGTTCGCCGGTCAACACGTCGGGTATCCTTTACAATGCGATCGGCTACAAGCTGAGCGAAGAGACCGGAACGATCGATTACGATGCGATGGAACGTCTCGCCCTCGAACACAAACCGAAAATGATTATCGGCGGCGCGTCGGCGTACAGCCGCGAGTGGGATTACAAGCGGATGCGCGAGATCGCCGACAAAGTGGGCGCGCTGCTGATGGTCGACATGGCGCATACGGCGGGCCTGATTGCCGCCGGGCTGCTTGACAATCCGGTGAAATACGCTCATATCGTTACTTCGACCACCCACAAAACCCTGCGCGGCCCGCGCGGCGGTGTGATCCTGATGGGTAAGGATTTCGAGAATCCGTGGGGAGTCAAGACTCCGAAAGGGGAGATCAAGAAGATGTCCGCTATGTTGAACTCGGCCGTTTTCCCCGGCATCCAGGGCGGCCCGTTGGAACATGTGATCGCCGCCAAAGCGGTCGCTTTCGGCGAAGCGCTCGATCCCTCTTACAAGGAGTATCAGGCGCAGGTGCAGAAAAATGCGAAGGCGATGGCTGCCGCATTCGTAAAGCGCGGTTACAAAATCGTATCGGGCGGTACGGATAATCACCTGATGCTGATTGATCTGCGTACCAAGTTCCCCGACCTGACCGGAAAGCAGGTCGAGAAGGTGCTGGTAAAAGCCGATATCACGACCAACAAGAATATGGTGCCGTTCGACAGCCGCTCGCCGTTCCAGACTTCGGGTATCCGCGTCGGGACGCCGGCCATTACGACCCGCGGTTTGAAAGAAGACCAGATGGAAACGATCGTAGAACTGATCGACCGGGTGTTGTCGGATATCGACAACGAGTCGAATATCGTTGCCGTACGGAAAGAGGTCAATACGTTGATGGCGAAATATCCGTTGTTCGCCTGGTAGAGCGGCAGAAAACGTACGAATGACAAAGGGAGGCGTCCGGTGCGGATTGCCTCCCTGTTTTTTGCCTGCGGATCATTTCGAAAAGATAATCAATACCGATCCGACGATCATAATTACGGCTCCGAGCAATTTACGCCCGATGGCCTGCTCCCGGAATATTTTGTAGCCGAGTAGGATACTGACGATTGTCGAGAGTTGGAAAAGCGCCAGGGCGTATCCCACGTTCATGCGGTCGAATACGTAATTGGTCGTGTACTGCATCGTGCCGATGCAGAGCACCAGCCAGACGTAGCGCGAAAAATCTTTGCGCCGGATCCGCAGCGGCGATTGCGAACGTCCGGCCAGTAGTGCCAGCGCCAGTGAAAACAAGGCTCCGAACCAGCACCAGGTGATAAAAGCGGTCGTGGCCGAAGCGTACAGGATGACCTTTTTGATGAATACCGCTTCGACGGCCGTCAGCACCATGGCCCATATCCGGTACCGGATGTCTTTTCTGCGCAGGATGGCCGGAGAAAACTTTTCGTTCAGCGTGTCCAGTACGAAATAGCTGCCTCCGACGATTAGCGCGATGCCTGCAACGCCCCATAATCCGGGAATTTCGCCCAGCAGCAGGATGCCGGCGATCATTCCGACGACCGATTTGTAGGAATTGATCGGTCCCAGCACCGATAGGTCGCCCCCTTGCAACGCTTTTACCAGAAAGCCGTTTCCGGTGGCGCCGAATATGCCGGCGACCGTGCACCAGACCCAGAACTCCTTCGGCAAAGCCGCCCACTCGATCCGGGTGGCAGGAACGATGCAGACCGCGCTCAGCAGCAGGAATGTGATGAAGTTGACCTTCAGCGGCGGCTCCGAGCGCTCGGTGAGCTGTTTCTGGAAAACGTTCGCCAACGGGTTCGACAAAATACGCAGCAGAACGGCTATTGCGGTTAACGCCATGTTCGCAAAGATTGTACGGATCGCTGTTTACCGGACGGGGAGAAGGAGTTTTTTAGAAATTCTCCATCCGAATGTTTTTATTTCTGGTTTTTTCCCGGTTCGATGGAGCCGGACCCCTTATATGAGCCGAATCGTTAAGGGCGAAGGATTCTTTCCCTGTCCACCTGCCTGATCCACAGATCGGCCATGCGTTGGTGTCCCGCCGCCGTCGGATGAACGCCGTCCCAGATCCAGTAAGTGTTTTGCGATGTGGGATCGCGCTGCAAGAGGTCGTTGAACATCTGTCGGTAGGGCAGGTAGACGGCCTTGTAATCTCGTGCTATCTTTTCTACGATCGCGCTGCAACGCTCCACGATTTTGTCATACTCCCCGAAATCTTTGTTTTCGCTCATGTTTCCCGTGGGGGCGACGAACGGCGAGGCCAGTACGATTTTCAGATTCGGATTTTCCTGACGCGTCCGGTCGAGCAGTTCGCGATATTTTTTGTCCCAAGCGTCGAAATCGAACGGCGAGGTTCTGTCGCCGTGCAGGTACCGGTTGATGTCGTTGATGCCGACGAGTATCGACAGCACGTCGGGGTTTATGTCCAATACGTCTTCCTGCCAACGTTTTTCCAAATCGTACAGCGAGTTTCCGCTGATTCCCCGGTTGAAAAATTCATATTCGTATTGCGGATATTCTCCCAGGTAATGGGAAGCGCACAGGTACATGAATCCGTGTCCGTATATATGGTTCATATCCCATAGAGTGCGTTCGGAAGAGGGCTTGCCGTCTCCGCTGCCCCAGTTGCCGTCGGTAATGGAATCCCCGATGAACAGAATTTTTAGTCCGCCTGCCTGCAAAGTGGCGGAAATAAGCATCAGGATGAGCGATGCGATTACGAATAAACCTCTTTTTTTCATGTTATGATTTATTTTATGTTGATCGTTTGCGTGCCGCCCCGCAGCGGACGGGTTTCCCCCTTCCAGACGAAAGTGCCTTCGACCGCATCGGGCAGCGAAATTTCGGCGAACAGTTCTCCGCGTTTGCCGACGTGGTAGCGGACGGCGACGTCGCCCTGAGGATGCGGGATCGATCCGGAGGCTTCTTTCAGTTTGCCGAGCGACGGTGCGATTCGGACTTTCGAGAATCCGGGGCCGTCGCTGTCGATGCCGAGGACGATCCGGAAAAATTCGATGTTCGGGCTGGCTCCCCAGGCATGGCAGTCCGAACGCGACGGTTCGGGTTGCTCGGCCCACGTAGTCAGTCCCAGCGCCATCTGGTCGTCCCAGACTTTCAGGTTGTCGAGCAGCCGGTCGCCGAGCCCGGCCTTTTGCAATGCCTGGTTCAGATAGTACCGGAAATAGATCGTGGCTTGCGTCAGGGTCGTGTCGGACAGCGTACGCTCCATCACGGCTTTCGCTTCGTTCCCGCTTACGGCGCCCAGCAGGACGGCCAGTACGTTGACGTGTTGCGAGTAGTTGCGCCGGTCGTACGTGTCGGCGAACAGACCTTTGTTTTCGTCCCAGTATTTCGGACGGATCGTTCCTCGGATCGCATCGGCCATTTTACGGAACCGCTCCCCGTACATCGGGATGCCGAAAGCCTGTTCCATTTCGGCCATTGCATCGAGCCCCATGACGAACAGCAGATCCTGGAACGCCGAATTTCCCTCTTTTTCGCGGATCGGTTCCCCGCCGTCGAAGTTCGACGCCCAGTCGGCGAAGAACCAGTGCGGGATATAGCCCAGCGAATGATCTTCGCGCAGGAATCCTTCGTACCACGACAGCACGCCGCGGAAAGCGGGCAACAGCGTTTTCAGGTACTCTTCGTCGCCGCGGTAACGCCAGTAGTCGTATCCGGTGCAGATCCAGTAAAGCGAGAAAGACGAAATGAACTGATGCAATCCCGACGGATAGCGGCTCATCGTGATTCCGTCGGCCACGATCGACTGCCGGCCCTGCTCCAGCGCATTGCGTACCATGTACGGATCGCGCGTGTTATACAGCGAGATCATCGCTTGGATCCGCGTGTCGCCGAAATATTGCAGTTGCTCGTAATAGGGACAGTCCATGTAGGTTTCGTTGGCGCACAGCCGGGCGGTGCGCCAGCCGATATCCAGCATCCGCGACAGTTTCTCGTGTCCCGGCGCCGCGAACGACGATGCCCTTTCGAACGGATAGGCGGTGAATGTCCCGTAGATGTCTTGCAGTTCCAGCGGGTCGTCCTGCGTCGTGACGGTCAGTTTGACATACCGCCATGTACGCCACCACAGTGTCGTATAGAGCCGGCCGTTGCCGCCGTCCGGACGAACGATATCTTCGTAGCCGAGGAACTGTTTGTTTTTTACTTCGTTGCGGTCGTCTTTGAAAAAGGTCTGCGTATCGCGGTAGAGCGCTTCGGCATAAGCGACGGTGATCTGCGAGCCTTTTCCACCGCTGAACAACAGCGATAGGTAGGCGGTCGTCAGCGAGTCGTTGTCGAGCAGGATTTCGGCGGTCGTATGGGCCGGAACGGTCACCGTCGCGGCCCGGCCGGGAAATCCTTCCGGAATACGCACGCCGTCGCTCCGCCGCACTTCGGCGAAACGCTCGGTACGGTTTTCCATCGGCGGGATCGGCGTAGGCACCAGCAGGCGTCCCGGATAGTCGCGCGCTCCTTTGGCTCCGCCGGTCATGCCGGCCTGCGCTTTGTTCCATGCCGAGTCGTCGAATCCGGGCGTTTCCCAGCCCCAGGGGTAGGCGGCCGCGTCGACCTGCTCGCCCGGTCCTGCGGCATAATAACCGTAGACGCGCGCCTGGTGCGGTTTGTAGGAGCCGTTGTGGCTGCACAGCCAACTGTCGTTCGTATTGACGGCCTCTTCGGCCGCTGTGTTGCCCTGTACGATCAACCCGGTCTGGTTGAAGCTGACCTGGGCGACCGGTTTCATTTCCGCGAAGTTCCATACGACGGCTGCCAGCGTATTTTTGCCGGGTTTCAGCCACCGGGCCAGATCGACTGTTTCGAAGTTCCAGTTGAATACGTCGCCGCGGGCCGGGCCGACCGAAGCCAGCTCGCCGTTGACGTACAGCTTGTAACGGTTGTCGGCCGAGACGTGCACGACGAACCGTTCCGGTTGCTCGGGAAGTTCGAACGTTTTTCGGAAATGGTAAATCCCGTAAGCGTTTTGAGGTTCTCCGGGGACGGAAATCCATTGAGCCGTCCAGCGTCCGTCGAGCCATTGCGGCGCAATGTCGGCCTGGCGGTATCCCTCCAGATGGATCTGAGCCGCAACCGGCGCGGCAAGCGTGCACAGGACGAAGCAAATCGGCAGGTAAAATTTTTTCATCGGTTTTCGTTATTTTCGACGTAAGCGTTTCGTATTTCGTCGCGTATTGTTTTCGGCAAGCTTTTTACGACCAGCAGGTAGGAGTCGCGGATCCATTCCCTAATCAGGCCGGCCGGCAGGTCGCCGTCCGTGCGGACGGTGTTCCAGTGGCGTTTGTTCATGTGCCATCCGGGCGAGACTTCTTCGTAAGTCTCCCGTAGTTCCACGGCCCGGTCGGGATCGCACTTGACGTTGATCCACCGGCTGTCGGTCATATCGGTCAGCAGAAACATTTTACCGGCTACTTTGTAGACGAGTGTCGTTTCGTCGAACGGAGTGGTTTCTTCGGTTGCAGGCAGCGAGAGACAAAACTCTCGCAGTTCGAAAATGTCCATTTCGGTCGTGTCTTTGGTTAGGACGGCTCTTTTTGCCGTCGAATAGTGGGGTTCGGATCGCGGGGCAGGAACCCGGTCGTGTTACCTTGCCGAAAGCAAATATACCAATAAAAAAGGGTTTTGCAACGGCTTTTATTCCGATTTGTTCCGATTCTGGTCGGTTTCGTTTTCCGGGTTCGGCGGTATGGGCGCGACGGGGGAGACGACCGGATCGGGCAACGGCGATTTGTCTGTGCGATTTTTGCAGCGTACTGCCGGTGTATCCGGTTCAGTCCGGTAATCAGACGATTCGATGTTGAACAAATTTAATAACCTAATTCAAAAAACGATGAAAAAAATTATCACTCTCCTGGCAGTTGTCGCATTCGTCGTGTCCTGTTCGCAGTCCCGCAAGTGGACCGACAAGGAACGCGAAGAAGTACGCAAAACCCTCCGCGATTACCGCGATCGTTCGGCGATCCGACACATGGAAGCCGCCAATTACGGCAACCTCGAACAGTGCGTGCTGACGACGATCGAAGGCACTTATCCCGATTACAACAAGTACGATCAGCTTACGGCTAAGGAGGATACGCTCAACGCCGCGATGGTCTCCTGCGTCGGTTTCTCGATCGGCGATAATTTCGAGAATCTGCCGTTGCTGTTTCCGGCGGCCGAGTTGCAACAGGCCGGTATCCTGCCCGCAGGCGCGACCGACGAACAGATCCAGGCCTTTTATACTTGCCTGGCCGGAAAGGTGAAAGAACTGTACGTGACGCCGCAGCAGTTTACCGTCGCTCTGTTCGTGCAGCCGGGCGTACCGACCGAGCTGGCCGACGCGATGCAACAGTGCGCCGCTTCGGTGGCGGCTCCGGCCGCCGATTCGACGGCCGTGAAACCGGCCGCTCCGGCAAAGAAATAGCCGTTTGGCGAAAAGTAAAAAAAGGACTGCTCCGTGAGCAGTCCTTTTTTTGTGGATTTAATAGAAAAAATCAGTATTTTGATGAATACAAAATCTTATCCTATTACAGAAACGTTTACAGCTTGTTCGCCCTTCTTGCCTTCGTTGACTTCGAATTCGACGTGCTGTCCTTCTTCCAGGCCGCGGAAACCTTCTTTGTTAATACCGGTGTAGTGAACAAAGATGTCGCTACCTGTTTCGGTTGTGATAAAGCCATAACCTTTGGCCGAATCAAACCACTTTACTGTACCTTTCATAAAAAATGTAATTAAAGAAATAAATCAACACAAAGGAAAACAAAAAGTTCGGAAAAACAATAGCATGCGCGTTTTATTTTTATTTTTTTGCGTTTTATTTTTCCGGAACCCCGAATGACCGCTCCCAGAGTGCGTTATCCGTATTTCTCTTGTGCGATCCTACGGACTTTTTCGACGATTTGCGACGGAACCGGACGGATCGGATCACAGTCGTAGTAGGCTGACAGGAAGTCTGTTAATCTCGAAAGGAACGTTTCGGTCGTCTCTTCCGTACCGGTGATCGAGGCGATGTTGGTCACCGGACTCGGTACCGAAGCTACGCTTTTGCCTCGCAATGAGCGATCCCCGCGCAGCGTGTAGTCCAGCCGTTCCAGGTCGGTACGGTGCAGCAGCGTGCCGTGGAAGAGTTGGCTGGTGCGCGTCACGTGCGAAGCGGTGCCCGATATTTTGTATCCGGCCGCCAGCAGTTCTTTACGCGCGCCTATCGTGGCTTCGATTCCGTTCGCCCGCAGCGCGGCGACGATCGGAACGCCGAAGTCCCGGTCGAGCACCGGGACGGAGCCTTTGTCCGCAATAAAGGCGTAGTTGATGTTCCCGTAGTCGTGGAAGACGGTTCCGCCTCCGGACAGCCTTCGGACGACCTCGATGCCGTGTTCGCAGCAATATCCGGTGTCTACTTCCGCCTCGATGCGCTGGTTGCGCCCGACGATGACCGACGGCCGGTTGATATAGAATAACAGAACGTCCCCTGCGGGACGTTCTGTCAAAAGATACTCTTCCAGGGCGCAATTGAATGCCGGAGAGTCGGATATGCTCCTAAGCAGCAGCATACCGCGTGTTATTTTACGTGGAATGCCACGCGCAAGTCTTCCACTTCCTTGTCCGTGATCGGTTTCAGTTCGCCGATCGGGGCGGCCATAATCAGCGATTTCGCGCTGAATTCGGCTACTTCCAGCCGGTCGAACGTTTGCAGCAGACCGTCGCCGGTGATCAGCACCGAGTCGTTGGCCAGCAGTACGGCGGGTACGCTCTTCAACGCTTCCGAGATCTTCTTGCTGTCCTCGTACTGAACGCCGAACGGAATGATCGGGGTATCCTTCAGGAAGATCCAGCTTTCCGGGATCGTCCGTACGTTGAACTTCACGCCCGAAGTGCAGAAACCCATCAGGTGAGGAGGCTGCGTGATGATGATCGAGTTGATCTCCGGATGGTTCTGGTAGATCTCCTGGTGCAACGCTACCGAGCGGCTCGGGATCTTGCCCGCTTCCACCATGCCGTTTTTCACCTGCACGATGTTGCTCGGTTCGATGTCCCAGCGCGGAACGCCCGGAGGGGTGATTAGGAAGTCGTTGCCTCTCCAGCGTACCGATACGGTACCGTAGGTGCTGATCATCAATCCCTGGTCGCAAGCGCGGCGCACCATCTTGACGATCAGGCTGCGGATCGCGCGTTCGTCGGACGGGTAGGTGACCCCCATGAAGTGCGGGAAATCGGTCGGCAGCGAACGTTCGTGCTGGTCGATCTGCTCGTCGGTCAGGTAAGTCGGCTCGCCGAGCGTCTTCGCGTTGATGACCGTGCGGGCGCAGAATTCGAGCGTCTCGAAACGCTGATAAGCGTCCATCAGGTCTTCGCCGCAGAGCACCACGCCGTGGTTCTCCATGATCACGGCCTTATAGTCGGGGTGATTTTTGAATTCGGTAGCGATTTTCTTGCCCAGTCCCTGACTTCCCGGGACGTCGTAAGGAGCGAACCCGATCGTTCCGCAGACGCGTTTTGCCTGGGGAATGATGTTGGTGTTCGGAATCTGGTGCGTGATACTGAACGATACGAGTGCGGGCGGATGCGCGTGGATCACTGCGGTCATCTTCGGACGCATTTCGTAAATCGCCTTGTGGAACGGGAATTCCGAGGACGGTTTGTGCGGTCCGATCACCGTACCGTCCGCTTTTACGCAGACGATGTCTTTCGGGGTCAGCGAACCCTTGTCCACTGCTCCCGGCGTGATCCAGATGTCACCGTTTTCGTCCTTGATCGAAATGTTACCGCCCGAGGTGGTCGTCATTCCGCTCCGGTAAATGCGACCGATCACGACCGTAATCTGGTCGGCGGGGTGCATCAACTTAGTGTCTAACTGTTTCATAACCTAACTAATTGTTTTTTTAGCTCGAATGCTAAACCTGTTGTTTATCTAACTAACCTAATCGTGTTGCCTTTTTTGTAAGCCCGGCGGAAAACTTCCGTCCGCCGCCGGGCTTTGTTTTACAGTTTGACGCTAACGTTTCCCGTAACGCGCGTTTCGTGCGCGCTTACAGTTTATCGGCGTTGGCCAGCAGGTAGGCCTCCGCTTCGGGATTCCACAAACCCTTGTGCTTTTCGCAAAGTTTGTGCAGTTCGGCGTAAACCGGATTCGATTTGCCTTTTTCCCCGAATTCTGCGATCGGGGTCAGCGGCATTTCGATATGGGTGTATATCAATTTCTTTCCGCCGGGGATGCTCGGCAGGTTCAGCGTCGTTTCGATCACGGCGTTGATACCGCCTACGTGCGTTACCAGGCCGGCCGGATCGAGTCCTTTGCCCATCATCTCGATGGCTTCCTTCATGTCGTCCGTATTGCCGCCGCTGGTGCCTACGACGTGCGTGTAGGCGTAGTGTACGTTGTAGAAGTTGAATTGCGCCTTGAAATCCGTTTTGGCCGGGCCAGCGAAGAAGTTCAGGCAACCGTCGAATCCGAGGATCGCGTCTCCCTGTTCCACGACCGGAGCGACCGGAGCGAATACGAACACGTCGTCGTAGCCTTTGCCGCCGTTCAGCGCTTTCAGTTCCGCTGCCGGATCGGCCATTTTGCCGGTGTTGACGTATTTCAGTTCGATGCCGTTTTTAGCGGCTTCCGCGGGCGAATAGAGCGATGCGGCGCGATCCAGACGCGTCTGGTCGATATCGGTCACCACGATCAGCTTCGGTTTGCGGTCGGTGCGGTGGATGGCGTAGTTGATGGCGGCCAACCCCATCGGGCCCACGCCGGCGAGTACCGCCATGCTGCCGCCTTGTTTGATCTCCATCGCGTGTTTGTACGACCCGGGCGTGATGTGGTAGTTCGCATGCATCGCGCCGATCACGCACGACAGCGGTTCGGACAGCGAAGCGGGGTAATATCCGGCGCCGGTATACGGCAGCAGGCAACCGTTTTCCATCACTTCGTTCGGGATTACCACGTAGGTGGCGTCGCCGCCGATGAATTGGTACGAATAGCCCGGAGCGCTCAACACGCCGACCGGCCCTTTTTCGTAATTCAGCGCGGGTTGGATCGAGAATTTGTCGCCGGCTTTGAATTGTTTGCTCCACTTGCTGCCCACTTCGACCAGTTCCCCTGCGAATTCGTGACCGATAATGACCGGACGCTGCGCGATGTCGCGCGGAACGCGTTTGTGGATGTCGGCCTCGTGGGAGGCTTTGTACGACGACATGCAGATGCTGTCGCATACGACTTTGGCGAGTATTTCGTTATCTTTGATCTTCGGCAGTTCGAATTCCTCCAATCGGAGGTCGTTTTTGCCGTACAGTCTTACAGCTTTTGTTTTCATGTGTTTTGGTTTTAAAAGTTCACGACGACAAGGTTTCACATGAAAAATCTAAATTTTCTGCAAAGATATACATTAAATTCATATCATGCGAATTTTTGTCATACTTATATAGGTTAAAGGCGTTACGAAACGGTTAACTGTCGGGCCCGCACCGTCCGTATTCGTACGGGCCCGATAGTCGGTGTGTTCCGTCTTCCGTTAGCTCAGCATCACCTGACCGCCGGTGACCGGTACGGCCTGCCCCGTTTCGCAGGTCTGTTCGATCAGGTACAGCACGGCTTTGGTAACGTCTTCCGGGCCGGTTCCCTTACGCATCGGAACCTGATCCATGTAGAACTTGCGGACGTCTTCGACGGTCTTCGCTCCCGGCACTTTGCCTGCGTGCAGGTATTGCAGGAACAGTCCGTTCTCGGGGTTCGACCACAGCGGCCCTTCGTAGAAGTTGCCCGGACATACCGAGTTCACCTTGATCCGGAACGGAGCCAGTTCCAGCGCGAACGACTGCGTCAGCCCGATTCCGCCGAACTTGCCGCCGGCATAGGCGAAGTTCGCCTTCGAACCGCGCAGACCCGATTTCGAGTTGATTTGGACGATGTCGCCGTAATTGTCCGGCGCGTATTTGTTTTGCAGCTTCATCACACGCGAAGCGGCTTGAGCGCAGTAGAAGTAAGCGTTGTAGTTGATTTTCGTGACGAATTCGAAGTTTTCGGGCGTCATCTCTTCGAGACCGCCGGCGCGCAGAACGCCCGCGTTGCTGACGAATACGTCCAGGCCGCCGAAGTTGCACACCGTTTCGTGGATCAGGTTGCGCAGGCTCGCCGTATCGGCTACGTTCGTTTTGACGAAGATCGCGCGGTTGCTCTTTGCCATACCGCAGAGCCGTTCTGCGGTTGCCGCGCCGACCGTTTCGTTCAGGTCGGCCACCACGATGTTCGCCCCTTCTTTGATCAGACAGGCGGCGATTCCTTCACCGAACCCCTGGGCGGCTCCGGTGACGATGATCGTCTTGTTCTCGACGCGGCCCGAAGCTCCGCCGGCGCTTACTTTGCGGCGGTAGTTTTCCACTTCCCAGTTGTCGATGAAGTCGATCTGTCGCTGGGTCATCGGGTGTTCGCCGCCGAATGCCTGCGCGATCAGGGCGATCTTCATCATGTCTTCGTAGACGTCGAGGATGATGTCGCAGCCCGCGGCGTTGTCGCCGACGGCTACCAGGCCGATCCCTTTGATCAGGATCACTTTCGGCGTGTAACCGTTCTTATTTACATACGCTTCGATCTCTTTTTCGGCCGTTTCCAGCAGCGCTTCCTTGCTATCGCAGTCGAAATAGAGGTATTTCGATTTGCAATATACGATCGCGTCCGGCGAGAACGGAGCGGCTACCTTGGCGTACTCGGCCGCCGAAGAGAGGAAGTGTTTGGTCAGTTCGTTATTGCGTACTTTCAGCGTTTTGAGACCCTGCTTGCTGAGCATCATCCGGATGGCGGGCAGCACTTCCTGAGCGCATTCGCATACCGGAACGTCTCCTTCGGGCAGTTTCGCGCCGGCCGCCTTTTCGATCGTTCCGAGCACTTTTTCGTAGATGGCTTCCACCTCTTTGGTCGTATTCGCTCCGACGAAGATGCCGTGGTTCTGCAGCAGCAGGATTGCGGGCTCCTTGCCGAATTTCGCTTTGTAGGCGTTGATCCGGTTTTCGACTTCTTTGAAGAGCACGTAACCCGGGTCGGTGTACGGAATGTAAACCGCATCGTCGCCGAACAGCTTTTGCGTTTCGGCCTCTGCGTTTTGGCCGCACATCAGGCCGTTGACCATCGTCGGATGCAGGTGTACGATGAAGTTAGCTTCCAGCGCGTTGTGCATCGACGTCTCGACCGACGGACGGCGATCTTTGGTGATGCAGGCGGCCGCCAGGTCGTTTTTGACCTCTTCCTCGCGGGCTGCCGTGTCGCTGCTGTACGTTTTTTCCGAGATCACGTTCAGCTTTTTACGGTCAAGCACCGCAAAGCCGTCCTCGGTAATGGTGGCCAGCGCGCATCCGCTCGCTTTGACCCACAGTTTTTCCGCATTTTTGTACGAAGTGTTTCCGCCGCCGGCGATGACATAGCGGCTGTCTTTGCCGTATTTGCGGGATATCTCGATCAGTTCTTCTATCTCTTTCATGATTGGTTTACGGGTTTAAAGGATGATGGATTTGATAACGCGGTCGCCGTGCTTGACGTATTCGTCGCGTTTGTCGATATCGGCCTTTCCGCGGCTATCTACGTAGCCTTGCATACCGCTGCGGACGATGTCCTGATGGGCGGCCACGACGCAGGCGCCGCAGTAGTTGATGAATTTGAGCCGTTCGGTCAGCGGCGCGCCGCCGCGGGCGAACAGTTCGATCGGTTCCATCGCGGGCGTGTTGTGTTCCGAGCCGAACGTTACGACGAAACCGTTGTCGTGCAGGTAGCCGGCGTACTTCTCAAGCACTTCGACGCTGTTGCGCGTCGTGATGAATTCTACCGAGAAAATACCGCGCTGGCGCAGGATTTCGGCCGTTTTCACGACGTCCTGTTCGAAGTCGGTGAATCCGCCCTTCGCATCGTCCGCCAGGAACGGGTAGGTCGGGATGCCCCCGGCGGCCAGGATGATCTTGCGTACCGTGTCCATCGGCAGGAATGCTTTCGGGTCTTCCGGGACGAAAGCCGCTCCGCCCGCTTTGAGCAGGTTGCCGCGAATTTCGTTCTCGACGGCGGCGAGGTCGTCTACATTCGATTTCAGCGCCTTGCCTCCGAAAATCGTTTCGAAGAATTTAGCGATGGCGGCCTTGTCGTTGTTAAAATGCGCGTATGCGGCGATCCGCAGCGCTTTGGCCAGATGGCGTTCGCGGATCGAACCTTTGGTCAGCGTCTTCTCGATCAGGTCGAAGTCGAGCCTGAACGGGGCGTCGTACGATGCGAGCACGTCGTTCAGCTTGCCGCACATGGTTTTTACCTGCGCGTTCGATTCGGCGCGGACGTTGGCCAGTTGCGAGGCGTACGGTTCGGGCAGGTCGATCGGGTAGGCGAGGCCTTTGCCGCTGAGGTAGGTGCGGCCCGGGTTGTTCGGGTCGTTCACCCGTATGCCGGCGGCTTGGTCTTCTTCTTGCAGGCTGATGAACTCGATGTTGAACAGCGGGAACAGCTTGCGCTGAATACATCCGTCGTTCCACTCTTTGTAGCCGTCCATCGAATAAAAGTCGTTGATGCCGACCACTTTCACGTTTTCGTTGACGGCGCGATCCAGCGCGTCGGTCAGTTTGTCGAAAGCGCTGAACGAGTACGGCGTGTGCAGGTGTGCGTTGACGTCGACGCATTCGAGCTTATGTTTTTTTGACACATCCATGATTGTCGGTAGTTTTACGTTTATTAGGTTTTGACATGTTTCGTTAAGAACGAAAGGTCACACGGACTTCGATATCTATGCGACCTTTCGGAAATCGGTGTTATGTTACACGTCTTTAGATACCTTCTTTAGCTCGGCGGATCTGTTCGGCATCGGTGTAGTTACGCGTCGGAACGTATCCCTGCAACGGAACGATCTTTTCGTGGATGATGTCCAAGAAGCTGTCCGGTTGCGGGAAGAACGCGTATTCCAGCTCGTAGGCCGGCGTGATCCAGTCGCGCGATCCCAGAACGACGGCGGGCGCGTCCAGGTAATCGAACGCCAGTTCGGTGATGTTGCGGGCCAGGTCGTTCAGGAACGAGCCGCGCGCCGTAGCGTCGCCGGCGATGACGATCCGTCCGGTTTTCTTCACCGAAGCGAGCACTTTCTCGTAGTTGAACGGAACGAGGCTGCGCGCGTCAATCACTTCGGCGCTCATGCCGTATTTCTCTTCGAGCGTTTTGGCCGCTTCGAGCGCGCGGTACAGCGTGGCGCCGATGGTCAGGATCGTGATGTCCTTGCCTTCGCGTTTCACGTCCGGTTCGCCCAGCGGAATTTCGTAGTATCCTTCCGGAACGCCGCCTTCGTGGAACTGCTCGCCCACATCGTAGATACGCTGGCTTTCGAAGAAAATCACCGGATCGGTGCCCTGCAGAGCCGCATTCATCAAACCTTTGGCGTCGTACGGAGTAACCGGGAACACCACTTTCAGGCCCGGGATATGGGCTGCCAGCGACGTCCAGTCCTGCGAGTGCTGCGCGCCGTATTTCGAACCTACCGATACGCGGACGACTACCGGCATCTTCAGGATGTTGCCGCTCATGGCCTGCCATTTGGGTAGCTGGTTGAACACTTCGTCGCCGCAGCATCCGAGGAAGTCGCAGTACATGATTTCGGGGATTACGCGGCCGCCGCACATGGCATATCCGATAGCCGTTCCGATGATGGCGGCTTCGGCGATCGGCGAGTTGAACAGGCGGTGGTACGGCAGCGCTTCCGTGAGACCGCGGTATACGGCGAACGCGCCGCCCCAGTCGCGGTTTTCTTCACCGTAGGCGACCAGCGACGCGTCTTTGTAGAAGCGGTCGATGATGGCTTCGAAGATACCGTCGCGCAACTGGAACTGTTTCATCTTCGAGAACGGCTTGCCGTCCTTGTCGAACGCGAAACGCTCTTTCTTGGCGATCTGCTGTACGCGCGGGTTTTCGCTCATCGGGTGGTTCACTTCCGGCTTAGCGTCCGACAGCGAGTCGATCGACTGGTTCGAGAACATCATCGTGCCGAGCAGTTCCTGATCTTTGTGCAGGTCCATACGCGGGGAAAGTTCGTCGTCGATAGCCAGTTTGAAGGTATCGAACATGATGTCCTTCACCTCTTTGGTCGTGGCGTCCAAGTCGGCCTGCGTTGCGATGCCGGCGGCGATCAGTTCCTTGCCGTAGGCTACGATGCAGTCTTCCGCTTCCCAGGCTTCCACCTCTTCTTTGGTACGGTACGACGAAGCGTCGGAAGGCGAGTGGCCGCTGTAACGGTACGTCAGCACGTCGATCAGTACCGGGCCGTCTTTTTCCTCTTCGAGGATCGCTTTCTTACGGCGGTAGCAGTCGATCACGGCCAGCGGGTTGAAGCCGTCCACGCGTTCTGCGTGCATCTGGGCCGGGTTGACGCCGGCGCCGATGCGGGCCGCGAAGTCGAAGCCCATCGTTTCGCCGCGGGTCTGACCGCCCATGCCGTACTGGTTATCCATGATGTTGATGATCACCGGCAGGCCGCCTTTCATATCGTCCGCCCACAGTTGTTTGAACTGATCCATCGCAGCGAAGGTCATGCCTTCCCAAACCGGGCCGCGGGCCATCGACGCGTCGCCGAGGTTGGCAACCACCACGCCCGGCTTGCGGTTCACTTTCTTGTACAGGGCCGCACCTACTGCGATGCTGCCGCTACCGCCTACGATGGCGTTGTTCGGGTAGATGCCGAACGGCGTGAAGAAGGTGTGCATACTTCCGCCGAGGCCTTTGTTGAACCCGGTCGTGCGGGCGAATACCTCGGCCAGCGCGCCGTACAGCAGGAAGCGGATACCCAGTTCTTTTACGGAACCGCCCTTGAAAGCTTTCTTGGCGACGTTTACCGTAGCGCCGTCCCAGAATTCGTTCATCACCTTCTCCAGATCCTTGTCGTCGAGTAGCTCGATGGCGCGAAGACCTTTGGCGAGAATTTCGCCGTGGCTGCGGTGCGAACCGAAGATAAAGTCATTGATGTCGAGCATGTAAGCCATACCTACGGCGGCGGCTTCCTGACCGGCCGACAGGTGCGCCGGGCCTGGGTTGTTGTATTCCACGCCGTTGTATCCGCCGGTCGTTTTTACCAGTTGCAGCATGGTTTCGAATTCGCGGATCACGACCATGTCGTGGTAAATGCGTTTCAGATCGTCCTTGGTGAAGTTCTTCGCCTTGAGCTCTTCCTTGATCGTCTTTTTGTACTGATTGACCGGAATCGGGGTGAAGGTGATCTCACCGGCTTTCCGCATCTCTTTCGGGTCGATATATTGCGACTTAGGCATAATATATGATTTTTAAGTTTTTAATTAGTTGTTATTCGGTTAGAAAGCAAAAATGGTTTCTTTGAAAATTTCGGATACGGTCGGGTGCGGGAATACGACTTCCTGCATCTCTTTGAGCGTCATTTCCTGTTCGATGGCCATGCAGGCGCCGTAGATGATCTCGCTGCACGGGTTGCCGAGCATGTGTACGCCGAGCACTTCGCCGTATTTGGCGCCTACCAATACTTTGCACAGGCCGCTACCGCCTTCGTTTTCGGCGACGAAGCGTCCGGCATAGGCCATCGGCAGTTTTGCGATGCGGTATTCGATACCTTCTTTTTTAGCCTGTTCTTCGGTCAGTCCGACGCCGGCTACTTCCGGATTCGTATAAACTACGCCCGGGATCGCGTTGTAACGCATGACGTCCGGACGGCCCGTCAGGTTGTTAACGACTACTTCGCCCTCGCGGCTGGCCGTGTGCGCCAGCATCGAGAATCCGGTCACATCGCCCGCGGCGAAGACGTTCGGCACGTTCGTGCGCATCTTGTCGTCCACTTTGACCGCGCCGCGGTTCAGTTCCAGACCGAGGTTTTCGAGGCCGATGCCCGCCGTAACGGCGCGACGACCGACGCTCATCAGGATCTTGTCGCCTTTGGCCGACAGCGTTTTGCCGTCTTTGTCTACATAGACCACTTCGTTGCCGCGAATTTCGGTCACTTTGCAGTTGAGATTGAACTTGATCCCTTTCTTTGCGTAAATATCCTGCAACATCGAACTGATTTCGCCGTCCAGTCCGCCGAGGATTTTCGGCAGCATCTCTACGACGGTCACTTCGGTGCCGAGGCTGTTGAAAAAGCTCGCGAACTCCATCCCGATTACGCCTCCGCCGATGATTACCAGCAATTTGGGTTGTTCTTTCAGGTCGAGGATTTCGCGGTTCGTAACGATCACGTCGCCGGCTTCCTTGACGCCCGGAATCGGCGGAACGAAAGCTTCCGAACCGGTGCACAGTAGCAGGTTTACCGCATAGTACGTTTCGCCGTTGCACTCGATCTCGATTCCGTTGGCCGAGCGTCCTTTGATTTTGGCTTCGCCCTTAACGACCCGCACCTTGTGCGCTTTCATCTTCGAACCGACGCCGCCCACCAATTTTTTTACTACTTTATTTTTGCGGTCGACGATCTTGCCGAAATCGAACGTCGCGCCCGGCGCGCTGATTCCGTATTTGTCGCCGTGTACGGCGTAGTCGTATACTTTGGCGCTGTAAAGCAGGGTTTTGGTCGGGATGCATCCTTCGTTCAGGCAGACGCCGCCCAATTCCCTCTTTTCGAACAGCACGACGTTCAGCCCTTTCGCACCAGCGCGTTCCGCAGCCACGTAGCCGCCGGGACCGCCTCCGATAATTGCTAAATCAATCATTGTATTTCGGTTTATAGTTTTAAGTGATGAACTCCGAAACGCCTTCAGTGGCGTTTCGGAGTCCGGTTGGTTTTACAATTCGAATTCGAGGTTTTCGATCTCCGTGGCGATCTGTTTCACGAAACGGGTCGCTTCGCCGCCGTCCAGCGCGCGGTGATCGTAGGTAAGGCTCAGTCCGATGTGCGGAACGAAACCGTAGACTCCGCCGCCGAGGTCTTTCGGACGCGGAACGATCGTGTTCACGCCGAGGATCGCAACTTGCGGCAAATTGATGACCGGGGTAAAGATCTCTACGCCGTAGTTGCCGAGATTCGATACGGTGAACGAAGCGGCTTCCGAAGAGAGCAGATCCGGATCGATCGAGCCTTTCTTGCAGGCTTCGGCGACCTCTTTGAGCTGGCTGGCCAGCCCCTGGATCGACAGGTCGTCGGCATTCTTGACGGTCGGAACCATCAGGCCGCGTTCGGTATCGACGGCCAGTCCGAGGTGCACCTTCGAGAAGTTGCGGGTGCTGTCGCCGAGGAAGTGGGCGTTGACCTGCGGGAACTTCTTGAGAGCCTTGATAACGGCCATACATACCATGTCGTTGAGGGTGATGTTGGTCGGGTAGCCGTTTTCGACCGCTTTTTTGACCTTCTTGCGCAGCGCCATGATGCGGCGGGCGTCGGCGCTGAGGTGGTGGGTAAGCTGCGCCGAATTCTGCAACGAAGCGTGCATCGCCTTGGCGATGATTTTGCGCATGTTCGAGATCGGCTTGATTTCGCTGTCGGTGGCGTAAACCGAATTCTTCAGCGCGCCTACGTCGGCACCTTTGGCCATGCCGGCCAGTCCGCTTCCGGCCGTCGGAAGGGCTGCTCCCGTCTCTTTGATAATGGCTTTGGCCAGGGGCGTGGTTTTCGGAGCGGCTTCCGCGGCGGCTTTTACGTCGCGTTCGATCACGCGGCCGTGAGGGCCCGTTCCGGTCAACGCGGCAGCGTTGACGGCTTCTTTTTCTGCCAGCGCTTTGGCGCGCGGGGATACCGGCGACATTGTCCCCGAAGGAGCTGCCGCAGGCGCTGCCGCCGGTGCGGGCGCTGTCGTTTTTACTTCGGCGGGCGCTACCGTGGCCGCTGCCGCCGGCGCCGCAACTTCTGCTGCGGGAACTGCGCCACCCGGACGGAATTCGTCGGTGGATTCGCCTTCGTTGCCGATCACCATTACGTTGGTCAGCACCGGTATTTCATCGCCGTTGTCGAAAAAAACGTCCAGAACCGTTCCGGCTACCTGGGCTTCTTCTTCGAAAGAGGCTTTGTCCGTTTCATAGGCGAAAAGGATGTCTCCCACCGCTACGGTGTCGCCTTTTTTCTTTTTCATTTCGGTCAGGATACAGCTTTCTACGGACTGTCCCTGCTTCGGCATGATAACTACTGTTGCCATAATTTAGGTTTAAGTATGTTGGTTTTAAATTGTAGTTTTTGGAAAATCATTGCAAAGTTACAACAATAACTTAGATATACAAGTGATTTTGATAATTTTTTTTAAGCGTTGATAACAAGCGTGTTATTGAAAATATTAATACTTACAAGTTTGTAGCTTGTATATACAAATTTGTTGACTTGGAATTTGGAATAACAGAATACTTTGTCTACTTTTGGACTGCCCGGCGCGCGGTTCGGACGGTCGCCCGATCGCAGTATCCGGTTGACCGATAAGCCGGTTCGTCGGCGTGCGGGGCGATTAATTCAGAGAAGTTGTTATGGGCAATTTGCCGCAGTATAAACAAATGTACGAAACGTTGCGCGGACAGATCGCGTCGGGGGAATTCCGTCCGGGCGACTTGCTGCCGTCCGAGCACGACCTTTGCCGGCAGTACCGTCTGGCGCGGCCGACCGTGCGCAAGGCGCTCGACCAGTTGGTCGCCGACGGGTTCATCGTCAAGCACCAAGGCAAAGGCAGTATCGTCAAAGGGGCGCCCAAAGGAATCGGCATCCTGTCGCTGACCGGAACGACCTCGGCGCTGAGTAGCGCAAATCTTTCGACGCACATCATCCTGAAGCCGGAGGCCCGACCGCTGGACGAGGCGTTTTCGTTCCCGGTCGAACCGCAGGAGCAGCGGGCCGGCTGTTTTTATTTCGAGCGGCTGCGGCTGGTGAACGGCGAGCCGGTGTTTTTCGATATAACGATGCTGCCCGATATCAACCTGCCCCGTTTCGCCGAATACGATCTCGAAAACCGTTCGCTGTTCGATTCGCTGCGAACGCGCTATCAGATCGTCGTGACCGGCGGAACGCAGCAGCTTTTCGCGATCCGCGCCGACAAGCGGCTGCAGGAGTACCTGAACGTGCGCGCCGGCCATCCGATCCTGCAGTTGAACCGGAAGATCGAGACTAATCGTCCCGGTTTCCATATTTACAGTCAGGTTTTCTGCGCCACGCAGGGCTACGGCCTGATCGGAACTTTTTGATAAGAGGGGGATTCATTGCATAATCGACCGAATTTATTATGAAAAACGATACGAATATGAGTCAGATCAAGCAGTATGCGATCGATACGTTCAACGCCGAGGCGGACGCCATTCGCAACCTGAGCAACCTGTTGACCGACGATTTCGACCAGGCGGTCGAGGCGATACTGGTTTGTACCGGCAAGGTCGTCGTTACCGGCATGGGCAAATCGGGTATCATCGGTAAAAAAATCGCCGCTACGCTGGCCAGTACCGGGACGCCGGCTTTTTTCCTGCATCCGGGCGAAGCCTATCACGGCGACCTGGGTATGATCTCGAAGAACGACGTGGTGCTGGCGATCGCCAATTCGGGACAGACCGACGAGGTGCTGAAGCTGATCCCGTTCATGCAGAACAACGGCAATACGATCATCGCCATTACCGGCAACCCGCAGTCAACGCTGGCTAAAAATGCACATTTTCATTTGAATATCAATGTGGGGCGCGAAGCGTGTCCGCTGAATCTGGCTCCCACGTCGTCGACGACCGCGATGCTTGTGATGGGCGACGCGCTGGCGATCGCGCTGATGAAGATGCGGAATTTCAAGGCGGAGGATTACGCCGTGTTTCATCCGGGCGGAAGCCTCGGACGCCGGCTGTTGACCCGCGTGCGCGACGTGATGCGCAAGGACGGCGTTCCGTGCGTTCCGAAGACGATGACCCTCGGCGAGGTCATCATTGCGATCAGCGACGCCCGGCTCGGGATTGCCGCGGTCGTCGAGAACGGCAAGTTGATCGGTGTGATTACCGACGGGGACGTGCGCCGGGCGATGGCTAAATACAAGGAGAATTTTTTCCGGATCGAGGCGCAGGAGATCATGTCGCGCAATCCGAAAACCATTTCGCCCGATGTCCGCATTACGGCGGCCGAGGAGATGATGCGCGTCAACAAGATTCATTCGATCATTGTGGTCGACGATGCGGGCGCCGTGGCGGGCGTCGTCGAATTTTTCAACGTGTCGGTGCTCGGGTAGCGTTCCGGAATGCCGTAAGCGACCGTCGAAAAGCCCGCGCAGAATTATTCTGCGCGGGCTTTTCGCATATCGGGTCGTGGTATGGGTATTGCGGCGGCTCGGTTGCCGTTTGCGGTCGAATAAGCGGCTTCCGGGGCGGCCGTTTTTGCATTTGCGAAAAAAGAATTAATTTTGAGGACGGCGGCGGGCATCCGCGGCCGCTAAACCGGAATCCGATGGCAACGAAGGATCAGAGCGAGTTCAAATACCTGGTGGCGAACGATCGGGACCGGCTGTGGGGAATTACCGTCACGTCGGTCGGTTTTCAGCGCATCGATGCGGACGAAGCCTATCCTCCGGCCGACCACCCGGCCGGTTATTATTTCAACGTGACCGCCGGCCGGGTGCTCGACGAATACCAGTTGATCTACGTGGTCGACGGAGAGGGCGTTTTCGAATCCGACGGCAAGACATACGCGCTGGCTCCCGGGGCGATGTTCTTGATCTTTCCCGGATGCTGGCATACGTACCGTCCGAACCGCAAAACCGGTTGGAGCGTCTATTGGATCGGTTTCCGGGGCAAGGTGGTCGACGAACGGGTTGCCGGCGGCTTTTTCAGCGGGCGTTCGCCGGTCTACAACGTAGGGATCAGTACGCTGGCGATCGACGTTTACCGCGGCGCGATGCAGGCGGCCGGACAGGAGGGCCCTTATTACCAGCAGATGCTATCCGGCGCCGTTTCGCTGTTGATGGGGGTGGCGCTGAACCTGAATTCCGGCCGGAAATCCCCGAACGACGAGACGTGCGATAAAATCGCCCGGGCGAAGGTGATCATGCGCGATAACCTGTCCGAAAATATCAGCGCGCAGGAGGTGGCCCGGCGGCTGCACGTCAGCTACTCGTGGTTCCGCACGGCGTTCAAACGGCACGCCGGGATGGCGCCGGCGCAGTATATCCTCGAACTGAAACTGTTCCGGGCGATGGAGTTGCTTTCCGATCCGGCGATGACGGTCAAGGAGGTTTCCTATGCATTGGATTTCAACTCTTCGCGTTATTTCTCCAGCTTTTTCCGCAAGCGCACCGGGTACAGTCCGCAGGAGTACCGCTGCCGGCTGCGCGGCAGCGAAGCCACGGACGATCCGCTCGGCTGACGGATCAAAAATCAGAACTTATATATCAATTTTGGAACACGATCCGCGTCCGGTCGTTTTACTTTTGTATGAACGAGGGAGATCGTGCGTAATTTTTTAACCCGAACAGAAATCGTTATGAAAAAGAAACTGTTTGTCGCCGCGGCCTTGCTGGCGGCGATGGGCGCGTCCGGCAAGGGACGCGATGCCGCTCCGAAACGGATCGCCGATTCCGACGGAATCGTCCGGATCGAGGTGCTCGCCTGCGAGGATACGATCCTCCGCCGCGGTTCTCCGGATACGGAAGATATCAAATACGGATTCGAGGGCGGCCGGGTCGTGAAAATCGGAAACACTTATCACATGATTACGTCGGAGATGGTCGGCGATCCGTACTGCGTGCGGATGCGCACCGGCTACTGGACTTCCGAGAACGGGACGGACTGGCGCCGCCGGGCCACGATCCGCGAGTCGGACGCCGATTTTACCGGCGCGTCGCAGCGCGCGGCGATCTGGGGGCCGATGATGGTCTACCATAAAAAAGACAAACGGTGGCATCTCTTTTACGTATGCTATAAGGCGCTTCCGCAGCAACCCGACGTCAATAACCTGAATTTTGACGGCGTGATTCAGCACGCCGTTTCCGATGTAAAAGGAATCGAAGGGATCGGCGGGCCCTATACCGACCGCGAAATATTGATGCGCTACGACGAGAATCCCGATCCGTGGGAGGGACATCAGGGGGTCGATTCGTTTTTCCCGTATCGAATCGGAAAGCAGTGGTACGCGCTGTACGGCAGCGCGACGACCCAGCAGATGTCCACCTGCAGGTGGATGGTCGGGATGGCCCGGGCCGACCGAATCGAAGGGCCGTGGACGCGGATGAGCGAACTGAACCCGGTAGGCCTGGAGAGTTTTGCCGAGAATCCGATCGTGATGCGGCTCGAAAACGGAGTTTATATCGCGATCGTCGACGGCGGTCCGTGGGTCGATAAGCTGGGATATACGTTGTCGTGGGACGGTGTGCACTGGTCGAAACTGCGCCACATCGACATCGAACCGGTCGTGAAAAAATGGTGGACCGCGCTGCGGACGCCGATTTCGCTGATCAAGGAGAAAGACGGCACGTATACGATGTTCTTCACCGCATTTAAGGATTACGACGGCCTGTCGTACGGGGTGGTCAGCAAGTTGAAACTGAAACTTACCTTTCTAAATAAATAACCGTGTCGGGGGAGACGAAGGCGCGCGCCGGTACGGAACGGGGGCTCTTTTCGGTGCGGGCGGCATAACCTACAAATATTGGACGAATGAAAAAAATCCACTTGACCATCCTGTCTTTGATGCTTGCCGTCGGCGGAACTGCCGACGCGCAGGACGGAGCCGACGCGCAATCGGCGCAGCGGCTTTTCGATCAATTCGCCGATCCCGGCAGCGAGTTCCGCACCAAGCCGTTTATGGTGTGGAACACCGAGATTACGCCGCACCGGATCGACCGTATCCTTTCCGAATATAAGGAACAGGGCTGCGGCGGCGTATTTATCCATCCGCGGCTCGGACTGATTACCGAGTACCTGTCGCCGACGTGGAACGAGATGGTGAAATATACGGTGGACAAGGGGCGCGATCTGGGACTCGAAGTGTGGCTTTACGACGAAAATTCCTACCCGAGCGGTTTCGCCGGCGGGCATGTGCCGCGCGAGATGCCGGAAGCGTTCAACCAGGGACAGGGCCTGAAACCGACGGCGGCCGATACGATGCCCGCCGATGTTTCGAAATATTTCGTGATCGTCGCCGAGGAGGACGGTAAATTCGAAAACGTTACCGATCGGGCCGCTTCGATGGCCGGACGGCCGGGCCGGTTTTACCTGTATGAAAAGACTTTTTACCAGCCGTCGCCGTGGTATGCCGGCGGGCCGTATGTCGACTTGCTGGCGCACGGGGTGACCGACAAATTCATGGAGATCACGATGCAGGGTTACGAAAAGACGTTCGGAGGCGACCTGAAGGGAAATGTAAAGGGCGTTTTTACCGACGAACCCGAGATCGTGTCGCCCGGCGGCGTGCGTTGGACGCCCGATCTGTTCGACGTTTTCCGTAGCGAGTACGGTTATGATCTGAGCGACTGCTTGCCGCAGTTGCACGAGGAAATCGGGGATTGGCGAAAGGTGCGTCACGACTATTTCCAGTTGCTCAACCGCCTGTTTGTCGAGCGCTGGGCCAGGCCGTGGTACGATTACTGTGCCGGGAAAGGGATTTCGTGGACGGGGCACTACTGGGAGCATAACTGGCCGCTGGTGACCGGCGTTACGGACAACATGTCGATGGCCGCGTGGCAGCAGGTTCCGGGGATCGACATGCTGTTCAACCAGTTCAATGAAAAGAGCACCGGCGCGCAGTTCGGGAATATCCGGTCGGTGAAGGAGGTGCGGAGCATAGCCAACCAGCTCGGGCGGCGGCGCGTCCTGAGCGAAACTTACGGCGGCGGCGGATGGAACGTGACGTTCAAAGATATGAAACGGCTGTGCGACTGGCAGATGGTGCTGGGCGTCAACTTGGTCAATCAGCACGTAGGGCACATGAGCATGGCCGGGGTGCGTAAGTTCGATTATCCGCCGATGTTCAATCAGAGCGCCGCGTGGTGGAACGACTACCGGGCGCTGAACGATTACATCGCCCGCATTTGCGCGGCGATGAGCCTCGGCGAACAGCGAAACGATATTCTGGTGCTGGAACCTACGACCTCGGTATGGATGTATAACCAGTATTACGGGACTGCGTCTTTGAACCGGGCGATGGAGATCGGGCAGGCGTTTCAGGATTTGGTGACGGAACTCGAACACGCGCAGGTGGAATTCGACCTGGGATGCGAAAATATTTTCCGGACGAACGGAAGCGTCCGCGACGGAAAGTTCGTCGTTGGGCAGCGGGCGTACGGTACTTTTGTCGTTGCGCCGCAGACCGAAAACCTCGAACGCGAAACGTTCGATATGTTGCGCGGGTTCGTGCGCACCGGCGGCCGGCTGATCGCTTTCGGGCATCCGTCCCGCGTGGAAGGCGAACCGTCTGCGGAAGCGGAAGCTTTTTTTGCGTCGGACAGCGTGATTTCGCTGGCGGAATGCACACCGGAAGCGATCGACCGTTATTTGCGCAGCGAGGGCATCCGGTTTGTCCGCCGGGAAGGGGGCGATCTGCACCATCACCGCAGGGAGTTCGACAGCGGCCAGACGCTGCTGCTGGTGAATGCTTCGCTCGACGAAGCATCCGACGTGGAAGTCGCGCTGAACGGGAAACATGCGGTGCGGATGGATGCGCTCGACGGGAAGGTATATGAAATGCCGGTCGAAACGGCAAATGGTGCTGTGACCGTAAAAACCCGTGTCGAACCGGCCGGCAGCGTGCTGCTGTATGTTTCTAACGATCCGGTCGAAGCCCGGAAACCGCAGGTGTCGACGGGCGGTACGCCGTTGCAGGCCGACGGTCCGGTGCGGATCGCACGCCACAGGGACAACGTGCTGCTGATCGATTTTATCGATTTGCAAAACGGGGACAAGCAGTACAAAGATATTTATTACAACAATGCAGGCGCGGAAGTGTTCCGCAACGCCGGGCTGAGCGGGAATCCGTGGTTCTGGGCGATGCAGTACAAACAGGATATCGTGAACATGGATCTTTCTGCCGCGCCGGGCTTTACGGCCGCCTACCGTTTTACCGTTTCGGGTACCGGGGTGGACACGAAGTCGATGAAGATCCTGGTGGAACGTCCCTGGCTGTACACCGTGAAAGTGAACGGCACGCCCGTGCAGGCCGGCGAAGATTGGCTGCTGGACGAAGAGTTCAAGTTGATCCCGGTCGGAAAATACGTGCATTCCGGAGAGAATACGGTCGAACTGGTCGCCGCTAAAACGACCGTCCATACCGAATTGGGCGCCGTCTATGTGCTGGGCGATTTCGAGGTCGTACAGCGCGGCGACCGCTGGACGATCGTGCCGGCGGCCCGTTACGGTCCGTTGCGGAACTGGCAGGCGCTCGGTGCGCCGTTCTACCCGTGGGAGATGAAATATGCGAAACGCTTCAAAGTGAACGGCGTTGCCGGGAAAAGCTATTACGTAAAGGCCGACCGCTGGACGGGGTCGCTCGTCGAGGTATGGGTCAACGGCCGTAAGGCGGGCATCGTTTTCGCCGAGCCGTATACGCTCGATGTCACGCCTTTCGTCCGGAAAGGGAAAAACGACGTCGAACTGCGCGTGGTGGGAAACATGGAAAACCTGATCGGTCCGCACCACGTCGCCTACGACGGCATCGTCGATCCGAACCGGTGGAACGTGCCGCAGTTGCGTAAGGCGTCGGAATATTTCCTGACGCCGTTCGGGTTGCAGGAGGATTTTGCGCTCGTCGAATGCGAATGATTATTTTTTGAAAACGAATAAAAAACATGAAAATCGGACTTTTTGGAATCGGACTGAATACTTATTGGGGGCAGTTCGACGGTTTGCTGGAACGTTTGCAGGGCTACCAGCGGCAGATCGCGGAAAAAATGAGCGGCATGGGGGCCGAGGTGGTCGACGCCGGGATGGTGGATGACCCGGCGAAAGCGGACGCCGCCGCGCGGCGGCTGAAAGAAAACGATGTGGAACTGGTGTTCCTGTACATATCGACTTACGCGCTGTCGTCAACGGTGCTGCCGGTGGTGCAGCGGCTCGGCGTGCCGGTGATCGTGCTGAACCTGCAGCCCGCCGCGGCGATCGACTACGATTACCTGAACGGCATGGGCGACCGCGGTCGGATGACCGGCGAGTGGCTGTCGCACTGCCAGGCCTGCTCGGTGCCGGAAGTGGCCTGCGTGTTCAACCGGCTGGGACTGAAATACGACATCGTGACCGGATACCTGGCCGAGGAGTCCGTCTGGGAGCAGATCGGAGCGTGGATCGAAGCGGCCGGTGTAGCCGCCGCGATGCGTCGGAACCGGATGGGGGTGCTCGGCCATTACTATTGCGGGATGCTCGACGTATATACCGACCTTACGCGGATGTCCGGCGTATTCGGGACGCATGTCGAACTGCTCGAAATGTGCGAACTGAAAGAGCTGCGCGACCGCGTGACCGATGCTGAAACCGCCGCTAAGATCGAGGAGTTCCGTTCGACTTTCGACGTAGCCGCCGATTGCGAACCGTACGAGGTGGAACGCGCCGCGCGGACTTCGGTCGCGCTCGACAAATTGGTGGAGGCGCACCGGCTCGGCTCGATGGCTTATTATTACGAAGGGGCCGCCGGCAACGAATACGAAAATATCGTGACGTCGGTGATCGCCGGCAATACGCTGCTGACCGGCCGTAACATTCCGGTCGCCGGCGAGTGCGAAGTGAAGAATGCTCATGCGATGAAGATACTGGCCGAATTCGGGGCCGGCGGGTCGTTCTCGGAGCCTTATGCGATGGATTTCGACGACGACGTGGTGCTGTGGGGACACGACGGTCCGGCGCATTTTGCGATCGCCGAAGGCCGCGTGGGACTGGTGCCGCTGTCGATCTATCACGGCAAACCGGGCAAAGGACTTTCGATCCAGATGAGCGTCCGCCGCGGACCGGTGACGCTGCTGTCGGTGGTCGAGGGCCGCGACGGGGTGTTTTTGCTGACCGCCGAAGGAGAGTCCGTCGAGGGTAAGGTGCTGCAGATCGGCAATACGAACAGCCGGTATCGTTTCCCGATCGGCGCCCGCGCCTTTATGGACGGATGGGCCAAGGCCGGGCCTGCCCACCACTGTGCGATCGGTATCGGTCATCTGGGCGATAAAATCGAAAAACTGGGTTTCCTGCTGGGCATCCCGGTGGTGAAGGTATGCTGAGCCGGCGGAAAATAACGGGCGACTTGCTCGTTCTGTTGACCGGCGGACTGTTGGCGCTGGCGCCGGCGGGTTGCTCCGTATCCGGCGCCGCCGGGCGGCTGACCTGGGATCGTAAGCCGGTGCTGGATCATTCGCCCCGGTTTCCTGCCGGGGAGTGGGAGCGTCCGCAGCGGGTTGTGCTGGAGGGCTTTCTGCACGCTTATCAGCCCTGTGTGATCGAGACGGACGATTCGGAATATCCTTACCGGATGTGGTTTTTCGGCTGGATCGTCGATCCGACGAATCCCGAATATCCCGGCTGCGATGCGATCTACCATGCCCGTTCGCGCGATCTGGATCGTTGGGAGGTGCTTTGTAAAGACGGCAGTTGGAGCGACGACCGACCGGAGGATTGGGCCTCGACGCTGTTCGCTTCGACCGACGGCGACCGGCATTATTACCATGCGTGGCATGTGGGCGATCCGTCGGTCGTCTTCCGCGACGGGGTGTATTACATGGCTTTCAGTTCGACGTCGAAACCGCTGGACGGGCCGCTTGCGGGGTATCCTTCCGGGATGATGTTGTGCGTAATGGGGGCTACGTCCGTCGATGGGGTTCATTGGCACAAGCGCGAAGAGCCGCTGCTGATCGCGCAGTGCGATTCGGTGTTCCCGCCCCGGGCCGCCGCCGCCCGGGTAGGCGACTTTCACCGGCCGACGCTGATGTGGGACGAGCAGCAGCAGGCGTGGAAGCTCTATTTCGACTATTACAACGCTTCCCTTCCGGGGAACTGCCATATGGGGCTGGCTGAGTGTCGGGGCGATTTCCGGACGGGGCGTTTCGATTTTGTCCATTCCCTCGACGAACCGCTGCTCGACAATTGGCCCAATCCGGAAGTGGTTAAGATCGGCACGGGTTACTACTGTTTTTCCGATCCGCCCGGTTACGCTCCTGCGGATAAGACTCCCGGGCGCTTCGAGGGATGGGACAGCCGCCAGCTCCGGACGGCTTTTTCGGCCGACGGGCGGCATTGGGAGAAGGGCGAATTTATCCCGCCCGATCCCGGAATCGCCGCCTGCCAGGTGCCGCAGACCTTCGTCTGCCGCCGCGACGGCAAATGGTGGCTCTACCTGTTCTATGCCACGCAGATCGGCCGCCGGGACAACGGCCGTCGGTACGAATGGTTCCGCGAAGGGGAGTACAATTGGTTTTACGACCAGATCCGCTATATGCGGCAAGAGATCAAATGACAGAAACGTCGGGAGAACGTTTCGTAAATCCGTCGGCGGGATTTCGAATGAAAAACTGAACTTAAACCTAATATCAAAAATGAAATCGTTGAAAATAATTTGCGCGATCCTGTGTGCCGGACTATCGTTTCCGGCTGCTGCTGCGGGGTCGCAGATCGGAGAACGGTTGATGTGGACCGACGCGGCAACGGCCGCGCCCGATATCCATGTCGGTTTCCGCGGAACGTTTACGCTTGACTCGGACGCCCGCGTCGACCTGCGGCTGAGCGGGGCTTCGTGGTATGTGGTCTGGATCGACGGGGAGTATTTTACCGAAGGGCCCGACCGTTATACGGCGGCTTATCCGGAGTACCAGCTTCGTAGCGTCGATCTGAAAAAAGGAAAACACACGATCGCCGTGCAGTTGCAGTACGAAGGGGTCGTTACCCGCATTCTGCACCCGATACAGCCGTTCCTCTACCTGGAGGCTGCGGTCGGAGGCAAGGAACTGCTGATCGACTGGCGCTGCCAGCGACTTGCCGGTTATAGCTCGCAGGTGCGCCGGATCAATCCGCAGTTGGGGTGGATCGAGTGGCTCGATACCCGCGCCTTGCAAAAGGATTGGCAGCAGCCCGCCTACGACGATTCGTCGTGGGGAAAGCCCGTTTTCGTCGAACGCGCGATCGGGGAATTCGCCGCATCGAAGATCGCTCCGGTCAAAAGCTTGAAGATCGAACCGAAGCTGATCGCCTCCGGCGAACTGGCCGAAGTGTTCGGTTATCCGGGCGATAATCCGGGGGCCAGCTTTTTCCTGCGCGACTTGTCGCCGGAACGTTATCCGGGGCAAGGCGTTTGGCGGCGTTACGATCTCGGCCGGGTACGCCTGGCGCGTCCCGACCTGGTGCTCGATCTGCCTGCCGGAGCTGTCGTGGAGATCGCTTCCAGCGAATTCCTCAGCGACGGCCGCGTCGCCCCGTGGATCACGCTGTCGGCCGGGGATTCCTATAATATGTACCGCTTTATCGCCCGCGGCGGCGAGCAGCGTTTTTTCCCGCTGATCCCGCACGGGGGCCGTTTCGTCGAAGTGCATGTGATCGCGCCGAAGGACAGCGTGCGTTTCGTCGACGAGTCGTTCGTCGAAAGGGGGTATTACGACCGTGCGGACGGCAGTTTTTCGAGCGCGGACGATCTGCTCAATACGATTTGGAACACCGGGATCGAGACCTACAAAGCGTGCAGCGAGGATGCCCTGATCGACAATCCGACCCGCGAGCGCGGACAGTGGCTCGGCGATGTCGGTATCGTCGGCATGGAGATCGGGGCTGTCGGTTTCTCCGATATCGGTATCGTGCGCCGCGGCTTGGTGCAGTCGGCCCAGTGCGCCAATCCGGAAGGCCTGGTGGCCGGACTGTGTCCCGGCGGGGAGTCTTACATGGCTTCCTATGCGCTGCAATGGGTTCCGGCCTGCCTGAATTACTGGCGGCTGACCGGCGACCGCACGGTGCTCGACGAATTGTTCGCCGCGGCCGAAAAGAACGTCGCCGCATTCGATCCGTACCTGACCGATCAGGGAATTACCAACGATTGCCCTTACTGGAACTTCATCGACTGGGGGTACGTAGCCAACGATGGCGGCAGCGATATGGCGCTGAACCTGCACTATATGATTGCCGTGCAGACGATGACGCGCTGGGCGGCCGAACTGGGACTCGAAGACAGGGAGGCCTACTACCGCGAAAAAGCCGCGAAGTTCAGCGGAATACTGGATCGTTACTACGCGCAGTACGGGTACGATTGGGATAAGATCGGATACCACCGCACAGTACTCGGCATGAAGGCCGGACTGATTCCGCAGCAGTACCGTCCGGCGGCGGTCGCTTTTATCAAAAAACATATCTTAAACTGCTTTCCGAACAACCCGGACGCTCCTCGGTTGAGCGATCCGGCTGCGAACAACCCGCAGTTGATTACGCCCTATTTTTCGCATTACGCTTTTCCGATCCTGTTCGAGAACGGGGAGACGGATTTCGTCCTCGATCAGTACCGCAAATGCTGGGGCTGGGCGTTGGGCGAAGGGCGCACGACTTGGGTGGAAGTGTTCGATACGCGTTGGACGCATTGCCACCAGTGGGCGGGAGCGCCGACCTGGCAGCTTTCGCGCTATGCGCTGGGGCTGAATCCCCGGTTCGACCGCGCAGTGAATTCGTTCGACCTGACGCTGCACGTCGGTTCGCTCGATCGCGCCTCGGGTAAAATTCCGTTGCCGTCGGGCGCCGTCGTCGGGGTCGACTGGACGCTGAAAGACGGTACGGTCTATTATACGGTCACCGCTCCGGACGAAGCGGTCGAGATTTTCACCGGGCAGGGAAAGAAAAAAGTGCAGGTGAAAGCCAACACTTCCCGGACGCTCGAACTGCCTGCGGTTTCGTCCCGGTAACCGGGGCTTCGGGTTTGGTTTCGGAGTGCGGATCATTTTACAGGATCCGCACTTTTTTATTGTAACTTTTTTCCGGCTTTCCCGTTTAATTCAGATAAAGCGGTTGGCTCGTGTGAGGATTGTTTTAAAGGGATGAGAAAATAGTCGAAAACGGGAAAACTTTTTTAGTTTTCCGTTTTTGGCCTATATTTGTGAATCCATTTAAAAATAAAATCGTATGAAACGTTTAAATTACCTGATTTTCATGTTCATGATGGTCTCCCCGGCGTTCTTGTCCGCTCAGACTGCTACGGTCGGATCGAAAGTAGGTCCTGTTAAAATATGCGATCCGAGCAACGAGCCTGTGGAGCTGCCGTATTTGGGCAAGAAAAACCTGCTGATTTTTTACGTGGACCCCGATAAGGCCAATCAGAATAAGGAGTTCCGCGAGAACCTCGAAAAGAACCAGATCGAGAGCGACAATATATACAGTTTCGGCGTGGTCAATCTCAAGGATGCTCCGTTGCTGCCGAATGCGATCGTGCGGGCTATGATTCGCAAAAAAGTCAAACAAACGGGAGCCGCGATCTATACCGATCCCGATTACATGCTGCGCGACGGGTGGAATCTGGGGGACGTGAACGATATGTTCGTGTTGATTTTCGTGAACAAGGACAAAGAGATCGAGTTTTTGTCGAAGGGGGAGCTTTCGCAGAATCAAATCGATGAATTTTACAGAGTTATCAATAAATACAAGTGATAGCTGAATTGTGGCGATTATTCACTACTTTTGCCCGCAAAACGAACGGGGGACAATGTTTTCTCTGTTGAAAAGTTCCTGAATATGGAGACCACGAAGAAAATTTTGTTACTTGTATTGACAGTTTGTATGAATTTTGCGACGGTTTCCGGCCGGACGGCTGCGACCGGCGGATCGGAAGGAGAGACGGCGGAGGCTGCGGCCGATTCGACGCTGTACCTTTCGAACGACACGATCGTCAAACCGTCAGGGGATACGACGGTGAAGCATCTGTACGTGACGCGGTTGAAGAAATCGGGGGATACGGTGGTGAGGAAGAATAATTTCTTCAGGCGTTTTTATCGCTATTTCGAAACCGCCAACGAAGATAAGACCCAAACGAAGAAGCTGGACTTCAGTATTATCGGGGGGCCGCACTATTCGTCCGATATCAAACTGGGAATCGGGATCGTGGCTGCCGGATTGTACCGGGTCGATAAAAAGGACCTCAGCATACAGCCGTCGAGCGTCTCGTTGTTCGGGGATATTACTACGACCGGTTTTTATCTGCTGGGCGTGAGTAACAATACGCTGCTCAAAGGGGGAAAGTACCGGGTCGGTTTCTCGACCTATTTCTTTTCGTTCCCGAGCGCGTTCTGGGGAATCGGTTATGACAACGCTACGTATGCGACTCCCGGCAGCTACAAGCGATTGCAGAACCAGGTGAAGGCGGATTTCATGTTCCGGGTGGCGAAGAATTTCTATCTCGGCGTCGATGCGAGTTTCAACTACATCGAAGGGAAGGATTTTTCGGACGTCGGTTATCTGAGAGGGGAAGCTACCCGTTATATCAATACCGGCGTGGGAGGCTACCTGATGTACGATACGCGGGATTTTATTCCCAATCCGTGGCGAGGGGTTTATGTGAAGCTGGAACAGCGGGTTTTCCCCGGTTTCTTCGGGAACAAAGGGGCGTTTTCGCGTACCGAACTCCAGGTGGACGCTTATCATCAGGTGTGGAAAGGGGGCGTTATGGCCTACGACCTGTACGGGGTGTTCAACTACGGCAATACGCCGTGGACGATGCTCGCCCTGATGGGGGGATCGACCCGGATGCGCGGATATTACGAAGGCCGTTACCGGGATAAGCAGATGATCGAGATCCAGGCCGAACTGCGGCAGAAGATTTACGGGCGCAGCGGGATCGCCGTTTGGGTGGGAGCCGGCAACGTCTTCCCGAGCCTGAACAAGTTCAACCCGGCGCATACGCTGCCCAACTACGGGATCGGTTACCGCTGGGAGTTCAAAAAGCGGGTGAACGTCCGGTTGGACTACGGTTTTGGAAAGAAGGGACAGAACGGATTTCTGTTCAGTATTAACGAAGCATTTTAATGAAAAAGATGATAAATCGGTTTTTCAGCGGATTGAAACGGGTGCTTGGGCTACAGGAGACCATATCGGTCGTTTACGTGGCGATCATGCTGCTGCCGAACCTGTTTCTGGCCATTACAGAGCCCTATTCGTGGAGTACCGTGCTGGGGTCGATCCTGCTGCCGGCTACGTTTTATTTGTTGGTGTCGGTATCGCTGCCCCGTCCGGGCGGCGTGATGCTGTGCACGCTGCCGCTGATGATCCTCGGCGCGTTCCAGATCGTACTGTTGTATCTGTTCGGCGGGTCGATCATCGCGGTGGATATGTTCACGAACCTGTTTACGACCAATGCGTCCGAGGCCGGCGAGTTGTTGGCGAACATCTGGCCGGCGGTCGTGTTCGTCTGCGTGATCTATATTCCGCTGTTGGTGTTGGGGGTGCGCTCTCTGGTTATCAAACGGCGGCTCAGCGGGGTTTTTCGCCGTCGCGCGCTGTGGGCGGCGGCGGCGTCTTTCGTGCTCGGCGGGATTTTCGTGCTCGTTTCGACGTTCGCCCATCCGGGATTCGGCGTGAAATACCATGTTTTTCCGATCAACGTGATTTATAATATCGACCTGACGCTCGACCGCTGGTCGCAGAGCGAAGCTTATCCGGAGACTTCCCGCGATTTTCGTTTCGACGTGACGCGAAGCCGGCAGGCCGACGGCCGCGAAATCTATGTGTTCGTAATCGGCGAGGCGTCGCGCGCCGCATCGTGGAGTCTGTTCGGCTACGAACGCGAAACCACGCCCCGTTTACAGCAGCGGGTCGGCGACGGCCTGGTGCCGTTCCGCGATATGCTGACGCAGTGCAATGCGACCCATAAGAGCGTGCCGATCCTGCTCAGCGCCGTTTCTGCGGCTAATTACAATGATATTTTCCAGGAGAAAAGTATTATTACGGCTTTCAAAGAGGCCGGATTTAGGACGCTGTTCATATCGAATCAGGTTCCGAACCGTTCGTTGATCGACTTTTTTTCCGAAGAGGCCGACAACCGCATCGACATCAGTCCGCGCGAAGGGCAGTTGTATACCGATAACCGTCCGGACGGGGATATGCTGTCTTATCTGCGGGACGTGATTGCCGAGAACGACGACAATCTGTTCATCGTACTGCATACCTACGGGTCGCATTTCGATTATACGAAACGCTATCCGGCCGAATTCGCCCGTTTCGTGCCCGATCATGCGTCGGCGGTAAACCGCGAGAACCGGGATGTCGTTTGCAACGCTTACGACAACAGCGTGTATTATACCGATTATGTATTGGATCGGGTGATTTCGTTGCTGGACAGCGCGCGGGTTTGTTCGGCGTTGTTCTATTGCGCCGACCACGGCGAGGACCTGATGGACGACGACCGCGGACGGTTCCTGCACGCTTCGCCAACGCCGACCTATTATCAGTTGCACGTGGCTGCGCTCGCATGGTTTTCGGACGAATACCGGGCGCAATTCCCCGAAAAGTATCGAAATGCCGTGGCGAACCGCGATAAGCCGTCGACGACGGGTTCGGTTTTCCACGATCTGGCCGACATGGCGTTCCTGCAGAGCCGTTACATGGATTCGACGCAGGCCTTTACCAGTTCGGGTTTCGTGTTCAATCCGCGCAGGATGTACCTGAACGACCATAACAAGGCGGTGGAATTTTATAATTCAGGCCTGCGTCCCGAGGATTTCGAGATGCTCGACCGACATCATATCGAATACGACAAGGCTCATGTCCGGGATATCCTTTATTAGGAAGTACGATTTATACGTCAAATAATTTTAACAAAAACCAATTTTATTATGAGAAAAATTTTATTAGCGTCGCTCGCGGCCGTTTTCACGCTGGGGCTGATGAGTTCCTGTTCCAAGGACGATGACGGTCCGGGACCTGATCTGACCGATTATGCAGCCAAGATCGCCGGTATTTTCAAAGGCGATATGACCGTAGCGCTCGGAGAGGCGCAGCCCGGCGCACCGACTACGGAAAAGATTTACGTTACCCGGACCGGGGAGAACAAAGTGACCATGGAGATCAAGAATTTCACGTACGAAGGCATGAGCCTGGGAAATATCGAGATCAAGGACGTTGCCGTGGCTGCGACCAAGGCGACGGACGCTTCCGCTGCCTATAAATGCGCGGTAACCGGAAAAGGCACCGTTTCGATTAACCTGAACGGGGTGCCGTTGACGGCCGATGTGGAGGTTTCCGGGACGGTTGCCAACGATAAGGCCGATATCAAGATCGTCGTGGACGCTGCGGGTCTGAAAGTCAATGTCGGTTTTGCCGGCGACAAGATCGGCGCGGATACTCCGGACTATGCGCTGGATATCGCCGGGACCTATACCGGGAAAATGATCGTTACCGTAGGCGACACCCCCGTCGGCCCGACCAAACAGGAGATCGTTTTCGCGCGTCAGAACGAGAATGTGGTGCAGATGTCGATGGAGGATTTCTCTTTCGGCGGCGCCTCCCTCGGCAAGATCGTTTTGAGTGACGTGACCGTTACCAAGAAGGATGCCGGATATACCGTTGCCGGCGAAGGCGACGTGAAAGTATCGCTCGCCGGAAATCCGTTGACCGTCAAGGTGAAGTTGGAAGGTACGGTGGAAAATAAGGCGACCGAGTTGGTGATGACGATTAACGTCCCGGGCGTGGGCGATGTCAAAGCCGAATTTACCGGCGCGATCGAATACGTTCCGAGCGACCAGGCCGAACTGCTGTCGATCGAATTCGCCGACAATGCGAAAGTTGCCGTGCAGCCTGCGACGACGGACGGTAAGAATTATACTTTTGCGATGACGGCCGACGCTACGGCCGACGACCTGAAAGGATTGGTTCCGACGATCGTGGTATCGGAAATGGCTACCGTCGTACCGGCGTCGAACAAGACCGTCGATTTCTCGCAAGGCGCCGTGGACTTTGTCGTTACGGCCGAGGACGGAACCACTACGGCTACCTATACGGTGGCTTGCGTCGGAAAACAGACCAGTCTGGCCAGCTTTGAAGAATGGGAAAAGGAATATCTGGTTTTGTTCCCTGGAGGAAGCCCGATGGAGGTCGGGATGCAGCCGATTGCTTCATCAGGTTGGGCAACCAGCAATTCTGCAGCAATGATTCTGAGCGATGTGCCGTATAAACCTGTCAGTCCGATCGATGCAGGCTATAAAGGTAAAGGTGCACAGATTTATTCGATCGATGCCCGTACGTATTACGAAGCGTTGCCGACGATGGTGCCCGCTCTTGCCGCAGGTTCGTTATTCATAGGCGAATTTAAGCTGAATATGACAAATACGTTGGCAAGTACTCGTTTTGGTGCTCTTTGCGATACGAAACCTACATTCGTAAGCGGATATTACAAATATGCGCCGGGCGATAGTATGATCAACAATATCGGCGAAGCTCTCAAAGATGCCGGAACGGACGAGTGTTCGATCGTGGCCGTATTGTATGAAGTGGAAAACGAGGAGGACGAAACGCTCGATGGTAGCAATGTCCTGAATGATTCGCGGATCGTTGCCAGTGCAATTATGACTTCCGGTGAACAGAAAGATTTCAAGCAATTCGGTCTGGAACTGAATTATACCGGAGAATACAATCCCGCGAATAAATATAAATTTGCGATCGTATGTTCGTCGAGTAAGAACGGAAGCGGCTATAAGGGTCCGGAAGGAACGGTACTCGGTGCACGGGGAAGTATGTTGATCGTCGATGAAATTTCCGTTTATTCTGCATTTTAAGACTCTCCTTTGATCAATAAAAACAGGCGAAAGAAATTTCGCCTGTTTTTTTATGGGGATCTTCCGGAAGATTTCTGCCTATTTTTGAAGGTTGTACGATTCCGTTTACATCTGTCGTCTTCCGGCGGAAGTGAGATTTGCGAATGCGTTTATTTGTTGTCCGTTTATCCGAACGTTTCGGCGAACTTCCACAGGTTGTCCTGCTGCGGTACGGGAGCCGTGACGCGTAAGGGTTCCTTGCGCACCGGATGGATGAATTCGATACTCCGCGAATGCAACGAGATGCTGCCGTCGCGGTTCGAACGCGCGGCGCCGTACTTCAGGTCGCCGCGAATCGGGCAGCCGATCTTAGACAGTTGCGCCCGGATCTGGTGGTGACGGCCGGTCAGCAGTTCGATTTCGAGCAGGTGGTAGTGCGTGCCGCTGCCTTTCAGCCGGTACCTCAGTCGCGCTTCCTTGCTTCCCGCTGTCGGACGGTCGTACACTCTCGATTTATTCGTTTTGCCGTCGCGGACGAGGTGGTGCACCAATTCTCCTTCGGGTTGTTGAGGCCGGTTCTCGGTCAGAGCCCAGTAGATTTTACGGATTTCGCGGTTTTTGACCAATTCGTTCATACGCGTCAACGCCTTGCCGGTCTTGGCGAAAAGCACGGCTCCGCTGACCGGACGGTCGATGCGGTGCACGACGCCGAGGAACACGTTGCCCGGTTTGTCGTCGCGCACGTGGATGAACGCTTTGATTTCGTCTTCGAGGGTCGGATCGCCGGTCGTGTCGGGCTGCACCAACTCTCCGGAACGTTTGTTGACTACGATCAGGTGGTTGTCTTCGTACAGGATAGATTCGGGATTGAACATGGTTCGGGTTGAGATGATTATTCCAGTTCGAATGTAAACGGCAGCAGCAGTTTCGCTTCTTCGACGACGATCGCCCGGCCCGCTCCGCTCATCACGATCCGAATCGGCGCCTGTTGCCTTTTTTCGGCGTCGGCGATCACTTGCCGGCATGCGCCGCACGGGGTACACTCCCTCGGCGACGGCGCCGAGGCGATCGCCATCGTCCGGATCGTTCGGCCCGGACGGTTCGCCTGTACGTAATAGAGCAGGCTGCGTTCGGCGCACATGCCGGACGGGAATACCTCGCTCTCCTGGTTCGAAGCCGTCAGGATTTCGTCGTCATCGAGCAGCACGGCCGCCCCGACGCGGAATCCCGAATAGGGCGCATAGGCCGAACCGCAGGCTTCCGCGGCTTTGCCGATCAGCAGGCGTTCCTGCTCCGGTAGCTCCTGCTGCGTCCGGTATTGCCGGAAATCGAAACAATGCTTTTTTGTCTCCATCGTCGTTCGGTTTAGTCTTCTGAGCCGGTGTCGGATCGCTCCGGTTTAACGGCGCGTACCATGTGGCGTTTGCCGAGCGCTCCCGGCAACCGCCTGACTTCGAAGCCGGCCGCGCGCAGGTTCTCCTTTACCAGGCCTTTTGCCGAGTAGGTGACCAGCGTGCCGCCCGGGGCGAGACAGGCATACAACCGTGCGAATAGTTCTTTGCTCCACAGTTCGGGCTGGGTGTCCGGGGCGAATGCGTCGAAGTACACCAGATCAAAGGTAGTGTCAAATCGGTAATCCTCCAACGCCGCCTCTACTTTTTTCAATGTAAAGCGTTCGTCGATGCCGACCGGGACGTTCCACGCCGCGTCGTGCAGCGCCCGGAACAGCGGATCGGTCGCATAGCTCAGTTTTCGGGCAGTTTGCGGATCGACCGGATAGCGCTCGACGGCTTCGTAAAAAACCGTACGGCCTTCCCGCCGTGCGGCCTGCGCCGTCAGCCAGGCGTTCAGCCCGCTGCCGAATCCGGCTTCGAAGATCCGGACGTGCGGCGACTCGCTGCATAAAAATCCTTCGCGGATAAAGACGTGTTCGGATTCGCCGACCGCGCCCCGCACGGAATGATAAGCGTCACCCGTAACCGGGTGACGCAGGGTCGGGGAACCATCCCCGGTAATTTCTATTTCGGGCCGGATCAAAGTCCCAGGATAAAGCGCACCATGACCGAGTGCTCGATCTTGATTTTCTGGAATTCCAACTGCGGAGCGGCTTCCTCTCCCGCAGCGTCGGCTACGGCCATGCTTTTGGCCATCAGTACGTTCGCATAGGGGCGCATGTTGAATCCGTAATCTTGTACGAAAATCGCTTCCTTAGCCTGCTGTCCGAGCGCCGCCGCCAGCACTTCCGCGTTTTTGCGGGCTGCTTTGGCCGCGTTCGTGCGTACTTCCTGGCGCAGCTCCTCGATGTTCGAAACGTCCGTCTTTTCGATGTTCACGTCCGAAATACCGGCCGTCTGCAACGCCTGGAACGCCTCGCCGAGTTGCTGGGCGCTGTTTACCTTCAACTGGTAGGCCTTGGTCGAAAGGATTGCGTTCTTACGCAGGAAGTAGGTTTGCAGATCGCTGGACATATCTTGTACGACGAGGTTCTTTTCGAGGTCGATGCCGATTCCCTTAAGTTGTTTGAACATCTCTTTTTCCTGCTGGTCGACCGATACTTTGCCTTTGTTGTCCTTTTCGTTGATGACGATACGCAGGTAGATTTCGTCTGGAACGACTTCCATTTCGGCCTTGCCGGTCACTTCGATATAGGGTTGGTCGATGTAATTCTTTTCCTGTGCGAACAGCGATCCGGCGAGCAATACGGCCGCCACGGATACCATCAGTTTTTTCATAGTCATTCTTTTTTAGAGTTTGTAACTGTATATAAGATCGTTTCCGATCCCTAAACGTTGCATCGACGCATCAATTGTACCACATTTTCGACATGGTGCGTATGCGGGAACATATCCACCGGCTGGATTTTCGTCACCCGGTACGCCCCGTCGAGCAGCGCGACGTCGCGTGCCTGCGTGGCCGGATTGCAACTGACATAGACGATTCGAGCGGGCGCTGCCGTCAGGATCGTGCGGGCCACGTCTTCGTGGATACCGGCTCGCGGCGGATCGAGGATCACCACGTCGGGCCGCCCGTTTTCGGCAATGAAACGCTCGTTTAACACATCCTTCATGTCGCCGGCATAGAAAACGGCGTTGCCGATGCCGTTCAGCCGCGCGTTGACTTTCGCGTCTTCGATCGCTTCGGGTACGTACTCGACGCCGACTACTTTCCGGCATTGCCGCGCCACGAAATTGGCGATCGTCCCGGTTCCTGTGTAGAGGTCGTAAACCGTTTCTGCGCCGGTCAGCGCGGCAAAGTCGCGGGCGATCTTGTAAAGCTCGTAGGCTTGCAGCGAATTGGTCTGGTAAAACGACTTCGGCCCGATCTTGAACCGCAGTCCCTCCATTTGTTCGAAAATATGGTCGTTGCCTTTATAAAGCAAAATGTCGAGGTCGCCGATCGTGTCGTTCAGTTTGGTGTTGACGACGTACATCAGCGACGTGATCTGCGGAAATTTTTCCGCCGTGTGTTGCAGCAACGCGTCGATCCGTTGCGGATCGTTTTCGCCGAAAACGACGATCGCCATCACCTCTCCGGTCGTGGAAGTGCGGACGATCAGGTTGCGCATCAGCCCTTTGTGCTCGCGGATGTTGTAGAACGAATACCCGTTTTCGAGACAGAATTCCCGCACGGCCAACCGGATCGGGTTCGACGGATCGTCCTGCAACCAGCATTTGCGGATGTCGAGCACTTTGTCGAACAGGTTCGGGATGTGAAACCCCAGCGCGGGACTGTCGGCGATTTCGTCGCCCGAAGCGATCTCTTCGGCGGTCAGCCACCGTTTGTTCGAAAAAGTGAATTCGAGTTTGTTGCGGTAAAAGAGCGTTTTCGCCGAACCCAGGATCGGACTGACTGCGGGCAGTTCGATTTTTCCGATCCGGCCGAGCTGGTCGGCGACCTGCTGTTGTTTGAATCGCAATTGTTCGGAGTAGGGCAGGTGCTGCCATTTGCATCCCCCGCAGGTGCCGTAGTGCTCGCAGACCGGCTCCTCGCGCAACGGCGATTTTTTTACGTAATTTACGATGTATCCCTCCATGAACCGCCGCCGTTTGCTGCGTATCTGTACGTCCACCACGTCGCCCGGAACGGCCATCGGGACGAATACCACGATGTCGTTCCACCGGCCGAGCGCCTTGCCCTCGGCGGCGATGTCGACGATTTCGAGCCCTTCGACGAGCGGGTAGTTCGCTTTTTTTCTTGCCACTTTGTCCTGTTTTATTTCTTACAAAGGTAATGATAACTATCTTTGTGTAAAATTTTGGAACCGACAATCTATGATAACCGTTAAAATTATCGTTTCGAACCCGTTTCAGGAGAATACGATCGTATTGTCCGATCAGACGAAAGAGTGCATCATCATCGACGCCGGCGGTTATACGCCGCAGGAAAACAAGGCGCTGTCCGATTATATCGAGTCGAACGGTCTGAAGCCGGTGATGGCCGTCAATACGCACGGTCATGTCGACCATATGCTCGGCGTGAACTACGTCAAGGAGCGGTACGGGATTCCGTTCGCAATCGACGGGCGCGACGCTTTCCTGATTGAGTCGGCCCCGACGCACGGAGCGATCTACGGCTTCAAAGTGGATTCCGTGCCGACGATCGACATCGACCTGCAAGGCAAAAAGGAGGTTCGTTTCGGCGATACCGCGATGGAGATTATCGAGACTCCGGGCCATACCCCGGGCCATATCTGCCTCTACAACAAAGACGAGAAATTGCTGATCACCGGCGATACGCTGTTCCGCGAAAGCATCGGCCGCACCGACCTTCCGGGCGGCGACTACAGTTGGATCATGCGTAGCATCCTCGATAAACTAATGCCGCTCGGCGGAGACGTGCATTTCTATCCCGGGCACGGGCAGGACAGTACGATCGGCCACGAGGCGCTCTACAATCCGTTCGTAACCGAGGTGCTCGGCGGGGAGGTCAATTATTAATCTTTCGAATGCCGGATACGATGGGACAGATGGGAAATGCGATCCGCAAATTGTTGTATAAAAACCTGTCGCTGGATAGTTACTTGCGGGTGCTCAGCGGCATGTACCTGCAGGGATACCGGTGGGGCGTTTCGCCCCGCTCGGAGGTGTACGAATATCCGCGTTTTCTCAAATACCTCGTTTCACCCGGCGATACGGCGATCGACATCGGCGCGAATCTGGGATATTATTCTTACGTGCTGGCCGGGCTCGCGGGCCCGTCGGGAAAAGTGTACGCCGTCGAGCCGGTGCGTCCGATCTTGAATGTGTTGCGCCGTAACCTGCGGAAATACCGCAATGTCGAAATCCTGAATTATGCGCTCGGCGACGCCGAAAAGACGATCCGGATGGGGAACAGTTCGGTCGGCGAGAACGGCTATTTCGGCACCGGGCAGAATTTCGTGATGGATCGGCCTACGGACGGCCTGCCGGTCGTCGAGTTCGAGGCCGAGATGCGGCGCGGCAGCGTACTGTTCGCCGATTTGCCGAAGATCGACTTCATAAAGTGCGATATAGAAGGATACGAGGGCGTCGTGATCCCGGAACTGCGGCCGTTGATCGAGCGGCACCTGCCGACCGTACTGATCGAGACGGGCGGCGCTACGCGCACGGCGATCGCCGGCTTTTTCGAATCGCGCGGTTATCGCGGGTTTACGCTGTGCGACGGACGGATGAAGCCGCTCGCGCCGGAAGATACGAAAGACATTATTTTCATACACGGGTCGAAGATCGAGCCGTATCAAACGCTGATCGGGCCATGCGCATAGATATCCTTACGGTCGTTCCGGAACTGTTGCAAAGCCCGCTGAACGAATCGATTCTGAAGCGGGCGCAGCAAAAAGGACTGGTCGAAATCCATATCCATAACATCCGGGACTATACATTCGACAAACACCGTCAGGTGGACGATTACCCGTTCGGCGGCGAAGCCGGCATGGTGATGAAACCCGAACCGATCTTCCGCTGCGTCGAAGCGTTGCAGGCCGAACGCAGCTACGACGAGATTATCTATACTTCGCCCGACGGCGTTCGGTACGACCAGCACGAGGCCAACCGCCTGTCGACGCTCGAAAATATCGTCATCCTGTGCGGTCATTACAAGGGAATCGACTACCGGGTGCGCGAACACTTGATTACGCGCGAGATATCGATCGGCGATTACGTGCTGACCGGCGGGGAACTGGCCGCCGCGATCATCGCCGACAGCGTGATCCGGATCATTCCCGGGGCGATCGGCGACGAGGCTTCGGCGCTGACGGACAGTTTTCAGGACAACCTGCTCGCGCCGCCCGTCTATACCCGTCCGGCGGAGTTCCGCGGATGGCGCGTGCCGGACGTGCTGTTGTCGGGCAATTTCGCCGAGATCGACAAATGGCAAGAGCAGCAGGCGCTGGAACGCACCGAACGGCTGCGGCCCGATCTGCTGAAGTGATCCGGGTCGAAGGTTGCGGAATGGAATTCAACGAGATAAAAATCATATAGCGATGAAGTATTACCTGATTGCCGGGGAAGCGTCGGGCGACCTGCACGGCGCGAACCTGATGAAAGGATTGCTGAAAGCCGATCCGCAGGCGCGGTTTCGTTTCTGGGGCGGCGACAAGATGGCTGCCGTCGGCGGTGCGGAAAATCTGGCGATGCACTATAAAAAGGCATCGTTCATGGGTTTTGTCGAGATAGCGAAAAACCTGCGCACGATCTTGGGACAGATCGCCGCCTGCAAGGAAGACGTCGCCGCTTACCGTCCGGACGTGCTGATCCTGATCGATTACGCCGGGTTCAACCTGAGGATGGCGAAATTCGCTAAAGAGAACGGCATCCCGACCTATTATTATATCGCGCCGAAAGCGTGGGCGTGGAAAGAGTCGCGCGTCGAAAAAATCCGGAAGTACGTCGACCGGCTGTTCGTTATCTTCCCGTTCGAGACGGCCTGGTTCCGCCGTCATGGGATCGAAGCGATCTACGAAGGCAATCCGCTGATGGACGCGATTGCGGAGCGCCGGCAAAACCTGCAACCGTACGCCCGTTTTATCGAAGAAAACGGACTCGACGACCGCCCGATCGTAGCGTTGCTGGCCGGTAGCCGCCGTTCGGAAATCAAATTCAACCTGCCGTTCATGGTGGAGTTGTCCGCGGAATTTTCGCAATACCAATTCGTCGTGGCGGGGGTATCGTGGCTCGACCGCGAGGTGTATGCGCCTTACCTGGCCGGCAGCGACGTCCGTTACGTGTGCGACAAAACTTACGAACTGCTGGCCGTCAGCGATGCGGCGGTCGTGACGTCCGGTACGGCGACGCTCGAAACGGCTTTGCTCGGCGTTCCGGAGATGGTGTGTTACCGCCGCGACCTGCCGACGATGCTGATCGGCAAAATGTTCCTGAAAACGAAGTACGTGTCGCTGGTAAACCTCGTGCTCGACCGCGAGTGCGTGCGCGAACTGTTGCAGTACCAGATGAATATGCCGAATGCGACGGCCGAACTGCGGGCGATCCTGCCCGGCGGGGCGAAGCACGACCGGATGATATCCGATTACGCCGAGCTGGGTCGGCTGATCGGCGGCAGCGGAGCCTCCGACCGTGTCGGGGCGCGAATGGTCGAACTGCTTAAAGAAGATAAGAAATGAAAATCATCTGCATCGGACGGAACTACGCCGAGCATGTCGCCGAACTGGACCATACGCGCGATCTGCCCGGGAAACCGCAGTTCTTCATGAAGCCCGACACGGCGCTGTTGCGCAACAACGATCCGTTCTACGTGCCTGCGTTCAGCCGGGATCTGCACTACGAGACGGAACTGGTCGTCCGGATCAACCGCGTGGGCAAGGCGATCGAAGAGCGTTTCGCCCCGCGTTATTACGACGAGGTGGGGCTCGGTATCGACTTTACGGCCCGCGACCTGCAACGCGAGTGCATTGCAGGAGGTTTGCCGTGGGAGATCGGCAAGGCGTTCGACCATTCGGCGGCGCTGTCGCCGCAGTTCTTTCCGCTGGCCGAACTGGGCGGCGACGTGCAGCGGTTGCATTTCGAGATGTCGCTCAACGACGAGGTGCGCCAGCGCGGCGATACGTCGCAGATGATTTTCGGCGTGAACCGGGTGATCGCTTACGTGTCGCAGTTCGTGACGCTGAAAATCGGCGACCTGATCTATACGGGCACGCCGGTCGGCGTCGGTCCGGTGCGTCCCGGAGATCGTATCCGGGCCTCGCTCGAAGGACGTTTGCTGCTCGATTTCGACATCAAGTAAAATTTGGACGAGTACCTTTGTCGCGTTTATGAACCGATTCAATCGTTATGCCGACCGGCTGGATGTCTCTTTGTTGAAACCGCTTTTTACGGAACGAGGCGAGCGCCGGGTTTACGGACGGGGCGAACCGTTCCTGACGGCCGGAAGCGTTCCCCGTTTCGTCGCTTTCGTCGAGAGCGGCGTGTTTCGCTATACGTGCCTTGACGGGCGCGGAAACGAGCATGTGGTGGGATATGCCTTCCCGGACGAATACGTTTGCGATTACCGGTCGTTTATCTGCGGTACGGCTGCCGTGGTCGATATCCGGGCGGTTGCGGAGTCGGTGTCGTACCTGCTCCCCTGCACGGAGCTCGAACGTTACTGGGAAAGCGGTATCGAAGGGCAGCGCCTGGGGCGCCGGGTCGCCGAGGAACTGTTTGCCATAACTTACGACCGGCTGCTCGATTTCTATTGTAAAACGCCCGAAGAGCACTATCTGAATCTGATCGACCGTTATCCGGGGCTTGTGGACGTTATTCCGCTCAAGGAGTTGGCTTCGTTTATCGGCGTGACGCCGGAGACGGTCAGCCACATTCGCCGAAAATTGTCATCGAAAAGAAAATCTTGAATTTTTTCAAGAAATTCCGCGCCGAGCGTATGTATTTTTGGCCGTAGTTAATTATGGAACGCATACGATGACGAGAACAAACGATGTTTCGAAAACGGCGGTCGTGATCGGAGCTACTTCCGGGATCGGCCGCGAAGTGGCGGCGCAGCTCGCCTCGCAGGGTTACCGCGTGGGGATTACCGGCCGGAGGGAGGCTTTGCTGGAAGAACTGGCGCGTTCCGCTCCGCAGCGCTATGAAACGGCCGCTTTCGATATTGCGCAACCCGATGCCTGCGACCGGCTCGCGGCGTTGACCGGCTCGCTGGGGAGTCCGGAACTGATTGTTTTTTGCTCCGGGACGGGCGACCTGAACGACGGATTGGACTACCGGATCGAGGAGGCGACCAACCGGGTGAATGTGGACGGATTTACCCGCACGGTAGATTGGTGTTACCGTTATTTCGAATGTCGCGGCGGGGGATGTCTCGCGGCGGTTACCTCGGTGATGGGACTGCGCGGCAGCCGCACGGCCCCGTCTTATGCCGCGTCGAAAGCCTATCAGATCAATTACCTGGAGAGTCTGCGCCAGAAGGCTTGCCGTCAAAAGCTTCCGATTCGGGTCGTCGATATCCGTCCCGGATCGGTGCGCACGGCGATGATGAAAGGCGAAGGCCATTTCTGGATCGCTTCGCCGCAGCGGGCCGCGCAGTGCATTTGCCGGGCCGTTCGCAAAGGACGTTCCGTGCAGTACGTCACCCCGCGCTGGCGGTGGATCGGCTTGGCGCTGAAAATAATCCCCCGGAGCCTGTATCGCAGGATGTAAGCCTGGCCTTCTACCGAATAGCGAGGTATAAAACGAATGGGAAAAGGGGATATTCAGGATGTTTTTGCGTAATTTTGCAAGGTATCTCATCGGATGCGTCCGATGATAATCGAAAATCCTGCATATGTTTTTTATCGAGGAATTAAAAGAATACGATTTGATCCTGGCCAGTCGCTCTCCGCGGCGCAGGCAATTGCTCGCGGATTGCGGATTGGAGTTTTCGCTGGCCGGCGATTACGAAGTCGTCGAGGAGTATCCTCGCGACCTGCCGGTGGACGAAGTGGCCGCTTTCCTTTCGCGGTTGAAGTCGGAAGCCTATCCGGAGCCGCTCGGCGGGAAGGATATCCTGATTACGGCCGATACGGTCGTAATTGCGGACGGCCGTATTTTGGGCAAACCCGCCGGGCGGGAGACGGCGCTGGACATGTTGCGGAGCCTTTCCGGACGCAGTCATTCGGTGATTACCGGGGTTACGCTGCGCAATGGAAGCCGCAGCCGCACGTTCGATTCCCGGACAAAGGTTTTTTTTAAACAACTGTCCGACGAAGAGATCGACTATTACGTCGACCGCTACCGTCCGTATGACAAGGCGGGCGCTTACGGCATTCAGGAATGGATCGGTTATGTGGCGATCGAGCGGATCGAAGGTTCGTTTTACAATGTAATGGGGCTCCCTGTGCAAAAATTATTAACGGAACTTGAAGTTTTTATCGAATTGAAAGAAAAATAAGTACCGATCCTTTAAAAATGCTCTACATTTGCATTGAATATTTAAAGGATTGTTAGTATGAGGAAAAATAAAGGCGGCTTCAATGCGGGACGGGTTCTGCTTTGTTGCATGGCGTCGGTCGTTGCGACCGGTTGCGTCAAAAATCCGAGCGACGGCCCGAAACCGGACGATCCGTCTGCGGGCGATTATCAGACGTTCGCGACGGCGCAGTCGTATGCCGCGAACATCGATTACCGTCTGAACGGTTATCAGATCGGTTTCGAGGTGTTCGGTGAAAATCCCTATGAAGAGAATGCCGACGGCACTTTGACCAAGAAAGAGGTCGAACCTTATTTCCGGGGATATACCGACGAGACGGGGCATTTCTCCGGCAATCTGACGATGCCTTCGCTGGTGACGGAGGTCTGGTTGTCGTCCGATGCGATCGGTTCCGTCGGAACGGCGCATCTGAAAGTTTCCGGAAACCGGATCGATTTCGACCAGAACGAGTATATCGCGCAGCATGCCGGATCGAAAGCGATGACCGGGAGCGGTTACACGTATCCGGACGATTGCAAAGTATTGTCCGAATGGACGGATGTGTACGGAACGTTGCCTAATGTGCTGTCGGATAATGAACTGCCTGCCTCGTTCGTTGCGAGGGTGGATAAGGTCTATTCGGGAGTCGTCGGCAAATTCATCACTACCGTTTATCCCGAATTGTTCGAAGATGAGGCCAGTGCGGATATTTCGATCGAGTCGCCGACCAAGATCAATATGGTCTTTCTGAAAAGCGGCGCTTCGTGGCAGAACGTCGTGGGATATTTTACCTATCCGACCGGAACGGTTCCTGCGGCGGACGCCCTGACGAAAATCATCGCATTCCCGAATGTAACCAAGTATTACAAAGGTAATTCGGATGTGCGTGTCGGGTCGTTGCTTGCCGGCGATCGGGTGCAGCTCAAGTACTGGGACGGAACGGCTTTTCAGGATGAATTCCCGGCCGGGGTCAGCATCGGATTTTTCCTGATGGGACACTGGTTTGCCAGTGGGAATATCGCATCTTACGATTATGCGAAGGATATCCGTTATTCGAAGCCCGATTTGAACCCGATGGCGGACGGGAAGCGCCAGCAGCGCACGGTTTCTCTGTATGACCGGCAAAGCGGATGGGTAGCCGTCGGATTCGAGGACAACAAGGACTGGAATTATACGGACGCGCTGTTCGGTCTACAGATGGAACACCAGAACGCGATTCCCGGCGTTCCTGATCTGCCGGAACCGGGCGCCGACCCCGATACCTACACCGAATACCGGGGAACGCTGGCGTTCGAGGATCTGTGGCCTTACGAAGGGGACTACGATATGAACGACGTGGTCGTATTGTATAAAAGCCGGGTTTATACGGACAGAAGCAACAACGTGTCCCGTACCGTCGATGAATTTACCGCTAAACACAATGGCGCGGCTTATACCGACGGTTTCGGTTATCAGTTGCACCTGTTCGGGGCGGATGCGGTTCGGAGCGTGCAGATCGAAAGCGACCTGGCGCCGTCTTCCTTCATGAAAGGGAAGAGCCTGGAACCGGGTCAGGATCATCCGACGGTCGTGTTGTTCGACGATATCGGCGTTGCGCTGGGACATACGTTTACAGTGACGACTTCGTTTACCAGCGGGATCGGTTACGAGCGGGTCGTACCGCCTTACAATCCGTTCGCCGTATTGAAGACCGACGAAGGACGGGGATCCGAAGTGCATTTGGTCAATTATCCTCCGACGGCGCTGGCCGACAGGACGCAGTTGCATTTCGGACACGACGTTTCGCAGCCCGACAAGGGCCTGTATTACGTGTCGAAAAACAATCAGTTCCCGTTTGCGATCCATATCGCCGGTTACGACTTCCGGTGTCCGAAGGAAGGAACGCGGATCGATGAGGCTTACCCCGATTTCAGCAGTTGGGTAGCTTCCGGGGGGCATAAGGATTGGTATCGGAATCCGGAAACATCGCTCGTTTACTGATAATCCGAAAGCGTATAAAGACAGCCGGGAGGCTTCCGTGCGGAAGCCTCCCGGCTGTCTTGGCGTAGGATCAGCGATTTCCGAACTCGCCGATCAGCCTGTCCACAAGCAGCGGAGTGCCTTGCGCCGAGTTCATCCGGATAAGTTCTGTCGGGTTGCGGATACCGGACATATCCGGCTCGTTCGGGTCGATCAGGTAAACCGGGACATCCGGTCGGATGTAGCGTACCAGCGAGGCGGCCGGATACACGGCCAACGAGGTGCCTACGACGATCAGTAGATCCGCCGTAGCGGCGATTCGGGCCGCGCGGTCGAACATCGGGACGCCCTCGCCGAAAAAGACCACGAACGGACGTAGCAGCGATCCGTCCGGGGCGCGGTCGTCGAGGTGTTGTTCCCAACCTTCGATCGGTACGACCAGCGATTCGTCGGCGCTGCTGCGCAGTTTACGCAGTTCGCCGTGCAGGTGGGTGACGTGCGTGCTGCCGGCCCGCTCGTGCAGGTCGTCGATGTTCTGCGTGACGACCTCCACGTCGAAATGATCTTCCAGTTTCCGGATCGCGTAGTGTCCGGCATTCGGCTCTTTCGACAGCAACTCGCGCCGCCGGATGTTGTAGAAGTCGATGACCGTTTTGCGGTTGCGAGCCAATGCTTCGGGGGTGCATACGTCCTCGATGCGGTATTTGTCCCACAGCCCGTCGGAGTCGCGGAAAGTCGAGATGCCGCTGTCGGCACTGACTCCGGCGCCGGTGAAGACAACGATTTTTTTCCGGTTTTTCATAACTTTTATTTTATATTACTAATAAACGAAACGTTCCGGCGGGCGTCGCAAGACGTTCCCACTCTCCTGGCTGTCGGTTTCGGACAGCGTGAGGTCAGGGTTCTACCGGATTGCATCGGATCGTTTCCAGCGCCGTAACATCGCCTTTTTTCAGCGTCACGTTGCCGCCTTCGGTGAATAGTTCGATGATATCGAACGGTTTGCCGGGGAAAAATACGTCGGTGAAGACGATCCGGCCGTCCGCCGCGAACAACTCCATCGACGCGACGTCGACGAGCAACCGCCAGCGCATCGTTCCCGTTTCCGGTTCGTAGGGGGCGGTCTGTACGGAGGCGAAAGGATCCGAAAACCGGACGGCCGCCGCTTGCGTGCGGTCGACCCGGAACAGCCGTTTCTTCCGGTCGTATTCCATCGAGACGTACTCCCCGAGGTCGTTGCGGAGCCGGATGCCGTATCGCGACGGAGCATCCGGGCCGTCGATGCCATCGAAAGTCAGGTCGAGTTCGATGGGGGCTTTGTCGAACGGAATCCGGTCGGACAGCGTCGCCGTACGGTTTATTTTCTGCCGTTTCAGTTTCACCGATCGGCCGCGAAGCCGTTCCAGTTCCCGCACCGGCTTCGATTTCAGCCGGTAGCCGTCGGCGCTGCGGACGATGCTCAGTTCGCGCGGGAAAGTGGCGGCTCCCGACCAAGACTGGGTCGTATGCCCCTGCGCGGCCGCCGCATATTGGTGCGAGTGCATCCAGCCGACGAAAATCCGGCGGTCGTCCGGCGCGTTGTCGAACGTGATGCCCGCGTAATTATCCTTGCCGTAATCGATCCACAGCGTATCGGTTTGTTCGCTGGTAAAATGTTTTCCGTCGAAATCTCCGATAAAATACTGGGTCGCCGTAGCGAGCTTATCGGGCGTTTCGGTAAAATTCACGACGCTGGCCAGCAGCACCCATTTGATTTCTTTCGATCCTTCGACCCGGAGCGGAAACAGGTCGGGGCATTCCCACGGCCCGACGTGCGATCCGCGGTCGTGCCCGAATTCGCTGAGGTATTCCCAGTGCAGGCAGTCGGGCGATCCGTAGAACCGGACGGCTTTGCCGGCGGTCAGCACCATGATCCATTGTCCGGAAGGTTCGTGCCGGACGATGTGCGGATCGCGGAAGTCGGCGATGCCGGGATTCGGCAGAACCGGATTGGCGGCGTATTTGGTCCACGTGCGTCCCCGGTCGATGCTGTATGCCAGTCCTTGCGACTGGGTTTCGATCCGTCCCTGGGCGGCGGCGACCGGATCGTAATAGGTGAAGATCGCCAGAATCGGCGGATCGGCGGCGGTTCCGAGTCCGGACGTGTTGTTCAGGTCGGCTACGCAGCATCCCGAAAAGATATAGCCCAGGCTGTCCGGAGCCAGCGCGATCGGCATGTGCTGCCAGTTCAGCAGATCGCGGCTGACGGCATGTCCCCAGTGCATCCCTCCCCAAGGGAGGTTGCCGTTTTCGTCGAACGGGATGTGCTGGTAGCAGAGGTGGTACTCGCCGTCGTAATAAACCAGTCCGTTCGGGTCGCTCATCCAGCCTTTGGCCGGCGAGAAGTGGATTCTCGGACGGTAATTTTCGGGCGGTTGCGGTTGGCCGCTTTGCGCTGCGAGCGTCGTGACGCAGCAGGCGAACAGCAGGGCGGTGATTTTTCGTTTCATCGAGTCGTCGGTTTTATACAAATTTATACAAATTTATACAAAAATATCCCGGAAAGGAAACCTCTCCGGGATGAATATCGAAACGGACGACTCCCCGAAACGGGAATCGTCTTGGATTTACTTTTCTTCTTTTTTGACGGTCAGCGACAGTTCTTCGAGCTGCGCGTTCGAAATGTTCGAAGGCGAGTCGATCATTACGTCGCGGCCCGAGTTGTTTTTCGGGAAGGCGATGTAGTCGCGGATCGAGTCGGCTCCGCCGAACAGCGCGCACCAGCGGTCGAACCCGAAGGCGATACCCCCGTGCGGCGGCGCGCCGAACCGGAATGCGTTCATCAGGAATCCGAACTGGTTCTCCGCCTCTTCGTGCGTAAAGCCGAGCGTTTCGAACATCTTTGCCTGCAGTTCGGCATCGAAGATACGGATCGACCCTCCGCCGACTTCCACGCCGTTGACGACGAAGTCGTAGGCGTTGGCCCGGATTTTTCCCGGATCGGTGTCGAACAGGCCGATGTCTTCGGGATTCGGCGACGTGAACGGGTGGTGCATCGCGTAGAAACGCTGCGTCTGGTCGTCCCATTCGAGCAGCGGGAAATCGACTACCCACAGCGGCGCGAACTTCTCGTGCGACCGCAGTCCCAGCCGATTGCCCATTTCGAGGCGTAATTCGCACAGGGCGGTCTGCGTTTTTCTGCGCGGCCCGCTGAGGATCAGCAGCAGGTCGCCCGCTTTGGCGCCGCACTGCGCCGCCCATTTCCCGAGGTCTTGCTGTCCGTAGAACTTGTCTACGCTCGATTTGTAGTTGCCGTCGGCTTCGCAGCGCACGTACACCATGCCTTTGGCGCCGACCTGCGGCCTTTTGACGAATTCGGTCAGTTCGTCCAGCTGCTTGCGGGTATAGCCTGCGCACCCTTCGGCGCAGATCGCGCCGACATATTCGGCCGAATCGAATACGCCGAATCCCTTACCTTGGGCGGCTTCGGTAATGTCGTTGAACGTCATGCCGAACCGGATATCGGGTTTGTCCGATCCGTATTTATCCATCGCTTCGTGCCAGCCGATCCGCGGGAAGTTCCCGTCGAACTCTTTGCCGAGGATGTTTTTGAACAGGCGCTTTGCCAGGCCTTCGAACATATTCAAAACGTCTTCGCGTTCGACGAACGACATTTCGCAGTCGATCTGCGTAAATTCCGGCTGACGGTCGGCCCGCAGGTCTTCGTCGCGGAAACAGCGCACGATCTGGAAATAGCGGTCGTAACCGGCCACCATCAGCAGTTGTTTGAACGTTTGCGGCGACTGCGGCAGCGCGTAGAATTCGCCCGGGTTCATCCGCGACGGAACCACGAAGTCGCGCGCGCCTTCCGGCGTCGATTTGATCAGATAGGGCGTTTCTATTTCGAGAAAGCTATTTTCGTCCAGGTAATTGCGAATTTCGTGCGCCATCCGGTGACGCAGTATCAGCGCGTTTTTCAGCGGGTTGCGGCGCAGGTCGAGGAAACGGTATTTCATCCGCAGTTCATCGCCGCCGTCGCTGTTGTCTTCGATCGTGAACGGAGGGGTTTGCGATACGTTGAGCACCTTCAGTCCGTCGACCGCCACTTCGATCTCGCCGGTCGGGATCTTCGGGTTTTTCGCGGCCCGGGGGATCACTTTCCCGCTGGCCTGTATCACGTATTCGCGTCCCAGTCCGGCGGCCGTGGCGCGCACTTCGTCGGACGAATGTTCTTCGATTACCAATTGGGTGATGCCGTAACGGTCGCGGATATCGATGAACGTCATGGCGCCGAGATTTCTCACTTTCTGTACCCAGCCGGCCAGCGTAACGTTTTGGTCTGAATTTTCGATGCGGAGTTCTCCGCAGGTATGCGTTCTGTACATTACCTGATTTTTTATATTTTTGTCTTTTGAAATGCGGGAATGTGCCGGGAAATCAGTTCCTCCGATCCTGCAAAACAGGTTTCAAAGATAGTAAATTTCTGGCGAACGGGATGCAAAACGGCGATGAATTTTTCATGCGGCAGGCTCTGGACGAAGCCCGCAAAGCTTTTAATAAAGGAGAAGTGCCCATCGGGGCGGTGGTCGTGTACGGCGACCGGATCGTGGGACGCGGCCACAACCTGACCGAAACGCTGGCCGATCCGACGGCGCACGCCGAGATGCAGGCGCTGACGGCGGCGACCGGAGCGATCGGCGGGAAATACCTGAACGAATGCCGTTTGTATGTGACCGTCGAACCGTGCGTCATGTGTGCCGGGGCTTGTTTCTGGTGTCAGGTGGGGCAGGTGATTTATGGCGCGCCCGATCCGAAACGGGGGGCGTCGCTGCATACGCCTTCGCTGTTCCATCCGAAAACGCAGGTTCGCACCGGCATTCTCGAACAAGAGTGCCGCGAATGGATGGAAACCTTCTTTCGCAAGTTGCGTTTCTAGTTCTCTCTTTCCCGAATAGCAGAAAATAAAAATAGTTTGGTATTATTTGAGATTTTATCGGACTATTTATTTGTAAATAGTTGATTGTTAGTGTGTATTTATATTAACTATATTTTTTAGTTAAATAATTATGCAAAATAGTTTGTGAACTATTTTTTTTAGTTATATTTGTGTCGTAGCTCTCCGTTTGAAAATCAATCATTAAAAACAGGAACCATGAAACATTTGACAAACCGCGAAGAAGAGATTATGGAGCAGTTCTGGGACCGAGGACCGCTGTTCATCAATGATATCCTGAAAGCGCTCGGCGATTTGAAACTGCACTATAATACGGTGTCTACGGTCGTGCGCGGCTTGGAGGACAAAGGATTTGTCGATCACGAGCAGTTCGGAAACACGTACCGTTACTTTCCGGTCATCTCGCGCGAAGATTTCAGCCGGATGTCATTGCAGAACATCGTAGGCAAGTATTTTAACCATTCCTATGCATCGGTGCTTTCGATGTTCGTCGAGGAGGAGAAAATCTCTGCGGAGGAGATCCGGGAGTTGATCGCACAGGTGGAGGCTCACTCCCAAAAAGAAAAGAAATGAAAGCTTTATTGATCTATTTGCTCGTTACGAGCGTTTGCACCGGCGTTTTTTACGGTTGTTTCCGGTTGCTGATGCGGAAAGAGACGTGTTTCGCTTTTAACCGGGCGACGTTGCTGCTGATCGTGATCCTGCCGCTGGCGATTCCCTTCCTTCCGTCGCCGGGCGGGTGGAGCTGGACCGGCGCGACGATTCCGGAAACGACGTTCGCGACTCGTTTGGACGGGTATTCTACGGCGCTTCCGCTGCCGGTCGCTAATTCGGGAATATCCCGTACCGGCGTTCCGGAAGATCGGGGAGCGAAAGAGCGTCCGGTGGTTCGGGATAGGGAGACGGTCGCCCGGGCGGCCGAAATTGTCGATGTCCCGGTCGTTTTGGTCACTCCGGTCGGGATCGTATTCTGGATCTACCTTTTCGGGGCCGGGGTGTCGTTTTTCATATTCGTTGTGGGGATGTTCCGTCTGTTCGGATGGCTCAGGCAAGCGCGTCCCAGGAGAGAGAACGGGGCCGAGGTGATCGTCTTGCCGGGGATGGTGTCGGCGGCTTCTTTCGGAAAATACGTGGTCATTTCCGACGAAGATTACGCGAACAACCGGGAGGAGATCCTGACCCACGAGCAGGGACACCGGCAGTTGGGACACGTGTTCGATCTGACGTTGCTTACCGTGGCGCAAATCGTCTTCTGGTTCAATCCGGTGATCTATCTGATCAAGCGGGATCTGCGTGAGATACATGAATACCAGGCCGACGATTATGCGTTGAAGCGTGGCGTCGACGCCCGTAAATACCAGATGCTGATTATCCGTAAAAGCGTCGGCCTGCAACATTTTGCACTCGCAACCAATTTCAATAACACCTATTGTCAAACCAAAAAACGAATTGCCATGATGAACACGATGAGAAAAAACGGAAGGATTTATTGGAAGTCGCTGGTTTACCTTCCAGTAGCGGCTTTGGCGCTGATGTCTTTCGGAATGGCCGGAAACAGCGATGCCGCCGGATCGCTGACCGTGCCGGAAGGGTGGATCAAAGCGGGCACCGCACCTGAAAATTATGAAATGGGGGTCGATCCGTCTGCGAAAAAAGATGGGAAGAACGTAGCTGTGATTCAGTCGGTCGAGGCTTTTCAGTCAGGCGTTGGAAAGTTCGGTACATTGATGCAGATGTGTCTTCCCGGCCAATATGCCGGTAAACGCGTTAAAATGACTGCGGATATCAAATCGGAAAATGTTACCGGTTGGGCTGGCATGTGGTTCCGGGTCGATGCGAAAAATTCCAGAAACAGTCTCGCTTTTGACAATATGCAGGGTCGTCCGATAAAAGGAACTACGGATTGGAAGCAATGTCAGATCGTACTCGATGTCCCTGCCGATGCGGGAAAGCTGGCCTACGGCGTATTGTTGGACGGAGAGGGAAAAGTCTGGTTCGGTAACGTGTCGTTCGAAATCGTCGGCGATTCGGTTCCGTTGACAGGCATGGATATGAATCCAAATATTCCCGAATCTCCTGAAAATCTGGATTTCAGTAAATAGAATCCCGTGTCTCGAAACGGATCGGGCGGAGTCGGTTGCCTCCGCCCGATCCGGCGTGTTCAGTCGATAGGCGTTAATATTTTACGGGCTTCGGCGGTCGGCATGATGTTGAAGTGCCACCACTCCTCGGAGATGGTCGTGAAGCCCGCTTCGGTCATTACCCGGCGCAGCAGCAGTCGGTTTTCCAGTTCCCGCCGGGTGATACGCGCCGAGTCGAGCAACTGCCGCTCGTCGGTAATGCGCGCTTCGTCGCCGAAAAAGTCGTAACACGATCCCATCGGCAGCGGTTGTCCGGTGCAGTCCATTAGCGTCAGGTCGACCGCTGCTCCGAAGTTGTGCATACCGGGGCCGTTGTTCGGGTTGGCTACGAAATCTTTCATCGCGGTTCCTTTGACCATATCCCACATTTCCCGCTGTACCGAAAGGGGGCGTGCGGCGTCGTAGACCAGCAGGTTCAGGTCGGGGCGGATCGCTTTGAGCCGGTTTTTCGCATCGATCAGCATACCGGCCGTTTCGGGCAGCATGAAGGCTTTCGTCAATCCGTGATAGAGCCGTTTGCCCATGAAGTTGTAGGGTGTCGCATAGACCAGGCGCACGGCGATCGACGAATCCTGTTCGGCGATGTCGACCAGTCCCTGGTCGCGCATTTTCTTCTCGACGGGCGTATCGTTCGACTCGTGGTTGCTGAACAGCGATTTTACGGTGTCGGCCGGGATGATCTGTATCTGTTCCACCGTGTTTCGGCGGAGGTTGCAGCAGGCGCAACCCATCAATAGGCTGATCAGAAGTCCGGTTTTCAGTGCGGTAAATTTGTATTTCATGGTCTTTTCGCTTTGTGTCGTGTCGTATATGCCGGTACGATGCCGTATCGGAACGCGGGACAAAGATAACCGGAACAAGCCGGTAACCTTAAAATAGTGCAACGAGTTGATAAAAGACTTGTTGCACTTTTTTTGACGGGATGAGGTAACGAGTTGGCAACGGTACTATTTTCCGTTTTGTGCGTCGATGTTCACAACCTCAAATAACTGATACAAAGATACGAAAAAACACAGACAAAACCAATGTTTCTGTTTGGTTTTTACGGGATTTCCGGGGATATTTCGGTTCCGGCACAGAGGGCATGATCGGAAAGTATTTGCACACGATCCTCCCTTTCCCATCGGTAGCGACCAGCCCAAAGATTCGGGGGATAAGATGCAAGGCCGCCCGGTACGGGCGCTTGTATAGCCTTGCGCCTTATCCCCCGAATCTGTATCTTTGCGGTCGGTTGGAAAGGGAGACTGTATTCTCCTATTTCACTGACTTTCCCGTACCTAGAACGATAAGTCTATCTTAGGCACGTTTCCCGCATTTTAAAGCGCCTGTATCGCATGACAGAATCGTGCGGGGTTGTGTACCTTGTACAGCTTTTGTGCTTTCGTTGGCCGCGCAATCGTCTGTCAATGCTCTTTTGTCTTCAGTTAGCGGGCGGGCGACCGACGGGAGCCGTCCGCCGGTGTCGCAGACGCCGAGAGTCTCGAATCCCCTGCGACCGACGGGAGCGGGGGATGTTCCGGCGTGCGACCGCAGGGAGCGCGTCGGGCGGGACAGCCCCGCAGGGCAAGGTTGCCGGAGCGTCCGAGAAGCCCCCGAATGGGGGTTTCGAGGGCCTCCGGGTACAACCTTGCTTCTTCCGTTTTCGGGAGCGTTCGATGCCGGGGCGTTAGCCCCGTTCACGGCACGCCGAAGCTGCCCCGGTTGCCCCGCCGCGTGGAGTCGGCGGAGGCAAGGGACGGCGAGTGCGGGACGTGTAGCATCGAAGCTCACGCCGGGGTACGGTCGGAAACGGGACGGGGTTCAGTCGGGGATAAGGGGGGGGAGGGACTAGCGGCGTGGCCACATAGCTGGGCGGGGATTCAGGCGGCCCCGCTTTATTTTACTGCCTTTACCGTTTGTTTATCCGGTTTTTTCGTATCTTTGCTCCTGCGAACAATATCATAGCAAGCCATTTTTCACGAAATGGTTTCAGGTGCAACATACTCAAAAAGGTATGCGCAGAGCCGTTGGGGTTTAGCGACCCGCGAACGGCACACTTTGGAACCTGAAAAATGGGGATGATGTTGTTCGCAGCTGCGTATATTTTAATTATTATGCGAACAACACCATCCGTCCGTACTCCGGTACAGACAAGCCGTAAGGCCAGACAAGGCGGGCACATGCCCCGCAATCGTTTATCCCGTTTCCGTTTCCATCTGCTAAACTGACAAAACATTGTCGGTCAAACCGTTATTGTCTTTTCCGCGCCTTACGGCACGGCAAGGGTTAAATCTTTATTGTCAACATTTTAACAATCGACCACATGGAAACGAACGAAATAACCGGGCAAACGCAACCCGGACAAAACACGCAAGCGGAACAACTCCGACCGCTGACCCTGACAGTCCCCGCGACATCGGAACCGGAACCAACCGCCGAAACGATGGAACCCGTCCCGAACGACACGCCGCCGATGCCGGAACCTCCGGCCACCGAAACTCCGAGGCTCTACGATCCGGGGGTAGTCGCACGCATCGCCCAATGCCTGAGCGAACTGTTAGACCCGGCCTATATCCTGCTTTTCGGCTCGATGGCGGGCGGTACGCCTCACAGCGACGCGCTCAGCTACGATTTGCTGATCGCCACCCACGACACACCGCAGTATAATTGGCTCGATGTGAGACGTTACCTGAAAATGAAAATGCCCGGCGCGGGACACGGTGCGCCCTATCTCAATATCTATATGTATGCCGCTAACTATGTCGTTTCGCAGTCCTCTCCGCTGTTCTATCTGGCGCGAAAAGAGGGGGTGCTGCTCTACTGCAGCGACCGCCACAAATTCAAACGACCGAAAAGGCCATATCCTTTCTCTGAGGCAGCATGCAATGCAAAACACTATTACACTACATTCATGTCACTCGGAGACCAGTTTCTGGAGCAGGCGGGTACGGCGCTTACCGAGAACAAAATCCGGCAGGCCGCATTCGCCACCGCGCAAGCCGCCGTCTATTTTTTTCAGGTGCTGTTTCGGGTTTATCACGGTTTCGATTTCGACACGCGCGACGTGATGATTCTGCACGAAAGAACGCGCACTCTGTCGGCGGAACTGTTTTTATTGTTTGAATCGGACAGCTTCACTCCGATTCACACGCTGCCTTGTCTCAGGCGGTTTATCATCAATGCCCGGTACGATTCTTCGTTCTTTATCCATGTAACCGAACTGGAACAGCATCTCGACCGTGTGGAGCGGATGCAAAGCATCGTTGAAAAAGTCTGTATGCAACGGATCGACCTCTACAACGAACTGGCCCGGCAGGACGAGCCGGACGAACCATAGGCCCGGCGGCCAATGAAAGGGACGGGGGTTCCGGGATTTTCAGCGATCCCGGAACCCCCGTCCCTTTTTCCCTGCCGCTTATCGGGCCATGCTGAACTTGTCGCCGATCTTGGCCTCCAATGCGCTCATGTCCCGCCCGATCTTGTCGTTCGTGATTTTGGCGTAGATCTGCGTCGTGGTAATGTGCTTGTGCCCTAACATTTTCGACACGGTTTCAAGCGGAACGCCCTGCGAGAGCGTTACGGTCGTCGCGAACGTATGCCGCGCGGTGTGGGTGGTGGGATAGAATGACAGTCCGGCGTGCCGGGCCACATGGCGCAGGGACATGTTCATCGAATTATCGTCCTTGACGGGAAACACCACGCCGCCCGGAAGCGACAAACGGCTGTACCGCTCGACAAGCTGACGGGCCACGGGCAATAGTTTTACCCGGAACTGCGTCCCCGTTTTGGCGCGGTTGTCGATAATCCACATTTCCCCGTTCCCGTCCGTGTGAATATCGGCGTGCGTCAGTTTCTTCACGTCCGAGTAGGCCATGCCCGTAAAACAGCAGAATACGAATATATCCCTGACAATCGCCGTTTTATAGTTGGGTACATACACTTTCATCACGGCTTGCAATTCGGTTTCCGTGAGGAAACGACGATCACGATGCACCACCTTATACTTGTATCCCGCAAACGGATCGGCGGCGATCCAACCGTTTTTAACAGCCGTGTAGGTCATACGATGCAGTTTGCCGACCGGGGTTTCTATCGTGCCGGACATGAGGTTGCGTTTATTCGAGAGAAAGACGGCGAATTCCTCGATGAATTCCCCTTTCAACTCCCCAAACGGGATATCGGACAGATGATATTCTTCTTCGAGAAATTCCGCAAGGTACTTGCGTGCTCTTTGAATATTTTCGAGTGTACTCGGAGAACGATCTTTGCCGACACGTTTTTCAAACGCAACAAGATATTCATCGAAGGTCTGCAATAGCAGTTTGCATTCGCCGCCCATGCCCAGCCATGCGTTTTTTACCTTTTCGGCGGTAACGTAACTGTCCCGGTCGCAGATGCGCTGGTACTGCTTGCCGATGTTGGTCTTGATGTTCTCCAGTTTCTCGTTGATCCGCTGCGCCTCGACGCTCTTGCCGGATGCCTTGTTCGCTTCGGTGTCCCATAACGCCGGACGAACGTTTAGCTTACAGCTAAACTGCGAGATCGTCCCGTTGACCGTAATGCGCCCCATAACAGGGACTTTGCCGTTTTTCTCGTTCCGCCTTTTCAGGTAGAAAAGGACTTTGAATGTGCTGCGTGCCATAACTCTAATTGTTTAGTACAAAATTACGTTGATTAGAGTTATTCGGTGCCGTGAAACAAGGCGCAAAACACTGAAAAACAATACATTAAAATGGCAAATTCGGAAAAAGCCGCGGTAACGATTTGGTAACGCAACTCTTTCCGAACTATGCCTTTTCATGCGGTTTGACCGCTTTGTAACCTCTGACAAAATATTGCTAAATCACTATTGTAGTGATATTTGCGTTACATTGCCACTATCCCGAATTTGTAAAGGGACTGGAAATTCCGGTTATCTTTGTCCCGCGGTTTGTCTTGGGGTTCGATTCTTTTTAAATGTTCGGGTATTTATTTTTCCGGTTTTTCGTTTTCTTCCGGATTTCGAGCAGGCTTATCGGATCGATCAGACGTTATGACGGCGGGTATCTCTACGATTTTGACGCGGGAGTTTTTCGACAGGGATTTGGTCTTGATTAGAATCACTCCGTTTTTGCCTCTGTCGCCGTAGACGCCCACAAGCGTCGGGTCTTTGAGCACCGATACCGTTTCGACGTCGTTTGGATTCAGTCCCTTGATATTGTCTACTTCTTTCTCGTCGATGAGAATGATGGGGCGGGGTTTCCCGAATATTGAAGTATCGGAAGAGGCTCTGTTTGTTGAGTCTGAAAATCTTGCCATTCGGCTGGCCAGCGCATGGGACAGATTGGCCGATTGCCTGTTGAGCGCAGCCATACGGGATGCTATGGAACGGGTTTGTTCGGACGAGAGGTTGTTTGTCAATGCATGGGCCAACTGGGCCGATTGTCTATTGAGCTCAGCCGTACGGGAGGCCAAAGCATTGGCTTGTTTGATCAGATCGGTCGATTGCCTGTCGAACGCAGTCGTACGGGATGCCGTATCGGTCGTATGCTCCCGGGCGTTTTGCGATGTCTCGGTAGGCTGTTCCGGTTGTTTCGAAACGGTCGGGCGCGCTGCGTTTTTTTCGTTCTGTTCATCGGCTGTCGAAGGCGGCAGCGCGGGGGAGGTCGGTGCGATCGCATTTCCGCCATTCGTCCCGGTTGCGGAGGAAGAGGACGTTTGTTGCACGGCGGATAACCTCTGGGGGCTTTCCCCGTTGTTCGGAGAGTACGGTTGTTCGGTGTCGGCGGTCTCCGTAAGTACGGATTGCCGTACCGGGCGTTCGGTAAAGGAAAAGCAAACCGTCAGGAGCGCGGTTAGCGGTAATGCCAGCAAAATTCTGAATTTCGACCGGCGTTTTTGTTTGTTTCGAGCGATCATGATAAGGCGTTTTTTGATGAGTGAATAACAGAACCCGCTGACAAACTCCGGACGGATGACGGTAAGTCCTCCGAGGATCAGCGCGATGTATTGTTCCGAATCGAAACCGTTGTTCAGTACCGCATCGTCGGCCTGGAACTCGTGCACCTCTCTGAGCGAACGTTCCCACAGCCACACGAACGGATTCCACCAGAATAGAATCCGCAGTACGGACGACAGCAGAATGTCCCAACTGTGGCGCAGCCTCGCATGGTGCGTCTCGTGCGCGACGATCTGCGCGATGTCCTGCGGCTTCGTTCCCAGTTCGTTGATATAGATGCGATTGAAGAAGGTGAAGGCGGAACCCTGCATGTTGAGGCCGTAAATACGGATTTTGCCCGGTTGTAGCAGCGTGGCGCGACGGGTGATTCTCCACAGCCGGAATCCGCCTGCCGATAACGCCAGCAGCATGATCAGATTGCCTGCGTAGCAAAACAGTCGGAGTCCCTGCGGAATACCGCCCGGTCGGGAGCCGGGGAGTGTTTCGGGTTGTATTCCGGTGAAGATCTCGGCCGGAATGCGGAAACCGTACGGTTCTCCTCCGGTTGCCTCCGGCGTCCATACCGGAACGGAAAGCGCCGGAATGACAAAAGCCGCCGCTACTGTCAGCAGCAGGTAGGCCCGGTTGCGTGCGAATGCCTTGTCGCATGCGAACAACAGCCGGTAGACGATCCAGAACGCTGCGAGACAAATCTGTGTTTTGACGAGGTAGGGTAGTTCAGTTCCCATAAGTTTTACGGTTGAGGTACCGTCGGATCGGGGTGCGCCGTGCGGTTCCGGGTTACTCGGTTCGTTTTTTTGTTCGGGCGATGGCTTCCTGCGCGATTTGCAGGATTTTTTCGGACTCGTCGACCGGCAAGTGTTCCTTTTCGCAGAAAAACGAGACCATTCGGGCGAACGAGTTGCCGAAGAAATTGCGGACGACTCCCTGCATCAGGTTTTGCGTGTAGGCTTCGCGCCCGAACAGCGGGTAGTAGCGGTGGCTTTTTCCGAGGACTTCGTGCCCGACGGCGCCTTTCTTTTCGAGGATGCGCACGATCGTCGAAACCGTATTATAGGCCGGTTTCGGTTCGGGCATCCGTTCGAGGATATCGTTTACGAAAGCGTTTTTTTCGTCCCACAGGATTTGCATTATTTCGAGTTCCGCCCGGGTCAGTTCCCGCATGTTTTCCCGCTCCGTCTCTTTTTTCATAATATACCGGTTGATTTGAAAACAAACATATAACTAAAATTTTAGTTGTGCAAGTTTTTTTAACTAATTTCTTAGTTATTGTCGGATGTTTTTACTGTATATTGTTTATTTACAGGTTTTTTGTGTGGTCTGTTTTCCGGGTGCGGTTTTCCGGGACTTTTTGTATTTTTGCGTCGGGTATAAAATCCGTTTCCCGGCGTGTTCGGAAAACGGGCGGATAAACCGAAAAGATCGGGATGTAAATAATTTGTTATGAACGGAAAATATAAAGTGCTTTTTGTCTGTCTCGGGAATATATGCCGTTCTCCGAGTGCCGAAGCCGTGTTTCGCGAGGCCGTTGACAAAGCCGGAATGAGCGGAAAGGTCGAGGTGGATTCGGCCGGAATAATCGGTTACCATGCGGGGGAGGGGGCCGATCCTCGAATGAAGCGGCATGCGTCTCAACGGGGATATCGGCTGACTTCGATATCCCGTCCGGTGATTGCGGAAGATTTCAACCGTTTCGATTTGATCGTCGGTATGGACGATCGGAACATCCGGGACCTGCGCCGCAAGGCTCCGGCGGATGGCCGGGCCGAGATCCGGAAAATGACCGATTTCTGCACCCGTTTCGACGAAACGGAGGTTCCGGATCCCTATTACGGCGGGGCGGCAGGGTTCGAGCGGGTGCTCGATCTGTTGGAAGACGCCTGCGACGGATTGTTCCGCTATGTGAGCCGGCAGGCGGAGACGGAACGGTAGATGCCGTCTTCGGGTTTCCCGGAATCTTATTCGCCGGTTTTACCGGTCAGCCAGAGTAGCTCGTCGATCATCGGGCGCAGCAGTTTCTCGGTCGCTGCGGGAGAAGCGGCCGTCCCTTTTTCGTCGAAAGTCTCCCCGGCCGAAATCACCGTGCACAGCATCGGTACGACCAACGCCCCGAGTTTCAGCAGCAAAGCCTGGAGTTGCTGTACCGTCGCGATTCCCGGCACTTTGCCCGAGGTGACCGAAACGACCGCCACCGGTTGGCGGCGCCACTCCTGCAGGTACAGGTCGATGACGTTTTTCAGCGCGGCCGGGAAGGAGGCGTTGTAGACCGGAGTGACGATGATCAGCGCGTCGGCCGCCACGAATCGTTCGGTGAAATCGATCACTTTCCCGGACGGATTCGGCAGGAAGGCGAAACGTTCCTCGAACAGCGGAAAATCGTACGCTTTCAGGTCGAGTATTTCGGTTTCGGCCAGTTCGTTGGCCGTCAGATAGTGTTGAAGATAGAGGGCGACACGGTGACTGAGGCGTCCCGTCCGCACGCTGGACGATAGAATGGCAATCCTTTTCATAGTAATTCGATGTTCAAAACGGTGCTTTTCAAAGATACCGTTTTATCCGTGAATAAAAAATACCGAACGATCCGAATTTTAGTCGTTCCTGAAGCGGACGATGGCGCAAAAAGAGCATATGGAATCAAATATTTTTGAATTATGGCAATTATTTTTAACTTTACGACCGGTCATAGCATTTTTTTATGCGCTGAATATCGTCATTTAATCTCCTCGGATTATGAAACGTATCGTATTCTTTTTGTTTTGTATGCTGTTTTCTTTTTCTTTTTCCGCCCCGGGAAAGGACCGGTCGTTCTTTTTCGTTCAGTTGAGCGATCCGCGGTTGGGCCTTTGTAGTGAGGACGGCGGTTTCGAGCGGGAAAAACAGCAGTTCAAGCAGTTTGTCGACGCGATCAACCGGTTGAAGCCCGCATTCGTGGTGATTTCCGGGAACCTGGTGAACGACCGCGGGAACGCCGCCCAACTGGCCGGGTTCCGGGAGTTGTGCCGCCGGATCGATTCGAAAATCCCGATTTATCTGTTGCCGGGCGCCTGCGACGTAGGGGACGAAGCCTCGCCCGAAGCGGTGCAGGATTTTATCGGCCGGTACGGCAGCGATCGTTTCGTTTTCCGTAAGGAAGGGTGTTGCGTGATCGGCCTGAATACGCCGGTCGTAAAAGCGGGAAACTCCGGGCAGCGCCGGCAGCAATACGATTGGCTCGAAAAGCAGCTCCGGCACGCCGGGAAATACCGGCGCCGGATCTTGATCGGACATCATCCGTTTTTTGTAAACCGGCCGGACGAACCCGACGCCGACGAAAACATTCCGTCGCAGGAACGGCAGCGATACCTCGATCTCTGCGCCCGTTATCGCGTCGATCTGGTGCTGGCCGGACACCTGTGTCGCCGGACGGAATCCGATTTTAACGATACGCATTTCTCGGTAGCCGGTTCAGCCGGCCACCCGGCGGGAAAAGAGAAACCCGGTTTGCAGATTGTGATCGTTCATCCGGAACGGATTCATGCGGTTTATTACGAGATCGACCGGATCCCTTCCTGCGTGGAATTATTTCGCCATTAACCCGGACCAAAATTGTTTCTGCCTGAAAATGTGATTAAAACGGGGCGATAGCGTAGAAATTCGTAAATTTCCGTAACTTTATCGCGCCGATTGTGCGACGCAGGAAGCGCCGCAACGATCGGTTGTATCTAAAAGCATCAGAACAGTTATGGAGAGTACCGAACAGATACTTTTTCTCGGGTTGGGCTATATCGGCCTGCCGACGGCGGCCGTGGCCGCATCCAAAGGATTGCAGGTCATCGGAGTCGATATCGATCCGCAGGTCGTGGATACCGTCAACCGGGGCGAGATTCACATTGTCGAACCGGGATTGCGGGAGGTAGTCCGCGAAGTCGTGCGGGCGGGGCGGTTCCGGGCCGCTACGAAGCCGGTCGCGAGCGGCGTTTACCTGATCGTCGTGCCGACTCCGTTCAAAGGGAATCACGAGCCGGACGTTTCGTACGTGGAGGCCGCTACGCGTTCGGTCGTTCCGTTGCTGAAAGCGGGCGACCTTTTTATCATCGAATCCACTTCGCCGGTCGGAACGACCGACCGGATGGCGAGGCTGATCTTTTCGGAGCGGCCCGAGCTCGAAGGGCAACTGCACGTCGCCTACTGTCCGGAGCGGGTGCTGCCGGGCAACGTGTTGCACGAGTTGGTACACAACGACCGGGTGATCGGCGGGATCGACGAGGCTTCGACGCAGCGGGCGATGGCTTTTTACGCCCGTTTCGTGGAGGGCGCGCTGCATCCGACCAATGCCCGGACGGCCGAGATGTGTAAGCTGACCGAAAATTCGTCGCGCGACGTTCAGATTGCCTTTGCCAACGAACTTTCGCTGATCTGCGCCAAAGCGGGGATCAACGTCTGGGAATTGATCGAACTGGCGAACAAACATCCGCGCGTACATATCCTGCAACCCGGCAGCGGGGTGGGGGGCCACTGCATTGCGGTCGACCCTTATTTTATCACGGCCGATTTTCCGAGCGAGTCGCAGTTGATCGCCAAATCGCGCGAGATCAACAATTATAAGGCCTTCTGGTGCGCCGGGCAGGTCAAAGCCGCTATCCAGCGGTTCAAAGTGACGCAGGGGCGTCCCCCGCGGGTAGCCCTGATGGGACTGGCTTTCAAGCCGAATATCGACGACCTGCGCGAGAGTCCTGCCAAGTATATCGCTTCGAAAGTGATGGAGGGGGAGGATGCCGATTACCGGATCGTCGAGCCGAACGTGCGGGAGCATTCGGTATTCAAACTCGCCGATTACCGGAAGGCTTATGCCGAATCTGATATTATCGCTTTTTTGGTGGCGCACAAAGAATTTAAAACTCTGGAATATCGGGATGACGCCGTTATTCTCGATTTTTGCGGCGTTTTTAAAAAACAGTAACGGAATGAAAAAAATCATGCTGGTTTTCGGCACCCGGCCGGAGGCGATCAAAATGGCCCCGCTGGTCGGAGCGCTCCGGGAGCGTCCCGACCGGTTCGAAACGGTCGTCTGCGTCAGCGGACAGCACCGCGAGATGCTGGATCAGGTGTTGCGTCTGTTCGGGATCGTTCCCGATTACGACCTGAATATCATGAAGCAGGGGCAGGATCTCTACGATATTACGACGGCCGTGCTGGCCGGGATGCGCGGCGTGCTGGCCGAAGCGAAGCCGGACGTGGTGTTGGTGCACGGCGATACGACCACTTCCGCGGCCGCCGCGCTGGCGGCTTTCTACGCGCGGATTCCGGTGGGGCATGTCGAAGCGGGCCTGCGTACGCACGATATGTACAACCCATGGCCCGAGGAGATCAACCGTCAGTTAACCGGGCGGCTGGCGTCGTTTCACTTCGCGCCGACCTCGCTGGCCCGCGAAAACCTGTTGCGGGAGGGCGTTCCGGACGACCGGATATTCGTGACCGGCAATACGGTGATCGATGCGCTCCATGCGGTGGTCGGACGGATCAAGTCGGACGAGGCCCTGGCCGGGAGACTGGCAGGGGAGCTGCGGCGGGCGGGATACGATGCCGCGAGGCGATTGTCCGATCGCCGGCTGGTGCTGATTACCGGACACCGGCGGGAAAATTTCGGGGACGGCTTTTTGCGTATTTGTACGGCGATCCGGACGCTGACCGGCAGGTTCCCGGAGGTCGATTTCGTCTATCCGATGCACTTGAACCCGAACGTGCGGCGCCCGATCGGCGAGGTTTTCGGGACGGACGCGCCGCAGAACCTGTTCTTGATCGAACCGCAGGAATACCTGCCTTTCGTATACCTGATGGAGAAAAGCGCGGTCGTGCTGACCGACAGCGGAGGCATTCAGGAAGAGGCTCCGGGGCTCGGTAAACCGGTGTTGGTGATGCGCGAAACCACCGAACGGCCGGAGGCCGTGCAGGCCGGTACGGTCAAGTTGGTCGGTACGGACGAGGCCCGGATCGTTTCCGAGGTTTCCGCTTTGTTGACCGACCCCGTTTATTACCGGGCAATGAGCGAGGCCGTGAATCCCTACGGGGACGGGGAGGCCTGCGGACGGATCGTCCGGTTGCTGGAATAGACTGTTGGCAAAACCCGAAGTCGGGATATCTGTTTAGCGAAAAGCGCGACTATTTGCGTCTTTTCGGAATAATTTTACGGATGAATTTGTTATTTCAGAAAAAATAATTTAATTTTGATATTAAGGCCGTCTGGAACGGTTTTTGGGTCTGAATACGATATTTGCGCATCCTTAAATTTTTGACCTATGAAAAAGAGAATGAAATTGGTTTTGGCAATGATTCCGGCGCTGGCTTTGGGCGGTTGCAAGTCGGCTCTGGAAATTCCCGTCGTCGAGACGGGGTGGGATATTTACACCGGCGGACAGTACCGTTACGGACCTTCCATCATCGTCAACAAAGACGGCTCGGTCGATGCGTGGTTCGCCGCTCCGGGCGGTTATCACGACGACGGCAATCTGAAATTCGATGCCGATGCCGTCATGAAGCCGGTCGTGCTGGGCAAAGGCATGACGGCCGCCCAGCGGTTCGCCGAAACCAAACCGTTCTATTCGGTACGCGTGATCTGCCCGAATCAACAGGCGAAAAACGCATCGCTTACGTTCAGCCTGTACCGGTGGGATACCGACTATAAAACGACCCTGCGGCACCGTCCGGTGGCCACGCAGCGCTATGAAAATTATAAGGACAACCAGAGCCTGGAGCTGGTCAACAAGGATAAGTTTCCGTACGGCGAATACTTGTGGACGCTCAGCGACGGCAACAACGACCAGTGTATGGTCTGGCAGTCGGATAAGAATATGGAAGGGGTGACCAACTATTTGAACGGAGAAGAGGTCGCCGGTAGCTTCCGGGCACGCGTGTCGCAGGACTTTTCGGACGGAACCATATTCTGGGATCAGGCTTCCTATCAGCATTCGACCGACGGAGGCAAAACGTGGACTCCGGAGCAGATGGTGCTGCTTCCGACCGAATTTGCTTCCGATCATTTTTCGGTATGCGACCCGGCCGTAGCCCAGTGGGGCGATTATTACTATGCGGGTTATACTTCTACTGAAAACGAGGGGATGGTCGAAAACCATGTTTATATCGCCCGTTCGAAATCGCCGGTAGGCCCGTGGGAAAAGTGGAACGGTTCGGGCTGGACTACCGGGACGGACGTACAGCCGATGATCCGGTACACGGACGATCCGAAGAAGTTCGGAGCCGGGGAGCCGTCGTTCGTGGTGCTCGGCGACAGCGTCTATTGCTATTATACCTGGAATGCGACGGGCGACGAGTCGATAACGACCCGGTTGGTTACGGCCGATGCGAACGATCCGAATTGGCCCGCCCATCTGAATTTCCACGGGACGGTGATCAATAAGAGCGACATCAAAGGGGCCGATCATTGCGATGTGAAATACCGTGACGATCTCAAGAAATTTCAGGCGATCCATGCCGCCCAGCGGATGGGTCCCGACAGCTATATCGTGTTGTGGGAATCGGAGGACGGAATCCATTTTACCCGGAAAGGAGAGATTCGTGATAATTTGAAGCCTTACCTGCACAATTGCGGGTGGAGCGGCGACGGCCGGGGACACATGCGCAAAGGGGTGCAGCAGTATATCTCCTATGCGTACGGTACGCCGGAAGCTGTGTGGGGACAATGGAATACGTGGTGGAGTCCATTGAAACTGACCGAATAACCAAACTACTATGAAAAGAAGGAACCTGTTGTTCCCATTGCTGATAACGGCAATGGGCTGGGGATCGTGCGCTAAAAACGATCCCGGAAATGTCGGAAACGGATCGCTTGTTGTCCGCCTGGATGTCGATCCGACCGTGAGAGTCGTAACTGCGTCGGCAACCAAAAGTGCGGATGCCGCCACCTTCACGCTCGAGATCCTGCAAAACGAAACGGTGATTAAAAAGCTGTCGCCCATCGGCGTCGATCCGGGGCCTATCGAATTGCCTTCGGGAGTTTATACGGTGCGGACCTATTCGCAGTCTTTTACTGCGCCGGCTTTCGATACGCCCGTTTACGGCGGATCGGCGGGGGTGTCGATCGCCGTTGACAACGAAACCCCGGTTTCGATCGGCTGCAAGCAGACCAATGCCGGCGTCCGGGTCAGCTATTCGGAAGCTTTTCGCGCCAACCATTCGACGCGTTCAACGACGATCCGGCAGATCCAGGGCGCTCTGACATTTACTGACGACGACGTTTCCGGTGGGCGAATCGGCTATTTTCCGGCCGACCGGGCGACGATCGTCGTTACGGCCGACGGAGTGGAATACGAGCAGGAGCTGACGCTGGATGCCCAAACCGTCTATAACGTGAGCGTCGACGACGCGCCTCAGTCGGTTTCGGGAAACCTGAAACTCGATATTACGGTTTCGACCGATGTGAGCGAGCAGGACGTGGCGGTCGTTTTCCCTTCCGGCGTGGTCGATTATACGGAGACGATGGGCGGCGTTCCCGTTTCGGTCGAGCAAAATGTCAGCGGGTATGCGAAATGGTCGTACCTGAAAGCTTCGTATGCGGGATCGGGCGCTTTCGTTTCGTCGGCCGCTCCTTCCGATTACAACGGCGCTTCCGGCGGAAATTACCTGTTGTTCAAGACGTCCGGCGCCTATTTTACGGTTTCGGGCCTGAATACGTCGATGGCGGCGAACGATCTGGTGCTGTCGTTCGGATGCTGTAGTTTTTCGCAGGCTTACGATGTGAATAACCTGACGGTCAGCGTGAGTCAGGATGAAGGGGCTAATTTTACGCAGCTTCCGATCGCGTCCGATGCTCGTCCGGCGAATAAAAAATGGGCTCAGGTCTCCGTTACGGAGGGAATCCCGAAGACCAAAAATCTGGTGATTCGTTTCGATTGTCTCGGAACGAATTACGGAATCGACGACATCCGATTGAAAACGCTGTAAAAAGCAGCGAAAACAACGGGCGTTCCTCCCACAGGAGGAACGCCCGTTTCATGCCGGATATCGTTCCGGACGATTATCTCCAACGGGTCGTATAATTTTTCAGTTCCTGTCTCAATTGCGGATGTTTACCGCCGGTCAGCCGGTCGAGAAGCTGGTGAAATTCGGCCCCGTGGTTTTTATGTAGCGTGTGGCAGAGTTCGTGAACGATGACGTAGTCGATCAGGTGGTCGGGCAATTTCATCAGATGGATGCTCAGCGACAGGTTGTTTTCCGACGAGCAACTGCCCCAGCGCGACCGGGTATTGCGGATCGTCACGGTTCCGCAACGGAATCCGAATGTTTTACAAAGTGCGTCGACCCGTTGCGGCAGGTAGGCTTTCGCTTCGATACGCCATGCTTCCTCGATTCCCTGCTGGATGATCCGCTGAACCTCCGGAGCGTCGTATCGCAGGGCGGCGGGATAACTGACCCGGATGATTCCGTTTCCGATCCGAGCCGAAGGGCTCAAGCAGGGACAGGGGTTCAACTGCAATACGTGACTGCGCGTAGCGTAGGGCAGTTCGATCGTTTCGTGCGGGTAGCGCCTGGCGAGCCGTTCCCGGGTACGGACGGCCCATTGTTCCTTTTCGTTCAGAAATTGGATCGCCTGCCGGTCGCTGACCCCCGAAGGGATCGACAGGCGTATTTCACCCGTTGCCCGGATGCTGATGCCGAGCCTGCGTAACCGCGACGAGCGGACGACCGTGATCGCACCGAGCGACGGATGGTGATATTCCGCCATGAACTTTGCTTATTTAACCAGTTCCGTTTCGGCCCGGTCGACCCGGTCGAAATGGAACTTATCGAGCGTTTGCTGCATCAGGGCCGAAATTTCGTCGGTACACAGGTTGCCGATACTCCCTTCGTGGGTGTGGTGTACGGTTTTTTCTGCTTTAAAATTCCCGTTTTCGATGTCGATCCCTACTTTTTTGTAGGCTTCCCGGAATGGAACTCCGTTGAGCACCATGTTGTTGACCACTTCGACACTGAACAGGTAATCGTATTTCGGATCGTCCAGAATGTGCTCTTTAACCTGCAGGTTTTCGAGCATGTAAACTGCCATATGAATGCAGCTCCGCAGTTCGGCGATGGCCGGGAAAAGCACTTCTTTGAGCAACTGCAGGTCGCGGTTGTATCCGCACGGCAGGTTGGTCGTCATCATTGCGATCTGGTTCGGAAGTCCTTGGATCAGGTTGCATTTGCCCCGGATCAGTTCCCATACGTCCGGATTTTTCTTGTGCGGCATGATGCTCGATCCGGTGGTCAACTCGGCCGGATAGGAGATGAATCCGAAGTTCTGGTTCAGGAACAGCGTGTTGTCCATCGCCAGCCGCGCCAGCGTAGCGGCGACCGACGACATGGCCTGCGCCATGATCCGTTCGCTCTTTCCGCGCCCCATCTGGGCATATACGACGTTGTAACTCAGCGTGTCGAAACCGAGCAACTGCGTGGTCATCGTACGGTTCAGCGGGAACGACGAGCCGTATCCGGCGGCCGATCCGAGCGGATTCTTGTTGCAGATGCGGTAGGCGGCGTGCAGCATTTCGGTATCGTCCACCAGGCTTTCCGCATAGGCTCCGAGCCACAGCCCGAACGAGGACGGCATTGCGATCTGCAGGTGGGTGTATCCCGGCATCAGCACCTCTTTGTACTTTTCCGAAAGTTGTTGCAGCCGGTGGAACAACTGCTCCACGTCCGCTACGATCTCCCGGATCTGCCGCCGCAGGAAGATCCGCAGGTCGACCAGCACCTGGTCATTGCGCGAACGGCCGCTGTGGATCTTTTTGCCGGCGTCGCCGATGCGCTGCGTCAGCAGGAATTCGACCTGCGAGTGCACGTCTTCGACGCCCTCTTCGATCGTAAATTTTCCGGCCGTGATGTCCCGGTAAATGTTTTTGAGTTCGCGCTGCACGTTCGCGAGGTCTTCGCTGCCGAGCAGTCCGATGGATTCGAGCATGCGCGTGTGCGCCAGCGATCCCAGGACATCGGCTTCGGCAAGAAAGAGGTCCATCTCGCGGTCGCGCCCGACGGTGAACTGTTCCACCGCCTTATTCACGTCGTTGGTTTTTTGCCACAACTTCATCTGTCTGTCGTTTTTGGGTTTTAAACAGGGAGCGTACGGGCATTTGCGGGTACGCCCCGTAATTCTATTCTTGTTTGGCGATTCCGTTCATCACTACTTCCACCCGGTTCGGCGAATCGGAAATCTTCTTTGCGAGCCGGGCGATGTCTTCCGGGGTGATCGCGTTCAGCGTTTTCAGGTATTCGGTGTGCGAGTCGGTTCCGTAGCGGTAGAAAGAAGTGAGCTGCCCCAGCCAATAGCCGTTTTCCTTGATCGACTGCGCATAGCTTTTCTGTAAGAACTCTTTCACTTTGTCGAAAGCGGCTGCGGTCGGGCCTTCGTCGCCCACTTTTTTCAGTTCGGCCAGCGCCCGGTCGGCCAAAGCTTCCGATTTCTCGTTGCTCGTATCGAAACTGATCGTGAACGCATACCGGTTGTACGGTTCGCGTAGCAGCGAAGCCTGCGTGCTGACCCCATAGGTACCTCCCTCCTCGGCGCGGATCGTTTCGACATAGACGATGTCCATGATCTGTTTGAGAAAGGTCATTTCGAGTTGGTCTTTCAACGAATAGCGTTCGTCGCCGCTGATCGTGACGACGACCGTCGCTTTCGGTGTGGATACTTCTTTGTCGAAGCGGGATTCGCGGTTTCCCGGCACGATGAATTCGATGTGCCGAGCCGTTTCTTTCTGCGCTGAACCCGGCAGCGAGGCGATATACCGTTCGATGTCGGGACGTATGCTCTGCGGATCGACGTTACCGACGAAGATGAACGTGAAATCCGCCGCATTGGCGAAACGCTGTCTGTAAAGTTCCAGAATCCGGTCGTACGAGTAGCCGTCGAGACGCTGCGGCGTCAAGCGGCGGTAGCGCGGGTTGTTCCCGTATATCGCCCGGTTTAACGTATCCTGCATCGTTATCGAAGGATTGGCTTCCTGGTTGGCCAGGACGGTGCGCGTCTGGTTTTTCCAGGCCGAGAACAGGACGGTGTCTTCGCGCGGTTCGGTGAACAGCAGGTGGGTGAGTTGCATCAATTCCGAAAAATCTTTCGGCGAACAACTGCCCGAAACGCCTTCCGACGTGCTGCCGATATAGGGTTGGTAGGAGATCCGTTTGCCGGCGAGTTTCTTTTGCAAGTCGGTCGGCCGGAATTTGCCCAATCCGCCGACGAGCGCCGTACCGGTCGGGAAATTCATGTACAACGAATCGCCGTCTCCGTAGGCGGAAGTTCCTCCGAGGCTGATCGCTTCGAATAGGATTTCGTCGCTCTTGAAATCGGTCGGCTTGAATACGACGCGCGCTCCGTTGCTCAGCGTCCACACTGTCGTGCCGAATACCGGGTCGGTCTGCTCGGAAACGACGGTTCCCGCCTGCGGTTCGCGGTCGAGAAATCCGCCTTCGTCCAGTTTCTCCTCGTACGGGGTCACCGGGGCTTCGTACGCTTTGCGGTAGGCTGAGACGAATTCTTTTTCGGTCGGGAAGTTCAGCGAGTCTTTGGACGGGGCCATCATCATCAGCGCGATGTTGTGATCCGGGAACATCGTCCTGAAGATATCGTTGATGCTGTCCAGTGTGATCTCCGGAGCGCGTTTCAGATAGTAATGATACAGGTATTCGGCGCTCGCAAGCGGTTCGTTTTCGAGGAAATTATCGAGGCTCTCCTGCACGTAGGTATCGTTTTTGACCTTGTTCCGTTCGTTGTATTTATTCTCGAAGTAGCTGGCCAGTTTCGCCTGCGCCCGCTGGTATTCGGGTGCGGTGAAGCCGTATTCGCGGGCCCGCTTCAGTTCGCCGATCCCGGCGTCGAGCGCCCGCTGCCAAGCGTCGTCCCGGAAGGCCACGTAAAGCTGATAAGCGCCCTTGGTTTTGGCCAGGAAATAATCGTCGTCGCCGAATCCCGCATACAGGTACGGAGGGTCGGCCTGTTGGGTCAGTTCGGCCAGTCGCGCGTTCAGCATGATCGAAAACGTAGACTGAATATAATCGTTGTCGAGCGCTTCGGTCGTTTTCATTCGTTCGGGCGTCAGCTTGTCGTGTTTGTAGAAAACGGCCAGCGACGAAGAGGTCGCTTCCGGATCGGTGGCGATGGCTGCGATCGGTTCCGCATTGTCTTCTACCGGGAAATATTTCCGTTCGGCGGCGCGCTTGTGGCGCGGGATATCCTGCCACATTGTTTTGATCCGCGCCTCGACGCTGTCCACGTCGATGTCGCCCACGACGACGATCGCCTGCAAATCCGGACGGTACCATTTTCTGTAATAATTTCTCAGCACTTCGTACGGAAAATTGTCGACCACTTCCATCAATCCGATCGGCATTCGGCTCGCATAACGATTGCCGTTCGGGTAGAGTTTCGGCAGCAGGCTGTCGTACATCCGGAGCGTCGCGTTGCTGCGCGTGCGCCACTCTTCGTGGATCACTTTGCGCTCGCGGTCGATCGCGTCGTCTTCGAGCAGGATGAATCCCGACCAGTCGTGCAGGATCAGCAGGCAGGAGTCCACCAGTCCCGGCTTTACGGTCGGCACGTCGGTAATGTTGTAGACCGTTTCGTCGACCGAAGTGTAGGCGTTCAGATTCGCGCCGAACTTGATGCCGTTCTGTTCGAGGTAACCGGTGAGTTTCCCGTCCGGGAAGTTTTTGGTTCCCGCGAAAGCCATGTGTTCGAGGAAGTGCGCCAGTCCGCGCTGATTCTCCTCTTCGAGAATCGATCCGACCCGCTGGGCGATGTAAAAGTTGGCCCGTTCTTTCGGCAGGTCGTTGTGCCGGATGTAATAGGTCAGACCGTTCGGCAGTTTTCCGACGCGCACCGCCGTATCGACCGGAACGGGCTGGTATTTCGGTGCGCGGTGGCCGTACATACTCGCAGCGGCGAGCACGACGGCGGCAGTCAGAATCAGTTTTTTCATACGTCCGAATTTTAGGTTTGTCCGATCCGTTTCGTCGGCGTGGTCGGATTCGTTACAATATCGCGGATAACATCTTTATATACAGTTCGATCCCTTCGCGGATTTCGCTCAAATGGACGAATTCGTCGGCGCTGTGCGACCGGGCGCTGTCCCCGACGCCGAGCTTCAGCGACGGGATGTCGAGCAGCGCCTGATCCGACGTCGTCGGCGATCCGTAAGTCGTGCGTCCGAGCGCCAGGCCCGCTTGTACGATCGGATGATCCGGCCGGATGCTCGACGGTCGCAGGCGCGTGGAACGCGCTTTCACTTCGCAGCTCACATGCTCCTTAATAATCTCTAAAACCTCCTCGTTCGTGTAACGGTCGGTGACGCGGATATCCACCGTGAAGCGGCATTCGGCCGGAACCACGTTGTGTTGCGTTCCGGCCGAGATGATCGTCACGCTCATCTTGACCGCACCGAACAGGTCGGACACCTTCGGGAAACGGTACGTGCGGAACCACTCGATGTCCTGCATCGCCTTGTAGATCGCGTTGTCCCCCTCCTCGCGCGCCGCGTGTCCGGCTTTGCCGTGCGCCGTACAGTCGATGACCATCAGTCCGCGTTCGGCGATGGCCAGTTGCATCAGCGTCGGTTCGCCGACGATCGCGAATTCCAGCGGCCCCAATTCCGGGATCACGCATTCGAGTCCGTCGTGCCCGCTGTTCTCCTCCTCGGCCGTGATCGCTACGCATAAGTTATACTTCAGGTCTTTCCGGTCGTAAAAATGCAAAAAGGCTGCCAACAACGATACCCCGCTGGCCCCGGCGTCGTTGCTGCCGAGCCCGTACAGCCGGTCGCCCTCGACGGTCGCTGCGAACGGGTCGCGCGTGTAGGCGCCGTTCGGTTTGACGGTGTCGTGGTGCGAGTTCAGCAGAATGGTCGGTTTGGCCGGGTTGTAGTGGCGGTTGAACGCCCAGACGTTATTCTTTTTCCGGTGTACTTCCACGCCGCGTTCTTGCAGGAATTCGGCCAGCAGCCCGGCGGTTCCGGCTTCTTCTTTGCTGAACGAAGGGGTTTGGATCATCTGTCGCAACAGAGCGACCGCATTTTCGTATAATTGTTCCGTTTCCATAGCGTTATCGATTGTTTATCCGTTGCCGCGCCGTTTCGAACAGCATGACGGCGGCGGCGGCCGAAACGTTCAGCGACTCGATGCTGCCGACGATCGGGATCGCCAATTGGAGATCGCACATCTTGAGCACCTCTTTCGAAATGCCTACGTCCTCGCTGCCCATTACCAGCGCGGTCGGCTTGGTCAGGTCGGCCTCGAACAGCAGCGTGTTGCTCTTTTCGGTGGCCGCTACGATCTGCAGTCCTTCGCTTTGCAGTATTTTCAGCGTGTTGCGGACGCTGCCGACCCGACTGACGGGAATGACGCTCAGCGCTCCGGCCGAACTTTTCATCGACTCGGCGTTGACCGGCGCGGAGTTCTTGACCGGCATGATCAGCCCGTGCGCTCCGGCGCATTCGGCGCTGCGGGCGATCGCCCCGAAGTTGCGCACGTCGGTCACCCCGTCGAAAACGACGACCAGCGGCGTTTCGTCCTCCGGAATCCCGGCCAGCATGTCGTACACGTCGACATATTCGATCGCCGCCGTCAGCGCGACGGCTCCCTGGTGGTTGCCGTTGCGGGTCAGGTAATTCAGTTTTTCGATCGGAACCCACTGCACGTGGATGCGCTTGCTGCGGCACAGTTCGGCCAACTCGTTCAGCAACACGCCGTCGGCGCCCTTTTTCAGGTACACTTTTTCGAGCTGTTTGCCCGCCTCGATCGCCTCGATGATCGGGCGTAGCCCGAATATCATGTTTTTCTTTTCCATCGTTTTTCTTTTTTCGGGCTTTGGTCGCCCCGGCGTTGCCGCCGGGTCTACGAGGCCAGCGTTTCTTTCAGGTTTTCCAGCGTGATGCTGAGTTCTTCCCAGCGGTACGTCAGTTTATTGAGTTTGTCTTTCAGTTCGTTGTAATGCGCGTAGAAGCTGCCGTCCGCCAGGTCGATGCCGTGTGCGGCGGGGTCGGCCAACTGCCGGTCTTTTTCGGCGATCTCCTTTTCGAGCGCCATGATCTCCTGTTCGGCCTTTTCGACGTCGCGTTCCGCTTTGCGGAGCTGTTTTTCGGCCTCCCGTTTCTGTTCGTACTGCGCCTTGCCGGACGGCCCTTTGGGCTTTTGTTCGGCTGTAACGACGGGAGCTTTCTGTTCGATTTCGCGCATCGACTCGATTTGCCGGTCGCGTAGGAAATCGTAAATGCCGCCCAGGTGCTCCTTGACCCGTCCGTCGCGGAATTCGTATACCCGTTCGACCAGCCCGTCGAGGAACTCACGGTCGTGCGAAATGACGATTACCGTGCCGTCGTATTTTCTGACGGCGTCTTTGAGGATGTCCTTCGAACGCATATCCATGTGGTTGGTCGGCTCGTCGAGTACCAGCAGGTTGTACGGTTCGAGCATCAGCCGGGCCATAGCCAACCGCGCCCGTTCTCCTCCGGACAGTACGCGCACCTTCTTGTCGATGTCCTCGCCGCGGAACAGAAATGCCCCCAGGATATCGCGCAGTCGCGTTCGAATGTCGCCGACGGCCACCCGGTCGAGCGTGTCGAATACCGTGAAATCGCCGTTCATCAGGTCGTCCTGATTTTGTGCGTAGTAGCCGATGCGGACGTTGTGTCCGATGCGGACGCTGCCTTCGGTCGGCTCCAGTTGCCCGATCGCCATCCGCGCGAACGTGGTTTTCCCTTCGCCATTGCGGCCGACCAGCGCGATTTTTTGTCCGCGTTCGATCGTAAACGTCGCGCCCGAAAAGACGTGCTTTTCGCCGAAACTTTTGCCGGCGTCTTTCGCTTCCACGACGATCTGTCCCGAACGCGGGGCCGGCGGAAACTTGATGTTCAGCCGGCTGAGGTCCTCCTCGTCCACTTCGATCCGTTCGATCTTTTCGAGTTGCTTGATGCGCGACTGCACCTGGTTCGATTTGGTCGGCTTGTAACGGAAGCGTTCGATGAAGTCTTCGGTCTGTTCGATCATCTTTTGCTGGTTCACGTAGGCCGCCATCTGCTGCTCGCGCCGTTCGCGCCGCAGCTCGACGTACCGGCTGTACGGCACGCGGTAGTCGTACACCTTGCCGAGCGATATTTCGATCGTCCGCGTGGTGACGTTATCGAGGAATGCGCGGTCGTGCGAAATCAGCACGACCGCGCCGTTGTACTCCTTCAGGTAGTTTTCGAGCCATCCGATGCTCTCGATGTCGAGGTGATTCGTGGGTTCGTCGAGCAGGAATACCGACGGCCGGCGAAGCAGCAGCTTCGCCAGTTCGATGCGCATCCGCCATCCGCCGCTGAACTCGCTGGTCGCCCGTCCGAAGTCGCTTCGTTGGAAGCCCAGTCCGAGCAGCGTCTTTTCGACCTCCTCCTCGCGGTTCATCCCGCCGAGAATGTGAAAGCGGTCGGTCGCATCGTTCAACCGGTGCAGCAGCTTTTCGTACCCCTCGCTTTCGTAGTCCGTCCGCTCGGCGATCTCCCGGTTCAGTTGCTCGATTTCGCGTTCGAGTCCGATCACTTCCGAAAAGGCCGATTCGGTTTCGGCGAACAGCGTGGTCGTGTCGGCCACCTTCATCTGTTGCGGGAGGTAGCCTACCGTGCAGTCGCCGTTGCGCGAAACGGTTCCCGACGAGGGCGGCTGTTCTCCGATCAGCACTTTCAGCATCGTCGATTTTCCTGCTCCGTTCTTGCCCACCAGACCGATCCGGTCTTTGGCATTGATCAGGAACGATACCTCCCTGAACAGATCCCAACCCCCGAAGCTGACCGTAAGATTGTCTACCGATATCATCGTTTGTCTATACGTTCAACAGTTTGTGGATTGTCTCTTCCGGATCCGGGCTGGCGAATACCGTGCTTCCTGCAACCAGTACTTCGCATCCGGCGGCATACACCTCGGCGGCGTTATCCAGCGTGATTCCGCCGTCGATCTCGATCATCGCCTGCGACCCGCAGCGGTCGATCTCCCGACGCAGTTCGGCCACTTTCTCGGTCGATCCCTCGATGAACGACTGTCCGCCGAAGCCCGGTTCGACGCTCATGATCAGCACCAGATCCAGTTCATTGAGATAGGGTACGATTGCCGACACCGGCGTTTTCGGCTTGATCGAAACGCCGGCTTTGACGCCCGCCTTTTTGATCGTCGCGATCGCGCCGTGCAGGTCGTCGGTCGCTTCGAGGTGGATCGTGACGATGTCCGCGCCGGCCTTGGCGAAGCGTTCGATGTATTTTTCCGGATTGACGATCATCAGGTGCGTGTCGAGCACCTTTTTCGTTCCTTTGCGGATCGGCGGCATCAGCGGAAATCCGAACGAAATGTTCGGCACGAATACGCCGTCCATCACGTCGATGTGCACCCATTCCGCTTCGCTGCGGTCGAGCATCGCGATGTCGTCGGCCAAATGTCCGAAGTCCGCCGAGAGCACCGAAGGGGATATGATTCTTTTCATGTTTTCTGAAGTTTTGGTTTTGTAAATGTCAAATTTGTACAAAGGTAATGATTTTATAGCTATTTTTGTTCTGCGGCCGGCGTTGCCGGCTAAATTTAAAGGACAGGAGAATGATCGAAGCGGGTTTGTTGTTCATCGGATTGGTTGCGGGAATCGCTGCGGCGGCGTTGGCTTTCCGGCCGGCGTTCAGGCGGTATGCGCGGACGGAAGAGGCGTTGAAAGCGGATAATGAAGCCAAAAACGCACAGTTGATCGACCTGAACCGCCAGGCCGCCGAACGGGCGGCCCGGTGTGCGGCCCTCGAGGAGAAATTGCTCTATCAGCAGGCCGAAGCCGAGCGCGAGCGCGCCCGCCGCACCGAAGAGATCGCCGCGCTGCAAGAGCAGCAGCGTCTCGCTTTTAAAAATCTGGCTAACGACATTCTGGAGGAGAAGAGCCGGCAGTTCAAGCAGAGTAACCGGGAATCGCTGGAGTCGTTGCTGAAGCCGTTCCGGGAAAATATCGAAGGATTCCGCAAACGGGTCGACGAAGTGTACGACAAGGAGGCGCAGCAGCGTTTTTCGCTGAAAGAGGAGATTCGCAGCCTGAACGAGATGAACCGCCGGATGTCCGAGGAGGCCAACAACCTGACGCGTGCGCTGAAGGGCAATTCGAAGGTGCAGGGCGATTGGGGCGAAATGATTCTCGAAACGATCCTCGATAGTTCGCACTTGGTCAAGGGGATTCATTATTTTACGCAGGAGAACCTCAAAGACGCTGCGGGCAACAACCTGCGTCCGGACGTGATCCTGAACCTGCCCGACCGCAAGCAGATCGTCGTCGACTCGAAAGTGTCGCTGACGGCTTATGTCGCCTATACCGAAAGCGCCGATCCGGACGAAGCGTCGCGCGCGGTGAAGAATCACCTGCGGTCGGTGCGCAGTCATATCGACGAGCTGGGCAGCAAGCGTTACCAGGCGCTCGTAGACTCGCCGGATTTCGTCATTATGTTCGTGCCGAACGAGCCGGCGTTCTTGCTGGCGATGCAGTACGACCCGACGCTGTGGAGCGACGCTTATAATAAAAAGGTGATCGTCAGCAGTCCGACGAACCTGTTCGCGTTGCTGAAATTGGTCGACGACCTGTGGAAGCGGGACAAGCAGAACAAGAATGCGATCGCGATCGCCACCGAAGGGGCGAATCTGTACGACAAATTCGTCGGTTTCGCCGAGACGCTGACCGATCTGGGGCGCAGCGTTTCGGCTGCCGGGGAGAAATACGAACGGGCGATCAAACAATTGAAAACCGGCAGCGGCAACCTGATCCGGCGTACCGAGCGGTTGCGTGAGCTGGGGGTGAAAGCCACCAAAGACCTGCCTGCGCAGCTGTCCGATTACGACGATGGGGACCCGTTGCCGGGGGCGCAGGACGGCCGCTCGGGGCTTCAGGTTGAAAAAAATAACGGTATCGGTTAAATTTTTCTTGTTTTTTCCCGTTTTTATCGTACATTTGCACAGATAAAAAATAAAGTATAACAAGCTAATCAGTTCAGAGGGACGATGAATCAGCTTTCGCTTTTTTGGGGTTATTATTTTTACTTCTACTTTTTTACCAAAAGCGGACTGGGGTTGCGTTGCCGATAGCGAAGATAAGTGCTTGTGCGAAAAATAATAAAAATCCCGGTCCGTAAGGAGCCGGGATTTTTTGTCGATACGGAAGATGTAAAAGAGACAGGAAGATGAACGGAAAGATGAAAGTGGCCATACAGGGTTACGAGGGGAGTTTCCACCACATTGTCGCCGAACGGTATTGGGGCGAAGGGATCGAGATCGTGCCGTGCCCGACATTCCGCGAAGTGGCTCGCCAGGTCGAAAGCGGCGACTCGGACTGCGGCGTGATGGCGATTGAGAACTCGATCGCCGGCAGCATCCTGCCGAATCTCGGCATCCTGCATAACAGCCGCCTGCAGGCGGTCGGCGAGTATTACCTGCATATCAGGCAGAACCTGATGGCGCTGCCCGGCGTGCGGTTGGAAGATATCGAAGAGGTGCACTCGCATCCGATGGCGTTGTTGCAGTGCGTCGATTTCCTCGATCCGCACGGCTGGAAGCTGGTCGAAACCGAAGACACCGCGCTCAGCGCCCGCCGGATCGCCGAACGGGGCACGCGCAACGCCGCCGCGATCGCCGGCGAACTGGCGGCCCGGCTGTTCGGACTCGAAATTTTGGCTCCCGACATCCATACGATCAAGAACAACTGCACCCGCTTTATGATTCTGCGCCCCGACCACCAGCCGATCGACGAAAAGGCCGATAAGGCGTCGCTGTGCCTGATGACCGACCACCGGCAGGGATCGCTGCTGCAAGTGCTACGGGCGATGGAGGATTCGTCGATCAACATGACCAAGCTGCAATCGTCGCCGATCCCGAGCGAACCGTGGCACTATATGTTCCATATCGACATGGAATTCGCGTCGATGGACGATTATAACGAAGTGATCGAACGTATGCGCCGCGCGAGCCGCGAGCTGCACGTATACGGCGTTTACCGCAGAGGAGAACATTCGTAAATTTTAAAATAGCAAAAAATGAATCCGATCAAAGTGGAACTGGCCGAACGGCTGGGCAGCGTCGAGGAGTACTACTTCTCGAAGAAGCTGCGTGAGATCGACGAGATGCGGGCCGCCGGACGCGAGGTAATCAACCTCGGCATCGGAAGTCCCGATCAGCCTCCCCATCCGGAGGTGGTGGCCACGCTTGCCGCTGAAGCGGCCAAACCTGGGAATCACGGTTATCAACCCTATAAAGGCGCCGCCGTGCTGCGCAACGCATTCGCCGCTTGGTATCGGGATCGTTACGGCGTAACGCTCGATCCTGTGAGCGAGATCCTGCCGCTGATCGGCTCGAAAGAGGGGATCATGCACGTTTGCATGACCTACCTGGACAAGGGCGATAAAGTGCTGGTGCCGAATCCCGGTTATCCGACTTACCGCTCGGCGGCTACGATTGCCGGCGGGGTCTGCGTCGATTACAAATTACGCGAGGCGACCGGCTGGATGCCCGATTTCGACGAGATCGAACGGCAGGGGATACAGGGCGTCAAAATGATGATCGTCAATTATCCGCACATGCCGACTGGGGCGATACCCCAAGAGGGTTTGTTTCAGAAACTGGTGGATTTCGCGAAAAAGCATAACATCCTGCTGCTGCATGACAACCCGTACAGTTTCTTGCGTAACCCGCGTCCGGCGAGCCTGCTTGCGGCCGACGGGGCGATGGATGTGGCCATCGAACTGAACTCGCTGAGCAAAAGCCACAGCATGGCCGGTTGGCGTATCGGGATGATCGGAGCGGCGAAACAGCGGATCGACGAGATCATCCGATTCAAGAGCAATATGGATTCCGGAATGTTTTACCCGATGCAGGCGGCTGCGGCCAAAGCGTTGAGCCTCGGCGACGACTGGTACCGTTCGATCAACAAGTTGTACGGCAGCCGCGAAGCGAAAGCCTATGAAATCCTGAACCAGATCGGGTGTTCGTACGATGCGGGCCAGGCCGGTCTGTTCGTCTGGGGACGCCTGCCGGAGGGCGCGGGCGACTGTTACGAGTTTTCGGATAAAATACTGAACGGCTGCGGCGTCTTCCTGACGCCGGGCGGTATTTTCGGTTCGGAAGGGAACCGGTACGTCCGGATCAGCCTTTGCGCGACGGAAGAGCTGTTGCAGCGTTCGATCGATAAAATCAAGTCATTGCTATGAAGGCGGCGGTAATAGGTATCGGGTTGATCGGGGGATCGTTCGCACTGACCTTGAAAGATAAAGGCATCTGCGAGGAAGTGATCGGAGTGGATAATTCCGAGCGCAACCGCGCCAAGGCGGTCGAATTGGGACTGGTCGATCGCACGCTTCCGCTGGACGAAGCGATTCCGGCTGCCGATCTGATCGTGCTGGCCACGCCGGTAGATTCGATTCCGCTGCTGGCCGTGAAGGTGCTGAACAAGGTCGACCGGCAGGTGGTGATCGACATGGGATCGACCAAACAGGAGCTTTGCGAGGTGATCGCCCAGCATCCCAGGCGCGGGCGCTTCGTAGCGACCCACCCGATGTGGGGTACCGAGTACAGCGGCCCGGAAGCGGCCGTTCACGATGGATTCGAAGGACGTACGGTGGTGCTTTGCGACGGTGCGGAGAGCGATCCGGACGCACTGAAACTGGTCGAGGATATCTACCGGAAAATCGGAATGCCGATTAAATACATGAGTTCCGAGGAGCAAGATACGCATACGGCTTACGTCAGCCACATTTCGCACATCACGTCGTTCGCGCTTGCGCTGACCGTGCTCGAGAAGGAGCGCGAAGAGGAACATATCTTCGATCTGGCGGGCGGCGGTTTCGAGAGTACGGTGCGTTTGGCGAAAAGTTCGCCGGAAACCTGGGCTCCGATTTTCATGCAAAATAAATATAATGTGCTCGACGTGTTGCGCGAGCATATCCATCAGTTGCAGATTTTCCGGCGCCTGCTCGAAAAGGACGACACCGAAGGACTGAAACAGATGATGCAGCGCGCGAACCGGATCAACCGGATTATAAAATAGGGCGTCCGGCGCCCGTTCGCCGGAATGAAAACAGAAAACGTAAAAAAACATAAGGATATGAAACCGTTTGATATCAAAGCGAAACGTCCCCTGATTATCTCCGGCCCGTGCAGCGCGGAGACGGAGGAACAGACACTCGAGACTTGTCGGCAAATCGCTGCGACCGGCCTGGTCGACGTACTGCGCGCCGGCATCTGGAAACCCCGGACGAAGCCCGGTTCGTTCGAAGGAGTGGGCCTCAAAGGACTGGCGTGGATGAGCAAAGCCCGCGAACTGACCGGCCTGCCGATCGGAACCGAAGTGGCCACGTCGAAACACGTCGAAGCGGCTCTCGAATTCGGCGTAGACGTGATCTGGGTGGGGGCCCGTACGACGGTCAATCCGTTCAGCGTGCAGGATATCGCCGACGCGCTCAAGGGGGCCGACGTGACGGTGCTGATCAAAAACCCGATGAACCCCGACATCGAACTGTGGAGCGGGGCGATAGCCCGGATGCAGAATGCTGGAATTACCAAGCTCGGCCTGATCCATCGGGGTTTTTCGGCCTACGGAGCCTCGCTGTACCGCAACAATCCGATGTGGCATCTGGCTATCGAAATGCGGAGCCGTTTCCCGGAACTGCCGATGATCTGCGATCCGTCGCATATCTGCGGTTGCCGGACGTATCTGCAGGAGGTTGCGCAGAAGAGCGCCGACCTCGACTACGACGGGCTGATCATCGAAAGCCATATCTGTCCGGACAAGGCGTGGAGCGACGCTTCGCAGCAGGTTACCCCGGACGGGTTGAAGGAGTTGCTGGGTAAGATCGTATGGCGTCGTTCGACGACCGACAGCCCGGATTACCAGCAGGCATTGGCGAAACTGCGCAGCCAGATCGACCAGATCGACGCCGAAATTTTCGAATTGATCAGCAAGCGGATGCGGGTGGCCGAGCAGATCGGACTCGTCAAACGCGACAACAACGTAACGATCCTGCAGGGCGGCCGATGGCAGAGCATCGTAGACCGCGTGGTTTCGCAGGCTCCGAAGTTGGGCGTCAGCACCGAATTCCTGAAAACGGTGCTCGAAGCGATCCACCTCGAAAGCATCAACCGCCAGAATATGGTGATGAACCGGTAGATTGCCGGAATCCGGTCGTGACGGGGCGTTCGGCATACGGTCGGACGCCCCGTCGCGTTTTGGGTGGAAATAATATTGTGTTATCGTGTTTGTATTCAGGATAATGACTTGTGAGATCGGCGATGCGTCAGACAGGAAGGATCTTCCGCGTCATGTATAAATATTCGTTATTTTCACGGTTTTTATTTTTCCTCGCCGCAATTTTTACATAACTTTAAAAACTTTATCGTAGATCCCGAATTTGAACGATTATGTTGAGAAATCCGATTATCGGCCAGTATGTAGAAGCGTTGACCGATCCGTTTCGTATTTTCAGGACGCTGGGGGAGGTTGTCCCCGAGCGGGATGCATACGGAGAACCGTTGTTCTGGTCGGGGAATTATTCGGCGATTTTCAAAGTCCGCTGCGCGGACGGAAAATATTACGCCCTGAAATGTTATACGCGCCTGCCGCGTCATGCCGCTGCGGTCTATGCGTCGCTCGGCGGCGGAACGGTTCCTTATTTGGTGCCGGCCCGTTTCCTGCCGGACGAGATTTATCTGTTCGAGCACTCGGGCGGAGGAGCTTATTATCCGGTAACTTTGATGGAGTGGGTCGAAGGCGAGTCGCTTGGCGGCCGGTTGGCTCGGCTGTGCCGTAACGGTGACCGTACGGGGCTCAAGGAATTGGCCCGGGCGTTCGACCGGATGGCGCTGTGGCTGTTGGAATCGGATTTCGCGCACGGCGATCTGAAACAGGACAATCTGATGGTCGATCGGCAGGGGCGGTTGCGGCTGATCGATTACGACGGAGCCTATATCGGAGAACTGGCCGGACGGAAGGCGGAAGTCATCGGCTCGCCGGCTTACCAGCATCCGTCGCGCGATGCGGATTTTTTCGGGAAGGCGATCGACGATTATCCGATCGCCCTGATCAGCCTGAGCCTACATGCGCTGGCACTCGATCCGTCGCTTTTCGGGCGTTATCACGACGGGGAGAATATTATTTTCGACGCTGCCGAGGTGAATCGGGGGAAGTCGGCCCTTTTCGACCGACTGATGCGGGAGTGGGCGCGCTGCGGCGCGTCGGCTCTGGCGGTACTGGGCAGCCGGATGCAAAACCCGATGCCGGAAGTGGACGGATTGCCGGGGTTGCTGCGGGGATTGTCGGGGAATGTGCAGGACGGTTTGCCGTACGGAACCGAGATCATCGACGACGAGGACCCGCGTTGCGCCGTATTTCGCTGCGACGGGCGGTTCGGGTACGCCGATTTGCAGGATCGGCGCATCCTGTTGCAGAACATCTATCTCGACGCGAAACCTTTCCGTGAAGGATTGGCCGTCGTGCGTCTCGAAGAGGGGTTTTGGATGATCGACCCTCGGGGACATTGTCGGATCGATTGCCGCGATTACCGGAGCGTGGAACCGTTGAGCGAAGGCCTGGCCCTGGTTTCTGACGGGAGTCTGTACGGTTTTATCGACCGGGAGGGCAGACGGGCGATCCCGCTGCGGTACGTGTTCGCAACCAGTTTCCGGGAAGGGCTGGCCGCCGTGCGGATCGGGGATAAATTCGGATATATCGACGTGTCGGGTGAGCTGGCGGGGCCGCCGGTTTTCGACTATGCCGGTTGTTTTCGGAACGGTCGTGCGCGGGTCGAAAAAAACGGAGAATCGTTTTTTATCGGGCGTTTCGATCGAAAGTGGCAGATTCGGGTCTGAAATGATCGCTACGGTTTGTTTATCCGGACAGGAATTGTAATTTTGTTAGAGCCTTAGCTAAATCGCAATTCTATGTATTCAGCCAGAATCAGCCGGAACTCTCCGGCAGCTTTCATTATCCTGATCGATCAGTCCGGATCGATGGCCGAAACGGTGGTAATCGATCGTAAAGAAGTTGTCAAAGCCAAAGCGGTGGCTTTTATCGTCAATATGCTGATCGCCGAGCTGCTCAACCGCAGCAGGCGGGAAGAGGGGTACCGCGATTATTTCGATATCGCCGTACTGGGGTATCACGGAGACGAGGTTGCTTCCCTGTGGAAGAACCCGAATAGAATGTTTATGCGTCCCAACGATTTGATAGGAAACGAACTGTCTCGCGTGCCCGTTCAACGGGAGCGCCGGTTGCCCGACGGCAGTACCGTCGTATCGTCGGTTTGCCAGAAGATCTGGGTGGAGCCTTATGCGGGCGGCAAAACGCCGATGTATCATGCGCTGACCGAGTGTTACCGGCTTTGCAAAGCGTGGTGCGGCGCGAAGGCGCACCGGAAGAGTTATCCGCCGACGATCTTCAACATTACCGACGGGGAGTCGTCCGACGGGGACGATTTCAAGTTGCAGGAGATCGCCGACAGTATCAAAGGACTCTCTACCGAGGACGGTGCTGCGCTGCTGATCAATATCCACATCTCTTCCGATGCGGAGCGTTCGCCCGTGTTGTTTCCCGAATCGAAAAAAGAGCTTCCCGATCAGCGTTACGCCCGGTTGCTGTACGATATGTCCAGTGAAATGCCGGCAATCTATAACGAAAGCATCGTCCAGCTGCGGGGACGCGACGGGGAGCGTTTCAGGGGGATCAGTTACAACGCGGCGATGACCGATCTGGTCAGTATGATGAATATCGGCTCCGTAAGTGCGAACCTTTTATTCTAAAACCTATGGCTTTATCGATATATAATTTGATTGAATCCGTTTGCAATCCGGCGGGCCGTTTCAAAACGCTGCGGGAGATCGGGGTAAAGACGGACGAAAAGGGCGATCCCGTTTTTTCATATTCGGGAACGACGATCAGTTTCTCGGTCGTGTGGAAGGGCAGGAGCTACCTGCTGAAATGTTCGCTGCGCGAGGAGCAGGAGAATACGTTGTCGTGGCGGCGGATTGCCGCCTATCTCCAGAGGATACGTTCCTCGTTTCTGGTCGGTTATTATTATCTGAGCGGAGAAATGTTGGTTTTCAACGACCGGGGAGCTGCCGGTTACATCGACGTGGTGTTGATGGAATATCCCGATCATATGCAGCCGTTGGATGAGTTTCTCGAAAAGGCCTGCATGGAGGGCGACAAAGAACGTATCCGTAAATTACTGACGGAATTTTGCCAGATGGCCGTGTGGCTGATCAACGACAACCTGGTTCACGGGGCGATCCGCGCATCGAACGTGATGATCGACAAGGATTGTTCGGTGCATCTGGTCAATTACGAGTACATGCAGATGCCGCGATCGGACGCTCCGGATTACGAATCGATTCGGGACGCCGACAACGTGATGGTAGCCAACCTGGCGTTGGGTATAAAAGCGGTTGCATCCGATCCGGCCGCTTTCCGGTATTTGAGGGGCAATGCGATATTCCGGTTTCCCGTGGTGCGTTCGCCCCTGCTTCCGATGTTTGCCGATGTCGCCAGGGAGGCGGGATGCGAACCGGTGTTGCGGATCGTCGAAATGCTTTCGTGCAGCAATCATACGTTGCACGGTCGTTTGGCGTTGAGCGAAGCGTTGCGGAAATTGGCAGGCGACCGTACGGAATTGGGTGTCGATTTGTCGGTAAAACTGGCGAACGAACGGAAACCGTCCGCTGCGGAGCCGGACGACAGCGATGCCCGGCGGGAGGAGTACCTGCTGAACCGTACGCAGCTTCAGTCGTTTTATTGTTGGGTCGGGCCGGTTTGCGAATCGTTGATCTGCGTCCGCAAGGGCGATCTGTGGGGTTATGTGGATTGTTCCGGGAATGAAGCGCTTCCATTGCGTTACGAGTGGGCGAGCGATTTCATGGAGGGGCGCGCCGAGGTCATGCGCAACGGTTGTTACGGGTTAATCGACAAAACCGGAAAGGAGATCCTGCCGGCGATTTACGAATTGGTCGAATGGAACAGCGAGCGCGGAATCGCCAAAGTCGCTTGCGACGGGCTTTTCGGATTATGCGACCGCGACGGGAAAGAGTTGGTTCCGTTTATTTACCGTTGGATGGGCGGCACCGAGAACGATTTGATTCTGGTCTTTTCCGAAAAACATTACGGTTATATCCGTCAGGACGGGACGGCCGTTATCCCGTTCCGTTATGACGATGCTTATGACTTTAAGGATGGAACGGCATTGGTCGTGCGTGGCGGGAAAAGTTACAAGATCGACATGCAAGGCCGTGAGGAGGAGACGACCGAAGAGTAGGCCGCGGGCATAAGGTACTGAGAATAAAAAGCGGGCGTGTCGACAGACACGCCCGCTTTTTCAGGTACTCGGTCATTTATTTCACCAGGCACATTTCTTCGATCAGGCCGGAGGCGCCGGCGTACCGGTCGATGATCCAGAGAACGAAGCGGATATCGACGCAGACGGTCCTCGCATATTCGGGATGGAAATAGATGTTGCCGGACATCGATTCGCGGTTGCCGTCGAAAGCCAGCCCTACGAGGTTGCCCCGGCCGTTGAGAACGGGGCTGCCCGAGTTCCCTCCGGTGATGTCGTTATTGGTGATGAAGTCCGTGTAAAGGACTCCCTTTTCGCCCCATCTGCCCCAGTCTTTGGCCCGGATCAGCGAGAACATCTTGTCGTCCACCCGAAATTCGAAATCTTTCGGGTCGTTTTTTTCGAGGTATCCGTCTACCGTCGTGCGGAAGTCGTATTTTACCGCGTCGTACGGGCTGATCGACTCTACGTTGCCGAACGTGATCCGCATCGTGGAGTTGGCGTCCGGGTATTGCGGGAGCCCTTTCGATTCCCGCATCCGGTACAGCGCTTTGGCGTACAGGGATTCGGTTTTGTCGACGTCGGTTTCCGCCTCTTCTTCGGCGTTGCGGACTCCGTCGCTGAACGTCATCGTCGAAACCGAAGCGGCGAGAGCTACCAGCGGATCTTGCATGATCTGGTCGGCCGTGTGCGGGGTTTCGAAGTATTCGCAGAGTTTTTCGAGGGTGGCGCACGCGCTGTTACGGAACGCGTAGTCGGCGATCGCTTCGGCATTGCCGTCGTAGCGGGTATAAACCTGTTGCAGATAGTCGCCCCACATCTGCGGCGGTACGTTGTCCGTGAATAGTTTCAGCATGGCGGCGAAAATCTCCTGATCGGTGGCCGGATCGTAGGCCGCGTACATTTTTTTCGTCAGGTTCAGCGCGTAGGCGAACGCTTTGTCTGTGACCCGCACGCTGTCGATCTTCTCTTTCCGCATCCGGTTGACCATCGACGCTACTCGGAAACCGGTCATCAGCGCGTCGCTCGGGCTGATCCAGGCCTCCTGGAAGTAGTTTTTCCGGCGGACGGCCTCCGCACGGGCCGCATACCCTTTTTTCAGGTCGGCCAGAACGCGGCCGTATTCGGTCTGCCGTTCGGGCGTTTCCGCGATCCACCGTTGCAGTTCGGTTTCTTCCGCTTCGCGGATGCCGGCGACGTCGTAACGACGCAGGCAGATGTTCTCCCAGGTCGCGTAATCGGCGTAATTGCTGAGGTTGAAATATTTGTCGCTGTACAACAGGCGTACTTTCGGATCGGCTTCCATGTGCTTTTTGATGATCTCCATCCGCTCGTGCCGCGCCCGGATCACGACCGGGTTGACGACCTGCTGTTTTTCGGCGACGGCGAACGACGACATGTACCGGTTGGTACGTCCCGGGAAGCCCAGCACCATCGTATAGTCTCCTTCGTGGACGCCGCCCGTCGATATGTCGAGGACTTTCGCCGGTTTGATCGGAACGTTGTCTTTCGAATACGGGGCGGGCTTTCCGTCTTTGTCGCCGTATACGCGGTATAGGGCGAAATCGCCTTTGTGCTGCGGCCATCCCCAGTTGTCCTGGTTGCCTCCGAACGCTCCGATCTTTTCGGGCGGAGCCCCGACGAGCCGGACGTCCTTATAGACTTCGTAATAGAACAGCAGGTATTTTTCCCCGCGCCACATCGAAGCGCAGGAGACTTCGTAGGGAGTGTCCTTCCCGTATTTCTTTTCGATTGCGCCGTATATCTTCCGGGTGCCGAATACGCCGAATTTTCCTTCCCGGATCATGCTGTCGCGCATTTCCATCGCTTCGTCGGTAACGTCGGCGATCCGGCGCAGGAACATCACCGTTTTGCCTTTGACCGGGAGTTCGTCCTGTTCGGTCGCCGCCCAGAATCCGTTTTCAAGGTAGTTGTTTTCCGGGGTGCTCAGATCGTGTATGTCGCCGTAAGCTACGTGGTGGTTCGTGATGACCAGGCCCCGGTCGGAAATCACGCTTCCGGTTCCCATCCCGTAGTCCACCGCTACGATCGCGCCGCTGAGTGCGGTACCCCGCTCGTTGTAGATCTCGCCCGGTTTCAGCTTCAATCCCTTTTTTTTCATTTGGGGATAGATCGAACTTTCGAACAGGTTCACCAGCCACATCCCTTCGTCGGCCATGGCCGACGCGGGAGCCAGCAGCGCCAACAGGGCGTAAATCAAGATTTTTTTCATCGGTTTTCTCTATTTTTAAACGGGAGAGTCTGCGAAGACTCTCCCGTCCGTATCGGTTACTCGGCCGGAGCTCCGGGAGATTCCGGAACTGTACGCCCTTCGTTTTTGAACTTGAGTTTGGGTTCCTCCTCCTTTGTCGAACCGTCCGTGTATTTGATCGTCCATTTCGGAGCGTTGAAAAGTTCGGTCCAGATTTTGGCGTCGTCCCACATCCCGGTAACGTAAGTGATTCGCAGTACGGGGGTGGTGTCTTTCAGTTGCACGTCGATGCGCAGGATGCCTTCCTGCGTCGAAAGGAAACTCTTGAAATAAGGAAATCCCTTTTTAATCAGCGTTTTTTCGATCGCCGGGTATTCGACTTCGTAAACCGCCGTTTCGTAATTCCGGCCGTCGAGTTTTTTCATATTGTCGAGGAACTTGCCCGACATCGCCGCCGTAGGCTTGAACATCAGCTCGACGAATTCACGACTCGAAATCCGGTCTCCGTTGCGTTCGTACGAAACGAGTTTGTAGTCCACCGGGAACCAACGCACTTTGCCGCCCGCCGCAAGCATGTGCGTCTGTTCGACTTCGATCGAGTCTTTCAACAGTTTTTCGGAAAGTTCGGCCGACGGGTCGGCGTAAAGTTTTACGGTCACCGGGCACGAATATTCGGCGTCGAAGCCGTAAATCCCCGGGATCTGTTTCAGGATATTCCCGAAATAGACCATATCCATCCGGTCGAACAGCTTGTCGACCCCGAGGGTCAATACCTCTACCGAATCGACCTGCGGTTCGGGATTCGAGAATTTCATGATGGTTGGGATGAAAATGACCTCGCGTATCTTGTCTTCGTTGGTCTGGGCCGGGTCGTACGAGATTACTACCGCATGGCGCTTGACGAATGTTTTGACGCCGTACACACCGGGCACTTTCTGCATTTTGGCGGAGAAGGCCTTCGAACTGCCGTAACATTTGATCGAGGTGAGCCCTTCCATTTCGAATGTCTTCATCTCTCCGACCTGTTCGGTATTGCCCCACCGTTCGTCGATCGTAGGCAATTCCCACTGGTTCCCCAGGATCAGCGCGAGTACGAACAGTACGATCGTCAGTATGCCGGGCAACCAGCGCAGCGACTTTTTGCCGCCGACCTGCAGGGAGCCTTTCGGACAACTCGATACGCAATCGCCGCACAGCGTGCAGTCGATGTGCCGGACGGTTTTCAGCTCCTTCAGATCGATGTGATAGGGACATTTTTTCGTACAGGAGCCGCAGCCGTTGCAGCTCTCCGCGTCGCGGACGATGCGCAGCAACGGGAATACTTTGCTACGCAGGTAGATCATTTCGTACAGGTAGCCGATCAAGCAGGCTGCGCCCAGCGCCCATACCCATGCCGACGGAAGCCCGGCCCATCCGAGCAGCCAGAACAGCAGGAGGAGCCCCACGAACGTGATCGTGAATTTGAAAATATTGCTCAGCGCTCCGAGCGGGCAGATGTATTTGCACCAGAACATTTTGATGAAGAAACTGCCGAGGAACAGCAGCACGATCGAGATGCTGGTCATCCAGGCCGTGATTTCACCCTTGAAACCGGTCGCCATTGCGTAGTAAGGGTCGAAATTCTTGCAGAACAACTCGCTCGAAGAGACCGACATGTAGAATACCACGAACAGCAATCCGTATTTGACGATCCGCAATCCCCGATCGGCGATGCCGCCCGGTTTCAGGTCGAAGTTCATTTTCAGCTTGCGGCCGCCTTTGCCGAGGTATTCCCCGATTGTCCCCAGCGGACACAGATAACCGCAGAATAGCTTGCTGAACAGGATGACGCCCACGGCCAGTACGACTCCCATCATGATCTGCGCCATCGACATGCTGCATGCCAGCGAATTGTTATGCAGGTAACTGCCGATAGCCTGCAAGCCTCCGAACGGGCAGTAGGCTTCCGGATCGGCGCGTTGTTCTCCGAAAAAGATCCCATAGAGAATAAATGCCACGATCGCCAGCAGCGTGCCGCCTTGCAGCGAAAGTTTCAGCCAGTTGCGTTTTTTTGATTTCATTGATCGAATTTATTAGAATATAAAAAGTGCAATCCCTGCCACAAACATAAAGATTCTTGCGAAGAATTACAACGGAAGCGTTATGAATCGCCGTAAAAACGCCCTTTTCCGGTCCGACCGGGGGATCAGTAGGCGGCGAGATCGATCTTCGTCGGCTGCCAGCGTCCGCCCGTCAGTTGCATGACCGTATCGATGCCGGCTTCTTGCAGTGCAGCGAGCGCTTCCCGGCGGCCGCTGTCGATCGTTTGGGGCAGGTGGGCGTCCGAATTGACGAGCACGGGAATGCGCAACTCCCGCAGCAGCCGGAAGTGCGATCTGTTCGGGAAAAACACGCCGCCGGCATGGTATTTTTTCGTGTTGATTTCCACCATTGCGCCGTGCCGCGCGATCGTTTCGAAATATTCCCTGATTTTCTGCCGGTACCATGGCTGTTCCGCAATGTCGGGCTGGCATTGGGAGGCATTGTAGACGATCTTGTCGGCATGTCCCACGAAGTCAAATCCTCCGGTCGAGACCATCCGCATCAGTTTGTCGAAATAGTCCGTAACCAGCTTGCGCAGGTCGTCGCCGAAATGAAGGCGCAGGTTTTCTGCAAACGTCTCCGCGTCGGTGTCTATATCGACATATTTCCCACGGGACTCGATCAGGTGCACCGATCCGATCCGGTAGTCCAGCGGCAGTTTCTGAAAGTAGTCCGAAGCCGGATTGCTCTGTTCGTTCAGGTAGTCGATTTCGAGTCCGGCGTACAGTTCGATCCGATCCGCGTATGCGGCTTTCAGCCGGTCGATTTCCGCAAGGTAGGCCGCCATCCGTTCCGCTTCCAGCGTCCAGCGGGCCGGGAAAGGGAGCGGTGCGTGCGACGAGATTCCGTAAGCGGCGAATCCTTGCCGCACGGCCTCCTCGACGAAATCCTCCATCGGAGCTTTCCCGTCGCAGAACGAGCAATGGCTGTGGTAGTTGGTGCGGTTGTTCGGTCTGTCGGTAGTCATGTGCGGATTACTGTTTTTGTTTGAAAAGGCGGCGCTGTCCGAGGTTTACCGAGAAAAGCACTTTTTGCTGCCAACCCCATTTCCTGCCGTCGTAATGGTGCACCGATGCCACGCGCAACTTCATGATTTCGGTATGTACCGGCTGCCAGTAGATTTCCAGCCGGTCGTAGATGTTATGCCGGGTGCGGTACCACGGCTCGCCCCAATAGAGTCCCGGGCCGTAATCGAGCGACGGGTCGGCCATGTAGTAGGGCATCAGATCCTTGCCGGCGTACAGCGTGTTGAAGATCCCGAAATTCCATTTCTGCACTTTCAGCTCGATCTGTACGCCGCCGGGCGTGACGTAGTCGCCGACGTATTTGCGGTCGTTCTGGAACGCCTGGAGCCACCCGGCTTGCAGCGACAGTTCCTGCATACCCGTTTTTCCGCTCAGGTCGATCCCTACGTGCGGATGCAGCAGTACGTTGTCCACTACGCCGTCGTCGAGGTAGGTGCCCGCATGGTGGTACATCGACAGGTGGTAACCGGCATAGAAAAGCCCGTGGCGGATGCGGCCTGCCGAGAAAAGTAGGAATTTTTCGCGTTTTTCGTTAGTTATCATGCTGTTCCAGTCGCATCCGAATTCGACGTAACCCTTTTCGCCGACGTATTGCAGCAGCAATCCGGTCAGATTCGGGTCGTAATATTTCACCGAATCGCTGAAAAAGGCGCTGGGGTAGTCCCCGATCACTTTACGGCGCGGAACCACGCCGGCGAACGCCTTGAATTTCGGGGCGTTGTATTGGTAGTAGCCGAAAATCTCGTTATCGGTCTGGAACGGTTTCGCTCCGAAGTTCGCCAGCAGATCGATCCCCATCATCAGCGAATGACGTTCCGCCCACCGGATACCCAGTTCGGGTGCGATGCGGGCTCCGAATAGCGTTTGCGGCCAGTTGATTTCGCTTTTGTATTCGCGGTTGTCGAAAAAGAAGTCGAACGACGCTCCCCATACCACTTCCTGGGCCATGGATTTGGGTGCGGTCAGCAACAGGGCGGCCAGAGCCGTCATCAGTAATCTGAGTGTAGATTTGATCATCGGGTTATTGTTTTTAGTGGATTTTATCGTCGTTTGAAAACCGAATTCTGCAAATATACGGGATAATCCCGAAGAACGAATCGTGTCGACGGGTAAATTGTTGTGAAGCGTCTGCCGGAACGTTCTGTGCGGGGATTGAAAAATCCGGAAGGACGTTCGTGTCGCGCAAGGAATTATGGATTTCGTTTTTTGGAGAAGTTAAATAAAAATTCTACTTTTGGGGCGGAAAATCCGGTTCCGTAGCTCAGTTGGATAGAGCAACAGCCTTCTAAGCTGTGGGTCGCGCGTTCGAACCGCGCCGGAATCACCGAGTTAATTGACGGGTTGCAGTGGAACTGCAACCCGTTTTTTATGAATACGCGTACGATTTTCACGCGATTTTCCGATTCTTCGTTTTTTTCAAAAAACGGTTTATTCCGGCCGGATGTCCGGTTCGGCAATGTTGCGCCGAGGGGCACACTCCGGGCGATGCAGTGCTGGAAATCAATACGGAATCCCGATATTCAGGTATGCCGTCCGGTTTTTTACTGGATATTGGGGATTGTCGTCTCTTTGCGGGCGCTCTAATTTTGCAGCGATTAAAAAGCTGTAAATGAAAAACATCTATCCCATTCTTATTTTATCTGTTTGTTGCAGCGTTTGGGCGCGCCCGGTATGCTCGCAAAAACTTACGGCCGATTCGGCAGCCCGTAAAACGCCGTTCGAGTGGAACTTCAAAAAGTATCGTGTCGGCGGATACGGGGAAATCTTGTTCCAATACATGACTTACGGAACGAACCGGTATACGAATCCGGTCGGGGCGACGCGCGATAACCGCGCCGAGGTGTCGTTGCCCCGGGCCGTCTTTGCATTCGATTATCACTTCGGCAAAGGGTGGTACCTGGGTACCGAGGTTGAGTTCGAGCACGGCGGAACCGGTGCGACCAAGGAAATCGAGTACAATAAAGAGGGCGGCGAGATCGAAACCGAGATCGAAAAAGGCGGTGAAGTGGCTCTGGAACAGCTTCATATCACGAAACATTTTTCGAATGCGTTCAACCTGCGGATCGGCCATATGATCGTACCGGTGGGGTTGACGAACTCGCACCATGAGCCGACTCTCTTTTTCGGGACGGTGCGGCCCGAGAGCGAAACTTCGTTGCTGCCATCGACTTGGCACGAGACCGGCGTTTCCGTACTCGGTTATCTGGGGGACTTCCGTTACGAGGTGATGCTCGTCAGCGGACTCGACCCGAACGGTTTCTCGTCGGAGAATTGGGTCGGAAGCGGACGGCAGAAGATTTTCGAGATTTCGAAAATGACCAATCCGGCCGTTGCGGCGCGGGTCGAATATTCCGGCGTGCGCAACCTCCGGCTGGCCGTGTCGGGTTACTGCGGCAATACGGCGAAAAACTCGTCGAAACCTTATGCGATGACCGGCGTGAAAGGAACGGTGGCGATCGGTTCGTTCGATGCGCAGTACGTGGGACGCAACCTGATCGCGCGGGGTAATTTCCTGTACGGAACCGTTTCGGATTCCAAGGCGATTTACGATATCAACCGCAAGTATTTCAATAGCACGGGTTATCCGATCACGCCGTTCGGTAAGGCTGCCATGGCTTACGGCGCCGAGGTCGGATACGACGTGCTCTCTTTTGCCCGCACGAACAACCGCCTGTTTCCTTTCGTGCGTTACGAATACTACAATACCGGTCAGAAGATCGAGCGGGGAGCGCAGGAGTTGCCGCGTTACAAACGCGATGTGTTTACCGTAGGGCTCAACTATTTTCCGATCCGCGACTTGGTCATCAAATTCGACTACTCGTACCGCCGGATCGGCGGCGACCGGTACAACAGCGAAGATACGTTTGGTCTGACGGTGGCTTATTCAGGGTGGTTTTGCTCCAAATAAATGAATATCAAACTTTTAATTTTAAATAATCATGTACGGAATGAAAACGAAATGGATGGGTGCGGCTTTGCTGGCCGCACTGATCGGAGCGACGGGATGCAGTAAAAATGAAGACGGCGGCGACGGTGGAGACGGCGGCGGAGGCAGTAACGCTTCCAAACTGGAGAGTTATGCGATGACGCCCGAGTGGATCAACTACGCGACGGCCGTGTCGTCGGAACTGCTCGACGACTGTGTCGGCCTGTGGGCTGCGTGGAACGGTCCGACGGGGATTCCGGACGAAGACTGGGAACGGATCGGCCGCGACTTTTTCAGCAAAAATACGGTTGTCGGCGCGAACGGTTACGCCGAGTACATGAGAACGGCCGATGCGGGCAATGCTAAATTCACCAGCGGAGTCGATGCGATCCGGACGATTCTCGTCGACGGTTTCGCCAACATTTCGAACGAAGTCGGCTCCTCGAAGATCGGTAATCCGAACACGTTGGCCAAAGACGGCAAAACGGCGGAAGCCGTGTTGCAGGTTGAATCGTGGTATAGCTGGAACTCGATCACCGACTATTCGGACAACATCATCAGTATCAAAAACGGATACGCCGGCCGGATCGGCGCGATCGGGGACGCAGCCCATGCGAACAGCATTTCGGCCTATGTCAAGAGCCGGAATGCCGACTTGGACGCACGGATGACCGCGGCGATCGACGGAGCTTACAATGCGATCAAAAGTATGCAGTCGCCTTTCCGTAATAATCTGACCGGAACGAAGGTGGATGCCGCGATCGAGGCTTGCGCCGATCTGACCGAACTGACCGAGGGCGAGCTGCTCGGCGCGTTCCGCGATGCGGGCGACTACGATTTTACATCGATACTGACCCAGTATGCCGACCAGGTCGTAACTCCCACCTACAAGGATATGAAGGAGAAAGCCTGGACGCTTTACAAGGCGATGCAAGCTCTGCAAGCCGACAATAAGAGCCAGGCCAAAGTCGATGCCGCCTGTGCCGCCTGGCGTGCGATGCGCGTGCCCTGGGAACAGAGCGAAGCCGTGCTGTTCGGTCCCGCCGGCGAAGAGACGGGACTCGGATTCGACCCGTCGATGGACAGTTGGCCGCTGGATCAGGAGGATATCGCTACGATCATAACCAACAAGAACCTGTCTACCGTAGAACAGTACATCGCGGCGATCGGCAGCGAGTCGGTTCGCGGATTCCACACGATCGAACTGCTTCTGTTCAAAGACGGGCAAAACAGGAAGGTACTCGCCGAGTAATTCCGGAAGGGAACAGAACTTTTTCATACGCAAGGTTATGTCCGCTTTTATACAGAAGCATTCGGTTTATGTGACGGCGTTGCTATGCGTCGTCACATTTTCCGCATGTAAAGACGGCGATTTTTACGAGATCCGCGACGAATACGGCAATGTCGCCGATTCGCGTACGTTATCGGCCGGTATATCCACCGTTTATCAGTCGGGCGTAACGGCCTACGATACGCCGGCCGGCTGGGTGACGGGGAATCTGAATACCCGTTTCTACCGGGGGGACGCGCTGTACGACAATCCGCGCGTCAGCGGCGACGATCCCACGCAGGGCGGCAAAGGGCCGCTTTACGCCGGTTCGTCGTGCGGAAGCTGCCATTCCAATGCCGGACGAACTTATCCGACGCTCTATTCGGAAGGCGGCACCGGTAGCGGGGGCTTCTCGTCGCACCTGATCTACATTACGAAGAAAAACGGAGGCTTTTTCCGCAATTACGGCCGTGTGCTGCACGATCAAGCGATCACCGGCGTCGAACCGGAGGGGAAACTTTCCGTTTCATACACCGAGGAGACCTACGCTTTTCCCGACGGGGAGAAGTATTCGCTGATTACGCCTTCCTATTCCGTTTCGGCTTGGTATGCCGACAGCATCGCTCCGCAGGATCTGATCGTCGACGTCCGCATTCCGCTGCGCCATGTCGGCATGGGGCAGATGATGGCGCTTGACCCGATCGAGCTCGAAGAGCTCGCCCGACGCAGCAACTATCCCGAATACGGGATTTCCGGCCGGCTGAACTACATTACCGAGCGCGGCCGGCAGTATATCGGCGTGTCGGGCAATAAGGCGCAGCATGCCGACCTGACGATCGAACTGGGATTTTCGTCCGACCTGGGCGTCACGAACGACCGTTATCCGCTGGAAGTGGCCGAAGGGCAGTCGCAGATGCTCGGATACAGTCATTACGGGATACAGATTTCGACGCAGGATATGGAACACGTCGACTTCTACCTGCATGCGCTGGGTGTTCCGGCGCGCCGCAATGTTGACGATCCGGTCGTGCAGCAGGGCGAGAAGGCGTTTTACCGGGCCCGCTGCGACCTGTGCCACGTTCCCACGCTGCATACGCGGCAGGACGCTCCGGCGCTTATCAACGGAACCCGACTGCCGTGGCTGGCCAATCAGACGATCCATCCGTACAGCGATTTCCTGCTGCACGATATGGGGCCCGATCTGGACAGCCATTATACGTCGGGATTGGCGCAGGGCTGCGAATGGCGCACGACGCCGCTGTGGGGGATCGGTCTGCAGCAACGGGTCAATCAGCATACCTATTTTCTGCACGACGGCCGTGCCCGCAACCTGAAGGAGGCGATTATGTGGCACGGGGGCGAAGGCGCCGTGTCGCGCGAACTGTTCGCCCGGATGTCGCGGGACGACCGCGACGCGCTGATCAAGTTCCTCGAATCATTGTAAACGACAACCGAACACTATCGACATGAAGATAAAAATTATATTTTTACTGACCCTGTGTGCAGCGGCCGTTCAGGCGGCGGCCCAGATCAAGCAGGCCGAAGTCGCTGCGGACAAATACGACGATGCGGACAAATACATCGAAAGCGCCGTGATCCCGATGGGGGGCAAAAAAGGATTCAGTTTTCAGACCAAGGCGGGCGATTTCATGCTGAAGCCTTACGTGCTGCTGCAAACCGCCGGAAAATTCAACTGGTACGACGACGAACAACTCGGCCTGGACGACCAGGACAACGTGGCGAACAGCGGTTTCGAGATCCCGTATGCGATTTTGGGTTTCTCGGGCCGGGCTTTCAATAAACTGACCTTCAATCTGACGCTGAATGCGGCCAAAACCGGCGGGGCGCTGCTCCAGCAGGCGTGGGTCGACGTGAATCTCAAAGACCAGATCCGGTTCCGCGTCGGTAAGTTCAAGACGCCGTTCAGCCAGGCTTACCTGGTGACGCTGGGCGAAACGCTGTTCCCGATGCTGCCCACTTCGCTCACTTCGTCGGTCTATATGGACCGCAGCCTGAACTCGACCCCGCCGACCTTCGCTACCGGCTTCGACCTGGGCGTCATGATGCACGGCCTGCTCGGCGGCAAATGGGAATACAACCTGGGCGTGTTCAACGGTACAGGCATCGACGTGAACCTGGCCCAGAAAACGCTCAGCGACGACCTGGGCATTCCGTCGCTGCTGTATGCCGCGCGGGTGGCCTATATGCCCAAAGGCCCGATCCCGTCGCATCAGGGCCGTATCGACGACTTGCATAACGATAAGATCATGTTCGCGCTGTCGGCTTCGTATAACGTAGAGGCTAACTGGCAGACGACCAACGATCTGCGGCTCGGCTTCGAATTCACTTACCTCAAAAATCGGCTTTATTTGTCGGCCGAAGCCTATTACCTGAGTTCCGACCTGGTCAAGCGGCAGCGGGTGAACCATACTTACCGTTACATTGGGGGATACGCTCAGGTCGGTTATTTCGTGACCCGGAAGTTGCAGCCTGCGCTGCGGTGGGATTTCATGGACCGCAACTCGACCGAAACGGACGGTTTCCTGAACATGCCGGCCGTCGGACTGAACTATTATATCATGGGGTATAACCTGAAACTGCAGGCGATGTACCAGTTCCTCGGTCGTTGGGGGCATGCGACGCAGGATGCGCGCGAGCTCGACGATCTGGGACTCGCCCAGCATACGGCCATGGTCATGCTGCAGTTTTCATTCTAACGATGCGCCGAAATGAATAAACGATATCGTCGCCCGGTTTGGGCTGCCGTCCTGTGTTCGCTGTTTGCGGTTTCTTGCGACAGCGGGGATATTTTCGAGAAGGACAAAACGGCGGATGGGGGAGTCGCCGTACGCGGAACTTTCGAATTGCTCAATCCGGAGGTCTTCCCGCAGCAGTACGACCTGATTTTCGGAGTTTTCGCCGCCGACGGCACGTCGGCGCTTTCGTCGGTCAACGTGTTGAAACCGGCCGACGGAGAAAAAGTGCAGTTGTCGATCGACAACGTGCCCGACGAGGCTCGTTCGGTACGGTTCAGCCTGATTAATTCGGGCCGCCAGGTCGTTCATACGTTTTTCGAATACGATCTCGACGACGACCGGACGTCGGATGTCGATCTGCCGGCCGTTCAGATCGACCTGCTGGAGTACGACCGCATTCAGCGGATGGTTTTTCAGCAATATAACTGCATTTCGTGCCATCAGGGAACCAGCGGGGCAGGCGGCTTGCTGCTGACCGAAGGAGACAGCTACCGCTCGCTGGTCGGCGTGCCCGCGACGCACTCGGACAAGCCGCGCGTCGAACCGTCCGATCCCGACGGCAGCTTTCTGTTGGACGTGTTGACTGCCGAAGGGGCGGTCGCCTATCCGCATACCGGCCTGGTTACGCGGAGCGAAGACATCAACCTATTGCGGGTATGGATCGAAAAAGGATGCCCGCAGAATTAACCCTATGCCTATGTGTTTTTCAAGCAAAGTATTGTTTTATAGCGATGTGCGCATCGAAATCGGATATTTCGAACGCAGCGGCGGTATCGGCGAATGCCATGCGATGCTGCACGTGACCGATACGCAAGCCCCGTTCGCCAAGCAGTTCGGGGATATTTCCGCCGCTTATTTTTACCTGCTGTCGAGTTACGGCGGCGATCTGCGTCCCGTTTTCAAACGCTATTTTCTGAGCGATGCGGCCAATCAGATCGCCGTGTTGCGGGCCGGGGAAAAGCCCTATCCGCCCTGTGCGACTTCCGTAGTGCAGCAGCCTCCGCTCGACGGCGGTAAGATTGCGCTGTGGGTCTACCTACAGTCGGATGTCGAAGTCGCTGCGATTCCGTCCGGAGTCACGGCCGATCATAACGGTTACCGGCATATTTGGACAGCGGGAGGAACCTCCCTGTGCGGCGCTTCGGCCGATCAGACCGAGACATTGCTGGCGCGTTACGCGGACTTGCTGGCCGGACTCGGATGCGCGTTGGAGAACGATTGCGTCCGCACCTGGTTTTTTGTGCAGAACGTGGACGTCAATTACGGGGGAGTCGTCCGGGCTCGTCGCGGGCTTTTCGAACGGCATGGACTGACGCCGCAGACCCATTACATTACGAGTACCGGGATCGAAGGCCGTCACAGCGACCCGCGATGCACCGTCCTGTTCGACGCTTACGCCGTGCAGGGGCTGCAACCCGGACAACAGACTTACCTGCATGCCCGGGATTATCTGAATCCGACCTACGAGTACGGCGTGACGTTCGAGCGGGGGGTGCGCGTCCGGTACGGCGACCGCAGCCATGTCCTGCTGTCCGGAACGGCCAGTATCGATAACCGGGGAGAGATCGTGGCTCCGGAAGACATCGCGGGCCAGACCGTGCGGATGCTCGAAAACGTCGAAGCGTTGCTCGCCGAGGGGGAGGCGTCGGCGGACGACCTGGCTCAAATGATCGTCTATCTGCGCGATGCGACCGACTATCCGGCGGTGCGGAAGATATTCGACGACCGGTTCGGACCGGTTCCCAGGGTGTTCGTGCATGCTCCGGTCTGCCGCCCCGGATGGCTGATCGAAACGGAATGCATTGCCGTTCGGCAGGAGTGCAATCCGCAGTTCGCTCCGCTTTAGCCGATGAGAGCGCTTACCCGGTTCGCATTCGCGCTTTTCGTCGGCATGACGCTCTGTCTGGCCGCCGCGACTTTCGTCGAAAAAGCGGAAGGAACCGAATTCGCCGCCCGGACGATCTATCACAGCGGATGGTTCGTCCTGTGGTGGGCTTTACTGGCCGTTTCGGCCTTGACGGTCGTCGCGGGCCGGGCAGTTGCCGGCCGCCCGGCCGCCGCGGCGCTGCACTTTTCATTCGGTTTGATTTTACTCGGGGCGTTGCTGACCTTTATGACCGCGCGGAAAGGATACGTCCATCTGCGGGAGGGGAGAACCGTAAACGCTTATTTCTGCGAAACGTCCGCCGAGTCGCGGTCGCTTCCGTTCGGACTCCGGCTCGACCGGTTCGAAATTGCGTGCTATCCGGGAACGCAGGCTCCGGCGGACTACCTCAGCCGGGTGACGGTGGTCGACGGACAGGATACCCGCGCCGCCGTCGTGTCGATGAACCGCGTGCTGTCGTACCGGGGTTACCGTTTTTACCAAACGTCTTTCGACGAAGACCTGCGCGGGAGCATTCTGTCGGTCAACCGGGACCCGTACGGCATTCCGGTTACTTATGCCGGTTATCTGCTGCTCGGGTTTTCGATGATCGGTACGTTGTGCTCGAAACGGTCGGGGTTCCGCCGGCTGCTCCGTCATCCGTTGCTTCGGCGGACCGGTTGCCTGTTGTTTTTTGTATTCGGCGCATACGGAGCGGCGGCCGCTCCGGCGACACTGAGCCGTGAAACTGCCGATGCGCTGGGACGGCTGCGCATATTGTACGACGGGCGGATCGCGCCGGTACAGACGTTCGCCCGCGATTTTACGCTGAAAATCTACGGAAAACCGTCTTATCGGGGATTCTCGGCCGAACAGGTGCTCGCCGGCTGGATTTTTTATCCGGAACAGTGGCAGTTCGAGCGGATGATCCGGGTCGGGCAAGACACTGTGCGCAGGTCGATCGGGTCGGGAAAAACGGCTGCTCTGGTCGATTTTTTCGGCACAGGAAGAGATTACCGGCTGGCCGGAATGCTCCGTCTTCCGGCCGATCGGAACGATTCTGCGCTGAAAGCGTTTGTCGAAGCGGACGAAAAGGTGCAATTGATAGCGATGCTCCAGTCCGGCCGGATGCTGAAGTTGTTCCCCGTCGTCGTCGGAGACGGTGTGCGTTGGTTCGCGCCGACCGATTCCGTCCGCGGTTTGCCGCGGGGCGATTCGGTTTTTATCAAAGGAATTTTCCCGTTGTTGTACGAGGCCGTGCAAAGCGGTCGTGATGCCGACATCCGGAAATTGATCGACAAAACGGACGCTTTTCAGCGGGAACGGGGCGGCGAACGGTTTCTGCCGGACGCGCGGCTTCGCGCCGAGTTGTGGTATAACCGGTTCGATCCGGTTTCGCTGCTTTGCAGAATCAACCTTTGTTTCGGCCTGCTGGCGTTCGTTCGTTTCGTGTGGAGCCTTGCTGCCGGAAGGCGGCGACGATGGGTCGAAAAGATATTTCTCGTTCCGCTGATTCTGTCGGCAGTGGCGCTGACCGCAACGCTCGCGCTGCGGGGCTATACGGCCGGACACCTGCCGCTGAGCAACGGATACGAGACGATGCTGTTCGTCGCCTGGTGCGTACTGCTGATTGCGCTCGGACTCCGGCGGCGTTTCCCGATCGTGACGGCTTCGGGGTTGTTGTTGTCGGGATTTGCGCTGCTGGTGGCATGGCTCGGGATGACCAACCCGCAGATCACGCCGCTCGTGCCGGTGCTCCGTTCGCCTTGGCTCAGCCTGCACGTGTCGCTGATCATGGCGTCCTATGCGCTGTTCGGATTGATTATGTTGAACGGGACGGCCGCGCTGATCTTTGCGTCCGTCGTCCGTTCGGATGCTGCGGCGAAACGAACGGTTCTGCTGTGCAGGTTGCAACTGACCGGACGGTTGTTGCTTTATCCGGCCGTTTTCCTGCTGGTCGCCGGTATTTTTATCGGAGCCGTATGGGCGAATGCGTCGTGGGGCCGTTACTGGGGTTGGGATCCGAAAGAGGTGTGGGCGCTCGTTACGCTGATGCTGTATGCCTTGCCGTTGCATGGACGGAGCATTGTCCGGTTTCGTGATCCGCTGTTTTTTCACGCTTACTGTCTGTGGGCGTTCGGGGCGGTGCTGATGACTTACTTCGGGGTGAATTATTTTCTCGGTGGCATGCACAGCTATGCGGGGGCATTCGCTTTCGGCTCTGCGCTGACCGTCACGGTGGCGGTTGTCGTTGTTTTTGTGTTGCTGACGGTCGTTGCGCGGGTGCGGTACAAAAATCCGGTTCCGTATTCGAGGCACCGCCGCTATCCGGGATCAGGAAGCGGAAACTGAATTCGTTTTTTCGGTTTCCGCTTCGTTTCGGGTGTAAGGTCATTGCAGGCGGCCCCAATACTTACAGGGTTTTCCGTCCCGGGTGACGCCTTCGATCGCGATGTCGTACCGGGGCGAGTCGTTGTCGTCCGTATAAAAATAGATATCGCCCGTGCCGTCGGAGCCGATTTTCAGGGTGGGATTCCAATAAACGGTTGTCCGGACGTCCGGTTTTTCGCTCTCCCGCATTTGAGGCAGGCTGTAAATCGGGCAATAGAATTGTACGCTTTCGGCATAACCGGCCATTTTACAGATTTCCGCTCCGACGGCCCGCGCCCTTCGCTGTAATTCCGCTTCTGGTTTGAGTACCGCCTCTACGACCAGAGCCTGCCCGTTATGGTCGATTTTTACATAAGAGGCATCCCGGGTCGTAAATCCGTTGTATTGCGAATAAAAGGTCGGGCTTCTCATCCCTGTTCGCGTATTCATCTGAAAGGTTCTGGCCATGAAATGCGGCAACGGGATGGGTTTGAACATGGATAATCTCGCAGAGTCGTACAGGGTACCCTGTACCGATATTCTGGGGCGTCTTTTGTCGATTCCCCGCACGACGGCTCCTTTGAGGTAATAGATTTTCTTGCCGCCTTCGATATAGTATTTTTCTTTCGCATTTTCCAGGTAGATTTCCTGTTCCTTTTTTTGTTCGGAAGTGCGTTCCGTAAACGGATGCATCCTTTCGAATCCGGGCCGAGAATAGTAGCTGTCGATTTCTATTCCCTGCATGGGTTTTCCTTTTGCCGTTTGCGAATAGACGAAAAATTTTGCCGTGTCGTGGAATTCGAGCCCTCCGATACGGAAATCGCCTTTTTTGTCCGTTTTTACGGATTGTGAAATGATACCGTTTTTTCCCGACGATACGGCTATGACCGGGGCGTTTTTGGCTTTCATCCCTACGATCCATTTGACGTGCCCGCTGATGAACAAGTCCCGCTCTACGGGTTGCGTCGGCCGGAACCGGGCGGTGTCGTTGATTTTGTTCAGGTCGAATCTTCTCCATCCGTTGGTCATCATGACCATATCCAGCCGGCGTCGGGTATCCGGAGCGTCGTTTAAGAAGTAATATCCCGGGTTCTCGACGTGTCCTTTGAGGTCGGAACTCAGTAGCAGGTTCGACCGGATGTTGTCGGAAAGGGAGTCCGGTTTTACGGAATTGCTGTCGGTGACGCTGACGGAACAGTCTGCTTCGAGCGGAATCGCGTTGGCATCGGTAAGCGCGATCCGGACGTGAACCTGTTCCCTGCGTCCGTATTTCGGTTTATCAGGAGCGATCGACCATACTTCCCTCTGGTGGGGATGAGAGACGAAAACGAGTCGTTCGCTGCGGGGCTTTCCCCGGGCGTCGAGCAGAATCAGGTGCAGGATTCCTTCTGGAAGAGAATCGGTCGGCCATCCTCCGATGAGATTCCCGGAATCGACGGATACGATTGCCGTGCAGATTCCGCGTACGTGAGTCACGAGAGTCATCGAATCGCATGTCGATCCGGGAGCGGCGGCGATCTTGTATCGTATTTCCCGAGGGGACTGGGAGACGACGATGGCATATCCATCCTCTTTTACGGTGGGTAATTGCGTCCGCAATTTTCTTCCGTCCGAAGCGGTCACTTCGGCCCGGTAGTCTTGTCCGCTTTGGGGCGACATCGTGAATACGCCCATTCCGTCGTGCTCGCTTACGATTCTTGCAACGGTGTCGCCGTTGCTGCCGAATACGGTTCCGCTGAACGATATCGGAGAGCCGTCCGAACTTTCTCCCTTAAAAGCAATCCGTTGCGGTTGTCCTGCGATGAGATCCCCGCCTTCGGGAAAAAACTGTATGCCGAAAGGGGAAAAACTGCCTGGAAAGAAAAACGTGCGTTTGTAATACATCCGGTCGTTGTCAATCTCCAGATCTATACGGCCGCCCTCGCAGGCCGAGATTACGGGCAGTTCGGCGAAAATGGAGCCTGTGGCGGAACTTCTTTGCTGTCCCGAAGAGAGACGCTTCCCGTTCCTATCGAAGATTTTGAACTGGATGTTTATGTCGGAATACGGCCTGTCGTTTTCGTCACGGAATCGTACGACGGCCTGTTTTTTTGCTGCGCTCAGATCGGTATAGCTGATTTCCGCGTCGATCTGGTCTGCAATCGGGTTTCCGATCGGGATGTTTTTTTGAAAGAAAAATGCCGGATCGAAATTCAGCATCCATCCGGTGTATGCTCTAAGAGTATAGTCTCCTGTCGGAAATGTTGCCGGAATTATGAAATTATTGGTAAATCCGTACCGGTCGCGTTTGACTTTTTTTGAAAATACGATTTCTCCTTTCCGGCCGATCAGGTCGACGTAGATAAAGTTCGACAAGGTGTCGCTACAGTGGTTCACGGCGTCGACGAGGTACGCTTTGAACCACATTTCGTCGCCTGCGGCATAATAGGGCTTGTCGAGGTGCAGCCACAGTTTTTCCATGTGCGCCGACCGCTGCCTTTCGAAGAAGGAGTCGATCCGTGCCGTCAGGCACGGCAGACTGTCCGCGGCCGAAGATTTTTCCCCTTTCGCGCAAAGCGTCGTCGTCGTCCACGATATGGCGATCAATAAAATACTTTTGAAAAAAAGTCGCTTTGTCATGCCGGCGCGGTTTTTTAATGATGCTTTCGTTTTATAAAGTTATTTATATAATTCGGTTTTACCAAATAGTTTTATGTAGAAATTGCGATAATGGCGGACGGATTATAAAATAAGGCTTACGGAATATTCCGTAAGCCTTATTTTCCCGGCATTTTTCGCCGGACGCAACTGCCCGCCGTCCGTTATTCGTCGTAAATCAGTTCGAAATCGTCGACCCACATTTTACTGTCGCGGCTACCGGTGAAGTAGTCCCCGTATCTTGAGGCCGAGCATACCAGTACGAGGTGGGTCGGAACGATGTTCGTCGCGTTGTATTCCAGTTTGATCGTGAACTCCTGCCAGCCTTCGGTGGATTGCGAGAATACCAGTTCTCCGTAAGCGACTACCGCCGGGCTGTTCGGGTTGAAGAAGGTGTTTTTGTCCCGCGTGTCGATGCAGATCGGTATCTCGTCGGTGCCGACCAGCGGATCGCCGTCTTCTTTCTCGCAGACGCCGTATTCCTGGGGAGTCCACGTGCCCAGCGCGAAATAAATGATTCCGTTGTCGGGATCGCCTTTGGCGATGGTCGTTCCCGGGGGCTGGGTCGTGCCGACGTCGGTAATGTTTCCGCAGGTATATTTTACCCATCCGTGCAGTGCGGTGGGCCGCAGCGTGAACGGGCGGCCGAAGCCGACGATGCCGTTCGTGCCCCTGGTGCCTATATACTTGCCTACGAACAGGTTGCCGGCGGCCAGCTTGCCTACTCCGGCGATGCCGACGAGTTTCGATTCGAGCCGGGCGGCGTATTGCCCCGGGCTGCCCGGCCGCGTTTCGGCGACTTTGTCGGTCAGCGTCGTGCCGGCAATGGCGGCGCCCGTATTGCCCGTGCCCCAGTAGGCCCCGTCCCTGGTCGGACCCGGGTAGACGATGTCTTTTTCCGTGCACCATTCTTCGAACCCTCCGCCGGTCAGTACGGCTTCGGGATCGGTCGTCAGCGTCGTTACCGGCGAGAGGTCGTCGTCCGAAACGGCCACCACTTCGTAGGCCGTTTCGGGTTCCAGCCCGGCGATGCGGGTATGGAACGCCCCGCCCGACACCTGGATCTTGTCGGAGGGCACTTCGATCCACTGAGCGTCGCCTTGTTTGCGGTAACGGAATCCGAGCGCCGCGCCGCTGCGTCCTTCGGCATAGAGCCAGATGATCCGCGACCAGGCGTCGGTCTGCGTGAACTGCACGGTCACTTCGGTCGGAACGACGTACAACATCCATTGTTCGGTGAAGTCGTGGTATTTGATTTCTACCGACCGGAACGTTTCGAACGAAGTCAGTTCTTCGGCCGCGGGGGTCATGGTCGTGATGTCTTTCGGGCCGAGTTTGAGTCGGGTGATCCGGATGTGCTGCATGTCGGTTCCGGTAGGGACGTACGCGCGGGCGATTCGTTTGTCGGGGTCGAATTCGGCGGCGCCGATCTGCGACTCGACCGTGAAAAAGCGTTCGATCGGTTGGTCGGCCCGCAGTGTCCAGTCGTAGTCCTGGTAGAGCGACAGAACGACGGACAGGTCGGCCCGCAGGTCGAATTCGCCCGACAGCGGAATCGACGAACGTCCTCCCTCGGTAATCGTTATTTCGCTGATCGGAACCCGGCTGATGTCGGTCGTCTCGTCCAGGTGTAGGGTGACGATCCGGTTTTTGGTGTCGATGTCGGAACTTTCGCAGGTGAAGCCCTCGCCCTGTACCGACAGGATGTCGATGGATACGACCGGATACGGGATGTCGTTGCGGATACAGGCCCCCAGCGTCAGCGTCAGTAACAGGATACAGTAGCGTCGAATGTTCATCATGGTATCGTTTACAGGTGTATGTTCAGCCCGATCCGGATGTTGGCCAAGTTCAGGCGGAAAAGCATTTTCGAGGCGTGGCGGGTTCCGACGACGTTTCCTTCGGGGTCTTTCTGCGTCACTTTGTTGAACTGGATTCCTCCGAGTCCGAACGAGAGCGTGCCGCACACGTTGGGAAAAATATAGACGGCCACGCCGGGATTGAACGAAAAGCGGAACTGCAGGTTGTCGCTGTTGGTGTATTTCATCTTTCCGTCGGATTCGTAGGCCAGGCTCGTCGAACCGGTCTTGACCGCGAACTCCAGTTCGGCGAAGAACCCGAAATGGCCTTTGGCATCGATCCCGGCGTACGAACGTAGGAACGCCCCGTAGGAAGCGGAGTGGCTCTTGAGGCTGACGTTTGCGAAAGACATGTTCACGTCGTTGACTTCGCCCAGGTCGAGCGTGGCGCTTCCCAGATTGCCTTCCATCTGCGTATAGCCGAAACGGGCGCCGACGCTCAGGTTGTCTTTGATGAAGTAGCCGAACGACGGGTTGACCGTAAAGATGCTGCCGCTGAGGTTGATCCCGTCGAGGATCAGCATGTAGTCGGTATCGTCGCTCGACAGGGTGCCGTACGAAACGGTGATACCGGCCGCCATCTCGCCTTTGTAGACGAACTTGATCTTGTTGATCTCCCGGTCGATGCGACGACGGGTGGGTAAAAACGGTTTGGTTTGGGCCGTTGCGGATTCTGCGGGCTGCAACCCGGCCTGCGGGACGGGGGACAAGGCGACCGTATCGTTTTCGGCTGCGGGCGTTTCGGGGGAAGCCGCTGCCGCGGGCGACCAAACGGCGCCGAGTCCGGCCAGTATGCTGAGAAAAAGGATTCGTTTTTTCATCGTGTCTGCCGAATTAAAGATAGAACGCCACCCCGAGGCCGATGGAGAAAATATTGACCTTGAAATTCATCATGCTGCTCGACCGTTTACCGACGGTTACCTGGTTGTGCACCTGCTTGATGCTGCTGTAACTGATCCCCATGACGCCCACGTTGACCTCGAAGGCCATGTTGTTGGTGGCGAATGCGACCAGCCCGGGCGAAATACCCAGCGACAGCAACAACCCCGTTTCGTAAGTTCCCTTTACCGGAGAACCGGATGCGAACTTGGCCTGCGAGCCGCCGATGGCGAACTGCATCTCGTTGAACAGTGCGAAACGCTTGTTGTTGCCCAGCGGGATATACTGCCGCCAAATCAGCGCCCCTTCGTAGACATGCTTCAGCGAGTAGTACGAATCTGCTTTCAGGTCGATGCCGGTGTCGTCGTCGCCGAGCTGGATGCTGCCGCTGTCGATCCGCAAGTAGGTGCGCGAGTAGGTGAACCGGGCGCCGAGGGCCATATTGTTCGCTACGGCGTAGGCCAGTACCGGGGCGATCTTCACGGTATGCCCTTCCGAGTTGATTCCTTCGATCACGACGAACGTGTAGTCTTTGTTCGAGTGCGTCGAAAAGGAAGCGGTCATTCCGGCGACCCACTGGCCTTTGGGAACGAACGTGTTGGATAGGCTGATGAGCCCGCGTTCTTTTTTCAACGGCTGCCCGGAAATCCTATCCGCGGTCTCATACGCCGCCGGAGCGGATGCCGGCGACTCTTGCGCCAGCATCCGCCCCGGGCAGGACAGACATAGCAGGATCAGGGTGAAAATTCCGCCTTTCATGCTATGATTTAATAGATAAATTCGACATCGTCCAGAAACAGGTTACTGTCGGTGCTTCCCTCGAAATAGTCGCCCCGGTAACTGGCCGACGCCGTTACCATCAGGACGTTTGGTTTTTCGGAATTGTACTGTTCGCGGTAGTTGATCGGGATGGTCACTTCGGTCCACTGCGCTACCGACGATTCGATCATCAGGTCGCCGTAACCGAGGATGTGGCCTTCCAGCGTCGAAGCGTCCGACTTTTTGGTATAGAGGAATTCGTCCGAGGGCGAGAAGGCCGTTTCGTCGGCATCGTTCGTGTTCACCACGTGGCAGGTGGCTCCGGCTTTGGTCATCCGGATCAGGCAGACGAAGATCCGCCCCTTGTCGCCGCTGCCGACGTTGCATTTGTACCATACTCTGAGTCCGGTCGGCTTTGCGTTGAACGTAAAAGGACGTCCCATGTTGACGGTTCCGCCCATGCCCGACACTGCGCCGAAAGAGCCGACGAAAATATTCCCGGCGGCCAGTTTACCGATGCCCGCCATGTTCGGGAATTGCGTTTGCAGTTTGGCGCAAGTCGTTCCGGAAGATCCCGGTCGGGGGTCGGCTTCGCCGGTAGTGAGATTGAATTTGTCGCCGAGCGAAGTGGCGCCCGGGTTGCCCGTACCCCAGAATTCGGTTCCGCCGCTGGCATAGGGATACCACGCCTTGCCGGACTTCTGCCACTCCTCGAATCCTGCGTTCGGCAGTTGGATGCCGGCTTCGGTGTTGACGCTCCGCACGGCTCCGTTCTCGGCTCCGTTTTCGAGCAACTGGCATTCGTAAGTGCGGCCGGCTTTGAAATCGGTCGCTTGGGCCGTATAAGTGTACCCGTCCGCGCCTTTCGATGCGTTCAGTTCCGTCCAGGCGTCGGTGCCGGCGATCCGGTAACGTATCTTGATATCCGTGCCCGAGGGGTTGGTGACGATGGCGTTCAGGTTCGCCGTGCCGAACCACAAGTCGGTCGACGAAGCTCCCGTCGCACCGGCTACCGCGACGCGCGCCGTGGCTTTGCCTTCGCTGTTGTCCGTATCGGTCATCAGGAAACTCAGTTCATTGACGCCGCTGGTCAGTTTCGCGAAGAAAGTGCCGTCGAGCGACAGCGAACTGTTGTATTCGTCGATTTTTTTGAAGGCGATTCCCTCCGCTGCGATTCCGTCTACTGCTGCGCCCCCGGCCACGACGTCGTACTGCTGCCCCCCGGCCGTCATTTTCAGCGACGAGAGCGGGTTGATCGAAGCGATTTTGAACTTCACCGGGTCGAGATAGTATCCCGTAACGTTTCCGATCGGGAATCCGTCCCCGGTCAGCGTCGGTTGCGGGCTGAACGTGAAGCTGTCGTCGTGCGCGCTCTCATACTCCCGCACTTTGACGTTCACGGTCAGGTAACCGTCCGGGGTTTTCGAATATTTGAGCGTCAGCGTGTACTGCATACCTTGCTGCGGCAGTTGGATTTTTCCGGTTTTCGTGCCGTTCTTGTCGATCTCCGGGTCGGAACTTTCGCCGAAAAATCCCCAGCTCAGGTTCTGCGTCCCTTCGGGCAACAGGAAATAGCCTACCGTGTCCTCCGTATATTCCAGCGTCGGAACCAGGTTGTTTTCAGCGTCCGTCCGCGAAAATTCGTCGGATGCGCAGACGTAAAGCCGGCGGCTTTTGTCGAATTTCTGCGTGATGGTCGCATCGAATACGGCACGTACCACGATGTTCGTTATCTTGCATACCACCGGGACGATCTTCGTCTCGTGCGCCGCCAGGTCGAACTCGGACGCTCCGGCGTAACTCTTGTGCGTGAAGGAGGCTTCGCTGTTGTCGCCCGCTTCGACGGTTACCTTGTATTTCCCGGCGGCCAGGTAAAGGTTGGCGGGCACGTCGGTGGCGGGTTTGTATTTGCGGATCAGACTTTCGGTCGCGCCACCCTGGCCGTCCGGTTCGACTTTGTACAGCCGCAGCGTGCTGATGGCCAGTGCGTCGTATTCGGCGGCTTTGGATTGTCCCCCGTATCCGGGAATATCGAAACTCAGTTGCAGCATTCCCTGTCCGTTTGTCGGCAGGCTGCCGTCGGCATCGCTTTTACCGCACGATGCCAGCGCCAGCGCCAGGCAGGAAATCAACGCGATGACGGGATTGATATGTTTTTTCATCTTCGTATCGTTGTCCGGTTAATTTTTCGTTACATACAGTCGGATAGTCTTCGTATTGGTGCCCGACGCATCGGTGACCGTCAGACGGAAGTCGCAGTTGCCTTCCTTGTTCAGCAGCGACAGCAGATCCATAAATCCGGAGATGTCGAACGATAACGTTTTCTGTCCGGACACGGCCGCTCCGGTCGGGAATCCGAATCCTTCCAGTTTGGACTGGAATTCTCCCGGATTGATCAGGTCGAGATGCGAAGCCAGGCCTACGCTTTCCAGTTCGCTGGCCGGAAGTACGTTTTCGCTGATGATGTCCACCGTGAATCCGGTAAATCCGGTTTGCGAGGTCACTCCGATCAGGATCTCCATGCCGATGTGGTTGTAACGGGTGTCGAAGTCGTAGGTCTTCGAACCGCTTTTGTTTGTCCATACGATGCCCGGTCCCGATTCGGTGGAACCGCTTTCGGTCACGCGGATATTCAGTTTCGTGTAGGAAGTGCGGCCCTTCGAATCGACGGTCACGAATTTTGCGGTATGCGTTCCTTCGTATTGATAGAAGCCCGACATGCCGGCGTCTTTCACGGTGGCCGTCAGTACGGAGGTAGAGGCCTCTTTCATCACGACATACGGCGCGTTCGCTTCGTTCTCGGGCCACAGGGGTACGGTGCGGTTCTTGTATCCTGCGGCATCGACGGCGGCCAGGAAGTCGGCGTTGTCCGACTCGAAGACGAGGTTGACCGATTTGACGGTCGCGCCGTCTTCCGGCGTAACGACGGCTTTCAGGTTTTCCGTCCATTTGCCGAGCAGCTCGTCGTACATCGACCCGGAAATGGTGTACCCCTGCGCGATGTCCTTGCCGTCGAGCGTCACAACCGGCGATCCTTCGTCGGAGATATCTTCGTCCGGGATCGTCTCCTCGGCGAAGGCGTACAGTCGCATCACGTCGACGTCGATCTTCTGGTCGTACACCCAGTTTTCGACGGTGATCTGGAATTGCACGTTCCCTTCGTTGGCGTTCAGTACGTTGATGGTGATTTTGCGCCATTGTCCGGCCTTGCAGTTGGTGATCTCTTTCGACCAGTTGACCGTCACGTATTCGGGCGTCGCGTCGCCGGGCGCTTTGTTATATTGGCCGGATAACAGGATTTTCAGCGTATTCGCCGTTTCGACCGCCTTGAAATAGCCCGCTTTGCCGGCGTTGGCCGCCTCGCGGTCGAAAACCAGCGCGTTGTCGCCGATCGACAACGTGACCGCCAGCTTCTCTTTACCCGCGGCTTCTGCATCGGCGTCGGACATGAACAACTTCTGGAGATCCTGCGTGAGAGTTACCGTCGTGCGGATGTTCGCCAGCGTGCAGACCAGATCGTCGACCGTCGTTTCGTTGTTTTTGATCACGCTTTTGGTCACCGAACCGGCGTAAACCGGTTTTTCCCAGTCGGCATAGGTCGTGCCGGCCATGTAGTCGGCGTAATCCGGCGATTCGGCGGAGACTGTGTAGGAGCCCGGTGTCAGCGGCATACGCTGGTTTTCCGCTTTTTTGAGGTCTGCATAGACGTGGTTCGTCTGTTCGCCGGTTTTGGCGTTGCGGATGCTCACCTTGTAGTTGTCGGGGGCTTCCGAAACGGAACCCGCTGCACGGGTCATCGCCGCTTTCGTGCCGTTGGAGTAGGGGATTACTTCGGCATCGTCCGCCACCGTAACGCTCATCGCGGACATGACCAGATAGCCCGTTTCCGTCTGCGGGTCGCCTCCGTCGCCGTTGCCGCCGAAATCGACCGATTCGTCCTTGCAGCCGGACAGCATCAGCGTCATTGCCGTCAGCGTTACTAAGGTAAAGGTTTTCATATCGTGTCAGTTTTTTATTGTTTCGTTTTCGGTCAGGCGTCGGGGTTCAGTTCCACGTCCACCTCTTTGATTTCGATCGGGGAGTCGTCGAGCGAAACGGTGATGCTCGCCTGTCCCACCGCCCCTGCGTCGAGCAGGATCGTATGCCATGTCCGGGCCGCGGTCGTGCCGATTTCCGTTTCGGGGAATTCTACTTTCACGCCGTTGGTTTTCGTCGCCGAACCGCTCAGGAAGAGTTTGGTGGCCGCTTTCACGAAAACGGGGAGCGTGCCGGTAAGCGGTTTTGCGGTCGATCCGGAAAAGCCCGACCGGAAGCCCGATTCGGTGCGGACGGTCAGGTCGTAATCGGTATAATATTGCCTGAACCATTCGGAACAGCTCAGCGAATAGACCGAGTTGACCAGCGACAGCGAAACCTGCTCGGTCGTGGTCTTGCGCGCCACGACGGTAAATTGTTTGGTTCCCTTGAAGCAACCGGCGTTTTCTCCTTCGGTATCCGGATTTCCGTAAGAAAAATCGGCCTGATAGTCGCCCGCCTGTAGCAACGGCTGGTCGTAGTCGGACATTACGTCGTACGAAGCGACGGTGCCGATGCCGCTCGAAATTTCCAGCCGCAAGTTTTCCGTACCCGGGATATATTCGGCGGGTAGCGTCCGGGTATCTGCTTTGCTGGTTTCCGCGATGTCTACCGCCGGTGAAATCGTGCAGTAGAAACCGACCGAGCCGTTTCCTGTCGCCTGCGGACCGGACCCGACGTCTTTCGAACAGCCGGAGGCCCATATTGCCGTTATGGTCAGGATCGTTAAAAGTTTGCTTTTTTTCATTATCCTAGCTGGTTTGGTTCTGTTATTTTATGGAAACCCGTATATTGTCTATGTAAACGTAGGTATCGCCTGCTGTTATCGTGGATAAGCCTTGCCCGTCTACCCGAAATGAAGCTCTCCACGATAGGCGGTGTTTGTTGGTGCATCCGGTTACGGTGATGTTCCTGTGAACAGGCAGATTCGTATAACTGCCGTTCGTACCGGGTTCTTCGGTCAGAAATATGTTCTCGATCGCATTGCCGTCCCCTTTGATCGTTCCCGTCTTGGTGTCGGTGCCGAAGTCGTATTTGGAATACATGACGGTTGTTTTATTCAGTATTGTGTTTCCGTTTTTTTTCGTTCCTCCCACGTCGTATGAAACGAGCAAAGAGACATTCGCGCCTTCCTTGAGACCGGTCAGGTGGGGAGTGTCGATCCGCCCCCGGTGATTGTCTCCTTTGTCGGGATCCGTCACAATGGATGATCCCAGGTAACCGAATATCATGGCCGAGGTGTTGGCCTGGATTCCGAACCGGGAAGCCGACCAGCCCGTAAGGTTGTATTTTCCCAAGTCTTCCGTGTTGTTGTTCCTGTCGCTTCCGCCCGCTCCGCCGAAGTCTTCATAAAACAGATACGGTACGGTCAGGCTGATTTCAGTGTGGGCTTCCGCTGTGAAATCGACGGCCTTGTGTGAAGTTACGATGGCATGTTCCGAATCGTATGAAAAAGATAAACCGCCGTTGCGGATCAGGTCGCCGTTGGCCCGGCCGTCCACTTCGTTGTAGAAGCCGAGCATGTATTTATTCTCCGCATTGACCGTGAACGACTGTTTGTTCGTTCCGTTGCGGAACGTCGCCCCGTCCGGGGCCGTTACGGTGAAAGAATTCGGTTCTTCGCCGAGGTTGTTGCCCGTGATCGAGAAGTCGAGCCACGTGACCGGCAGTTCGTCCGGAACCGTCAGCGTGACCGGCGTGATCCGTCCGGCTTCCAGCGTTCTGTCGATCGGCACGCTGAGGCTTCCCGACTGGTAACCGTTCTCGTCGTAAGCCGTGAAACGGACGTCGCCGCTGATGTTGCCCGGACACAGGAATAGCCATACGTAATTTCCGTCCGGATTATCCTCGGTCGATTCGGTCAGCGGATTTTTCAGTTCGGCGATGACCGTGTTGCCGCCTTCGGTCAGCTGCGGCGCAGCGGTCGGGTCGGCCAGATCCATCGTCATTCTTCCCACTACGGCTGCGGGAAATTCGACTCTCAGCCGGCTCACCCGTTCGCCCCATTGGTTGCGGCCGACCGGAACCTGTACTCGCATGACGTGGCACTGGTGAATGAAGTGCATCGCCAGGGTTTCGCTCCCGGCCGTCAGCGCCGCTGCGGTTACCGGACGGGCCAGCATGAAATCGCAGTTTCCTTTATAAGCGCCGTGCGAGGTTTGATCTTTGATGTCGTAATCGCGCATGTCGTAGGTTCCGTCCTGCACGGCGGGCAGCGTATAGGTCGCCCGGGTGCCGTCCACGGATTCCGGCGCGGGATAGGCGGCGTAATAGGTATAGTCGCCGGCTTCGAGGTCGGACATCTGCGTGGAAAACAACGCTCCCCACGGGTAGGGACGGAAACATTCGAACGTCTGTCCGTTCAGCGCTTCGTCGCTTCCCGCCGGCCGCCAGTAGACCCGGATCGCATCCAGTTCCGACCAGTATACTTTATCGAGATTGTCGCCGCCGATGATCGTTTTCGAATGACTTTCCTGTTCCGGGGGTGCGAAAGAGGCCGTTTCCTGAGCGGCGCGAATGAAGATTTCGGTTTTGCCCGGTTTTTTGTCGGACGGACAGTCGTCTTTGGCGCACCTCGTGGCAAGGAGTGCTACGAGCGGCAAAATAATAAACGGCAGCGTTTTTTGTCTGGCAGTTTTTTTCATCATCTGGTTTCACGTCGGAAAGCGAATCCGGCATTCGCTGTCTTTCCGAGGTTTTGTCGATACGGACTTCGGGCTTTTGTCTGTATGAATGTGTAAGTTACACTGTCAAATTTATTTATTATAACGGAGTACGCTCGTAAAAGTTACAAAAATGATAGAAAATGTCTTGATGTCTTGTGAGGGGGACGCAACGATAAAGCCACGATCGTTTCGATCGTGGCTTTGCATAAAAACGCGCCGTTTGATCTATGCGGCGGGAATGGATGGAACGATCAGTACTGCTCCTTTTCGTTCGGGAAATCGCCGCTTTTGACGTCCGACACGTAACGGCTCACCCCGTCCGTCATAACCGAATACAGGTCGGCGTAGCGGCGGAGGAAACGCGGCGAAAATTCGTTGTTGATCCCCAGCATGTCGTGAATCACCAGCACTTGTCCGTCGACGCCGTTTCCGGCCCCGATGCCGATCAGCGGGATTTTCAGTTCCGAGGCGACCTGCGCGCCGAGCGTCGCAGGGATTTTTTCGAGGACGATTCCGAAGCAGCCGACCGCTTCGAGCAGGTGCGCGTCGCGGATCAGCTTTCGGGCTTCGGCTTCCTCTTTGGCCCGGACGCTGTAGGTGCCGTATTTATGGATCGACTGCGGGGTAAGTCCCAGGTGTCCCATGACCGGAATTCCGGCGCAAAGGATGCGCTGTACCGACTCAAGGATCTCTTCGCCCCCTTCCAGTTTGATGGCGTCGGCTTCGGACTCCTTCATGATCCGAACGGCCGAGGCGAGGGCTTCCTTCGAATTGCCCTGATAGGTTCCGAACGGCATGTCCACCACGACCAGCGCTCGTTTGACGGCCCGGGTTACGCTACGGGCGTGATAGATCATGTGTTCGAGCGACATCGGCACGGTGGTTTCGTAACCGGCCATTACGTTGGCGGCCGAATCGCCGACCAGCACCACGTCCACGCCGGCGCTGTCCACGATCCGCGCCATCGAATAATCGTAGGCGGTCAACATGGCTATTTTTTCCCCGCGGCTTTTCATCTCCTGCAGGCGGTAGGTGGTCACGACCCGCGTTTTATTATCTGTCGACATAATTTTCACAGTTTAGACAGGGCAAATGTAAAATTATAATTTGCAACGGGCAACGATTTTTCGTTTTTTCGAACGGACTTCGTTTCCGTGTCGCCGCCGGTTACTGTGCCGCTTTCGATGCCCTCCATTGCCGGAAAACTTCCCACAGCACCACGCCGCCCGATACCGAGACGTTCAGCGAATGTTTGGTTCCCCGCTGCGGGATCTCGATGGCTCCGTCGCACAAGTCGACTACCTGCTGCCGTACCCCGTTCACTTCGTTGCCGAAAACCAACGCATAGCGCTTTTCGGGCTTGTAACGCCAGTCGTCCAACATGACGGCGCCTTCGACCTGTTCGACGGCCAGGATCGTATACCCCTGCGCTTTCAGTTCGTTCACCGCATCCGCGGCATCCCGGAAATACGTCCACTCTACGGTCGTTTCGGCTCCCAGCGCGGTCTTGTGGATCTCCCGGTCGGGCGGGGTGCCGGTGATCCCGCACAGGCAGAGCCGTTCGATGGCGAAAGCGTCGCCGGTGCGGAAAAAAGAGCCTGTGTTATTGCCGCTACGCACGTCGTCCAGCACGACCGTGACGGGACATTTTTCCATCGCAGCGAACGCTTCGGCCGAAGGACGCCCCAATTCCTGATTTGAAATTTTACGCATATTTTCGATTGAATATCCGCTGCAAAGATAGTTTATCTTAAAATAATTTATTAACTTTGAGCAATTTTGTTCGTTCGACGAAACGGTTTGGTGCGTAACGGGTCTGAAAAACGGCGGACTGAAGAGTATCGGAAATTTTCATAAAAATTCAGATAATCTAATACTATTAACCGTTATGAGTAACACACCACTTATTTTCTGGCTCGTGCCGGTCGCCTCGCTGATAGCGTTGGGCTTCGCATGGCACTTTTTCCGCTCGATGATGAAAGAGAGCGAAGGCACTCCCCGTATGAAAGAGATCGCCGCGCACGTCCGTAAAGGGGCGATGGCCTACCTCCGGCAACAGTACCGGGTGGTTGCGATCGTATTTCTGATCCTCGTGTTGTTCTTTGCGTTTCTTGCCTATGGCCTCGGTGTGCAGAATCCGTGGGTGCCGTTCGCGTTCCTGACCGGCGGCTTGTTTTCCGGGCTGGCGGGTTTTATCGGGATGCGTACGGCGACGTTCGCTTCGGCGCGTACGGCCCATGCCGCCAGCCAATCGCTGAATAAGGGGCTGAAAGTCGCTTTCCGCAGCGGAGCCGTGATGGGACTGGTCGTCGTAGGACTCGGTCTGTTGGATATTTCGGTGTGGTACCTGATCCTGAATCATTTCATCGACGCCACCGGGACGCAAAAGCTGATGATTATCACGACGACCATGCTGACGTTCGGGATGGGGGCTTCGACGCAAGCGCTGTTCGCCCGCGTGGGAGGAGGTATTTATACCAAAGCGGCCGACGTGGGCGCCGACCTGGTCGGTAAGGTGGAAGCCGGGATTCCGGAAGACGATCCGCGCAACCCCGCTACGATCGCCGACAACGTAGGCGATAACGTGGGCGACGTGGCCGGTATGGGCGCCGACCTGTACGAAAGTTACTGCGGCTCGATTCTCGCGACGGCCGCACTGGGCGCAGCCGCCTTCGCGAGCAGCGGTATGCAGATGCAGGCCGTGCTGGCTCCGATGTTGATCGCGGCGGTGGGCATCCTGTTGTCGGTGATCGGTATTTTCCTCGTGCGGACGAAAGAGGGGGCTACGATGAAACAGTTGCTCGGCGCGCTGGGCATCGGCGTCAACGTCAGCTCGGTGCTGATCGCTATCTGTACGTTCGGGATACTGTACGTGTTACAGATCGACAACTGGCTCGGGATTTCGTTTTCGGTGATCGTCGGCCTGCTGGCCGGTATCATCATCGGGCAGTCTACCGAATATTATACTTCCCACTCTTATAAACCGACTCAGAAGATAGCCAAAAGCTCTGAAACGGGACCAGCGACGGTAATCATTTCCGGAATCGGAATGGGTATGATCTCGACGGCGATCCCGGTAATCACGATTGCGGTAGCGATCATCCTCGCCTTCCTGTGCGCGATCAATTTCGACGTGCAGCACATGATTTCGGCCGAGAACATCAGCAAAGGGCTTTATGGGATCGGTATCGCGGCGGTGGGGATGCTCTCTACGCTCGGGATTACGCTGGCGACCGACGCTTACGGCCCGATCGCCGACAATGCGGGCGGTAACGCCGAAATGAGCGGACTCGATCCGGATGTGCGCAAACGCACCGATGCGCTGGATGCGCTCGGTAATACGACGGCCGCCACCGGTAAAGGGTTCGCGATCGGTTCGGCCGCGCTGACGGCGTTGGCGCTGCTGGCTTCCTATATCGAAGAGGTCAAGATCGGGATGCAGCACATCGGGGAGACGACCCTGCAACTGGCCGACGGTACGACCAAAGCCATTGCCGACGCCAATATCCTGGATATGATGGACTATTTTCAGGTGACTCTGATGAATCCGAACGTGCTGGTCGGCGCCTTTATCGGCGCGATGATGGCGTTCCTGTTCTGCGGACTTACGATGAACGCCGTCGGCCGCGCCGCGCAGAGTATGGTCGAGGAGGTGCGCCGCCAGTTCCGGGAAATCAAAGGTATTCTCGAAGGCAAGGCGACTCCGGATTATGCGCGTTGCGTCGCTATTTCGACCAAAGGGGCCCAGCGCGAAATGCTGTTCCCGTCGATTATAGCGATCGTCGTTCCGATTCTGGTCGGCTTCATTTTCGGCGTGGCCGGGGTGATGGGGCTGCTGATCGGCAGCCTGAGCGCCGGATTCGTGCTGGCCGTGTTCATGGCCAATTCGGGCGGGGCTTGGGACAATGCCAAGAAATTTATCGAGGAAGGTAATTTCGGCGGCAAGGGTTCCGACAACCATAAAGCTACGGTCGTGGGCGATACGGTGGGCGATCCGTTCAAGGATACGTCCGGCCCGTCGCTGAACATCCTGATCAAACTGATGAGTATGGTTTCGATCGTGGTGGCCGGCTTGACCGTTTCGATGCATTTGCTTTAGGCGGTTTCCGTTTGTGACAGTAAATAAAAGGCTCCGGTCAGCAACCGGAGCCTTTCGTATTGTTCGTGCGCGGGACGAACCGCAGTTCAAAGGCTTCCTTCCGATACTTCGTACCGGTCGTTTACCTCCAGCCACCGGGCCTGCGGATGAAACTCCCGCAGGTACGTTTTCAGGTAATCCCGCGTGCCGTCCGTGATCGGCGCGTCGGTCGGTGGATAGAGGTTGTAGACCACTTTGGCGACTTCGATATTCCGGTTGCGGCACGCTTCGAGACTCAGCAGCGTATGGTTGATGCTGCCGAGTCGCGGCGAGGTGACCAGTATGACCGGCAGCCGACGCTCGGCGACGTAATCGATCGTATTGTACAGCCCTTCCAACGGAACGAATAGCCCGCCGGCTCCTTCGAGCAGGACGACGTCGTATTTTTCAAGCAGTTTTTCGGTGCATTTCCCGATCAGCGACAGATCGATCCTGCGGGAATCGATCGCAGCCGCCAGGTGCGGCGAGGCCGGGTAGGTGAAGACGATCGGACAGGTCGTGCCGTCGAGGTCTTCCGGCAACAGCCCGGTTCCCATGATCCGGCGGTGGGTTTCGATGTCTTCCGACAGTCCGGGGCAGCCGGTCTGGATGAATTTTTGGGTGACGACGCGCCGGCCCCGTCCGGCCCAATCGCGCGCGAGAACTCCGGTAACGATGCTTTTGCCGGCATCGGTGTCGATGCCGGTGACGAAATATACTTTTTTCATAAAAGGGGAAACGTAAAATTCAGATCAAATGTAGTACCTTTGCAGATAACAAGCAAATAAAATGGGATGGAAATGATCGGTCGTCTGAAAGAGAGAATCGAACAGGGGTATCGTCTGGGATACGACGAAGCGCTGGAATTGCTGAGAACGACTCCGGAAACGGAACTGTGCGCGTTGGCTCATGCGTTGCGCACGCGCTATCAGGGGAAAACGATCGACATGTGTTCGATAATGAACGCCCGCAGCGGCCGTTGCAGCGAGGACTGCAAGTGGTGCGCTCAGTCGAAATTTCATAAAACGGAAGTCGAGGTCTATCCGCTGGTAGGAGCCAGGGAAGCGGTCGAAGAGGCGGCCGGCAATGCACGCAAGGGCGTGAAGCGCTTTTCGCTGGTAACCAGCGGTCGGACGCTTTCCGATGCCGATACCGACCGGATCTGCGCGATCTATCGCCGGATCGGCTCCGAGGTGTCCGTTTCGCTTTGCGCGTCGCTCGGGTTGCTGAACCTGGAACAAATGCGCCGGCTCAAAGAGAGCGGCGTGCGGCGTTACCACTGCAACCTCGAAACGGCCCCGTCCTATTTTCCGAAACTTTGCTCGACGCATACGGTGGCCGAGAAGCTGCGGACGATCGGGTGGGCGCGGGAAGCCGGCCTGGAGATATGCAGCGGCGGGATCATCGGCATGGGCGAGAGCGAGGAGCAACGCGTCGAATTTGCCATCGCGCTGCGGCAGACCGGGGCGGTTTCGATTCCCGTCAACGTGTTGAATCCGATTCCCGGAACGCGGCTTGCCGGGGCGCCGCCGCTGACCGATTCGGAAATCGTTCGGGCGGTGGCCGTCATGCGGATCCTCAATCCCGAAGCGGCTATCCGGCTGGCCGGCGGCCGTACGCGGATCAAGCATCTCGAAGAGCGGTTGTTGCAGTGCGGCGTGAGCGCGCTGATCGTCGGAGATATGCTGACTACGACCGGATCGGATATCGAAACCGATAAACGGATGTTTATCCGGTGCGGATTCGAGGTGTAACGTCCGTTATGCGCCTGAATTGCGAATTTCGCGGGAAATGCTTAATTTTGCGCACCGATCGTCCGAACCGATGAAAAGCTGGAAAATAGGGTTGATATTGCTGGGTTGTTTGTGGACGGGAATGCTTCCCGCCCAAAATTCCGTATTGGAATTTCCGCAGCAGGTGTGGAATTTCGGAACGATCCGGGAGGCGGACGGAGCGGTGTCGCACGAGTTCGAATTCGAGAACAAAGGGAAATCGCCGGTCGTGATCGAAAAAGTGACGGTGACGTGCGGTTGTACGACGCCGCAGTACAGTCGGGAACCGGTACGTCCCGGAGGCCGCGGAACGATCCGGATCGCCTACAACCCGGAGGGACGTCCGGGCGCTTTCCGCAAAGACATCACGATTCAAAGCAGCGGAGGGGGGCGTAATGTCATCAGCATTACCGGCGAGGTGACCCCGCGTCCGCAGGAGGTCGGCGAGTTGTACCCCGTTCGGGCCGGCGCGCTGCGGCTGGCGACCCGTACGGTGAATCTGGGATATGTGCCGCGCGGTTCGATCAAAGCGAAAACCATCGAATACTATAACGATACGGAGCGTCCGCTCAACATGACGGTCGTCTATCCGAAAACGAAACCCTACCTGGACGTAGCTTTGTCCGCCACCCGGATCGAACCGAAGCAGAAAGGCGTTCTGACGGTCACTTACGACTTGCGCGACTGCGACGTGTGGGGAGTTCTTTCCGGCGCTTTTTCGCTGATGGTGAACGACGAGCTCGCCGATACCGAATTTTCGGCTACCGGAATCGCTACGGACGATTTCTCGTCGTTGACGGCCGCCGAATTGGAGCGGGCTCCGAAAGCGGCTTTTTCGTCCCAGTACTACCATTTCGGCAATCAAAAGGCGGCCGGGGAACTGCGCCGCGACTTTACGCTGACCAACGACGGAAAAGAGCCGCTGGTTTTCCGCGATATGAAATTGGGACAGCGCATGTCCACGACGCTCGATCCCGAACGGGAGATCGCCCCGGGCGAGAGCGTCACGTTCAGCGTTATGCTGAATACGAAAGGCGCCCCCGCCGGGAAGCTGATGGATCATATCGTATTGATCGTCAACGATCCGTCGCGGCCGATGCGCGAAATCCGGCTGGCGGCGAACATTGCGGAATAAATTTTTTAAATCGGAAGATAAAGACCTAAACCAAACAAACGGAAATGTATAAAATCATTAAAAAGGAGCTGCTCGCGCCCAATATTTACCGGATGGACATTGCGGCTCCGCGTGTCGCCTGTTCGGCAAAGCCGGGGCAGTTCATCATCCTGCGACTGGACGAAAAGGGGGAACGTATCCCGCTGACCATCGCCGATTACGATGCGGCGGAGGGGTGGGTAACCATCGTAACGCAGACGGTGGGTTATTCGACGACGAAGTTGTGCGCTATGAATCCGGGCGACGAACTGGCCGATTTCGCGGGCCCGCTGGGCCGGCCGTCGGATTTCGTGCACGAAGATATCGAAACGCTGCGTTCGCGGAAGATACTGTTCATCGCCGGCGGCGTCGGGACGGCCCCCGTCTATCCGCAGGTCAAATGGCTCTCGCAGCATGGGATCAAAGCCGATGTGATTATCGGCGCCAAGAATAAGGATACGCTGATTTTCGTCGACATGATGAAGCAGGTTGCCGGAAACGTATATATCGCTACCGACGACGGTAGCGCCGGTTTTCACGGCATGGTGACCGACCTGATGCGCGACCTGATCGATAAGCAGGGGAAACGCTATGACGAAGTGATCGCCATCGGTCCGATGATTATGATGAAGTTCGTGGCCAAGACGACGAAGCAGTACGGTCTGAAGACGATCGTCAGCCTGAATACGCTGATGGTCGACGGTACGGGCATGTGCGGGGCCTGCCGGGTAACGGTCGGCGGCAAGACGCGCTTCACGTGCGTGGACGGCCCGGAGTTCGACGGGCACGAGGTCGATTTCGACGAAGCGATGCGCCGTCAAGGCATGTACAAGACCATCGAAAGCCGCAAGGCGAAAATAGAGCAGGAGCGTGCCGAAGGGCATGTCTGCAAGGTGGGGCTCGACCGGTAGGTCTCCCCGGACGATCGAACGGTATTCCGGCCGCCGTGGCCGGAGCAATTGTTTTCAGAATAAAAAATGGCAAATAAAATACCCCGTGTTCCCGTTCGGGAGCAGGACCCGAAAGTGCGGGTCACCAATTTCGAGGAGGTTTGTTACGGTTACGACCTTCAGGAGGCTCAGCTCGAAGCGAGCCGTTGTCTGGATTGTAAAAAGCCGCGTTGCGTAGAGCACTGCCCCGTTTCGTTGCAAATACCGAAGTTTATCGAGCAGGTTGTCAAGGGCGATTTCGCCGAAGCTGCGCGCATCATCGGTCAGGACAGTTCGCTGCCGTCGGTGTGCGGGCGCGTATGCCCGCAGGAAAGTCAGTGCGAAGGCTCCTGCATCCTCGGTATCAAGGGCGAGCCGGTCGCGATCGGCAAACTGGAACGTTTCGTCGGCGACTGGAGCATTGCCAACGGCGGCGAAGCGGTTGCGACGGCTGCGCCCAACGGTAAAAAAGTGGCCGTCGTCGGCAGCGGCCCGGCCGGTCTGGCCTGCGCTTCCGACCTGGCTAAAATGGGATACGGCGTCAAGATTTTCGAAGCGCTGCATAAGGCCGGCGGCGTGCTTCAATACGGAATTCCCGAATTCCGCCTGCCGAAAGAAAAGGTCGTGGCCAAAGAGATTGAGAACGTATTGAAGCTGGGCGTCGAGATCGAAACCGACGTGATCGTAGGACGTACCGTGACGGTCGATTCGCTGCTCGACGAAGAAGGCTATTCGGCCGTGTTCATCGGGTCGGGCGCGGGACTGCCGCGTTTTATGGGTATTCCCGGCGAGAACCTGAACGGGGTGGTTTCGGCGAACGAATTTTTGACCCGGGCGAATCTGATGAAGGCTTACGACGATCGTTACGATACGCCGATCTATGTCGGCCAACGGGTCGTGGTGGTCGGAGGCGGTAACGTCGCGATGGACGCCGTTCGGACGGCGGCTCGTCTCGGCGCCGATGCGCATATCGTCTACCGCCGCAGTGAAACGGAGCTTCCGGCGCGCGTCGAAGAGGTGCATCACGCCAAACAGGAAGGGATCGCTTTTCAGATGCTGACCAATCCGGTCGAGGTACTCGGCGACGACAAAGGCTGGGTGCGGGGAATCCGCTGCGTGCGGATGGAACTCGGCGAACCCGATCAGTCGGGGCGCCGTTCTCCGATCGAAATCGAGGGCTCGGAGTTCGATATCGAGTGCGACGTGGTGATTATGGCGCTCGGGACCTCGCCGAACCCGCTAATCGCATCGACCACGCACGGTTTGGAGACCAACCGGCGCGGCTGTATCGTGGCCGACGACGAGCGGGGACAGACGTCCCGCGAAGGTATTTTTGCCGGCGGGGACACTGTGACCGGTGCGGCGACGGTGATTCTCGCCATGGGCGCGGGTCGTCGGGCCGCCAAAGCGATCGACCGGTACCTTCAAGGCAAGGTCTGATCCGGTGCTCTGGGAATCGAATGGGATATTCGGACGCAAATATGCGTCCGAATGTCTTTTTGAAGTATCGGGTAGGAAGAATCGTTGCGGCGTTTGCAGGTTATAGCGAAAAAATATAACTTTGTGTGAGGACTTGAAAACTGAATCATGGGACAATTGTTTACCGATTTGCAGGCGGTCCGGCTGGATGTAGAGGCGAATGCCGTTATCATTCTGGATCAGACGAGCCTGCCCGGTGAGAAAGTTTACCTGTCGCTATCGACGAAGGAAGCGGTATGGGACGCTATTCACCGGTTGAAGGTTCGCGGTGCGCCGGCGATCGGCATTACGGCGGCTTACGGGATTTACGTGTGTTGCAAATCGCTGCGTGCGAGGAAGTTCGATGACTTTTACAAGGGGTTCGTCGAAATCCGCGATTATTTCGAATCGTCCCGTCCGACGGCGGTGAACCTGTCGGCAGCGTTGGAGCGGATGGAACGGTGCGTACTACGCAACCGGGAACTGCCCGTTTCCAGGATTAAACGGCAAATGCTGCGCGAAGCTCTGGCGATTCGGGACGAAGATGCCGCCTCGTGTCACCGGATCGGCGTGTACGCTCTATCGCTGTTGCGTCCCGGAATGGGGATACTGACGCACTGCAATGCCGGTCATTTGGCGGTTTCGGAATACGGAACGGCTTTGGCTCCGGTCTATTTGGGGCAGCAGCAGGGTTATAATTTCAAAGTGTATGCCGACGAAACGCGTCCGTTGCTACAAGGCGCGCGCCTGACCGCTTACGAGTTGCGTTACGCCGGAGTCGATATCACGCTGATATGCGATAACATGGCTTCCGTAGTGATGCGGAAAGGCTGGGTACAGGCGGTTATCGTCGGTTGCGACCGGATCGCGATGAACGGGGATACGGCTAATAAGGTCGGTACGTCGGGACTGGCGATCATGGCGCGGCATTACGGGATTCCGTTCTACGTGCTGGGGCCTACGTCGACGATCGACCGGCGCTGTCCGGACGGGAATGCGATCGTCATCGAGGAGCGCGGATCGGAAGAGGTGACCGACATGTGGTATGCCCGGCGTATGGCTCCGGACGATGTCAAAGTCTACAATCCGGCTTTCGACGTGACCCCGGCCAACCTGATCACGGCGATCGTTACGGAACGCGGAATCGCCCGTGCCCCGTACAACGAAACGTTCGAACGGTGGTTCGGGGAGGAGGAAAAGGACTCCGCCGAGACCGGTTCGAAAACGGAGGAATAAGGTTATTTCAGAAAACAAGAAGATGGTTGAACGAGCCCTTTAAAACTTCATGCTATGGAAATATTGGACGATCATGGAAATCCGGTGCAGAACGTTCCGGTGCAACAACAACCCGCAGAACAAACGCCCGTCGTCTCGGTGGGCGAATGGATGTTGGTCATGCTGATACTCGCGATTCCGCTGGTTAATATCGTGATGCTGTTCGTCTGGGCTTTCGGCGGCGGGGTTAACAAGACGAAAGCCAATTACTGTAAGGCGTCTTTGATCTGGATCGCGATTGCGATCGCGATGTGGATCATTTTCTTCTCGTCGATCATGGGGATGATGGCCGGTCTGAAAGCGCTGGGCAGGTAAATTATTCCGGTATTGAAAAGCGGGGCGGAAAATTTTGGTTCTCCGCCCCGCTTCTTGTTTTGCCGGTTTCTTGTTCCGATTCCGACGTTATGTTATGCCGGTTCGCCGTTCGCAGCCGGTTTCATGGATACGAGGACTTTGTCGATTCGGGCCGCATCCATATCCACGATCTCGAAGTTGAAATTGCGCCACGAAAGCTTTTCGCCGGTTTGCGGGATATGTTCCAGCTCTTCGAGGATCAGCCCGCTGAGCGTGTTGTAATTGAATTCGTTGTACAGTTCCTCCTGGTCGAAGAACGCGAGGAAGTCGTAGAACGGGATCTGTCCGTCGATCAGATAACTGCCGTCGTCGCGGGCGACGATGTCCTGTTCTTCGCCCGCTTCGGGCATCGAGCCTACCAGCGCCTTGATGATGTCTTTGAACGTTACGATCCCTTCGATACTGCCGAATTCGTCGGTGACGATGCCGTAGCGTCCGCCGGTCGTCCGCATCAGTTCGAGCGCATTGTAAACGCTCAGGTTCTCCGGAATGTATTGGGCCGGGCGAATCACTTTCGACAGCGAGAATCCCTCTTCGTCCAACCGTCCGAACAGGTCTTTGAGGTACACTACGCCGGCGATCGAGTCGAGATTCCGGTCGGCCACCGGATAGGTGTTGAACAGGTTGTTTTTGACGATTTGTTCGATCTCGTCGTTCGTGGCGTCGATGTTCAGCCACACCAGTTCGCTGCGGTGCGTCATGATCGACCCTACGTTGCGGTCGCCGAGGTTGAATACGCGTTCCACGATGTCCTGTTCGACTTCCTGGATCTCGCCGCCGACGGTTCCTTCCTGGATGATCGCTTTGATCTCGTCTTCGGTGACTTTGCTTTCTCCCAGCGTATTGATTCCGAGCAGGCGCAGCATGCCGGAAGTGCTCTTTGACAGCAGCCATACGAATGGCAGCGCGATTTTCGACAGTACGTTCATCGGCCGCGCCACCAGTTTGGCGACCTTTTCGGCAGCCTGCATCCCGATTCGTTTCGGGACGAGCTCCCCGACGATCAGCGTCAGGTAAGTGACGATCGCAACGATCAGCGTCTGGGCGATGGCTACCGCGTGCGTCCGCAGCGGCTCGATCGTTGCGATTACTTTGCCGAAATTCTGCGCCAGCACCTCGCCGGAATAGAGACCCGTCAAGATGCCGATCAGCGTGATGCCGATCTGGATCGTAGACAAGAATGTATCGGGGCTGTTGGCTAATTTGAGGGCGGTACGCGCCGCCCGGCTGCCTTTTTTGGAGTCCGCTTCGAGGCGGGATTTCCGGGCTGACACCATCGCGATTTCCGACATCGACAATAAGCCGTTCAAAAGGATCAGCCCGATAATTATGACAATTTCCATTCAGATATGAGAATAGTTACCGCGCTAAGATAAGCAAGTTTCGCAGAAAAACAAAGGGGCCGCGGTTTCGAAACCGCGGCCCCTTCGTTTGAAATCCGGTAACAGATTATTTCGAAAAACCTTTGCCGATGCCGATAAAGTCGGACGCTACCAAAGCGGCGCCTCCGATCAGGCCGCCGTCGACGTCTTCCTTGGCGAAAAGTTCGGCAGCGTTGCTCGGTTTGCAGCTTCCGCCGTACAGGATCACGGTATTGGCTGCGGCGTCGCCGAATTTTTCGGCCAACACCTTGCGGATGAACGCATGGATTTCCTGAGCCTGTTCCGCGGTAGCTGTTTTACCGGTTCCGATCGCCCATACGGGTTCGTAAGCGATGATCAGTTTCGAGAACTGTTCCGGGGTCAGGTTGAAAACCACTTCTTCGATCTGCGCGCGCACCACGTCGAAATATTTGCCGTTTTCGCGTTCTTCGAGTTTTTCGCCGACGCAATAGATCGGGATCAGGTTGTTTTCGTAGGCCTGAACCATTTTCTTGTTCAGCGTAGCGCTGGTTTCGCCGTAATATTCGCGGCGTTCGCTGTGGCCGAGAATCACGTATTCCACGCCCAGCGAAGCGATCATCTTAGCCGAAACTTCGCCGGTGTAGGCGCCTTTGGCTTCGGCGGCGCAGTTCTGCGCTCCGACGGCGATGCCGGTTCCTTTGGCGTTCTTTACGATCTCGGACAGGTGCGTAAACGGCGGAATTACGATGAAGTTCACGCACGAGCAAACGTCGCCTTTCAGTGCGGCTACGCCTTTCAACAATTCTACGCCTTCCGCAGGGGTGGTGTTCATTTTCCAGTTACCTGCTACTACTTTCTTTCTCATAATTTTTCGGTATTTAATCCTTGATGTCTTTTCGTTGATCGGTACTGCCGTTACTCCACCCACGTTTTTACTTCGTCGGCAGTCGGGTTTTTCAGTCCCAGCTTGTTTTTCTTGTTATAGCCGCACAGGTCGTTGAACAGCTTGCCTGCCGACAGTTTTTTCAGTGCGTCGACGGTCAAAAAGCCCATTTTCTGCAATACCGGAACCCATTCGGCCGGAACGCCGGCCGCCGCGTATTTCTCTTCCGGATCTTTCTGCGCCGCTTTTTCGGGCCGCATTTGCGGGAAGAACAGCACGTCCTGAATCGTCGTCTGTCCGGTCATGAACATCGTCAGTCGGTCGATTCCTATTCCCATTCCCGAGCAGGTCGGCATACCGTATTCGAGCGCTCGGACGAAATCCATATCGATAAACATCGCCTCGTCGTCGCCTTTTTCGCTGAGCCGCAACTGTTCCTGGAAGCGTTCCAGTTGGTCGATCGGGTCGTTCAGCTCGGAATAAGCGTTGCACAGTTCTTTGCCGTTGACGAACAACTCGAACCGCTCGGTCAGGTCGGGGTTGTTGCGGTGGCGTTTACACAGCGGCGACATATCGATCGGGTAGTCCGTTACGAAAGTAGGCTGGATTAGATCTTCTTCGCAGTACTGTCCGAAGATCGCGTCGATCAGCTTGCCTTTGCCCATCGTCTCGTCGGTTTCCACGTTCAGCTTTTTGCAGGCTTCGCGCAGCTCGCCTTCGCTCTTGCCGGTGATGTCGAAGCCGGTTTTCTCGCGGATCGCATCGGTCATCGTAACGCGGCGGAACGGCCGGGCGAAACTGATCTCACGACCGTCGATCATAACTTCGGTCTTGCCGTGCAACGCTTTTGCCACGCGTTCGAGCATCTCTTCGACGAATCCCATCATCCAGATGTAATCTTTGTACGCGACGTATATCTCCATTACGGTGAACTCCGGATTGTGCGTACGGTCCATACCTTCGTTGCGGAAGTCCTTGCCGAATTCGTATACGCCGTCGAATCCGCCGACGATCAGTTTCTTCAGGTACAGCTCGTTGGCGATCCGTAGGTAAAGCGGGATGTCCAGCGCATTGTGGTGCGTGACGAACGGACGGGCCGAAGCTCCCCCCGGAATCGACTGTAGGATCGGCGTTTCGACCTCCACGTATCCTTGCTCGTTAAAAAACGCGCGCATCGTGTTGACGATCTTGCTGCGTTTGAGGAATACTTCGCGTACCTGCGGATTGACGATCAGGTCGACATAACGTTGGCGGTAACGCAGTTCCGGATCGCTGAAGGCGTCGTATACCTGCCCGTCCTTTTCTTTGACGACCGGCAGCGGGCGCAGCGATTTGCTCAGTACCGTGAGTTCTTTGCAATGCACCGACAGTTCTCCGGTCTTCGTAATGAAGGCGAATCCCCGGATGCCGACGATGTCGCCGATATCGAGCAGTTTTTTGAAAACCTTGTTGTACAGCGTGGATTCGGGATCGCCGTTGCAGATGTCGTCGCGTTTGACGTACACCTGAATCCGGCCGGTGTGGTCCTGCAGTTCGAAAAACGAGGCGCTTCCCATGATCCGCCGCGACATGATCCGTCCGGCAATCGAAACCTCCTGGAAATTTCCTTTGTCGGGATCGTACTCCGCAGCGATCCGCGCGGCGGTCGCCGTCACTTCGTATTTGGCCGCCGGGTAAGGCTCTATGCCCAGTTTACGCAGTTCGGCCAGCGAGTTGCGCCGGATCTGTTCCTGTTCGCTAAGTTCAGAGATGCTCATAGGGTGTGGATTGATTGCAAAAGTCCGTAATAATAGGCTGCAAATGTACGAAATTTCCGGTTGTTTTTAAAAAAGTTTAGCAAATTCTTGTTTTTCCCGTTCCGGCGGTTTCCGGATGCTAATCTCTCTTTTTCAGTTTTCCCGTTTTGTCGAATTTGTAACTGAGGTTCAACATCAGATAGCGTCCGGAGCGTTGCGTCCAGTTGTAACTGATGTAGTCGGCCAACATGCTGGTCGAGAAGTTGGCGGTGCGGTTCAGCAAGTCGTAGGCGGTGATGTTGATGTCGCCCTGTCGTTTTTTGAACAGCTTGCAGCCGAACGTTAGGTTCAGGATGTGCGTGTTCACGTCGCCGTCGGCGTACGAGAAGTTGTGATAGAGCGAGTAGTTGTAGTTGGCCGTGACGTATATCTTTTTGACGATGTTGACGGTCAGGTTCGTCGCTACGGTCTGGTTGATTGTGTTGTTGTCCGATTTCCGGGAGTTCGACGTGCGGTTGTACGCCGTATTGGTGTACAGCGAAAACTGGTAGACGAGGGATTTGTTGCCGATCAAGCTGAGGCTGAGGTTCGGAGAGAGGCTGTTCGTGTAGTTCAGCTCGTCGCCGATATAGGTGGGGCGCCGGCTGTAAGCGCATCCGGCGTTGGCGCTGAACGTGATGTCGAGCGCTTTGACCGGTAGCGAGTAGCCGGCGCCGAGCCGCATCGATCCGGCGCCGTTCACGTTGACCGGCGTGGTCAGCGTAGCGCCTTTCGGAGCGATGTAGCCGTTGTATTCGGGCAGCGGCGTGTCTTCGGTGAAGAATACCTGTTTGGTGGCGATCTCGCGGGCGGTGACGCTACCGTTGAAGTTGAGACTGAACGTGCGCGATTTTTCGGTTTTGGCGGCGGTATATCCGATGTATACCGAGTGCATGTTGCTTTGTTTCAGATCCGGATTGCCGCCCGACAGACTGAGCGGATTCTGGTAGTTCAGTTCGTTGCGGAGCTGTTCGACCCCGGGCTGTTGCGCGTTGGACGAGTAGTTGACGTAGATGCGCCGCGTCGGGCTGATCGTATAGTTCAGCGACGCCGAAGGCTGGAAGCTGCGGAACGTGATTCGGTCGCGCCGTTCGTCCGGGAACGCTTCGTCCTTGTTGAGCCGGGAAGACCGGTATCCGGCATTGACGGCGAAGTAGAGCTTCTCGGTGAAATGGCTGATGTTGAAGGTGTAGTTCTGGGTCGTATAGTTGCGCGAGTAGTCGTAGGTCAGCGAGGTGTCGACCTGCCCGGTGAAACGGTCGACGGCAAGCCGTTTCGACCGGCTGTTTTCATAGGAAATGTGATAATTGACCCCGACCGAGTATTTTTCCTTGAAACGGTAGAAGTAGCCGATGCCGCCCGAAACGGAACGGTTGTGGCCTTCGGCCGTGTTTTCCAAGTAGGTGCGGTCGCTGGTTGAAGAGAGCGAATCGACCTGCCAGCCGTCGTCGTTGTTTTTGCTCAGCGTGCCGTCCGCGGACAGGTTGAATCCGTGCTTCCCTTCTTTGAACGCATGCGACCAGGCCAGGTTTTCGGAGATGTTGTAACTGTCGCCGTCGCTGCGTTGCGAGGTGGCGACCCGGTTCAGCGTTTCGCCGTCGAGCATGTTCAGCGCGCCGCGGTAACTCCGGGAGACGCTGCGCGAGAAACGGGCGTTCGGGGCGAAAAACAGAAAGTCGTTTTTCGTATTGTAGCGCATGTGCAGCGAGACGTGGTGGTTCTGCGATCCGTTTTCGGTTCTGGACGTATCGTCGTAAGTGCGCGACTGGTAATCCTCGGTCGGAAAATAAACCTGCCGGGAGATCGACTGCGAGCGGTTGAAATCGTTGTTGTAGCTGTAGTTGCCGTCGATGAAAAATTCTTTCCCCCAGCGCTTCGAAAAGTCGGCCGAGGCGTAGGTGTTTTTATTGTAGCCCGACCCCTGGCTGCTGTTGTTGGTTCCTGCGCGTACGCCCATGCTTCGTTTTTCCGAGAAATAGCGGTATGTCCCGCCGGCCCGGTAACGCTCTCCGTGCCGACCGTCGGCCCCTTCGTCCAGGTCGGTTCCGTAGCCGCCCTCGACGCGGACGTTGATGCTCTTTTCGGGTTTGCTGCGGGTTATGAGGTTCATGACCGTGCGTTTTTTCCCGTTCGCGTTGTTCTTGATTTTTTCCTCTTCGACCAGCTCTTCGTATACCTGGATATCGATCACGTCGCGGGCTTCGAGGTATTGCAGCGCCGATTCGGAATTTTCCCCGAACAGCGGCCTGCCGTCGACGTAGGTGCGTTCGACGACTTTCCCCATCACGGTGATCTTTCCGTCTTTGACTTCCATGCCGGGCATCCGCAGCACCAATTGCATACTCTCGTCGCCGGGCAGCACTCGTATCGCTTCGGCGTGGTAAATCAGCGTGTCGCCGCGCTGCCCCATCAGCGGGCGTTCGCCCTGTACGACGGCCGCTTCGAGCTGGTAATCGGCTGTTCCGAGCGCCACCGTATCCATCCGCGTGCCTTTCGGCTCGATCCGTACCCGGCTCGAAAAATCCCGGTAGCCGATGTATGAGATTCGGGTGCGGACGAGCGTATCGCGTATTCGTCCGATAGAGAAAGCTCCTTGCCTGTCGGTGATTACGGTGACCGTGTCGAAAAGCGAAGCGACGGTTACGGTCGCTCCGATCAGCGGGACACGCTGTGCCGAATCGACCACTACGCCGTGCAGTGATCCCGTTTTGGTTTGGGCGAGCGCGGTACCTGCCGATAGGGATAACAAAAAGGCGAAGGTAAAGCGTATGTAGGGTTTCAAAGGTGTTAGGTTTGGTTGCCAAGATATAGTTTATCCGGCGGTTTTCCAAAGAAAACGCATATGATTATTCGGGGTGGATTAACTGAATATTTCGTCTCTCCAGATGATGATTGTCGTTATGAGGACGATGAACGTTCCCCTTATGATTCGTAAGACGATTTTGTTTTTGACGATTGCGGGACATGCGAGCCAGGCAACCAGGACGATACCCATAACGAGTACGTCCCATCGTTTCAGCAGAATCATGGGGCTATATCCTGTTAGGAGCGCCGAGAACAAAAGAAGGGGATTGTTTCCCGATATTTTAGTCGTTAATCGTTTTCCGGGCATGGTCTTCGAATTGAGGATTAGCTGAAAATTCCGTTTCGGTAAATTCTGGTTACGACATATAAAACGAGTATTCCCCGTATGATCCGCGAGACAAATTTATTTTTGATATATGCAAGAACAATCGACACGGTCAAGACGAAAACGGCGAAAGCGAGCGTATCCCAATATTTTGACAGAATCGTCTGAATCGTCAGGTATATCCATATCGCAAAGAATGCAATGGATAAAAGGAAGTCTTTTTTTTCATCCCGGGTTAACATCCTATAATTATGCGATTTGTCGTAAATTGTCCTCGGTACGAAGATTTGTTAAAGTTAAAAAATAATCCGTCGAAAATGAAATAATCGGACTTTTTTATTGTGCTTTTTCCGGCGGGGAATAACAAAACGAGCTCCGGTTTCGGGCCGGAGCTCGTTTTGTACGATTGTATCGTTTTAAAATTCCGACGTGAAGTGGAACCGGATGTCCGGAAATTTCTCTTGGGCCAGCGACAGCGCGTACGAAGTGTCTGCAAGGAAGACTTCGCGGCCGTGCTTGTCGAGCGCCATGCTGTTGAACTTCCGTTTGCGGAAATCCTCCATTTGCGCCTCGTTATCCGACTCGACCCAGCAGGCTTTGTACACCTGCACCGGTTCGTAGCGGCACAGCGCGCCGTATTCGTGTTCGAGCCGGTACTGAATCACTTCGAACTGCAACGCCCCGACCGTGCCGATGATCTTGCGGCCGTTCATCTTGCTGGTGAACAGTTGGGCCACGCCTTCGTCCATCAGTTGGTCGATCCCTTTGGCCAGTTGCTTGAATTTCATCGGGTCGCCGTTTTCGATGTAACGGAACAACTCCGGCGAGAAGCTCGGGATGCCGACGAACTGCAACTGTTCGCCTTCGGTAAACGTGTCGCCTATTTTGAAGTTGCCGGTGTCGTGCAGGCCGACGATATCGCCCGGGAAGGCTTCGTCGATCACCGATTTCTTTTCGGCCATAAATGCGGTCGGCGCGGCGAACTTGATGTTTTTGCCGGAGCGTACATGCAGGTACGGTTTATTGCGTTCGAAAACTCCCGAACAAATCTTCAGGAAGGCGATCCTGTCGCGGTGGTTCGGGTCCATGTTCGCATGGATTTTAAAGACGAATCCGGTCAGTTTGGGTTCGTACGGGTCGATGTCGCGTTGCGCCGTATGCGATTTCCCCGGCGACGGGGCGATGTCGATAAAACAGTCGAGCAACTCGCGGACGCCGAAATTGTTCAGCGCGCTGCCGAAGAAAACCGGCGCGACCGTTCCGGCCCGGTAACTGTCCAGTTCGAACGGCGGATAGACCCCTTCGACCAGTTCCAGGTCGTCGCGCAGATGCTGCGTGAACGGTTCGATGTACCTGTCGATAGCCGGATCGTTCAGTTTGACGTCGAGCGTTTCCCCTTCGGCCGACTGCTTGTCGGCGCCGAAGAATAGCGACAGCCGGTCGCCGTACAGGTCGTACACGCCTTTGAACGTCGGCCCGGTGCTAATCGGCCATGCTAGCGGACGCACCTTGATTTTCAGCTCTTTTTCGATCTCGTCGAGCAGGTCGAACGGATCTTTGCACGGCCGGTCGAGTTTGTTGATGAAAACCATTACGGGCGTATTGCGCATCCGGCACACTTCCATCAGCTTGCGGGTCTGCGTTTCGACGCCTTTGGCTCCGTCGATCACGATGATCACACTGTCGACGGCCGTCAGCGTGCGGTAGGTGTCTTCGGCGAAATCTTCGTGCCCCGGCGTATCCAGAATGTTGATTTTTACATCCTTATATTCGAAGCCCATGACCGATGTGGCGACCGAGATTCCTCGCTGTCGTTCGATCTCCATGAAGTCCGACGTGGCTCCCTTTTTGATTTTGTTCGATTTGACGGCCCCGGCCACGTGGATGGCCCCGCCGAAGAGCAGCAGTTTTTCGGTTAGCGTCGTTTTCCCTGCGTCCGGGTGGCTGATGATGGCGAATGTCCGCCTGCGTCGTATTTCCTGTTCTAATTCCATCGTTTCGTTCGTTACGGTGTTACGGTTGTTTTTCCGGAGCCGGCCCGGCGGCGACCCAGCGGAGTGCGCCGAGCACCTGCGCCCGGTATTGCGGGTCGTCGTAATTTTGGCTGTCGTGTCCCAGGGCGGTGTACCAACTGCGCCCGCCGTCGAACTGATTGCACCATACGGCCGGGATACTCGGCGTCAGCGCTTCCGGTTCGCGGCCGGCCCAGTCCACGCCGGCGGTTTCCCAGATGGCCAGGATCCGCGCTTCGGGGTTCAGCCGTTTGAATACGTACAGTTCGTCTTCGGTTTGTAGCGTATCGGGCAACTGTGCGGTCGAAGGATGGGATTGGTCGACCACTTTCAGCGTCAGTCGTTGCAGCGGCGGATGAAAGTCGAATCGTCCGCCGATCATCTGCGTGAACCATTCCCAGCCGCGTCCGGTACAGGCTGCCGCATGCAGGCCGACGAAACCGCCGCCGCGCCGGACGAACCGCTCGAAAGCGCCGCGCTGCGCCGTGTCCAGCAACGGTTCGACATAGCTCGCGTTCGCGTAGACGATCGCGTCGTATTTCGACAGCGAGTCGTCGCAGAAAACGGCTGTGTTCGACGTAGTATCGGCTGCAAAGCCGTTTTCGGCGGCCATCTCCTGCAGCATCCGCGCCGACGCCGCGATATTTTCATGTACATAGCCGTCGCCATGCCCGGTGAATACGAGCACGCTTTTGCCGCGCAGGTCGGCCGTCCGGTCGTCCTGCCGTTCGTTCGCGCACGAGCCGAGCAGCGCCAGCGCGCACAGTAGAAAGGCGGTTATTCTGAACATTATTCCATGTTTACGGGTTTGGCCGGATAGTCGATCGAGTAGTGCAGCCCGACGCTTTCGTGCATCGCCTCGGCTTGCTTGATGATCAGATAGCCCACGGCGATCATGTTGCGCAGTTCGCACAGGTGCTGACTGAGGGTCGATTTCAGGTACAACTCCTCGGTCTCTTTGAAAATGATTTCGAGGCGGCGTTTGGCCCGTTCGAGCCGCAGGTTCGAGCGCACGATGCCGACATAATTACTCATGATCAGCTGCATCTCCTTGTAATTCTGCGTAATCAGTGCCATCTCTTCCGGGATGGCCGTGCCTTCGTAGTCCCAGGCCGGAATATTGCGCTGCAACTCGATCGTATTCAGCAGCGAGATGGCGTGCTGCGCCGCTACGTCGGCATAGACGGCGGCTTCCATCAGCGAATTCGACGCCAGGCGGTTGCCGCCGTGCAGACCGGTCGAAGAGGTTTCGCCGAGCGCGTACAGGTGCCGGATCGACGACTCCCCGTTCAGGTTGACCTTCACGCCGCCGCAGCAGTAATGCGCCGCCGGCACGACCGGGATCATATCCTTGGTCAGGTCGATGCCGACCGACAGGCATTTCTGATAAATGTTCGGGAAGTGGTTGATGACCTCTTTCGGGTCTTTGTGCGTGATGTCGAGGTAAACGAATTCGTCGCCCGATATTTTCATTTCGTGGTCGATGCTGCGCGCCACAACGTCGCGCGGCGCGAGCGACCCCATCGGGTGGTATTTGTGCATGAACTCCTTGCCGTTTTGCAGCCTGAGCAGCGCGCCGAACCCGCGCATCGCCTCGCTGATCAGAAACGACGGCCGTTCGCCGGGGTTGTACAGCGAGGTCGGGTGGAACTGCAGGAACTGCATGTTTTCGACCGCTCCCTTCGCGCGGTGTACCATCGCGATGCCGTCGCCGGTCGCTACGGCCGGGTTGGTCGTCGTATGGTAAATATTGCCGACCCCGCCGGTGGCCATGACCGTTATTTTGGCCAGCACCGTATAGATTTCATGCTTTTTCAGATTCAGCACGTAAGCGCCGAAGCAGGTGATGTCCGGCGTGCTTTTTTTGACCAACTTGCCCAGGTGGTGCTGCGTCAGGATGTCGACCGCGAAATGATGCTCGTAGATTTCGATGTTGTGGTGGCGCTTGACGCGGCGCATCAGCGCGCGTTCGATCTCGTGGCCGGTGATGTCTTTGTGGTGCAGGATGCGGTGCTCGCTGTGCCCTCCTTCGCGGGCCAGTTCGTAGCGTCCCGAGCCGTCCTTGTCGAATTTCGCGCCCCAGTGGATCAGTTGTTTGATGACCGTCGGCGCATGCGTCACGACCTGTTCGACCGCCGCCCGGTCGCAAATGCCCGCGCCGCACACCAGCGTGTCGTGGATGTGTTTCTCGAACGTATCGGGATCGTACATTACCGATGCGATGCCGCCCTGCGCGTAATCCGTGTTGCATTCGCCGAGCTCGCCTTTGGTAACGATCATTACCTTTCCGTATTCGGCGGCTTTCAGCGCGAAGCTGAGTCCGGCGATACCGCTGCCGACGACCAGAAAATCCGTTTCTATATTCATTGCAAAATCAGCTTTTGAAGTTCTTGTTCACTGCCTCGGAAGACGTTCCGGTCGACCTTGCGCCGTATGCCGGAAATCGTATGCGAATCGGTATGCTGCCAGATTTGCCAGTCCAGCTCGGGGCACCCGCGGTAATCGGCGATCCAAAGCGGGTAGTTTTTTGCCTTGAAGTCTCCGTGCAGGTATGTTTCGTAAAAATTCGTCGAGCAGTATATGATCGGATTGGTTCCGTAATAGCGTTTGATTTCGTTGCAAAAGGCTTTCGCCTCTCGGACCATTTTTTTCGGATCGGTCATGAAACGGTGCGGTTCGATGTCGAGCACCGGAAGGAAGTTCCCCTTTTGTAGTTTGGCCGTTTTAATAAAATTCCGCGCCTGCTCCTTGCCGGAGGTGCGGTGTCCGAAAAAATGATAGGCTCCCCACGGGATACCTGCCTTTTCGAGTTCTTTGCGGTGCTGTTCGTAGGTCGGATCGACGATCAGCGTTCCTTCGGTGGCCTTGATCAGTACGAAATAAGGTTTTTCGCTTTCGATGACTTTTTCCCAGTTGACATTTTGCTGGTGCCGCGAGACATCCAGTCCCCAGATTTCGAAATCGCTCGCGGTCTTTTCGCGGCAGGCCGGCGCGAGAAACAGCATACCCAGCAGGAAAATGTAATATCGAACGTTCGGCATAAAAGAATTTTCGGCGTTAAGCGCCTTGTTAAATATTGGCCGGATAGGGGCTCTGCGTATTCCGACGTTTGTTTCGACCTTGTCCGGGTGCGCAAAGTTACAAAACGGTTTTGTTTTTTTTTCATCGCGTATACCATTTTTCCATAAAATAGTTTTAGCTTTGCAAAGATTGAGAGCTCGGTAACCCAAATTTTGAGAGAGCAAATGAAGAGACGGATTTTATGCCTTGTCCTGTCTGTCGTAGCGGTATCCCGCGGATTTGCGGCGGAAACCGGAAAAGTTTCCGCATTGCCCCCCGACAGTTTATCCTACAATATGAATGAAGTGGTGGTGACGGCTACGCGCACGCCGCTGATGTTGAAAGACACCCCGATTATCACCCGGGTGATTACGGCCAAAGACATCCAGCGGCGCGGCGTGGCGACTTTGCAGCAGGCGCTCGAAGGGGAGCTTGCCGGCGTCGAGTTCCACCAGGCCGGTTACGGTTCGTCGCTGTCGTTCCAGGGGTTGGATGCGCGCTATGTGCTGTTCCTTGTCGATGGGGAGCGTATCGCCGGCGAAACTTACGGCAACATCGACTATGCGCGGATTCCGATGGACAACATCGCCCGGATCGAGATCGTCCGCGGCGCTTCTTCGGTGCTGTACGGTTCGAACGCGATGGGCGCCGTCGTAAACCTGATTACCCGGATGCCGGTACAAAAATACGAAATCAACGCCTCGCTGCGTTACGGCACGCCGTTCCAGCGAAACGGAGGCGACAGCCTGGCCGGCAGCGCTACGCCGCGCGACAGCCGATTTTACCGCGACAAGCTCGATCTGCCGAACCTGAAGGGCGATTTCTCGATCGGTTTCAACCTTGGGAAGTTCAAGTCGCTGACCGCTTTTTCGTACCGGTCGACCGATGCCTACCGGTTGGTGGGAACCAAAAACGAAGTGCGCCATTACGATTCGCTAAACATGATGACGCCGAAGATGATTCCGGTGCTCGGGCCGGAAGGCAACGTCGTCGGTATGCGTCCGCAGATGGATCCGGCGACCGGCATGCCGGTATTCGTCGTCGGACGGACGGTGCGCGATACGACAGTCAGCGTTGCGCCCGATAAGCGGGGACTGAGCGTCAGCGGGTGGCGCGACATCAATGTCAGCCAGCGTTTCGATTACGAACTGTCCGATAAGTTCAGGTTTCAGGTGACCGGAAGTTATTTCAGCAAGAACCGCTACGATTTCAACGGCAGCATCCTCGACGAGAACCCGATGTCGAACAATTCGAAACCGTGGACCTACGAGTCGTACAGCGGCTACAACGTGAAGGCTCAGATGGAGCACTCGCCGAACAGGAACAATAAGATTTACCTGTCGTTCATGCACGACGGCTATTACCGCAACCTGGACAGCCTTTCGTCGGCGACGGTTCCCAAGCAACGGCATTCGTACAACATCCCGCGTCTGCTGTGGACGCTTCAGGCCGGCGAGAACAACCGGCTGACGACCGGCGTCGAAATGGTCAATGAACGGCTGCGTTTCGACTTGAATCGCGATTCGCTCGGTTTCGACGCGCCGGAAAGCATGACTTCCGGATCGCTGTACGTCCAGGACGAAATTCTCAACGGGCATGCGCTCAGCTTCGTAGCCGGCGTGCGGGGCAACTACAACAACCGTTTCGGATGGAGCGTCACGCCGAAACTGTCGGCCAAATATACGGTCGGTCACTGTTCGCTCAGGGCGAATTACGCCAGCGGCTACCGGACTCCGTCGCTGAAGGAGATGTATATGGAATTTACGGTGCCGATCCCGGGGCAAACCACCGTGATCCGCGGAAACGACCGCCTGCGCCCCGAAACGAACCACTACGTCTCGCTGGCCGCCGAATACAACCGCGAGGGCGTCAATTTTTCGGCTACCGCTTATAAAAGCTTTTTCCGCAATAAGATCGACGTGCGCGGACATGCCGAAGGAGTGGAGACGATCTTACAGTACGAGAATATCAACCGCAGCCAGTTCGCCGGCGTGGAAGTGATGGCTAACGTGCGGTTGGCGCGCGGGTTGTTCGTCCGGGCCAATTATAATTATATCTACCAGACGGACGACGCTCCGGAGAGCTCCACCCAGTATATCTTCCCGAGTCCGCATACCGCGACGTTCCAGGCCGATTACGGTTTTATGATCCGCAAATGCTACATCGGACTGAATGCCGCCGTGCGTTACGTGGGAGCCAAGGATTACGAAGACTTTATGCCGGTGCTGGACATGACCGGCTCTTCGATGGCGAGTATGAAATATTGGACGGGAACCTATACGGCGCATCACGACGGATATGCGGTCTGCGACGCCGTCGTCAATGCTACGTTCCCGCAGCGGGTTACGCTGTCGGTCGGCGTGAACAATATGTTCAACCGCCAGCCGTCGATCGTCAATTTCAATTCCGATATCACGTCGCCCCGGAACATGTTCGTGCGGATCAGTTACGCGTTCGGACACGATTGATCGTGCCGCGCCCCTGCGGAGTGTCCGGCGAAAACCGCGCGATCTTCGGGGGCGGGGCAGTAAGGCATTTTTTTTGCGTGGGATTGAGTATTCAACCAATTACGCAATCGTTATGAATAATTCTGTTTCCGTTCCGTCCCGGACGGCGGGGGGCGATCCGGCCGCCTTTTCGAAACCTCCGGTCCGCGCCCGCATCGAGAAGGCGATCCGCAATCTGCTGAACGTGCTGGTGTTGTTGGGCAGCGTGCTGGTGATCGCTGCGCTGTCTTTCGAAGTTTTCCACGATTCGCAGCAGCTTTACTATAAGTCGTACATGAAAATACAGTTTTGGGTCTGTATCGTTTTTTTGATCGACTTTTTTTACCGGCTGTACCTGAGTCCGAAAAAGATGAGGTTCGTCTGGCGAAATTTCCTCTTATTCCTGGTCGCGATTCCCTACCTGCATCTGGTTCCCTATTTCCAGATGAACCCGGCTTCGGAGATTTCCTACATTTTCCGGTTGATGCCCTTGGTGCGCGGCGGATACGGGTTGGCTATTACGGTGGGGTGGATCACGCGCAGCAAACTGACCAGCCTGCTGGTTTCCTACATTCTGATTATCCTGTCGCTGACCTATTTCGCCAGTCTCGTATTTTTCATGCTGGAGCATCCGGTCAATCCTGCCGTCACTTCCTACGGCGAGGCTCTGTGGTGGGCTTTTATGAACGTCACCACCGTCGGGTCGAATATCTTCGCGAGGACGGGTACCGGCGAGGTGCTTTCCGTCGTGCTGGCCGCGTCGGGCATGATGCTGTTCCCGATTTTTACGGTATACATTACGAGCCGTTTTCAGTCGCATAAGCAGCAAGGCGGGCAATCCGGTGCGGATGAAGCCGGTTCCTGAGGTTTCCGGCCGAACGACGTTTCGGCCGGGTCATAATTTACGTTTTCCGATGTCGGATTTCGGGTCATATGCAGTATCTTTGCCGATATAATCGTTGTTTCATGTTCAAATTAAAAAAACAGATGAAAAGGATATTGTATTGTGCGATGGCGGCCGCTCTGTTCGTGGGAACGGTCGGCTGTGCGGACGAAAAGGAAGGGACGGACGATCCGACGGTGGACAATGCGGTGGACCCGGATTTGTACGACGTCGATCCGCAGCCGGAAACGGATCAGGAAGAGGTCAAAATGAATACGACGCTCTATTTCTTTTCCGATGCGGATGCGGCGACGGATAGTTGTTCGCTGAAAGACAATTTCGTATCGCGTTTCGCTTCCGCTCAGAAATGGGACGGCGTTTCGATTCCGTCGCAGGGAGACTGCCTGCTTTTCAACGTGGATGAAGCGTCTTCCATCGTAGGGAACGCGGCGGGACTGGACGCCCTGAAAAAGATGCACGAAGCGGGGGTGCTGTTGGTTATGGAAGGAGGTTCCGAAAAGGATTTCGAACGGGTTTGCCGCATGGTGGAGAATTATAATCCGTATGCGGTCGGAGATGCGGAAGAGGAGCCTAACGGCGGGGAACTGCCCCTGTGGATATGGACCGGTCCGCTACCCGGAGCGGCGAGCCTTGCGATGCTGCTCGAACCGACCGATACGGACGGCGATTTTACCGACGATTTCAGTCAGGGGGAGTTGTGCGATATGGCGCTGACCGAAATTAAAGATGCGCTGGCTGCTGTAAACGGAACAGCCGGAATGTCGGTCGCGAACGGGACCAAAAGCGGGGACGAGCAGAAAGAACTGACCCAACTGATGAATGCGACCAAATTCTATATTTACAAATCCCAGAAGATCGAGTCGAGCGACTACCGGAGTTCGAAAAAAGGATCGCATACGAATAACTACCAGGTGGAGTTCGACGTGTGGTATGCATTCAGCGAAGACGAACAGCGTAATTACTATTATATCCACGAGGAGATTTCCTGCCCGTTTAAAAATACGTACGTGGGAGTTTATAGTAAAAGCGTCAGCGGAATCGCCAAGGTATGCGAATGGTTCGGCCGGCAGGTGGACGTTACGTTCGAGCCGGTGAGCAATGCGAACGATGTGAAGATTCACCGCAGTTCGCCCACTTCCACGCAGTCGAGCCAGTCCTATACGTCCGGATTCTCCTGGAACCTGGGCGGGAACGTCTCCTATAAATTCGGAGGTGAGAGTGCCGGGGCTACGGTCGGGCTGAGCGGAGGAATTTCCGTGTCCAACAGCCATACCTACACGGTAAACGACGTAACGATTGCCGATAACGGGGATAACGGTTCGGAATGCAAGGCTTCGTGGTCTTTTATCCTGAGCGGCGTGCGCACGACTTACGCCCCGTTCTCTACGGCCTGTGTCAATATGTACGAAGGCAGCCTGACGGGGAGGACCAAACTTCAGGCCGGTACGGACTTTATTATTTCGACGCCGGTGAAAAGCCGGACTCCGCAGTTCAAAGGCACCCTGTCCGTGCAGCTTAAATCGAGTTGCGGAAAGATGGGGACAACCTGCTGGGAACGGACGAGGAATGCCGATCATTCGGAAACTTTTACTTTGCCTGCCGTGAAATAAGATTCTGTTCCGCAGATCCGAAAAAATGCGGGGAAGGTTATACGTTGCGTATAACCTTCCCCGCATTTCGATTCCGGAGCGGGGGCGCGCCGCTATTTTTTCAAATTCCGGATGTCTTCCGGTGTGATCTGCGTAAAGTCGTCGATCAGGATGTCGTAATCGGACAGGTCTTCGCGGCGGAAGGTCGAAGCGATGGCGACGACCGATTCTCCGGCGCTGCGGGCGGCCCGGATGCCTACCGGGGCGTCTTCGACCACGATGCATTCGCCGGGAGCGAGTTCCAGTTTTTTAGCTGCCAGCAGGTAGACCTCCGGATCGGGCTTGCCGCGGGTGATCATGTCGCCGTTGGCAATGGCGTCGAAGTATCCGGCGATTCCGCAACGGTCGAGCACGAAGTTGACGTTCGGCGTGTTGCCCGACGATCCTACGGCGGTTTTATACCCTTCTTTTTTCAGCGCTTTCAGGAAATCGACCAGTCCTTTGGCCGGAGCGATCGTGCGCTCGAAGATTTCGCGGTAGATGTTTTCCTTTTCGACGGCGATCTTTTTCCAGTCCGTCGTCTTGATTACCTCGGGCATCAGCCGTTCGAGGATCAGGTCGTTGGTCATGCCGAACGTAGGCATGAATTTTTCGCGGTCGAACGGAACCCCGTATTTCCTGCAAATGATTTCGAATGCCTCGATGTGTGCGTCGCGGTTGTCCACCAGAACGCCGTCCATGTCGAAAATTACTCCCTTGATCATAGCCTTCTTTGCTTATTGAATTTGCGGCAAAGATAATGTTTTTCCGGGTTTTGCCGGTTTCCCAGGACGGATTCCGGACTCCGGTTTGGGCATTGGCGGCGAAAAATGCTATCTTTGCGTATTCTTTATCCGCTGCCGCATGAGTGAAATTCCCGAAAAAACCATCGAGCGTCTGAGCGAATACCGCCGCACGCTGCTTGCTTGCCATAATCAGGGCATCACGCATATCTTTTCGCACGTACTTGCCGGTATTCATGGCATTACGGCCGTTCAGGTGCGGCGCGACCTGATGCTGATCGGCTTTTCGAGCGATACGAAAAAGGGTTACGACGTCGAGGTGCTGATCGATTTTATCAGCGGGATACTCGACAGTCCGAACGTTGTCAATATCGGGGTGCTCGGGATGGGGAATCTCGGACAGGCACTGACGAAATATTTCAACGGCCGCCGGTCGAAACTGCGGATCGTAGCGTCGTTCGACGTCGACGGGGATAAAGTGGGGCACGAGATCGACGGCATCCCGTGTTACGGCATGGAGAGTTTCGAAGAGCAGGTGCAGAAGTCCGACATCAAGATCGTGATCCTGTCGTCGCCGACGTCGATCGCGTCGGAACTGGTCGTGCCGATCATCAATGCCGGGATCAAGGGAGTGCTGAATTTCACTTCGATGCCGCTCAATTTCCCGCGCGGGATTTTTGTCGAAAATTACGATATCACGACCGTACTCGAAAAGGTCGCCTATTTTGTCAAGGAGGCCGAGGAAAGTACGGACGCTCAAAACTGAAAACGATCATCCGGATGCGTGTTTTTTACGGTTTCGAAAGGACGGACGCGATCCGTCGGCCGGTGGTGACGATCGGTTCTTACGACGGCGTGCACCGCGGTCACCGGACGATCCTCGCGCGGATCAATGCGCTGGCGGCCGAACGGGGCGGCGAAAGCGTGGTCGTTACGTTCCATCCGCATCCGCGTACGATCGTGGGCGGCGAACCGGTGATGTTGCTCAGTACGCTACCCGAAAAACTGAGTCTGCTGGAGTCTGTGGGAGTCGGCGCTACGGTCGTCGTGCCTTTCGACAAAGCGTTCAGCCGGCGCAGTCCGCGTGATTTCGTCTGCAACGACTTGGTCGGAAAACTGCATATGGATGCGTTGCTGGTCGGCTATAATCACCATCTGGGGCATAACAAGGAGGGCGACTACGATTCGCTTTCCGCATTGAGCGCCGAATGCGGTTTCGCGCTGGAACGGATGCCGTGTCAGCAGGTCGGCGAGAGCAAAGTCAGTTCGACGGCGATCCGCCGGATGATTCTTTCGGGCGATGTTTACCGTGCGGCGGATTATCTGGACGCTCCTTATTTTATCTGCGCCCGGCTTGAAGGGGACGGGGCGCTGTCCGGCGTGGAACCGGTCAAGCTGCTGCCTCCTGCGGGCGAGTATCCGGTGTTTTGCCGGCCGAAAGAGTTTTCGGAGGCCGGTTTTGCGGCCCGCCTGGCCGTTTCGGCCGACCGTCGGTTGCGTCTCGACCGGACTGACGGGGTGCCGGCTTCGGCTGCCGTAGCCATCGAATTCCGGTAAAAAGTTGGGTCGCGTAGTGTGGATTTTAGCGGATATTTATTAATTTTGCACAAATTTACTTGGATGTATCGAAATTACCGGTCGGCGATAAGCCCGCCGGACGTTGCGTTATATACCGAATAAGCGAGCCGAAATTATTTATTTAAACAGATCATACCATGCCGTTCCTAACAGACAGAGTACAGACAGAAGGATTGACTTTCGACGATGTGTTGCTCATCCCGGGCTATTCGGAAGTTCTTCCCCGTGAAGTCAGCATTGCTTCGCGTTTTTCGCGCAACGTTCAGATCAATACGCCGATCATTTCGGCGGCTATGGACACGGTGACCGAGGCCGATATGGCGATCGCGATCGCCCGGGCAGGCGGTATCGGCGTGATCCACAAGAATATGACTATTGCCGAACAGGCAGCCCAGGTGCGCAAGGTGAAGCGCGCCGAAAATGGCATGATCTACGATCCGATCACCATCGGCAAGGATAATACCGTGGGGGATGCGCTGGTGCTGATGAAGGAGAACCGGATCGGGGGTATCCCGGTCGTGATGCCGGACAACACCCTGATCGGGATCGTTACCAACCGCGACCTGCGCTTCCAGCGCGACATGTCGCGCCGGATCGAGGAGGTGATGACCAAGGACAATCTGATCACCACGCACAATCCCGATCTACAGACCGCTTCGGACATCCTGTTGCAAAACAAAATCGAGAAATTGCCGGTCGTGGACGACAACAACCGCCTGATCGGGTTGCTGACCTACAAGGATATTACGAAGGTGCAGGCCAACCCGAATGCGGCCAAGGACGATAAAGGGCGTTTGCGCGTAGCCGCCGGCGTCGGGGTTACCTACAACACGATGGAGCGTGTGGCCGCGCTGTACGAGGCGCAGGTGGACGCCATCGTAATCGATACGGCGCACGGACATTCGATCCATGTGATCGAAATGTTGAAAAGGGTGAAAAAGGAGTACCCCGACCTGGATGTCGTGGTGGGAAATATCGCTACGGGCGAGGCTGCGAAGATGCTGGTTGCCGCCGGAGCCTCCGGCGTGAAGGTCGGAATCGGCCCGGGGTCGATCTGTACCACGCGCGTGATTGCCGGGGTGGGGGTTCCGCAGCTTTCGGCGATTTACGACGTCGCCAAGGCCGTTGCCGGTACGGGCGTTCCGGTGATCGCCGACGGCGGGCTGCGCTATTCGGGCGATATCGTCAAGGCGTTGGCCGCCGGGGCCGATGCGGTGATGGCCGGATCGTTGCTGGCGGGCGTCGAGGAGTCGCCCGGCGAGACGATCATCTACAACGGACGTAAATTCAAGGCTTATCGCGGCATGGGTTCGCTCGAGGCAATGCAGCAGGGATCGAAAGACCGTTATTTCCAGGACATGGAGGACGATATCAAAAAGTTGGTTCCGGAAGGGATCGCCGCCCGCGTACCGTATAAGGGAACTTTGGCCGAAGTGGTCTACCAGATGATCGGCGGTCTGCGCGCCGGCATGGGGTATTGCGGCGCAAAAGACATCGCGACGCTGAAAACGGCTCGCTTCATCCGGATCACCAACTCGGGAATGCTCGAAAGCCATCCGCACGACGTGAGCATCACCCGCGAGGCTCCGAATTACAGCCGGGGCGAATAACGATTGTGAAACCGAAAGCGCCTCGTTGCAGAGGCGCTTTTTATTTTTATAACCGATGCGATTATGATTACGAGGGACGTTCAGATACGGGTACGCTATTACGAGACCGATTGCATGGGAATCGTACACCATTCGAATTATATCCGTTATTACGAAGTGGCGCGGACCGAAATGCTGCGCGAGTTCGGGACGACTTACCGGCAGATGGAACGGGACGGGGTGATGCTGCCGGTGCTCGACGTGCACAGCAGCTACGGGGCTCCCGCCTACGACGATGATCTGCTGACCGTGCGGGTCACGCTGGCCGAACTGCCTAAGGTGCGGATGCGTTTCGATTTCGAGATTTACCGGGAAAACGGCGAGCGGATCAATACCGGTTCGGTGACGCTCGCCTTTATGAACAGCGCCACGCGCCGCGCCTGCCGTGCCCCGCAGTCGTTTTTGAAATTGTTGGAGCCTTATTTTTGATTTCGCAAGCTTGCGCCGGCTTGTAAAACGGGGCGGTTCCGGTTTCCGATTAGTCCTGCCTGCCGGCGGTTAAGGGATTCGTTCTTCTCCGAGTTCCATTTTCAGCCGAATCATGTGCCGGCATTCGATGCCGTTTTCGATGATTTTTTCACGGTAGTGTCTGCTGAAAAAATCTTTGTCGATCGAATCGATCGAGAATCCGCAGCGTTGGTAGAGGGCCAGTTGCGCGATTCCGGAGTTGCCCGTTCCCACTTCCAGGACGGTACATCCTGCGTTGCGGGCCGTCTCTACGGCATGCCGGATCAGGCGCTTCCCGACCCCGCGGCCCTGGCAGGACTCCTCGACGGCGAGGTTGACCAGTTCCATCGTAAAAGGGCGCGTGCGTAGCAGTACCGATACGCCTATGATTTTTCCCGATTCCCAGGCGCCGAAGCAGACGCCCCGGGCGGTATAGTCCGCCACCGCTTCCCGCGACGGATCGGCCGTGTACAACAGTTTCCAGGGAAAGGGTTCTCTCGGATTGAGTTGTCGTATTTCGATCATAACCTGTGTTTTTCTTTGCAATAAAGATAAGTATTCGGTTTTGATTTTCGCTTTTATTTCGGTAATATTGTAAGCTCCGTTTACGGATCTAACTTAATCTGATATGATGAAACGATTCATTTTGGCCGCGTTGTCGCTGGTCGTGGCGCATGGTTTTTCTTTGGCGCAGGATCAGTCTAACCTGAGCTATCCGTCCGATCCCGACACGCAGGTACAACCCGGCGTTCCGCAGGGCGAAGTATTGCATTTCACGCTCGACGATTCGAAGATTTATCCCGGCACCCAACGCGAATATTGGGTCTATGTGCCGGCTCAGTACGATCCGGCTCAACCCGCCTGCTTGTTTTTCGATCTGGACGGCGTGCAGTTCAATGCGCCGGTCGTATTCGATAACCTGATTCACAAAAAAGAGATTCCGGTGACGATCGGCGTTTTCGTCGGTTCCGGGACTGTAATCGATAGCGCCGGTTTTCCCGTGCGTTATAACCGCAGCTTCGAGTTCGACGCCGTCAACGACGATTTCGTCCGGTTCATCGAAACCGAACTGCTGCCCGACGTCGAACTTAAAAAGGCTTCGGACGGTCGGCCGATCCGGATCTCCAAAAACGGAAAGGACCGCGCCATCGCCGGATGCAGCAGCGGAGGGATCGGGGCCTTCACGGCGGCGTGGGAACGTCCCGACCTATTCAGCCGCGTATACAGTTGCATCGGTACGTTCGTCGGGATGCGCGGCGGGGATCGCTATCCGGTGCTGATCCGCAAAACGGAGCCCAAGCCGATCCGCGTTTTCCTGCAGGACGGGTCGAAAGATACGTGGAACCCGCTGTTCGGCAGTTGGTTCAAAGGGAACCTCGATATGGAGGCGGCGCTCAGCTTTGCCGGTTACGAAGTGGGACATGCGTGGGGCGAAGGCGGTCACGACGGCGTGCAGGGCACGGCGATTTTCCCGGACGTGATCCGCTGGCTGTGGCGCGGCTGGCCGAATCCGGTCGGCGGGGGGCAGTCCGGCAACGATATGCAGCGCAGCATACTGATCCCTGGGGAAACGTGGGTTTCGATCGATTCGTCGTATCGTTCGGTGAAGGCCGTGGCTGCCGACCGGCAGGGCGATGTTTATTTCAGCGATTCGCTTTCCCGGAGCGTTTGCCGTTTGGATTCGGCGGGGACGGTTGTGCCTTTTGTTGCGGACGCCGCTCCCTGCGACGGTTTGGCGGTAGCGAAGGACGGACGATTATTGGCTTTCGGCAGCGGTAAAACCGGGATTACGGCTTACGGCCCGGAGGGAAAGCCGTCGCAAATGTTGAAGAAAATCCGCCCGTCCGGTCTGTTTGCCGTCGGCGACGGAAATTTGTATGTTGCTGAAGCGGGCGCGGGGAGAGAGCCGGGCGGAACGATCGGTCTGTTGCGCGCCGACGGCGATTGGGGAAAGGTCGCCGACGGTTTGAATGCCCCGTCCGCCCTGGCGATGTCTCCCGACCGGAAGTTGCTTTTTGCCTGCGACCGGCAGTCTCACTGGATATACGGCTATCTGGTCGGCCCGGACGGGTCGTTGCGTTACGGCCAGCGTTTTTACTGGCTGCACGTGTCCGAAAGCAACGACGGGACGCCCGACAGCAGCGGAGCCTCGGCGATGGCGGTCGACCGGGACGGGAACCTCTATGTGGCTACCCGGATGGGGGTACAGGTGGCCGACCGTAACGGGCGGGTGCGTGCGATCCTGACGCTGCCCGAAGGCGGAGTCACGTCCCTTTGTTTCGGCGGAGCCGATTTCGATACCTTATATATCGTTTGCGACGGCCGGCTTTATAAACGGAAGATGAAATTGCCGGGCGTACCGCCGTTGGCGGAACCTTTCGAGCTGTCCCCCGGCGGCGCGGGTTAAGTAGCTGCTGCGATCTCGGGACGTCACACGGTTCCGGGATTGCCGCAACAGGCGTACAGCAATTTTCGGACATCGTTCAACTGCCCGTCGTATTCGCGCTGGAGTTCCAGAGTCCGGTTTCGGAGCGTGGCCAGTTTTACGGAAAGCCCGATCCAGGATGTGATCGTGCGTACCAGTTGGTGACGGTCGGGAGCGGAAAAGCTTTCCTGAATCATGAACTGGATGCAATGACGGTTCCCGATGTTTTTAGGCCCGGACGCAGTATGTTCGTTCAGGTGCGCCATGAGTTTCACCGTGCCGTGAAGCAACGAGTGCAATTCCCACAGCCATTCGGTTTCCGATTGGGGATTGTCGGGAGGCGTGCAGAAGCGGTGCGCGAGATCGAGATAGTGTTTTTTCAGGGTATTTAGGCCGGGTTCCCCGTTTTCCTGTTCAGCCGGATTTTTGCTTTTCGTTGAGTCCATGACGATCAAGCGTTTAGTGACAGGCGGGAATATAAAAAAAGACGGTCCCACCTTTCCCGTTGAACTCCACCTGAAGGCAGTGGGTGCATTAACACTCCACACGGGGGTACGGGACCGCCGTATGAAGCATACGGGCGCAGAAAGCGCCCTGTACGAGAAGCGGCAGGTTCCCCTGCCTTCAGTATGGAGTTCACTACAAATGTATAAAAAATCCGCGTAACAGAAAAGCGCGGGTCCGTTTGCCGTCTTCGTAACTCGCGGGCATCCAGTCGACTCGTTTGTCAGATTCCGTGTCGTTTGCTCCGGTTTGTCAGTCGGAGTGCGGGCATTCTTCTGACAATCTGTCAGGCTTTCGGTGCTGGCACATTAATTGATTCGGTTTTGTTCGTAAAAACGAATACTGTTTAAAACGATAAAAGCTATGCAAAACGGGAAAATTGGAGTTACAACGGAAAATATCTTTCCGATTATTAAAAAATTTCTCTATTCCGATCATGAAATTTTTCTGCGCGAGTTGGTTTCGAACGGCGTAGACGCCACCCAGAAGTTGAAAGCGCTCGCATCGATGGGCGAATTCAAAGGGGAACTGGGCGATTTGACGGTCCGCGTATCGCTCGATACCGACAAACGGATACTGACGATTTCCGATTCGGGGATCGGCATGACGGCCGAAGAGATCGACAAATATATCAACCAGATCGCTTTTTCGGGCGCCGAAGAATTTTTGGAAAAATATAAAAACCAGACGATTATAGGGCATTTCGGATTGGGGTTCTATTCCGCTTTCATGGTTTCCGACAAGGTCGAGATCGTGACTCGTTCTTACAAGGAGGGTTCCAAAACGATGCACTGGACCTGCGACGGATCGCCCGAATACACGATGGAGGAGGCTTCTACGGAACGTAGTCGCGGTACGGACGTCATCCTGCACCTGAGCGAAGACAGCAAAGAATTCGCCGACAAGGCGCGGATCCGGGAGATACTGAAGAAATATTGCAGCTTCCTGCCCGTGCCGATCGCTTTCGGCAAAAAACAGGAGTGGAAAGACGGTAAATACGTGGATACCGACCAGGACGACATTGTCAACGCGACCGATCCGTTGTGGACGAAAAAGCCGACCGACATTACCGAGGAGGATTACATGGAGTTTTACCGGACGCTCTATCCGATGGCCGAGGATCCGTTGTTCTACATTCACCTGAACATCGACTATCCGTTCAACCTGACCGGTATCCTCTATTTCCCGAAGATACGGAACAATTTCGAGATTCAGAAGAACAAAATACAACTCTATTCGAATCAGGTGTTCGTGACCGATTCGGTCGAAGGGATCGTGCCGGAGTTCCTGACCCTGCTGCACGGCGTGATCGACTCGCCGGACATCCCGCTGAACGTATCGCGAAGTTACCTGCAGAGCGACTCGAACGTTAAGAAGATTTCGAGTTACATTACGCGGAAAGTGGCCGACCGCCTGAGCGAACTTTTCGCGCAGCACCGCGAAGAGTTCCAGAAAAAGTGGGACGATCTGAAGATATTCATTCAGTACGGAATCATCACCGACGAAAAGTTCGCCGAAAAAGCGGCCGATTTCGTGCTGCTGAAAAATACGGAGGGCAAATACTTCACGCTGTCCGAGTATGCCGCGCTGGTCAAGGAAAATCAGACCGACAAGAACGGCAACGTGATTTACCTCTATACGAACGATCCGGTATCGCAGAATTCGTTCGTCGGCGCCGCGCGCGACAAAGGGTACGACGTGCTGGTGATGGACGGACAGTTGGATACCCATTTCATCGGTTGGTTCGAGAATAAGAATCAGGGGACGCGTTTTGTGCGGGTCGATGCCGACGTGGTCGACAAGCTGATCGAGAAGGAGAACAACCTGAAGATGGCGCTCAGTTCCGCCCAGCAGGATTTGTTGCGTCCGGTATTCGAAGCGCAATTGCCCGCCGAGGACAAGATCCGTTACACCGTGTCGTTCGAGCCGATGGCCGAAAACCAGATGCCGGTGATGATTACTCAGAACGAGTTCATGCGTCGTATGAAAGATATGGCTGCGATGGGAGGATCCGGGATGCAGTTCTACGGCCAGTTGCCCGATAACTTCAACGTGGTAATCAACGGCAATCATCCGCTGGTGGCGGAGATACTGGGCGAAGTCGAGGCCAGCTACGGCGACAAGCTCAAGACGACCAATAAAAAATTGGATGCGGCGATCGCCGAGCAGCGCAGTTTCGAAGAGTTGGTCAAAGACAAGAAGGCGGAAGATTTTTCGCAGGAAGAAAAAGACAAGCAACAGGAGGTCGATAAGAAAGTGGAAGACCTGCGCCGCCAGCGTACCGAGCGCCTGACCGAGATCGGCCGCGAGAACAAACTGGTCAAGCAGGTAGTCGATCTGGCGTTGTTGTCCAACAGTATGCTGAAAGGGGAGAATCTGACCAACTTTATCCGTCGCAGCGTGGAACTGATCGGGAAATAGGTTTTTCGCATTTTCGTTATGTAAAAGCCCGTATTTTGGTGGTGGACTATGTTTTCTTCATCGAATCCGAGGGAACAAAGAGGAACTCTCGCGGCGGACTGAGGGAGTTGTAAAATTCCATTCGTTCTACCAAGTGGTCAAGAAAGCCTCGAAAAAGAACGTTCCGGGGACGGATGTGGACGTATTCATCTGCACCAACGACAAGTTCCGGGAAGCGGAAACCACGCCGAGTACGGTCTCTATGGATTGCTGCGGGCTATGGACTCCATGGCCCGCAGCCTGATTTCGAAATCGGAGAGCTACTACCTCGACCTGTTCCTGTTCTGCTTCTATTACGGGGGTATGGCGCCTATCGACACGGCCTAATCCCGTCATGCGCCTGACACCCGAACAGCAATTCGTGTGTCTTTGTGATTTCGATTTGCTGGAACTGCACAGCAAAGATAAGTAGCATCGGTTCTACCGCGAAGTGTTGAGCCATGCTGACGGCTGGCGGACGGACACTATCACAATACATACAGCGATCTAATCGGCGGGATCACGTTCCCGTATGCTCGATATTTGGCAAATCCTTGTAAGCAAACTTGCCCGTGATAAATTTATAGCTGATATGTTCGTCTTGCTAAAATGAGCAGCGTTTTTTGATTTTTAGAGCGATATAATTTATTTTTGTCTTACCCAAAATAGCGCGTACAGTCATGGTGCCGTGCAAAATGGACTGCATGTATCGTATAATAAAAAAGCAATCGGAGTAATGCAAAAGAAGCTGCTTTTATCTGTCAGACATATTGTTTTCATATTTGCCGGACTAAGTTTTTCTTTCACTTCGCAGGTGGCTGAAGCCAGGGAGCACCGCTTGCTCATCATCAACTCCTATAATGAGGCGGCTCCGTGGAGCCAAGAACTGATCACCCCGATCGCATTGCTGACCGCCCGGACGGATGGCGTGCGTGCCGATATCATCCATATGAACGGTACGTTCATCCGTAACGAGTCGATGTACCGTCAGGTTGAGAATGGTATATTTCAGCGTTTCGAGGATCGAAAACCCGACTATCTGGTACTGATCGGCAACATGTCCTTTACTCTAAGGGAGCGCATCGTGAAGGAATGGGGCGATATTCCGATGGTGTTGATTTCCAAAACTAAAGTATGCGGTCCGCAGGAATTTTATATAACGGGCGAAACATCCGATGTATCGGACGATATGCTTAAACCGTTGATCGACCTGCAAGGCAAATACAATTTCACAATGATCGAAGTGCCTGATTTGTACAGGGAGACGATCGATATGATGGTGAGGATGTTGCCCGGAATGCGCAAGGTGGTGTTCATGGCCGATGAATTTTACTTGAACCGCTACCTAAACGGGCTTATCCGCCAGTATATAAAGGAGACCTACCCTGACCTGGGGTACGAATGGCTCGTAGGCAATGAGCACAATAGTGATCTTATGCGGCAGTATCTGAACGACCGTGATCCTTCGGTTGGGCTATTGCTTTCTACCTGGTTCTACGAACGCATCAATGTGCATGGGTTTCCAATGCTGATCTCGGGTGATGCCCGGATGATCTCGGCAGCTAAACGTCCGGTTTTCGCTCTCCGGAGCGCTTATTTGAGTAACGGCATTGACGGCGGGTATTTCCCCGATCCGCAGCAGACTCAGGCAGCCGTCATGAATGCCGTCAACCAAATGTTGGATGGCGTACCTATGCGCACGGTTCCTTTCGCCTATGCAACAGAGGCGTTCCCCATCGTCAATTACCCCAAGCTCGTTCGGGATGAGATCCCTGTGGACAGATGCCCCGAGAGTACGGTGTTTCTTGATAAACCCAAAACATTCTGGCAATTATACAGTTGGTACATCATCGTAGCACTTGTCATTTTTGTAGCGACGATCATTATCGCTATCCTCAATACGGTATTCCAACGCAAAAAGATGGCTCTTTTCAGAACGCATGCCAACCTGGTCGAGCATATGCCGATCGCCTATACGCAGGCCACCGTGTGTTACGGGGCCGACGGACGTGTTGCTGACATCGAGTATCATTCGGGAAACGAGGCCTTTGCCAGTCTGGTCCGGCAAAATGTCCTGCCGGGCGCTTCCTATAAACTGTTCGCTCCTGAATATATTTCGAACATGGCCGAGACCGCTCTGAGGAACCGTTTCCCCGTTACTTTTTCACACTACTTCAAACAGACCGACACTTATTACGAGTTTTTGATGTATCTCTCGGAGAGAGATCGGGAGATGGATATTTTCGCTATCGATATCACGGCCAAAAGTAAGGCGGCCAATGAGTTGAGGGAGTTTGCGGAGAAACTGGACATTACCCTGAGCGTGGCCCATATTATTCCGTGGCGTTGGGATCTGGAGAGCCATAAAATCGCTTGCGAGGCTCAGCGCATATTGAGGCACATGAACTTTACCGCACAACGCGGATCGACCCACCTGGTCCACATTATCGAGGATGCCGAGTATTTCGAGCGCATCCATCCCGACGACGCGGCGCACATAAAACAGACCTACCGCGATTTTTTGGACGGGAAGCTCAAGTACATCAAGACTGAGTTCCGGGTGGTTACCGACAAGAACGGACAATCGCGCACCGACTGGCTGGAAGTACATGCTGCCGTAGTTGAAAGTGACGACCGGGGACGGGCGAAAGCGCTTATCGGCTCACTATTGCTGATCACCGAGCGCAAAAAACAGGAGCAGACACTTGTTGCGGCCAAAGAGAAGGCCCGAGAGTCAGACCGCTTGAAGTCGGCGTTTCTGGCCAATATGAGTCACGAGATCCGCACACCGCTTAACGCCATCGTCGGATTCTCAAGCCTGCTGCTCACCACCGAGGACGAACAGGAGAAACAGCAGTTTGTGAACATTATCGAGAACAATAACCAGTTGCTGTTGCAGTTGATCGGCGACGTACTCGATCTGGCTAAGGTCGAATCCAATACGCTCGACTTCATATACAGGGCTACGGACCTCAACGATCTGATCCGTACGATAGACAGTACGGAGCGTCTGCGCTTGCAGCCCGAAGTCGTACTCAACTTTATGCTTGGTGCGACCGATTGTGTCGTCCGTACCGAACCCAACCGTTTGTCGCAGGTGTTGATCAACCTGATCTCCAATGCCCGAAAGTTCACAAAGAGCGGAAGCATTGTTTTCGGATACGAATTGCGCGGAGACGAGATTTACTTTTTCGTGAAAGACACCGGCATGGGGATCTCTCCTGAGGGCCAGACCCGACTTTTCCAGCGTTTCGTCAAACTGAACGATTTCATGCCGGGCAATGGACTTGGACTCTCTATCTGCAAAGGAATCGTCGAGAAGATGAACGGGTCGATAGGCGTCGAATCTGCGGGTGAGGGCAAAGGCTCTACATTTTGGTTTAAAATTCCGTATCTGCCCGCCAAGATCGTAAAGGCGGAACAAGTCGTTGTGGAGACTCCGAAAGTTCCACTGGGGAGGAAGAACATCACGATCCTTGTTGCCGAGGACTGTGAAAGCAACTTCCTGCTGTTCCAATCCATCCTGAAAACGGAATACAAACTCATCCACGCTTGGAACGGACGCGAAGCGGTGGCACTCTGCCGGGAGCACAGTCCCCAGTTGATCATCATGGATATCAATATGCCGAACATGGACGGTTACGAAGCTACCCGGGAGATCCGTAAATTTTCCAAGACGGTTCCCATCATCGCCGTGACGGCTTATGCGTTCGCATCGGATAAGGAAAAAATCCTCAAAAACGGTTTCAACGGTTATGTCGCTAAGCCGATCAATCCGACAAAATTGGGGATTGAGATACGAACTATGCTCAACAAGAACTTTACGCTAATTTGACCACGGGAACATATCGACCGAACATTCGGGGTGCTTTAATAGCTACAACTGTAACATCCTATAAAAGAGAGAAAACATGAAGTATTGTTTACTATTACTGTTTCTATTCGCAACAACAGCACCGTTACGTGCAGCGGCCCTTGTTGAAGGACGCATCTATTTGAAAAACGGATCGGTCGTCGAATGTACGGGCGACGACCGATTGCAACTCCCCCAAAAATCCGGCAAACTGAAAATATTTCGAGACGCTTTCCGGAAAACTAAAACCAAAGATGTATTGCCGGCCGGAGATATAGACTCGGTGATTTGCTGGCATGCCAAGACCCCGGAACACGTCCGCAAGTTGGTTTGGGCGTCCGATCCGGGCTGGATGTGGGTTTACGTCGAGACGCCGCATATTAGGGCCTGCATTTATTCGAAAAAAGGTTACTGTGTCGACACGAACGGCGGTATGCTGGTTCGGCAGAGAAGCGGATGGTTCAGTAGCTCGCGTGTGGCCTATTTCCTTCAGAAACATGACGAAAGTGAATTTCAAAACATTGGCAGTACATACCGCCGTTCGAAAGACGTTTTCCGCGAACGCATCGCCCGTTATATAGACGACGATCCCGAACTTGCCGAGCGCATACGCCGATCGAATGCCTACCGGGACAAAACGATTCTTATGCTGCGAGACTACGATCCGACTAAATATTAACCCCTAAAATAAAGCATATGAAACAGTTTTTACTTTTCGCTGCCACCGTGCTGGTCACGTTGGGCACAATCAGTCAGGCACAGGCCAAGAAGCCGGAAGATCAGGAGTTCCGCCGGGTAATAGTAACCCTTACATCCGGCGAGAAAGTCGACGGTTACCTGCAGCGCAGTTGGCACGCCGAATCCTCCGTACTGAAAAAGGAAAATTACTCGTTCAAGCTCGCCAAGACACCCGACGACAAGGAGCCGGTCAAGTACACGGCCGACGAGGTCGAAAGCATCGAATACGTCGAGAAGACCGAAGCCCATCCGGACGGCATCCGCTGGGAAGCCCTCGATATCGCTTCTCCCGGACTCAAGGACCGTTATCGCACATTCCGCAGGTTGGTCTGCCTGAACAAAGCCAGCCAGAACGCCACTACCTATTGGTGGAAGATATGGACAACAGAGCGGGTCGGCAATATCGACCGCCGGGTGTTGAAGACCGTATACGGCATCCGTTTCCACGACGATCCCGACCGGACCGTTTATCCGTATATGTTGGTCAACACCATGCTGGTGGAAAAACAGCATCCCGGATTGCAGAAGTTCTGCAAAACATGGTTCAAAGGCTCCGAAGGCAAGGTGCGCAAAAAAGAGGCTAAAGAGAACGACGCGTGGATGTTGGATATGTACGACGCTTACCTCGCCGCCCAGGCGGACAAATAAGTCGGCATTCAGAGACAGAGTGAATATACGAAGATTATTTCATTGCGAAAGCCTCTTTCCTACCAGGGAAAGAGGCTTTCGTTAGATAACAGGATTTATATCTTCAATAGTTTTTAATCTTAATTATCCAGTACCGCATCCGCAGGCTTCCGTTTACAAAGCTCGTCGTAGCGGGATACCGTCAGCTCGAAATCGGTAATGTCGAAGTCGAGCACTTTCCACCAGTAGCGGAACGAGAGCCCGGTCTCCTGCGAGGGCCGTTTGATCTTGCATAGCTTATTTATCGCCTCGGCCCGCAGGTTATACAGCCGTGCCGTATCCTTCAGTGGGGGATGGATTCCTTTGAGCCGCATCGACGCATCGAATACCAGCACTTTGTAGTTCTTCGGCTCGCGTTTGCGACGCTTCCCATCCGGCTCGATCGTCGTCGCCGGACTGGCTTTGGATTTACGCCCCTGCCGCCGTGGCTCTAATTTCCCAGGAAATCATACCTTACGGCCCTGCGGTCCGTTACGCTTACCGACAGATCGGCCTCTATCGGTTTTCCACCGTCGTCTTTCAGTCCGATCTCGACGCGCACCTTTTCCCGTTTGCCGTTCCGGTCGAACAGTTCGTAGTCGGCTTCCGCGTCGCGTATGGGTCGTCCGTCCGCATCGGCGAACCGCACGATTGCCTGAGCGGAAGTATAGGTTATGTCGGTTCGTATGCGGTCTGAACGGGTATTTCCCACGTTGATGTTGCGCCGGAAGAAGAATGCGGGCTCGAAGTTCAGCATCCATCCGGTATACGCCCTGAGGGTGTACTCTCCCGCGGGCAGCGTATCGGGCAGGGGGAGCCCGTTCGCAAACCCCAGCGAATCGCGCTTGATCTTCCGTGCCGCGACGACCTTCCCTCACCTGTCGGCCAGGTCGACGTATATGAAGTTCGAGAGCGTATCGGGCCTGTGGGATACGGCGTCCGTCAGATAGGCCTTGAACCACATGGTGTCTCCGGCTCCGTAGTAGGGCTGGTTCAGATGAAGGTAGAGCTTCTCGGGATGACGGGACTGGACCCCGGCGAAGAAAGAAGCGAGGCTGTCGAGTTCCGGAGAGGATACCGTGTCCGGCTCAGAGCCATCGGATACGGAAGGGCGTACCCCACCGAATCCTGCCGTAATACCCAGCAGCAGCAACATTACACGAAAAACGCCCTGTTTCATATCCTTGTTTTTTTACAATCCGTTTATAACAAATGAAATAGACATCCTATCCGATCAAATTTCCTATTTCTGAATCACTCCAATCTTTGTAGCGTTCTGCATACCGATCCGTCCGTCGCAATACCCTCGATTACGACCTCCAAACGAGACTTATCTTTATCGTTGGTGTAAAACTCGATCGTACCCTTGCCGTCGTCCCCGATCCGTAGGTAGGGCTCCCAATAGAGCGTCGTCCTACGATCCGGGGTTTTATTCGCCAGTCGCTCCGGAGTGTCGTAAACCGGATGGTAAAACTCGGTATGCTTGGCATATCCATTTGTCCTATAAACGACAAAATTTCGGATGCCGTTAACATCTTCTCTCAAGAAAATATGAAGCCGACAGGGATAGTTATCCCAAAAAATAGCTCTCGGCGTTAGCGGCGGGTTCATAATAGAGGGAACCTCCAATTTGAAATAATCAACCTCTTTTGCAAAAAAACGGTACAACTGGGCCATGCCATAAATAATCTCGTTGTCGATTCTTATTTGGGCCGGATAAGAAAAACCGGATGGCGATCTCAAGCTAATCCAATCGCCATTGTTCACAACTCCGGGTAAAAATTTTATATAATGCTCCAAAGACATAGACCCGAATTTTGCGATGCGAGCAGTATCGTCAATTATTTTTTTGTAAATGGCGACTGCGGGACGGTTCGGATCTTTTGCTGTCACGGTTACTTCTTCAAGTTCGTATTCCCCAAGACCGTCGTTATTGGGTTTCGGGAACGAAGCCAGGTAACGCTGTAAATCGTCGCTGCGACTCCGTAGCGAGTCTTCTGTAAAAAATGGATGCAAGGGTTTGAATTTCAATCCCGAGTAAAGCTTGTCGGCTTTAACCTCACATGGAATCCTTCCGCCTCGTTTGTTTTTCGAAGAGATAAAAAACACGGTGCTATCCTGAAAATCCAATCCTTCGATAAGAAACCGTCCCATGCTGTCAGTTACCGTACTGCCGACCACGTTGTCTTTATTGAATGCAAAAGCGGTAACCGACGCTTGCTTTGCAACTTTTCCTCCGGCAGTAGAGACATATCCGGAAATATACTGTCCACGTTCGATATAATGTTTCGGCGTGAACGGTTCCGGATGGAACAGGTCATCCGTTTTGAACCTCCGCCAACCGTGAGTCATCATAACCAGATCGAGATAATGCCGCCGTGCAGGGGAGTCGTCCAGAAAATAATAGCCCGGATTATGGATATAGCCTTTCAGATCGGAAGTCAGCAGCAAATTAGTACGGATGTTGTCCGAGAGGGAATCCGTTTTGACGGTATTGGCATCGGTTACGCTGACCGAGAAAGTTCCTTCGAGAGGCTGTCCGCCTTTTCCCACGGTAATGTCGATCCGGACTTTCTCCCGTTTCCCGTAGGACGGTTTATCTTGTGTTACCTGCCACTGTTCTTGAGGACGGGACAGGTAAACCAATCGTTCTGTTTTAGGAATACCGGACGAATCGGCCAGCAGTAAATGTAAGATTCCTTCGGGCAGCGAATCTGTTTTAATCAGCCCTTCGGGATTGTTCGGGGGTACCGAATGGACAAAATGACAAAGCCCGCGTGTATGGGCTACGAGCACGCTCCCTTCGGGAATTGTTCCCAGAACCCGGTAACGCAGATTGTTTTCGCTTTGGGTAACGGTCAATGCACAGGCGTTTTCATGTATCGAGGGGAGCGGGGTGGATACGCTGAGCGTATCGCAAAAAGTAACGGCCCGGTACGTTTCTGCGGACTGCGGGGTCAGCAGAAATATTCCCATACCGTCGTGTTCGCTGCTAAAACGGGCTACGGTATCCCCGGCAGAGTTCAATATAGCTCCGCGGACTTCGGCTGGATATCCGTTCGACTGCACAGCTTTAAAGGCGACGATCTGCGGTGTTCCCGGAACTAAATTTCCGCCTTCGGGCAGGAACTGGATATCGAACGAGGCCGTCCGAGGTTCGGGAAAGAACGTGCGTTTGTATAGGGTGCCGTTTCCCAGTTTCAGCCGGGTTTCGGCATAAGCGCCGTTTAGGGTGGAATCGGTCGGAAGGGTAACGAACAATGCTCCGGAAGGGGAGGTGGGTTGCTGGCCCGAAGAAAGTTGTTTGCCATTGCGGTCGAAAAGTTCATAGGAAGCTTCGTTGCCGAAAAGCGGAGAACCTGATTTGTCGGAGAAACGGATAACCATCATATCCTTATCGGTGTATGTGATATCGGTGCGGATGTCGGATGCCGTCCTGCCGATCAGGATGTTTTTCTGAAAGAAACAGGACGGATCGAAATTAAGCATCCAACCGGTGTAGGCTTGCAGGGTATATTCCCCGGCGGACAGCGTGTCGGATATATACAGATTGTTGGCGAATCCGACGGAATCGCGTTTGATCTTTTTGGATGAGATCAGTTTGTTTCTTCGATCGAACAGATCGACATAGATAAAATTGGATAACGTATCGGGACAAAGTGTCATGGCATCGCTCAGGTAGGCCCGGAACCGGATCGTATCCCCGGCTGCGTAATACGGTTTGTCGAGATGAAGCCATAGTTTCTCCTCATGACGGGACTCGATATCCGAGAAAAAAGAAAAAATACGGTCTTGCTGTTCATTTTGAGACATAGGGCCGTTTTCGCCTTTCAGAAAAGGCGAACTTCCCAACATCAACAAAATGTATAAAACTATCTTTTTCATAATAAAATACCGATTAAAATCTAAATTGTTTTCCTTGTCCTTTTTACGGATTTTCGGGTTTCTCCGGTTGTTTATAATAAAAATAAGTCCGCCCATTCGCTTTTCCGCTCCATATCGAGCGTCGATAGCAGGATTAGGCCGATGCCCGCGATTCCTTCGAGCATCGTATAGGAATCTTTCCAGAGCGGCGTCGTTTCCAACATATACCGTTATGCAGCGACAGCTCTTCGATATACAGGGGATCGCGTTCGATGATTTTTTTATCGATGTCCTCCAGCACATCGTCCGAATCGCCTTCCAACAAAGCGTTTTGGATCAGGTGTTCGACGCCCCAGCCGATACCGCACAGTCCGTCGACGAAGTTGATAGGGATGTTTTCGTGAACCATGTCGAACACTTCGTCCAGCAGTTCTTCCGCGTATTCGCGGAAGTAGGCTTTGCCGGTATGTTTGGCATATTGTCCGAAAAACGCCACGCCTCCCATTTTCCCATTGAGCAATCCCGCATTGGGGGCGAAATGGTAGCTGAGAATCAAATGACGGGTCTGTCTGTCGAGTAACATAGACATCAGTTTTATAAGTTTTTTATAAAACTACAATGTGATTAGAACTCCTTCTCTCTCAGATCTTATGATCCAAGCTATCACAATGCTCTTCACAATCGCACGGATATTTATATTCTCTTAAAAAGTTCCGTGCCGTTTTATGCCCTCTCTGTTATTGAATAACTTTACATAAGCTGTATTTCCCTTCTCTTTCGACTAATCGATTCTGTGTTTTTATCAGGTTACGAGTATTCCCCGACCGAATACAATAAATTATTCGTCCGGAAATAATTAGTATTGCTTTAAATGTAAAAAGGAAATCTCGATGAAGTGTTATTATCCGACCTTTCCCCAAGAATGTCAAGAGTCCAATGCGGATTAGCATACCCATGAAGCGCAATGCAATCGAAAATCAGAGATATAGAGTATGTTATATCCATTGGTATATAACTGGTTATGCAAAATGCAACTGTAAAACGACTTAACGACTTTAAGTATTCTTTTATGAAGTTCTTGCAAATTAGATAAATTTTATTAAAAATCAATATTATCAGTCGTTTTTTGTGCACGATAAAGTCGGAGAAAGTCGTAATACAGAAGGGATATATGCGGAAAAACGGCTAAACTATGGACAATAATGTGTTACATGCGTTTGGAATAGCATTTTCTGAATATATTCTGCCACCGAAAAAACGCTTAAAACCGCATTTTTCGCCATAGGCTTAAAAATAACACATCCTGTAAATCAACCTATTATTCTCCAAGATTTCAAATAGGTAACGAAACGGTAACGATTTTTACAGAGTCATCTGTCCAACTCACTGATTTGTCATAGAAAAACTTTACAGATTATATTACTTTGTCCTATTTGAGCAAGACGTCGGTCGAGCGTTGGGAGGTGCAGTCTTTGGTCCGGCCGTGCATGAAAAATCTTGACCGCACGGTACGCAGCCTGACGCGAGTTGAAAAAAGCGGCCGGGGCGGGCACGGTCTACTGGAGGCGGGGATATGCCTCGACAGGCTGCCAGGGGAGGCAAACGACGACGTGCGATTGTTACGGCATCCGTTTCCGGGGCGATAGCGCGGTTCATAATTTCCTGACAGTCGGCGGCGCCTCTACCGGTTGGAGTGAAATGATGTTCGTGTTCAAGAAAAAAATCCCGAATTGCGAGGCGCTCAAAGAGTGTTACGAGAAGGGGGTGGAGAGTAAAGAGCATGTTCGCGAACTGAAAAAAGACCCCTTTTCGATACTGAATTTCTGCGACGCGTTTTTCGCAGAGTAACGGTCGGGGCGATAAGTCGCTTTTGTATGTAAGGATCGATCTACCTAAGCGATCTGAAGTTCGTGTATTTTTTTTGGGTAAGGAGTGTCGGGAAATCGGGCGATCGTTTGGTTCTCCGACGGTTCGTTATATGGAGAATCGGCGATCCGGAATCCGGGCCGCCGTAACGTCGATGTCCGGAATACCGCGAGATTTCCGGTTCGGATACGGAATGGAAACGACAAAGCCGGAGTCTTGAGACTCCGGCTTTGTCGTTCCGAGCGATGTTTCAGGAACTGCGATTACAGCGCCAGTTTGTAAATCCGGTAAATGTCTTCGACGTGCAGGGCCCGGAAATTTCCCAGCCCGTTGCGTCCGTCGCGTTCGGCGAGGCATTTTTCGGCCATTTCGCGCAGGTGCTCTTCGCCGATCCCCACGTCGCTCAACCGGGTGGGCAGGCCCATTTTCCGGTACCAGCTTTCGAGACGGGCGATCATTTCGAAAACAATCTTTTCGGGATCGTCGAAAGCCAGCGAAACGTCGAATACGCGCACGGCGAATTGAACGAACTTGTCGATGTCCGTTTTGTAAACGTATTTCATCCACGCCGGGAATACGATCGACAGGCCCGCCCCGTGCGCGATGTCGTACTGCGCGCTCAGTTCGTGCTCGATGTCGTGGCTGGCCCAGTCGCCGATGCGTCCCGTGTTCAGCAGGTTGTTGTGCGCGACGGTGCCCGCCCACATGATCTCGGCGCGGACGTCGTAATCGGTCGGATTTTCGAGGGCCATCGGGCCGTGGTAGAGAATGGTGCGGATGGCTCCCTCGATCAGGCGGTCGGTGAAATCGACGTGTTTTACCCGCGTGAAATAACGCTCCATTAAGTGGGCGACAATGTCCGAGCAGCCGTTTGCAATCTGGTGCGGCGGCATCGTGAAAGTCACTTCGGGATTCATGAACGCGAATTTCGGGATCAGGCATTCGCCGCCGATGTAGCGTTTGTAGTTGCCGTCCTCGTTGGTGATGACCGAACTGTCGGACGATTCGGAACCGGCTGCCGGAATGGTCAGCACGACGCCTACGGGCAGCGCTCCCTCGATCGGCTTGTCGTCGTACAGGTAGTAGTCCCAGATGTCGTCTTTGCAGCGCATCGCGGCCGCGATGGCCTTCGACGAATCGATCGTGCTGCCGCCGCCTACCGCAAGGATGAAATCGATCCGGTTTTCCCGGCAGATTTCGACGCCTTTGCGGACGAGCGACAGGCGGGGATTGGGCTGTACTCCGCCGAGTTCGGCGACGTACAACCCTTCGGCTTTGAGCGATGTTACGACCCGGTCGTACAGGCCGTTGCGCTTGATCGACCCGCCGCCGTAATGCAGCAGCACCCGTTTCCCATATTTGGCGACTTCCCGGCCTACGCCGTTCTCGACGCCTTTGCCGAAGATGATTTTTGCCGGATTGTAATATTCGAAATTGATCATTGGATTAGTATTGAGTTAAATAGGGAATGTGTAGCTATTTCCGTTCGGTCAGCGACAGGATGAGTCCGTCGCGCATCGTGAGCGTGGCTTCGCGGCCTTTGCCGCGCAGATCCATCATGTCGTTCTTGTATCCGAAACCGTCGGCGGTCACGTACTGCGTCAAGTCGAATACCGTCCCGTCGAGGGTGACCCGCGCCAGATCCGGTTCGAAAACGACGTCGATCCGGTAGAGTTTTTTCGTCTTGCCGTCCGTGCCGTCGAAAACGACGTTGATCGGATAGGGGTCTTGCACGTAGATCGTATTGCCGCGCTGTTCGATCACCCAATGTCCATCCGCCTGCCGGACGTTTTTCGTGTCGTCGTCCTCGACATTCCAAGCGTGCCCGCCGCCGGGCAAGTCGCGCCGGTCGAGCACTTCGGTTTTTTCGTTGCCGGGCAGGAACAGTTCCGCCTGGGCCGAGTCGGCGCTGAATACGATGTAAGCGGCATATACGGCGCCCGTATCGGATTGGGTCGTCGGGAGCATTTTGACGCCGTCTTCGAACGGACGGATGCAATCCTTACGCGCCTCCGACCATTGGTAGCCGGCCGATCCGATGCAGTCGTGGCCGTCCCTGTCCGCTCCGGTCGCCTGCCCCGTTTTTTTCGTCCCGTTCTGTCCGCAGCCGCAAAGCGCCAGCGCCGCGACTGCCATGAAAATCGTGTTTTTTATCATGTCTGTCTGTTTTGGTTTCGAGAATTATGCCCGTACAATATCCCGGCCAAACGGAGTAAAGGCCAGACTCATCAGTTTGAAATGCTGCCGGCCGAACGGGATGCCGATGATCGTGATGCAGAGCAGCACGCCCCAGAACAGGTGCGACAGCGCGATCCAGATTCCCCCGACGAAAAACCAGAGGATGTTCATCAGGGTGCTGAGGCATCCGCTGCCCTGTTCGGTGACGACCGTCTGCTGTCCGAATGGAAACAACGCTAACAGTCCCATTTTGAACGCCTGCAGCCCGAACGGGATGCCGATGATCGTCAGGCACAGCACCAACCCGCCGATGAAGTATTCGACGGCGATCGCCAATCCCCCAAACACCAGCCAGATAATATTGCCCAGTAAGTTCATTGTTTTTCCCTGTTTTAATTATAATTACAAAGATAGTATATTTTCATGCGGCTCCAAATCCGGGACGGTCGCTTCCCGGGGCGTTCGGATTCGTTAAAAACGGGACTTTTCTTCGGTGGCTCCCGATTCGACGTTTCTGACCTTGACTTCTTTACCCGTTTTGAAATTGTAACGCAGCGATACGGCGATCTGACGCCAGTTCTGGCGCTGTTCGACGGTGCGTTCGAAGGTCGGTTCCACGATCCGGATGTTTTCCTTGTTGTAATTGATCAGGTTGTGGACGGTCAGCGATGCGGTCAGCCGTTTTTTCAGCAGCGACCGCCGGAGGCCGGCGCCGACGTTGAACTGTCCGCTCATACGCATGTTGCCCCATAACCGGGGAGTCCGGTAGTTCAGATTCAGGTCGAGCGTCCACTCTTTGCGGATCGTCAGCGCGTTGTTCAGGTATCCCTGTACCGTATTCTGGCGGCCGGCCAGACTGCTGAAGCAGTTCATCGCCGTCAGATTCAGATTCAGCATCCACCACGGAGTAATGTTTGTCGGAACATTGACGTTCAGGTTGAAATTTCGTCCGATCGGGACGTTTTCGTAACGGTACAGGATGATATCCGGGTCGTCCGGATCGGTCGTTGCGACCTGTTCCGAACTTCCGTTGACCGATTCGAATCCGACGGTCAGCGAATATTTGTGCCGGATGATCCAACTGACCGAATAACTGTTTTGATAGGCCGGCCTCAGGCGCGGGTTCCCTTCGAGAAACGAATACTCCGACAGCGGCATACGGTACGGATTGAGGTTCCAGAACGACGGGCGGCTGATCTTCCGGTTGTAGTTGAAGGCCAGCATTTGCGTCGCTTTTTTGTTCAGCGGCAGCGACAGGTTGGCCGACGGGAACAGCCCGAAATAATTCTGCCGGTCGGTAATCAGCGTACTGCTGGTCGCCGGGATTGCATAGGTATATTCGCCGCGCAGGCCGACGTTCAGTCCGATCCCGTTTTTGAATTTAGTCGAAAAATCGGCGTACAGCGCCCCGATGTTTTCCGAATACCGGTTCAGGTTGCTCTGCCGGTCGATCCGGTGCCAGGCGTCGTCGCGGAGAAATTCGTACAGGATAGCGGTGTTCATCCGGTTCAGCGTGTACTTGGCCCCGGTACGGAGTTTCGAAACCGGACCGAGCGCGATTTCGAAAGCGGCGGTGGCCGCATAAAGGTCGTTGACCGTATGGATGTCGCCCCGGTAGGTGGTGTCGAACGCCTGCGACCCGGTATAACGGCTGAAGTAATCGGTCGGATCGTCGTTGTCGCGCCGGTAGTAATCCAGCAACAGTTTGAACAGCGAACCGGTGGTATCCATTTTGAAAATATAGTTCGCCGAAATCCCCAGGCCGTATCCCTGTTGGTTTTGCAGAAAATGGCTCGCTATCCGCGTCGAATCCGCCTTGTCCTGTTTTTGAAGTCGGTTATGGGTTTCCGATCCGCCGGGCAGATTGCGGAAGTAGCTGACTTCCAATCCGGCGCTGTGCCGGTCGTTGAATTCGTACAGCGCTCCGATGCGCGGCGAAACGGATTTCCAGCGCCCGTCGAGCCTGCTTTCGGAGCGAATCGACGCGTCGTTTTGCTCGAATGCGGACGATTCGGTAATTCGTACGATCTGTTTGCCGAACCAGGTTCCCATCGAAGCGTAGAGGCTCAACCGGTCGTTCCGGTAGTTCAGGTTGAACGACGGAGAAGTCGTCGAAGAAGCGTTTGAAAAGGCGTGCGAATAGTAGATGCCGACCGCTCCGTCGATCCCGTTGTCGCGTTTGCGCTTCAGCGTGATTTTGATGATGCCGGCGGTCATGTCGGCGTCGTATTCGGCCCCGGAGTTCGGCACGATCTCGATGCGCAGGATGTCTTCGGCCGGGATCTGGTTTAGGTAGTTGATCAGATCTTCGCCCGTTTCGCGCAACAGTCGGTTGTTAATCATTACTTTAGCGCCTTTTTTGCCGAAAATGGCGATGTCGTCTCTGATCCATACGCCCGGCGACAGTTTCAGCATTTCGACGGCCGTGCGCCCGATTGCCTGCGGCATGTCGGCCACGTTGACGATGAAGCGGTCGGCTTCGCGGACGATCGGGGCGGCCTTGACTTCGACGCCTTGCAGCGAAATTTCGGACGGGTCCAGCACGATGCGTCCCAGATCGGTGTCGTGCGCGATCGTTATGCCCCGCTGTTTTTTCTCGTAACCGAGCAGAGCGATCTCCATCCGGTAGTTTCCGTGCGGGATCCGCACGGAGAATCTGCCCGTGCTATCGGCCAGGGCTCCATAGACCGCCGAAGAGTCCGTTTCGGAAAAGAACGAGACGGTGGCGAATCCGATGGCGGAGCCCTGTCCGGTACAGGTCTGTCCGGTACAAGTCGCTGCGTCGGGTTGAGCCGACAGGGTAACGGCCGTAAGCAGCAGAACGATAGTAGATAAAATTTTCATAATCATCGGTAGATTTAGGTTGGTATGTTTGTTTTTAAAGATGCTTGTTCTGCAAATATATGTATAAATATTAGTATTATGCAATACATAATAATATTATTTTCGATGTATTTTGTTGTTTTGTGATATCATGTATGGCATTTTACCTGGACGGCAAGAGTTGTTCAGTACTGTCAATGAATGTTTTGACGGAAACGGATCCGAAGGTTTATGCGATAAGTTGAGCCTGTAAATTCTTTTGTTCCGATATTTTGATTTACTTTGCATCTGTTTTATTACCGGGCGTTGGTATATAATTTGCGATGTTTTTTTGCATATCCTAAAAGCATACACGATGGCAAAGAACAAAATGAAAGAAAAAGTAATTGATACAGAGCCTATTAAGGACGACCGTGAAGAGGTTGCCGAAGCGGCTCAGGAGATGGTCGAGGAGCAGACGGGTGACAAGGTGACAGACCAGGCGGCCGAAGAAGATGACAAATCGGCACGGATGGCAGCGGCCGAGAGCGAGTGGCAGGACAAATACCTGCGGCTGGTGGCCGAGTTCGACAATTACCGCAAACGGACGTTGCGGGAAAAAATGGATCTGATCGCCTCGGGCGGCGAAGACGTGATCAAATCGTTGCTGACCGTGATGGACGATATCGACCGGGCGCTCGACGCGATGTCGAAATCGAGCGATATCGATTCGATCCGCCAGGGGATCGTGCTGATCCATCAGAAATTGCTCGAAACCTTGCACGCGAAGGGTGTCGAGGAGATCACGGCGATCGGCAAGGAACTGGATACCGACCTGCACGAAGCGGTCGCCAAGTTCCCGGTTTCCGACGAGAAGAAGGGAAAGATCATCGACGTAGTCCAAAAAGGCTACAAACTGAAAGATAAAGTGGTTCGTTTTGCTAAAGTTGTTGTAGGAGAATAATCTGTTATGGCGAAAAGAGATTACTACGAGGTGCTCGAAGTACAGCGCGGAGCCAGTGCCGACGAGATCAAGAAGGCTTACCGGAAGGCGGCGCTGAAGTATCACCCGGATAAGAATCCGGGGGACAAAAGCGCCGAGGAGAAATTCAAGGAGGCTGCCGAGGCTTACGACGTGTTGAGCAACCCCGACAAGCGGGCGCGGTACGACCAGTTCGGCCATGAGGGAATGAGCGGCGCAGGCGGTTTCGGCGGCAGCGGCGGCGGTGCGGGCGGCTTCGGCGGCGGCTTTACGATGGAGGATATTTTCAGTAATTTCGGCGATATTTTCGGCGGGCATTTCGGCGGCGGTTTCAGCGGCGGCGGCTTTAACAGCGGCGGCGGGCGCAACCGGGTGAATCGCGGTTCGGATCTTCGGATCAAGGTGAAACTGACCCTCAAAGAGATCGTTAACGGGACGACCAAGAAGCTGAAAATCAATAAACAGATCGCTTGCGATCAGTGTGGGGGAACCGGAGCGAAGGACAAGGATTCGTATGCTACGTGTACGACGTGTAACGGTTCGGGTTATGTGACGCAGGTGGTCAACACCTTTTTCGGCCGTACGCAGACTTCGCAGCCGTGTCCGACCTGTCACGGCGAGGGCAAGATCATTACCACGCCGTGTTCGAAGTGTCACGGCGAAGGGGTCGTTCGCGGCGAGGAGGTGATCGAAATCAAAATTCCGGCCGGAGTGGGCGAGGGGATGCAGCTTTCGGTCAGCGGCAAAGGCAATGCCGCGCGTCACGGCGGCGTGAACGGCGACCTGCTCGTGCTGATCGAAGAGGAACCCGACAAGGATCTCGTTCGCGACGGGAACGATTTGATTTACAATCTGAATATTACCTTCCCGCAGGCTGCGCTCGGCGCTTCGGTGGAGGTGCCGACGGTTGACGCGAAGGCCAAAATTAAAATCGAACCGGGCACGCAGGCCGGCAAAGTGCTGCGACTGCGCGGAAAAGGCGTTCCGGATGTGAACGGTTACGGACGCGGCGACCTGCTGGTGGTCGTGAATATCCATGTGCCCGCCTCGGTGAACGCTTCCGAAAAACAACTGCTCGAAAAGCTGGCCGAGAACGACCATTTCAAAAAGGCGGAACAGAGCCGGGATATGAATATTTTCGACCGAATGCGCAGTTTCTTCCGTTAACGGAGAGCCGGGCGCGGGGGTGCCGGACAGCGTGCATGAGGAAAACCTTCGGACGGTTTTCCGGGACACAATATAAAGATAAATGGAGAACGATAAGATCAGAGTGCTGCCTGACGGGGTTGCCAACCAGATCGCTGCGGGCGAGGTGGTAGGCCGCCCCGCTTCTGTCGTAAAGGAGTTGATGGAGAATTCGGTCGACGCCGGTAGCAGGACGATCACGGTGAACTACAAGGACGGCGGGCGTTCGCTGATCCAGGTGGTCGACGACGGATGCGGCATGAGCGAGACCGATGCGCGGCTCGCTTTCGAACGTCATGCGACGTCGAAAATACGCCGTGCCGAAGACCTTTATCAGCTAGCATCGTTCGGTTTTCGCGGCGAGGCGTTGCCGTCGGTCGCTTCGGTGGCGGAAGTCGAACTCCGTACCCGGACTGCCGATCGGGAGATCGGCACGCAGGTCGTGATTCACGGAGGGCGGTTTGTTTCCCAAGAGCCGGTGCAGACGGCCGTCGGCACGCAGTTTCTGGTAAAAAATCTGTTCTACAATACGCCGGCCCGGCGCCGGTTTCTCAAGGAGGCCAACGTCGAGGGAAGACACATCCGTTCCGAATTCTTGCGGGTGGCCCTCTGTAATCCGGAAGTGGCTTTTTCACTGTACGACAACGATGTGCTGATCGCTACGTTGCCCGCTTCGAACCTTCGCCAGCGGATCGTTTCGGCGATCGGCGGCAAGGATATCGCTAAAAATTTGCTCGAAGTAGGCGCCGATACTTCGATCGTCAGGATCGAAGGATTCGTCGGCCGTCCTTCGGCCGCCAAAAAAACGAACCGGGAGCAGTACCTGTTCGTCAACGGCCGTTATTTCAGTTCGCCCTATTTCCGCAAGGCGATCCTGCAGGCTTACGAGAAACTGATCGCTCCCGATACGCAACCGTCCTACTTTTTGTATCTGACGATCGATCCGCAGCGGATCGACGTGAATGTGCATCCGCAAAAGACCGAGATCAAGTTCGACGACGAACAGGCCGTCTGGCAGATTTTCAACGCTGCCGTGCGGGAGTCGCTCGGCAGACTGGGAGTCGTGCCGATGATGGATTTCGAGATGGACAGTTCGATCGACATTCCCGTATTCCGGGAGGATGCCGCTTTCAGGATTCCCGATCTGGGGATCAATCCGGACTTCAATCCGTTCCGGGAGGAGAAGACGGCGGCGCCGCATGTTTCTCGGGCGTCCGACAACCGGGCCCCGAAACATTGGGAGAACCTTTATCCGGTGCGGGAAGACGATGCGACGGAACCGGGTTTTCCGGAACAGCGTTTCAAAGAATACGACAGCGCCGAACTGGAATTTATCGACGGGAGCGATTCGGGAACGGTGCAGCAGACGCTGGAGTTGGATGCGGAACGCCCTTTTTCGGGAGTATTGCCGTTCGGGAAGCGCTATTGCGTCGCCCGGTTGCGCGAAGGATTGGCGGTCGTCGATCTGCGCAGGGCGTTCGAGCGGGTGCTTTTCGAACGTTACCGGGGGCTACTGGGCAACAATGCTTCGGTGACCCAGCAATTGCTTTTCCCCGAACAAGTCGCGCTGACCCGTGAGGAGCAGGCGTTGATCGCGGAGAGCGGCGGGGAGATCGAAGCGATGGGCTTCGATTTCAGAACGGAACGGGACGGCGTGTCGGTGTTCGGTATCCCGGCCGACCTACCCGACGCGCAGATCGCCGGTACGTTGCGCGAACTGTTGGCCGAGCTGCGGGAGACCGGGGCGTGCACCGATGAGAAACGGCATGAGCGGATGGCGGCGATACTCGCGCGGAGGGGAGCCCTTTCGCTGGGCGAGGCAGCCGACGCCGACGCTGCCGGGCGGTTGCTCGGGGAGTTGTTCGCATGCGGTTCGTTCAATTACACGCCGGACGGGGCTTCTGTGCTGATTTATATAACGGACGAAGAGATCGCCGGAAGATTTAACGCGTAACCCGGAAGATCCGTCCGGGATAATTATTGACGAAGATTTGGTAAATAGACGATGATGAGATTTCAAACGGCTTATTCGACCCCTCCGGTGGTCAAAAACCTGATTATCCTGAACGGCCTGTTTTTCCTGGCCGAAATCGTGCTGCCCGGACGGATGGGCGACTGGCTGATCGAGCGGCTGGGGCTGTTTTTCTGGGAGAGCGGTAATTTTCAGATTTACCAGCTCGTGACCAGCATGTTCCTGCATGCCAATTTCATGCATCTGTTCATGAATATGTTCGCTTTGTGGATGTTCGGCCGGACGTTGGAGTACGAGATGGGCAGCAAGCGTTTTTTGCTTTACTACATGGTGACGGGGATCGGCGCCGGACTGCTGCAATTGGGCGTGACCTGGATCGAGGTGAGTTCGCTGCATTCGGCCGTCGCCGCAGGGACGGCGAGTCCGTATGAGTTGGCCGCCCGCATCGGATCGGTTACGATCGGCGCTTCGGGAGCGGTGTTCGGCGTGTTGCTGGCATTCGGGATGATGCATCCCAATGCGATGTTGATGTTGCTGATTCCGCCGATCCCGATCAAAGCCAAATATTTCGTGATCGGATACGGACTGATCGAACTTTTTCTCGGCGTGTCCGGGGCCCAAAGCGGCGTCGCTCATTTCGCGCACGTCGGCGGTATGCTGTGGGGTTTCTTCCTGTTGCGTTACTGGAAAAAGAAAGGAGATATTTACTATTGACGTCGAACTGAATCGCAGGATTTCGGAATGAAAAAACGAACGTTGTGTTGGATGGCTGCCGTTATGCTGGCGGCCGGCGTCGCGGAAGCCCGGTCTCCCGTGCATCCGTTTAACGGAAAGAACCTGAAAGGGTGGGTCGGTTATGTCGGGGACTCCACGCTCGATGCGGCTGAAGAGTTCGGCGTCGTGGACGGGATGCTGCGGGTAAGCGGAGCGCTGGGTTATATCCGGACGACGCGCGCTTATTCGGATTACCGGCTGACGCTACAATACCGCTGGGAAGGCGAGCCTACCAACAGCGGAATCTTCATGCATATCCAGCCCGGCGAAGACCGGTTATGGCCGAAGTGTTACGAGTGCCAGTTGTGGGCCGGGCATGCCGGCGACGTGAACGATGCGGGGGATTCGCAGAGCGACGAATTCCGCAGGATCGGCGCCGCGACCGTTCCGAAGTTGCAGCCCGCCAGCGAAAGGCCTGCGGGGGAATGGAACGACGTCGAAGTCGTGTGCGACGGAAACTCCATGACCATATTCATCAACGGCGTACTCCAGAACAAGCTGACACGTATGAATAACGACCGCGGGTATATTGCCCTCGAAGGGGAGGGAAGCCCGATCTTGTTCCGTAACATCGAGGTCGCGCCGCTGAAACGAAAACGATAACTTATGTCCGGCAAACAAAAAGAACACAGACGGCACGGTATCCTGCTCGGAGTGGCCGACGGGGTGGTTTTCCTGATTTCGGTCGCGTTGGCCGTGCTGCTGATGCTGGCCTATGCGGCTCCCCGGGTAGATCCCCACGATTCGCTGTGGTTCGCTTATCTCGGTCTTGCGGCTCCTTTTCTCTACCTGGCCAATCTGGTGTTGATGCTCTATTGGACGGTGCGTTGGAAATGGATCGCGGTCGGGCTGGCGGCAGTCGCCGTGATCGGACTCGGACACGTATCCAAATTTTTCAGGCCGGCTTTCGGGAAAGCTTACGAACAGGTGCGGCTGCCGGGGTCGTTCCGGGTGCTGAGCTATAACGTAGAGGGCTTTTTCGGCAGGGATTCGCTCGGGAAACGCGAAAATCAGGTTGCCGAGATCGCCCGGTTTATCCGGGAATCCGAGCCGGATATCATCTGTATGCAGGAGTTCGAACTGAATCGGATCAATCCTCGCGTGAAGTTCGATTCGCTGCTGGAAGCGTGGAAATACAGCGCTTTTTTCTTTACGTCGGGCAGTCCCGACCAGAACGGGCGCGGACTGGCCATATACAGCAAGTATCCGGTCGTCCGGCGCGGCGGGATACATTATCCCGAATCGAACAATGCCTCGATGTGGGCGGACGTGATTATGCACCGCGATACGTTGCGCGTCTATAACAACCATATGCAGAGCACCCAGGTCAACGAGAGCGACCGCGAATACCTGTCGGGGACGGGCCTGTCCGCGGACTCGCTCGGAGACGAGCGGCTGAAAGACATTCTCCGCAAATTGGGCCGCAACTTCAGGGTGCGTGCCGCGCAGGCCGATTCGATCGCCGGGATTATCCACGACGGGACGCCTCGGGTGATCGTTTGCGGGGATTTCAACGACACGCCGATGTCCTATACTTACCGGCAGTTGCGGGGCGACCTGAAAGACGCTTTTTGCGAAAAGGGACGCGGGATCATTTTTACGTACCGCGGGCTGCTCGGGGTTTTCCGGATCGATTACCTGTTCCATTCGAACGACTTGGCGACCGTCGGATACGATTCCGAGCAGCCGCAGTGGAGCGATCATAATCCGGTGCTGGTCGATTTGAAACTGCGGTAATATCCCGTCCGTCATGATTGCCCCGATCCCGGATGCCCGGGCCGGAAAAGAACCGAAACCGTTCGCGGCGTTGTCGGAATCCGCTTCGCGGGCCTACCCAAAAAAACGTCTCCGCAAAATACTTTGCGGAGACATTCCACTTTACTTGTTGGCTTACAAAAATGGGATTGGAACTCTTATTATTCCTGACACAAAGATCGGGATCCGTACCTGTTCCGGCAATACCTGAACCGCGTTAAAAAAGGGGCGGCGTATCCTCATTTCGAGGGATGGCGCTATTTGCCGGCGTTCTGTCCGCGCGGTTGCTGCGCTGCGGGCGGCGTTCCGACTTTCGGCACCGGGAATTTGTACCGGGCGTAGGTGATCATCACCAGGATGATGCCGACGAAAATCAGCGCGGCGGCGACGATGTTGTCGTAACCGACCGTCACTTGGTTGCGGTAGATGCCCAGTACGGTCGCGGCCACCGGTTGCAGATAAGAGTACAGGCCCGTATGCACAGAGGTAAGCTTTTCGGTACCGTAGTAGAGCAGGTAGTTCGGCAGCATGGTTCCCAGGATCAGAATGTAGGCGATTTCGGCGACCCCGATGGCCGGCAGGGAGCTGAAATCGAAATCGACCAGCTTTTTGCCGAAAAACGGCGCGGCGATCAGCACGCCGATGATGTAGTACCATCCGGTGACGGTCATCGTGCCGAATTTCATCAGTTCCGGTTTGATGAAAACCGTGTTGGTCGCGGCGGCGAATACGCTGATCAGGATCAGCAGGTTGCCGATCTCTTCGCTCTTCTGTTGCGGCCAGCCGTTGCCGAGAATCAGCACGGCGCTTCCGGCAACGCCCAGGATGATCCCGATGATTTTCGCCCGGTGGATCTTTTCGCGCATCAGCAGGGCCGATACGCTGAGCGTTACGATCGGAGCCATCGTGGCCAGCGTGGAGGCGTCGACCGGGTTGGTATATTTGGCGCCCCACAGCATCAGGAATTCGTGCCCGTAAATCACCAGTACCGTCGGGATCAGAATCCAGATGAAGTCGCGGAACGGAATCCGGAACCGTTTGAAAAGAATGGCCCACGGAACGAACCAGACCGCCGAGACGACTACCCGCAGGAAAAAAAGGGTTTCGAAAGGCATGTAGCGCCGGATGATGGAGATAAAGAACGAGAAGTTCATCCCCAGCAGAATGTTGGCGAAAATCAGCGCCATGTGTGCGATTACATGTTCTTTGTGCGTATGCGGCTTGTCGGTCATAACGTGCGGGTAGGGACAGCCCGGGGGCCGTTTGAAAAAAGCGGTCCCGGAAAGGAGAATGTTCATTGCGGAAAACATTCCCGAATCCGGAGCCGCTTTTCGTGACTGAAGTGCCGGATTTAACCGAATAGGTTTAATCCCAGTTTGTTGGTGATGTACTTAATGGCGTTTTGCGCCCGTACCGAGTTACCCGATCCGTCGAGTTTCGGCGAAAAGGCCGCGATGCCCATCACTCCGGGCAGCACGCCGACGATTCCGCCGCCGACGCCGGTTTTGGCCGGAATGCCGGAGGTGAAGATCCAGTCGCCGGTGTGTTCGTAGAATCCGACCGAAGCGATCATCGCGACGATCTTCGAAGTCAGCTCGGCGTCGAAGACCTTCTTCTTGGTGACCGGGTTGACGCCGCGGTTGGCGATCGTGCCGCCGCAGATCGACAGTTGGCGTGCGGTCACGCCCATCGAGCACTGGCGGGTGTAGATATCCAGCGACATATCGGGATCGTCGTAAATCCGATTGTAATTTTTCAGCAGCCAGGCGATCGATCGGTTGTTGAAATTGGTCGCCGATTCCGATTTGTAGAGTTCGTCCTGCAGTACCAGCGGACTGCCGCAGAGTCCTGCCAGAAAATCGGTGATCGATTTCCATTTGCCGTCCGAATTGCCTACGGGCTTGACCATGCTGCACGCCGTGATGGCTCCGGCATTGACCAGCGGGGTCGAGGGATGGTCGTTCTCGAGTAGGATCGCCATGATCGAGTTGAACGGCAGTCCGGTCGCGTCGGCCCCGATTTTTTGCAGGATCGTGTCGGCTCCGTATTGCTGCATCGCCAGGATGGCGGTAGGCACTTTCGAGACCGATTCGATCCCGAATACGTAATCCGTGTCGCCCGCCTCGACGATCTCTCCGTCGGGGAGGCAGACCGATATGCCGAACAGTTTCGAAGGTACCTTGGCCAGGAACGGAATGTAGTCGGCGTTGTTGCCGCCGTCGTCGCCCTTGATTTTTTCGTAGGCTTCGTTGACGACGTCGTTCAGTTGTTTCGTATCGAATTTTTGCATAGTCGTTTAATTTTTAGTCGGTTCGTTATGGTCCGTCGCCGAGCCGGTCGTCGCGCCTGCGTTCGAAGCGTCGGCGGCGGTTCCCGTCGCAGTCGGCGTTACGGCCGGTTGTGCGGTTGCGGCAGCCGGCTGCGGTTGTTTTTCCCAGGAGAACGGCTGAAATTCTTTGGCCGCTTCGGGATCCTGCCAGGACGGTTTACGCGAAGCGTAGATGATGAACGGGGCGCCGACTACGATGATACAGCCGATAATCAGTACGGAGAACCATACCGTGTTGCTGCCCGTCGAAATCTGGCTGGGCGGGATAAAGCTGAGAATGAAGGCCAGCAGGGCGCCGCAGAAGCCGAGTCCGGCGATGAACCAGATCAGGCCGTTGCCTTTTCCGATCCGGAACGGGCGTTGCTGTTTCGGCATTTTGTAACGCAGTACGATGGCCGAGCTGAACATCAGCAGGTACATGATCAGATACAGCAACACGGTCAACTGCGACAGGATCTGATAGAAAGACTGCACGGAGGGCATGACCACGAACAGCAAGCTCAGTACCGTAACGACGCATCCTTGGATGAGCAGGATGTTGCGCTGTACGCCGGATTTGTTGGCCTTTTGGAAGAACGGCGGCAGATACCCGGCCTTTCCTACCGTGAAGATACCCTTCGACGGGCCGGCGACCCATGTCAGCACGCCGGCCAGTACGCCGAACATCAGCGCGATGGCGATGATCGGGGAAGCCCAGCTCATATGCAGGTAATGGAAATAGTTGTCGAATCCGATCAGCAGACTCTGCGTCAGGTTGATGTCTTTGGCCGGGATGATAAAGCCCAGCGAGAAGGTACCCAGTACGAAGATCAGCACCGTAATCAGCGACCCGATGAAGATAGCCTTGGGGTAGTTCTTGCTCGGATTTTTCACGTCCATCACATGGATACCCATCATCTCCATACCGGCGTAGAACAGGAAGATACCCGAAGCCAGCACCAGGTTGTCGAATTTGGTCAGGTCGGGGAAGAATCCCTGGCTCATGTCCATGTTATTATGTCCGCCGGTACTGAGGTAGATGATCCCGAGGACGATCAGCAGGCCGGCCGGGATAATCGTCCCGATCATACCGCCGATTTTCGAAATCTTGCCGACCCACGTCAGCCCTTTCAGGGCGATGGCCGTGGCGGCCCAGTAGATGACCAGTACGACGATCAGTGTGAAAACTTTGTTCGACGCCAGCATCATGTCGTGATGCGGGTCCATGCCGATAAAGGCGATCGAGACGGCTCCGAAGGTCAGCACGGTCGGATACCAGATCGTACTTTCGATCCATTGCAGCCAGATGGCCAGGAAACCCGTGCGGGCGCCCATCGCTTCGCCGACCCAGCGGAACACACCGCCCTGTTTGTCGGCGAACATCGCCGCCAGCTCGGCTGCGACCAGCGCGGTCGGGATCAGGAAAACGATCGCCGCGAACAGGTAATAAAATGCTGAAGATGGCCCGTAAACCGCTTCCGAAGGGAGCCCCCGGAGACTTACGACGGCCGTAATGTTCATAATTGCAAGTGTCATTACACTCAATTTGAACCCTGTACTTTTTGTTGTTGCCATACGATCATACGATTAAATTGCTTGTTAACTGTGGTGTCATTAACAACCGGCGGTTATCCGCTATATATTCATGTTGCGGATAACCAGCCGTTTGCATAAGAGTAAGCTATTTCTTCGCCGTTTTGACGTGCGTGTGCGTGAAGACTTTACCGACTACTTTCTGATTTTTGTCCTGCGCGATGCGCGTCTGCGTCGGGTATTCCAGCTTTTCGAACTCGTTGATCGCATTCTGCATGTCCGTCAGCAGCATATCGGTCATGTCGCGGCTCATACCCTGGCGGAAGACGATGCGCATGACCACGTAATTATCCAGCTTTTCGGGCAGGGTATAGGCCGGAACCATCCAGCCGCTCTGCTGCAGGGCCGCCTGCAGGTCGTAGAGCGTCCATTTGGCCGTTTTCGCATATTCCGGTTTCATGTACCAGATGAACAGCGGGTTCACCACGTCGTTGCTGTAATTGACGAACGGTTTCATCTTGCCGATTTGCTCGTGTGCATAGCGGGCGATCTCCATGCTGTTGGTCTGTACCTCTTTGTAGCCTTCGAAACCCAGACGGATGAACTGATAGTATTGTCCGAGGATCTGTGCCGCCGGGCGCGAGAAGTTCAGGCCGACCTGCGTGATGTTGGCTCCCAGGTAGTTCACGCTGAATGCCATTTCGTCGGGCAGGTATTTTTTGTCTTTCCATACGACCCAGCCCAGGCCCGGATAAACCAGACCGAACTTATGTCCTGAGGTACTGATCGACAGCACCCATTTCAGGCGGAAGTCCCATTTTTTCTCGGGTTCGAGGAACGGTAGGATGTAACCGCCGGTGGCGGCGTCCACGTGGATCGGAATATCGTATCCGGTTTTGGCGTTGTATTCGTCCAGGGCTTTGTCCAGCGCTTCGACGTCGTCGTTCAGGCCGGTCCAAGTCACGCCCTGGATGGGAACTATGCAGATCGTATTTTCATCGCACATGGCCAGCGCGTCTTTCGGATCGAGCGTCGTTTTTTCCAGGCTCAGGGGCACGGTACGCATTTCGATTTGCCACAACTGACCGAATTTTTCCCATACGACCTGGAAACCGGTCGAAATGACGAAGTTCGGTTTGTCGTACGGTTTGCCCTGCGCTTTGCGTTTCGCACGCCAGCGCAGCCATGCGGCTACGCCGCCCAGCATACAGGCTTCGGACGAGCCGATCGCCAGCGCGCCGGCTTTCCACTGCGCCTGTTCGGGCGAATTCCACAGGTTGGCCATGATGTTGACGCAACGGGCGGCCATGACGGCTACGCGCGGATATTCCGTTTCGTCGATGTAGTTCACGTCGATCGATTCGTTCATCAACTTGGTGGCGTAATCGTCCATGTAGGTCGTTACGAATGTGGCGAGGTTCAGTCGCGGCTGCGTCTGCGGGAACGTTTCATCCTTCACCATCTGGTAGGCGATTTCAGGAGCGGTGGGTTGCATCGGAATCTTTTCCGTAGGAGCTGACGTTCTCATTTTCTGGGAGCCGTAGACCGGAGTTTCGATGTCGGCCCGTTGTTTGTTCGAATTGTTCATAACGTTAAAATTTAGTATTTTATAAAATGTTGGAAAGTGAATTTTTAATCGGATTGATAACGTTGTTTTCAGAGAACGTCTCTGCCGTTCCACGGACGAAGTTTCCCCGCGATATCCCCGAATAAGGCAAGAATTATACCAAGCGGGGCCGCCCGTTCGGATTCGGAGCCCTCTGCGCCGCGGGTTTCGGGACGCGTTTTGCGAATTACCCGTTGATTCTTATATTTGTATCGTATGCCTAAAAAATTAACCCGATCATGAGATTATCCGCTTTTTTTATTTTCACGGCGATATTTTTCGCCTCGACCGTCGCGGGCCGGAATGTCCCGTTTTCCACCGAACAAAAGATAACCGGCCTGTATCCGCCCGTGAGCGGCGTTTTGTCCGGGAAACCGGTGCCTGAGTCGCCCGATCCGCTGGTTGCTTACCGCTGGACGAACCCCCGTGCTTCCGACGGTCTCGAATCCTATCTGCTCACTCCCGTTTCGGTCGGGATCGACCGGCCGGAGAACGTGAAACGGATCGGGAAAAAGACGGCGGCGATCCGGGTCGACGGCCCGTGCGACCTGATGTTCGACTTCGGCCGGGTCAGCGCCGGCTGGCTGGAGTTCGATTCGGACGACCTGGACGGGGAGGTCGAAATGAGCATCAGCGAATATACCGAACCGGCCGTATTGAATGCCGGCGCGCAGCATCCGCACAAGACGGCCGTACCGGTGCGTTACGGCAATACTTACCGGCTGGAACTGAATACGGAACTTTACGAAGGGGTGCGCTACGGTTGGATTCACGTCCGGTCGCTCCGCCGCCCGGCCACGATTTCCGCCGTCCGATTGGTTTGCCAGACCAAGCCTGCCAATTACGAAGGCAGTTTCCGTTGTAGCGATCCGACGCTGACCCGGATCTGGTACACGGGCGCCTATACCGTCAAGCTGAACCTGCTGAAAGAGTATTTCGGGGCGATCCTGATGGAGCGCAGCGACCGTCATTCGTGGACCGGCGACGCCCATCCGTCGCAGGCCGCTTCGATGGTGGCGTTCGGCAATTACGACTTCGTGAAACAGAACTTGTATTATACCTCGACGCAGTTCAACGGCATCGCCGGTTATTCGCTTTACTGGGTGTTGAGCCTGATCGATTACTATAATTATACGGGCGACAGGCAGACGCTCGACAGCCTGACCGACAACGCCTGCAAAAAGCTGGATGTCGCTTATGCCCACTACGGGACGAATCCCGACCTGCAGTTTCACGGTTGGGACGAACGGCTCGGCGCCGGGTTCGAGAACCCGAATTGCGACGAATCGCAGAATACTTATAAGATGTTGTCGATCCGGGCATGGAACGAGTTCGCCGCGGCGATGGATGCCTGCGGCCGTTCCGACCTGGCGGCGAAGTACCGCGCTTATGTCGACGAAAAGAGCCGGGAGTTGCGCGATGCGGGCGGTTGGTACGACTCGTTCGGTATTTTTGCGGCTTCGGACGCCGTGAATGCCGGTTTTACGAACTCCGGCGAACGACAGGGATTGTGGCGGACGGCTTTTACGGATCGTCAGCAGCGGTTGTCGTATTCGCCGTTCAATCAGTATTTCGTGATCCAGGCTATGGCGCGGATGGGACGTTATCCCGAAGCGTTGACTACGATCGACGATTGCTGGGGAGGACAGTTGCGTTACGGCGGAACGACTTTTTTCGAGGTTTATCGACCGTCGTGGAACGATGCGCTCGCCCCGAACGGCGCTCCGGTCAATAATCAGTGCGGTTACACGAGTTTCACGCATCCGTGGAGCGCCGGAGTGACCAAGTGGTTGACCGAAGAGATCCTCGGTGTGAAACCGGTTCTGCCGGGATTCGGGCGATTTTTGATCGCCCCGCATTTGTCGGAGCGGGTCGCTTCGGTCGAAGGCTGCGTCCCGACGCTGCACGGAACGATCCGAGTGGCTTTCGATATAAAGACCGGTAAGGGGCGTATTACGGTTCCCGACGGGACGGTCGCAGCCGTCGGTATTCCGAAAACGGGCCGCGTCGTCCGGCGGGTCTCGTTCGATGGGAAAGAGATGCCGCCTGCCGCGCGTCAGGACGATGATTTCGTCTATTACGAAGGGATAGTCGCCGGGGATTACCGGCTGCGGGTCGAATACGACGGCGCGTTGCAGCCTGTTCCGCAGGAAGCGTTTTCGTACGCCTGCTCGCAACCCGTCGTACAAGATTCGCTGACGCGCGGCGACTGGAAGGGAAAGTACGGTAGCCGGGGGTATATCCTGTGCAGTTACGACGGGGCGGGGAACGATCGCGTCAACCTGCCCGATTTTACCGATTCGGTCGTATCCGCCAAGATCGGCGCCCGCCTGATCGCGTCGGAGACCGACGATCCGCGGGCGCTGGCGTCCGACCGCAGCGGCGATCCGTTCCGCCGGCTCGGGGCCGCCGTGACGCTCGATCCGCTTCCGTGCAATCAGACGATGACGTTCGACTTATATAACAACCGGAATTGTCCTTACCGCGTGGCGCTCTATTTCGTCGATTGGGAACGAGAAGGGAGGCGCTCGGCTATCGAGGTTTTCGATTTGAAAGACAAGCGGTTGCTGATGCCCGTTCGGTTCGTGGAAAATTACGGCGAGGGGCGTTACGTGATCCTGCAACTCGACCGTCCGGTGCGGTTGCGGGTCGATCAGGTGCGCGGGACGAACGCTTCGCTCAGCGGGATTTTCTTCGACTGACGCCGGCGGTCGCCGCCGAACGATCGGCGGGAGCGGTTGCGGAACGGTGAAATTTAATCCGATTCTAAAAACGCATCGGATTTTTTGGTACTTTTGTCCCGCAAAATCAATCCGGAAGGAGTATGCGGGAACGCGGCGCGGGATTTTATCATGGGCTGGCCATCGCGGCGGTCGTGATCTGGGGTACGACATTCGTTTCGACGAAGGTGTTGTTGACCGAAGGATTGTCTCCCGCTGCGATCATGTTCCTGCGCTTTCTGATCGCTTACGCGGTTTTGAGGACGGTCTGTCCGCGAAACGAACGCCCGGTGCGGTTCAAAGACGAACTGATGTTCGCCGCGGCGGGGATTACCGGCGGATCGATGTATTTTCTGACCGAGAACATGGCGCTACAGATCACGCTGGTGTCGAATGTCGCGTTGTTGCTGACGACTTCCCCGATCATGACCGTTCTGTTGTCCCGTCTGTTCTTCCGGCGGACGGAACCGTTCGGCCGGCCGGTCGTGCTGGGGATGTTGGTGGCGTTGGCCGGAGTGGCGCTGGTGGTTTACAATGGCAATTTTATCTTGCAGATTCGCCCGTGGGGCGACCTGCTGACGCTGACGGCCGCGTTGATGTGGGCGTTTTACAACATCGTATTGAAAAAAATAGACCGGCGTTATACGACGTTGGAAATTACCCGCAAAGTGTTTTTTTACGGTCTGGCGACTTTGTTGCCGGTGTTTTTTTTCACGCCGCTGCGACTCGATGCGGAACTGTTGCTGCGACCCGCGGTGTGGGGAAACCTGCTGTTCCTGGGGCTGGTCGCTTCGTTGTTCTGCTTTGTAATCTGGAACATGGCCGTCAAACGTCTCGGTACGGTGCGTACCAATAATTACATTTATTTCGTACCTTTGGTCGCGCTTGCTAGTTCGGCGCTCGTTCTGCACGAAACAGTGACGGTCGTGGCGCTGGCAGGAGCGGTATTGATCCTGGGAGGGGTTTATGCCGCGGAAAAGGGAGGAGGAACGAAACCAAAAAACGATGCATACGATGAATGAACCGATGACCGTTCGTTTCGCCACGGAAGAGGATGCTCCGGTCGTCTACCGGTTTATCCGTAAGATGGCGGAGTACGAGAAGCTCGAACACGAAGTCGATACGTCCGAAGAGGCGTTGCGCCGTTCGGTGTTCCGGGAACGGCAGGCCGAGGTGATTCTGGGCGAGGTGGCCGGCCGGCCGGTCGGGTTCGCTCTCTTTTTTCACAATTTTTCCACGTTTCGCGGTCAGAGGGGACTTTACCTGGAGGATATTTTCGTAGACAGGGAGTTCCGGGGAAAGGGGTACGGCAAAACGTTGTTCCTGCACCTGGTCGGATTGGCCGCCCGGAGGAAGTGTCGCCGGATGGAGTGGGTGGCGTTGAACTGGAACGCTCCTGCGATTGCGTTTTACGAGTCGCTCGGAGCGGTTCGGATGGAACAATGGAGTATTTTCCGGCTGACCGAGGAGCGTATACGGGAATTATCCGGTAAGCAATGACATAAAACAATAAAAGTATGGTTATCGACGAAAGGGAGTGCCGCCGCGAAGAGATGGCGGCGATCGCCAGGCAGATCATGATCGCCGGGCGGACGGCCCCTAAAGGCAAGGGGATCGATATTATCGAGATCGTAACGGTTACCGGGGAAACGATCGCCGAACTGGCCGGGGCCGTTCGCGACGCATCGGCCGCGACCGGGATGAAATTTTTTCTGCGCGATGCGGAGAACATCCGACAGGCCGACGCCGTGATTCTGGTCGGCTCCCGCAGTTCGGTGATGTCGCTGAACTGCGGCTATTGCGGTTACCCGACTTGCGTTGCGAAAAACGAGCATCCGGACGTCCCTTGTGCGATCAATATGACCGACCTGGGGATCGCGATCGGTTCGATGACGGCCAAGGCCGCCGATCTGCGGGTCGACAGCCGGGTGATGTTCTCGGTAGGATTCGCCGCACGGCGGATCGGCCTGCTGACCGACTGCCACGCAGTCTACGCCATTCCGCTCAGCGCATCTTCCAAAAATCCGTTTTTCGACAGACCATCGACACGCTAATAATCGCTTTATATGTATAACGAACAGATGATTCAGGAACTGCGCAAGCGTTGGAACGCTTTGCAGCAGGCGTTGGCACGGGAAGGGGGCGACGCGATCCTGATAACGACCAATGTGAACCTGTTTTACGTATCGGGAAGAATTTTCAGCGGGGCGGCCTATGTGCGTCTCGAGGGCGATCCGCTTTTTTTCGTCCGCCGCCCGGTCGGGCTGAAAGGCGGTAACGTGATCTATATCCGCAAACCGGAGGAGATCGCCGGCCATTTGCAGCAGCGGGGAATCCCGATGCCCGCGAAGCTGTTCCTCGAAACCGATTCCATTTCCTACAACGAGTATCGGCGCTACGAAAAGATCTTCGATCCTCGCGTCGTTTGCAACGGAACGCAGTTGCTGCGCGGGGTGCGGAGCATCAAGACCATTTACGAGATCGGCCGGATCATGCGTTCGGGCGTGCTACATGCCCGGCTTTACGAGCGGATTCCGTCGCTTTACCGTCCCGGTATGACCGACACCGAACTGTCGATCGAGATCGAGCGCGAAAGCCGCCGGCTCGGGTCGCTCGGTATTTTCCGGATTTTCGGGCAGAGCATGGAGATCTTCATGGGGAGTCTGCTGGCCGGGGACAATGCCGATGCGCCGTCGCCGTACGATTTCGCGCTCGGCGGGGCCGGTCTGGACGCCTCGCTTCCGGTCGGCGGAAACGGTACTCCGTTGACCGACGGAACCAGCGTGATGGTCGATATGGGCGGGAATTTCACCGGTTATATGACCGACATGACCCGTGTTTTTTCGGTCGGAAAGCTGACCGATCGGGCTTATAGAGCGCATGACACTGCGTTGGAGATTCAACGGCGGATCGAGCAGACGGCGGCGCCGGGAGTTCCGGCGGCCGATCTTTACAACCTGGCCGTGCGGATCGCCGCCGACGCAGGGCTGTCCGATTATTTTATGGGACACCGCCAGCAGGCCGGATTTATCGGCCATGGGATCGGAATCGAGATCAACGAAGCGCCCGTACTCGCGCCGCGGTCGAAGGAAGCGCTGGTTCCGGGTATGGTTTTCGCGCTCGAACCGAAGTTCGTCATTCCGTCGGTCGGAGCCGTCGGCATCGAAAACAGTTTTCTGGTAACCGATAACGGCGTCGAGAAACTGACCCATTGCGAAGAGGCGATCGTGCCGCTGCAATAGCCGGAGAAGACCGATAAAAAAAGGGGTGTCGGAGAAGACATCCCTTTTTTATCGGTAACAAAAACTCGTTATTTTCTGGCCGGACAAGCTTTTTTACTGTGGCAGCAAGCTTTGTTTCCTTCTTTGCAGGCTTCCTTCTTGCAGCACTCTTTTTTGCAATTTTCCTGACATCCTTCTTTGCAGACGCCTTCTGCACATCCGCAGGCTTTCTCACAATTTTCACCGCAAGCGTTCTCGCATTTTACATCGCAGGTCTTTGCGCATTTGGCTTTCTGGCAGCATTCGGTTTTCGCTTTGGTCGCTTTTTCGCTCTGCGGGGCCTGCGCCAACGCTACCGTGAACAGGGCTACGGCAAACAGCGAAACCATGAATAACACTTTTTTCTTCATCTTTCTTCGGTTTTAAAAAATTAAAATCAATCGTTCTTATTCAGCAGGACAGCCCTATTCGGGATATCCAACAAAACAAACGGGCTTTTATCCGGCGGTAGTATCCGTCTCCACAAAAATACGTAAAAATTTTTGGAAACGCCTTCAAATTCGTATCTTCGTCGGGAAAAATCCATGAATCCGATAAACGATCCGATGTGCGATGAATGAATTCCCGTATCCGCGATATTCCTATCAGGTGCAGCCGCGAGAGGTGGATCTGACCAAAAAAGCCACGATTTTTACGCTGGGCGATTGTATCCTGCACGCCGCCGGTGAAGACGCCGATCAGATCGGGTTCGGGGTCAGGGAACTGCAGCGGAAGAATATGACCTGGGTGCTTTCGCGCATGGCGGTCGAAGTGTACCGCTTTCCGGAAGAGTACGAGCGCTATACGATCGGGACGTGGGTAGGCGAGATCAGCCGGCTGATGACTACGCGTAATTTTGTGGTGCACGATGCCGACGATCGCCGGATCGCCGCGGCGTCGACCTGTTGGGCGATGATCGACATGCAGAGCCGTCTGCCGCTCGATCTGCGCGAAAACGTGGATTACAACCGGGCGCTGATTTCCGAACCGTGTCCCGTCGGCAAACCGCTGAAAATCGCGCGGGTGGATGGACAATTGGCCGACGACCGCCGGGTGCGGTACAGCGACGTCGACTTCAATCAGCATACCAATACGATGAAGTATATCCAGTGGATGATCGATACGTTGCCGCTGGAGCGTTTGACCGAAGGACAGATGAAGCGACTGGACATCAATTTTATACATGAGACGCGTTACGGTCAGCAAGTGCAGGTTTATTACGAAGAGGGCGAGTGCGGCGACCGTTTCGAAGTGCGTTTGATGCCGGAGGGCACGACGGCCTGCAAGGCAGTTTTTCAGTGGAATAAAAATCGATAACCCCGGCTTTGCGTGCAAAGCTGAAATATGAATGAAAATGAAAAAAACAGGCTCGTTTGTCGCAGTCGCCGCTGCGCTTGCCTTGTTCTCCTGCACGGAGAAAAAGGCGGATTCCGTCCGGCTCTTCAACGGAACGGATCTGACCGGATGGGTACTTTACATGCAGGATTCGACGTTGAATCCGCAGCAGGAATTCGTCGTTCGCGACAGCGTGATCGCCCTGTCCGGACCGTTCGGATACGTACGTACCGACAAAGCTTATTCGAATTATAAGCTGAACGCCCAGTGGCGCTGGCCCGACAGCGCGACCAACAGCGGGATTTTCGTCAACATCCAGCAGGACGGTATCTGGCCCGATTGCTACGAGTGCCAGTTGTGGAACGGCCGCGCCGGCGACCTGATCAATTCGGGCGGAGCCGATTGCGCCGAATACCGGGCCGATTCGACGCTGATGATCGTGACCAAAATGAACGCATCGAACGAAAAGCCGGTCGGGGAGTGGAACAGCGCCGAGGTGATCTGCGACGATAGTACGGTGACGGTTTATATCAACGGCGAGTTGCAGAACCGGATTACCGGCGTGTCGAATAACAAGGGCTATATCGGCTTGCAGAGCGAAGGCGGCCCCATCGAATTCCGCCGTGTGGAACTTACGCCGCTCGAATAGGCGGAAAACCGCTGCCGGATTGTAAAAATTGCCGGGACGAAAAGTTCCCCGGGTCGTACGACCCGGGGAACTTTTCGTTTATCCGGTAGGGGAATCGGGAGTTAAATTCTCGCTTCATTTTACGGATTAGAATTGTTTCGGATAAAAGAATGTAATAATCGGATTGTCTTCTTTCTGCATGGATAAGCCCAAATCCGTTCTTGCTCGGCCGAATTGTTTTACGAGTGAATCGTAAGGAAGACTTTTCCAGGCCGCCACGTCATTGGTAACCATGATCGGAAACATATACCCGATAAATGCGTCTTCGGTCGACCCGATTATATTGGCAAAAAACAGCGGAAAAAAACCGTATTTTTTACCGAAGGATATCAATTTTCCCGTCGAAAGGGAATAAATACAATCGAATTTACGATGCGCTCTGGAATAACTGAAGTGAAGATAATCTTTTGTCAGGTAAAAATCGCCGTTCATGAATAGAAATTTGGTACCGTCCTGCGCTTTTTTCAAATCTCTTTTCCGTTTTCCGTTCCGGTATTTTTCCGGTACGGTACGATCTCCGAAATTCACGGCGAACTCGACCCGGATACTTCCGTTCTCGTGAATCGAATAAATCGTATCGTTGTAGACCGGGCGGTAATAAACGATATTGTTTTTCGGGAAAAAATTGTGTCTGTTCACCAGGCTTTGATAGGTATTCTTTTTTCTGTAAAATCCGCGGGAAGTAAATGTTCCGGTAGAATCGGTCTCGAAAACAGAATAATTGACGATCGATCTAAATTCGTCGTTATCGCAGCTTATCGAGTTGAAAAGATATTGATTGTCGTTGAAAATATGGAACTTCATGCTATAAAAAGGAAATTTGACCGATTTGAGAAACTTTCCCTCGAGATTATAAAACTGTATGCGACGCATAAATTGATCGTATATGGCTATCTTATTACCGTAAAGTTCCATAAACGTCGGTTCTATGTATTCGCCCGGCCCTCTTCCGTGACTCCCGATAGAGCGTACGAACTGTCCCGATTTGGAGAACATCTTTACCGATTTGGAGGTGTATCCGTCCCGTAATATCAATACGCTGTCCAGAAAGATAATCTGATCAATTGCTCCTATCGTCGCTTCTGTATCGCTACTGAGTCTTATAAATGAAACGGAATCGCAAATTTCTTCTACGTTAAATGCTGAACTCCCGTCAATTTCCTTCACGTCGATAGTTCGAAACGAATCTCGATAGATTTTCATTTCAGAGACGGGGCGGCCATCTTCTTTGATTCCCTCTTTTGAGATATTCGAACAACCCCCAAAAAGGAATATCAGAAATATAATTCCGAATAATTTTTTTGTCATAAACGATTTTTAATCTAAAAAGATTGTTTTTCGCAAAAGCGTTTGTCCGGTGCTGCGCATAAGTTCTGCTTCTCTTTCGTTTACAATCGTTACCGGATCTTTGCATGTCCGTGTAGGATGATTTTCCCAATTATTATCCGCTGTCCTAATTAGTTATAAAGTATTATGTTTATTGCTTATATCAAATGTCTTTTGACGGATGACCGACAGTCCTGCGCGATTATCGTATTGAAAAAATACCGGCGCCCATCGTGAGCGCCGGCATTGTAGTGGAAAATTCGAATTACAAACCCGGCGTTTCGACTTCGTAATTTTGTGTTCCGGTTATATTTTCGATCCAGACCCAGTAGGCCGGCTGCCCGTGAAAGCTGCCCGAGCGTTCGACCCGCACGTCGGCCCCGCCTTTTGCGCGTACCGCTTCGGCGATCCGGTCGGCCTCAGCCTGCCCGGTATAGGGGCCGAAGCGGATGTCCAGCGCCGGCACCGGTTTGTCGCACCGCAGCGTGAAACGTTGGCCGCGCCGGTAGGCGTAGTCGATCGTGGCGCTCTCCAGTCGGTCGCCGCTGCGGGTCATCACGCGGGCTCCGGTTACTTCCAGTCCGTTCAGCGGGTCGGGGATACGCGGCAGCAGCCGTACCCGGTCGTCGCGCGAGTCGTCCACGCCGGCACAGATTTCCAGCGCGTTCATGGCCGGTCCCTGATTGGCTCCGTTGCTCAGGTCGCAGATGCGGTACCAACGGCCGTCGGGCATGATGTTCGCCCCTTCGGGGATGATCCACATCCATTTTCGCCAGTCGATCCCGCGCGTGCTGTCTGCGTAATTCATGTTTTTGTCGTACGTGTAGCGGGCGATGCTGACCAGCAGCCGTCCGGCATTGTCCATTTGGTCGAGCACCAGCGCCGAGTGGGTCAGCCACCCGATACCGTATCCCATGCCGAGCACCGGGGTATCGCCGTAGCGTTGGTTCAGTTGGCGTCTGAGCGTGTGACGCGTGATCGGCGTTAGGTCTTCGTCCATCCGCTGCGGGTCGAGCCCTTCGCGATAGAGCGAGAACCAGGCCTGTACCAGGCAGTCCTGCAGGCTCGGCAGCACGGAGTTGCGGGCTACGCGCCACATCCGGTCGTGATCCGGCCCGACGGCCAGCATTCGCAGCATTCCGCCGCGGATGCGCTCCGCATAGGCCCTGTATTTTTCTGCCAGCGCCGTGTCGCCCATCGCTTCGGCCATTTCGGCCGAGCACAGCAGCGCCGTCATCGACGTATAGCTGGCGTACACTTCGTACATATCGCAGTTGGCGTAATTATCCCGGATTTTCCGCGGGTCGGTTTCGGTATCCATGTTTTTCGGGATCTGGCTGATCTTGCTGAATTTCGCCGCCCATCCGGTGAATTCGCCCTCGCTGTACACAACGTCGCGGCCGGTATAGTCGAGCAGCCAGCAGATAAAGTCGGTGGCGTCTTTGGTCGATTGCCAGCGGCTTTTGCGGTAGACGCTGTCGCGCGTTTCGGTGAGCCACTCTCCGGTCGGTTTACCGAGCTGCTTCCAGGCGAACCAGCGGCTGACGATCGTCGAGGAGTGTCCTTCCATCTCTTCGTCTCCCGGAATTTCGTTGATCTCGTAAGGGATCGCGGCGGGGCCGTTCATCACGAACGCCCAGTGCGGGGGCGCGTCTTTCGGATATTTGGAGACGTCGATCGGCCCGTTGTCCGGTCCGTTCTGCGGATCGCGGTCGGCCCGGTAGAAATAGAGCCATTTGTCGCAGTAGTCCACGTAGCTGGTAAGCCGTTGCGGGTTGTCGATGCAGCGCAGCGCCTGCCGCACGTAGTGATCCGAGGTACGGGAGTAGGGCTCGCGGTAGATGCCGATCGGCTCCCAGGTTCCGATTCCCTGGTAGCCGCCGTAAAACGGAGATCCGACACCTGTTTCATAAAAGCATCCGGTCGCCGGGTCGAATTTTTCGTCGATGTTGGTCAGGTTAGCCACCCAGATGTTCGACAGCATGTCCCCTTCGACCGAATCGGAAAGGAAGCGGATGCCCGTTCCCTTGAATCCCTGCGGGAAGTCGATTCGTTCGACCTTTTTCGGCAGGTCGTCGAGACTGGTATAAAGGATGTCCGACAGGGCTTCGAGTTTCGGTCCGAAGTCGGGAATGTCGTCGGTCGCGAAAGCGGGTTGCAGATCGCCTTTCATAACGGTACGTTTACCGAATGCGGTCAGCCGTTCGGTCGGTTTCGCGCCCCGGGGCAGTTGCAGCGTGATTCCCGAAATCAGGATCTCCCCCCGTTTTTCGGTGTTGTTGTGAACGACGATCGATTCGATCGGCAGTTCGCGCGGCGTAACCGGCAGGTAATAGGCGCGGTAACTGTCGCCGGCTTCCATGTATTCGCCGGTTTCGCGCACTTGCAGCGCATCGCGCAGCACCTGCATGTATTCGGGGCGCGAGGCGAACGGTTCGCGGATCACCCGTCCTGCGTTGTGCGACGGATTTTTCCATTGGTTGAAAAACCAGATTGTACTGCCGACGATCATCGGGATACGGTCGGAGGAGCCGTCGGCGTAGCGGATTTCGATTTCGCCGATGGAAGTGCCGATCTGCACCTGGTCTTCGCGGGTTTCTCGCAGTTCGAAATGCTCGCCCCAGTGGGCCAGCCCGCTGTCCCAGCCGTCGTTGATCATGCCGAGCAGATACAACGTGCGAGCCGGCGATCCCACCGGGATGGTTTCGTCGGCGCCGTTGCGGACCCGGACGGTATTTTCCCGTTTGGAAACGGGGGCGGCCAGGAACGGGATCGTCCGACAGAATACCAGCGAGTCGCCCGATTCGATTTTTAAGCCGTACAGGTCGGAGACCGACGTCCGGGCGTCGGGCCGCTGCGCCGAGACGGTCGTCGAAAGCAGTAGCAGCAGCGCGGCGCTGCAAAAAAGTGAAAATTTTTTCATGGTAGGTAAGTTAGGATTTTAGCATCGTTAAAATTAATAAAATAAACACATAGCGGATTTGCAAATTTGAGCAAAGCGTAGCGAATTAGCTGATAGAGCGTTCGTTACGCTTTGTTTTTCTATGGGGCAGAGCCAACGAAATACCACCTCGAAGCCAAACGGTGCAGAAGTTCAGTTACCACCTCGTTACTCCCGTAACGGGTGCAAATTTCTTGCTAAAAGGTTCTGTTTCTGCGTTTTGCGTAGATTTACATAGCTGTCGGTAACTCACTAATAACTAATTTTGTAACCAAAAAAAGGAGTGAGTTATGCGTAGTACATTCAAGGTATTATTTTACGTGAAGAAAGGCAGCGAGAAGCCGAACGGCAACCTGCCTCTGATGTGCCGTATCACGGTGGACGGCGAGATTAAACAGTTCAGTTGCAAGATGGACGTTCCCCCACGGTTGTGGGACGTGAAGAACAGCCGTGCTTTGGGCAAGAGCGTCGAAGCGCAGAGAATCAACCTTGCGGTAGATAAAATCCGTGTGGAGGTAAACCGCCGCTACCAAGAACTGATGCAGACGGACGGATATGTTACCGCCGCCAAACTCAAAGACGCCTATCTCGGTATCGGCATCAAGCAGGAAACTTTGCTGAAGCTGTTCGAGCAGCACAACGCCGAGTTTGAGAAGAAAGTCGGGCACAGCAGGGCGCAGGGTACATTCACCCGTTATCGGACGGTCTGCAACCATATTCGGGAGTTTTTGCCCCACACCTACAAGCGTGAGGACATTCCGTTAAAGGAACTCAACCTCACTTTCATCAACGATTTCGAGTATTTTCTGCGCACGGAGAAGAAATGCCGCACTAATACCGTGTGGGGCTACATGATTGCGTTGAAACACATCGTTTCGATAGCGAGGAACGACGGGCGTTTGCCCTTTAATCCCTTTGCCGGATATATCAACTCTCCCGAAAGCGTGGACAGGGGCTACCTCACCCAAACGGAGATACAGACGCTCATGGACGCACCCATGAAGAACGCCACCCACGAGCTTGTACGGGACTTGTTCGTCTTTTCGGTGTTCACGGGTTTGGCGTATTCGGACGTGAAGAACCTCACCACCGACCACCTACAAACATTCTTCGACGGCAACCTTTGGATAATCACCCGAAGAAAGAAGACCAACACCGAATCGAACATCCGCCTTTTAGACGTTCCCAAACGTATCATCGAAAAGTACAAGGGACTGGCAAGGGACGGTCATGTTTTCCCCGTTCCGAGTAACGGAAGTTGCAACAAGATACTTAAAGAGATAGGCAGACAATGCGGCTTCAAGGTACGTTTGACCTATCATGTGGCACGCCACACGAACGCTACGACCGTACTTTTATCGCACGGCGTACCCATCGAAACGGTGAGCCGTCTTTTGGGGCATACCAACATAAAGACCACCCAAATTTACGCCAAAATCACCGCCCAGAAGATAAGCCAAGACATGGAAACCTTGTCGCACAAGTTGGAAGATATGGAGAAGAATATCTGTCGAGCCATCTAATTAAAAACAGAATACCGATGAAAGAAGAAAGGAATATTATCACGATGGACGAGCAGGGCAATATCTTCCTGCCGAACGATATAGGTGCAACCGCCATGACCGAGTGGGAAATCTGCGAACTGTTCGGGGTTATCGCCCCGACGGTTCGGGCAGGGATAAAGGCACTCTGCAAAAGCGGAGTTTTGAGTATATATGACATAAAGCGCATTATCCGCATATCGGACAGATACAGCGCGGAGGTTTACAACCTCGAAACGATAGCCGCCCTCGCTTTCCGTATCGAATCGTTCGGGGCGGCGAAAGTCCGCAAAGTGTTGTTGGAAAGGATTATAAACAGGCGAAAAGAGAAAACGACGGTATTCGTGTCGGTTGTTTCGGACGGCAAGCCCAACAGCCGTTGGAAAGCATGATGATATATCAACATACCAACATGCAAACATACCAACATATCAGCATACCAACATGCAAACCTATCACTATGGTGATATATATTGCAGGTTCTATTCCTCTTTTCAGAGGAAAGCGGAGCAATCATTTCCGTTTACAAAGGCAAAGCAAGCACGGGGCTTTATGTCGGCTAAAAGGTCAGGCGGCTGCGCCGTTTCCCTATAAATCTTCCTCTCGCTTCGCTGCGAGCGTATTTATCGGGAAAACCTTGTATCCGACCGCCCCATGCAAAAGAGCCTTTGAAAACGGAAACGACCGCCCCGCCACCCACCGACCGAAAGGGAAAAAATAAGGTGGGGTTATATGGGTAAGCAGACGGCAGGGACAGCCACCGCAGAAAGGCAGACGGACGGCACGCCGCAGGGTATTTACTGAGAAAATACCGTAGCTTATTAGGGAATTTTCCGAGCCGCAATACTACGTATCGCTGAAAATTCCCCAATAAGGCAAGGGGCAAGCCCCTCTGCACACCCCATCGGGGACGGCATTTGCCGCCCCCGAAGATACAAAAAATCATTGTTTCACAAGCCAAAAAAGAAGAATATATGGGTTTCGTAGTTTTACACATGGAAAAGGCGCACGGCAGCGACAGCGGAACGACCGCACATATCGAGCGTTTCATCATACCGAAGAACGCCGACCCCACACGCACGTACTTAAACCGCAGGCTCATCGACTACCCCGACGGGGTGAAAGACCGTTCGGCGGCTATACAGCAGAGATTGGAAGAAGCGGGGCTGACACGCAAAATCGGAAGCAACCAAGTACGGGCTATCCGCATCAACGTATCGGGAACGCACGAGGACATGAAGCGGATAGAGGAAGAGGGGCGTTTGGACGAGTGGTGCGCCGACAATCTGAAATACTTCGCCGACACGTTCGGAAAGGAGAACATCGTGGCGGCTCACCTGCACAGGGACGAGGAAACGCCGCACATACACGTTACACTCGTCCCCATCGTCAAGGGAGAGCGCAAGCGCAGGAAAAGGGAGGAACAGACAAAGAAGCGATACCGCAAGAAGCCGACCGACACCATGAGGCTGTGCGCAGACGATATTATGACACGACTGAAATTGAAGTCCTACCAAGATACCTATGCCGAAGCGATGGCAAAATACGGGCTGCAAAGGGGCATAGACGGCTCGAAGGCTCGTCACAAGTCCACGCAGCAGTATTATCGGGATATACAGAAACTCTCCGATAACCTCAAAGCGGAAGTGGTGGATTTGCAGCAGCAGAAAGAAACGGCACGGGAGGAACTAAGACGGGCGAAAAAAGAAATACAGACCGAGAAGCTGAAAGGAGCGGCAACCACCGCAGCCGCCAACATCGCCGAGAGTGTCGGTTCTCTTTTCGGCAGCAACAAGGTCAAGACATTGGAAAAAGAGAACACCGCCCTACATAGGGAGGTAGCCGACCACGAGGAAACCATCGAAGCCCTGCAAGATAGAATACAGACCATGCAGGCAGACCACAGCCGACAGATGGCGGAAGTAGAACGGAAGCACCGCAGGGAGATAGCGGACAAGGAAACGAAGCACAAAGAGGAAATATCTTTCTTGAAAACGGTAATCGCAAAGGCTGCGGCATGGTTTCCCTATTTCCGTGAAATGCTCCGTATCGAAAACCTCTGCCGCCTTGTGGGATTCGATGAAAGGCAAACCGCAACGCTCGTCAAGGGAAAGCCGTTGGAGTATGCAGGGGAACTCTACTCGGAGGAACACGAACGGAAATTCACGACCGAAAAGGCATGGTTTCAAGTCGTGAAAGACCCCACCGACGGGACTAAATTGGTTCTTGCCATTGACCGAAAGCCCATTGCCGAGTGGTTCAAAGAGCAATTCGATAAGCTACGGCAGAGCATTCGCCGACCAATACAACCGCAAAGGAAAAGCAGAGGGATTTAGGGGAAATAGATAAATAATCAACTGTACCTCAATCACTAAATTCAAGTCAATCAAATTATTGGCATTCTATGGTGCATAAACGAAATAAAAGTAGTAAATTTGCCAAATAATGACAAATTGAAAAAATATTCGAATGTTATTCGCTCAAAAGATCAAAGCGGCCAGAGTCCGAAGCGGATTGTTGCAAAAGCAATTGGCTTCGGCTTTGAATATAGATGTCCCTATGTATAGCCGAATAGAACGCGGAGACAGGCAAGCTAAAAAGGAGCAAGTGGTATTGCTTTCGGATATCTTGAATATCGAACGGGAAGAGTTGTTGAGCCTTTGGATTGCGGATAAGATAAATGCAATTATCGGAGACGATAAAAACATTGCAGATAAAGCGTTGAAGACTATAATTGACAATAGAAATGGAAATAAAGACTATACACACGCTTATTAACGGAGATAGCAGGAATCTTTCTCTTATGCCGGACAAATCCGTCCATCTGATCATTACGTCGCCCCCGTATTGGCAATTGAAAGATTATGGGAGTGATGGGCAAATAGGATTTCATGATAGTTACGAAAGTTATATCAACAATCTGAATATGATCTGGGCGGAGTGCAATCGAGTATTGCATGACGGTTGCCGTTTGTGCATAAATATAGGAGACCAATTCGCTCGTTCCGTCTATTACGGACGTTATAAAGTGATTCCCATAAGAACCGAAATCATACGTTTTTGCGAAGCTCTCGGAATGGATTATATGGGAGCCGTAATTTGGCAGAAGCAAACAACGATGAATACGACAGGGGGAGGAGCTGTTATGGGTAGTTTTCCTTATCCTCGAAACGGTATTTTGAAAATAGATTACGAATTTATCCTAATTTTCAAAAAACAAGGTAAGGCTCCCGTTCCCGCTATTGAGCAAAAGCAATGTTCGGAAATGACAAAAGATGAATGGAATACATTTTTTGCTTCCCATTGGAATTTCGGTGGGGCTAAACAAGACGGACACATTGCGGTATTTCCTGAAGAATTGCCGCACCGTTTGATAAAAATGTTCTCTTTTGCTGGAGAAACGGTATTCGATCCATTCATGGGTAGCGGGACTACGGCTTTGGCAGCGCGTAATCTGCAACGTAATTCTATCGGGTATGAAATAAATCCCGATTATAAAAAATACTATGAGGAAAAGGTCGCTTCATCCTTTTCGTTCGGCAATGTAGAATATAGATACAGCAACGATAGATCTGTTTTCGACATGGACGAAAAGAAGAAAACTTTGCCTTATATATTCAGTGACCCGCACAAAATGGAAAGCAAAATCGAGATTAAGAAGTTGCAATTCGGTTCACGGATAGATAAAGACAAGAAAGAACGGGAAGAGTATTTTTCTGTAAAAACGATCTTGTCACCAAATACTATTGTATTGAACAATGGACTTACCATACGACTGCTCGGAATCAAAGAAAAGCCATCTGTCAATGGTAATGCGACAAGATTTCTTGCGGAAAAGACAAAAGGAAGGAAGGTCTTTTTACGTTACGATGCCATAAAGTATGATGATAAAGATTTGTTGTTGTGCTACTTATACTTAGACAACAAAACTTTTATAAATGCACATATGCTGAAAAACGGTTTGGCAGACGTGGACTATTCTTTTGATTTCAAATATAAAAACAAATTCGAGAAACTGATAAACCTATAACGTTATGGATAGATATTCAATGAATTTCGGGAAAAAGGAACGCGTGCTGAACTACGCTTGCCAAACATACCAATTATCCCGTCCGAATAAAGTAGGTGCTGTAATGGCTCTTATTCGCGATTGCCAACCTTCTTCGTTCGATGAATGGCAATCATGGTATTTCGAAAATGCTCATACCGCAGGAAAAAATCCGACGAAAATCACAGTCGAAAGTCTCCATGAATTGGGTGAACGGTTGTATGCAAAAATTACGGAAGTCGTGATTCCGGAATGGGAAGCAGCTTTTCGTGAATTGACAGAACAGGACTGCATTGACTATATATACAATCTGACTATAAATCGTACTTATGACGGTTATATACGAGAAAAGTCTGTAATCAATGACGGATTGGTTAAAGTATTTCCTAATATCAACTTCGAAGAAAGCGATCCTGAATTGGATCATGCTGGAGATATTGATTATATCGCAAAAATCGGAGATAAAGCCATAGGCATACAAATCAAACCGATAACAGCGAGTGCCAATTTCGGTAGTTATTCGCTGACTGAGCGAATGAAAGCGAGTTTCGAATCGTTCAAAGAACGATATGGCGGTAATGTGTTTATCGTATTCAGCTTAGATGGAGAAATTGCCAATAAAGAGGTTATAGGTCAGATTCAATCCGAAATAGATCGGTTGTCGAATTGAGCACACTCTGTTTTTGAAATCGGATTATGAAAGGAAAGAATATCAAAAACGAATCGCTCCCATCTATTGAAGTTATCGACTTATTTTGCGGTATCGGCGGATTGAGCTTCGGGATGAAAAGCAAGGGATTCAATATCCTTGCAGGGTATGATCTCGATGCGACCTGCCGGTATGCTTATGAAACGAACAACAATGCGAAATTCATATATAAGGATATTAAAACGGTGTCTCCGGATGAAATCCGCACAGCCTACGGCAAAGGATCTATTAGAGTGTTGGCAGGATGCGCCCCTTGTCAACCGTTTTCGTCGTATGCATTCAAAAACAAAAAGAAAGATCCGAATAAATACGATTTATTATATGAATTCGGACGATTGGTCAAGGCTGTTCATCCCGACATCGTTACGATGGAAAACGTGGCTCAAATCTTATCTTTCAAAGAAAAGCCCGTTTTATCCGATTTCGAGAATCTTTTGAAAAATGAAGGATATCATGTGTGGGTAAATCCAGTATATTGCCCCGATTACGGAATACCGCAAACTAGGAAAAGATTGGTGTTATTAGCATCGCGATTGGGAAATATCGAGTTGATCAACCCGACGCATAAGCCTAACGAGTACAAGACGGTGAAAGAAACGATCGGAGATTTACCCGAACTCAAAGCCGGAGAAACCGATAAAAACGATCCATTGCATAGAGCCAAAGCATTATCGCCATTAAATCTCGAACGTCTTCATCATACTCCATACGGAGGCAGTTGGAAAGATTGGCCGAAGGATTTACAATTACGGTGTCATAAAACCGATAACGGACGCTCGTTTGGTAGTGTCTACGGTAGAATGGTTTGGGAAAAACCAGCCCCTACTATGACAACTCAATGCACTGGTTTAGGCAACGGCAGATTCGGACATCCTATACAAGATCGTGCTATTTCCATTAGAGAAGCTGCTCTTATACAAACTTTCCCGATGACGTATAAATTTTTCGCTGACGAAGAGTATGTCGCTATTACCAAAGCATCGAGATATATCGGCAATGCCGTTCCACCGAGACTGGGAGAAGTCATAGCCGAGAGTATTATATGCCATTTGACGCGAATTGTCAACTAACTCCATGAATATTTATATGAAAGAATATCAGCTTAATGTCGATCCTCGGATTTTAGAGTTGTTGGGACCGAATCTTTATACGAATATTTATTATGTATTGGCCGAACTTGTCGCTAATGCGTATGATGCAGATGCACATAATGTATATATCATTTCTAATAAAGACGATATCAGAATCGAGGATGATGGGCATGGTATGTCTTATCAGAATGGAGAAGTAAAGAAGTTCTTGAACGTAGCCGGTGTCTCTCGAGTTAAAGAAGAAGAATCTATGACACGTTCCGGAGAGAGACGAAAAATGGGACGAAAAGGCGTTGGTAAGTTGGCGGCATTGTCTGTTTCCGAATCCGTTGATGTAATGACTATCAGCGATAACGAGAAATCCGGTTTCGTTTTATCTCGTAGACCGATAGACGGGAATAAGTTACGACCTATTGCCGATGATGATATAAAATTCGTATATATTCAAGAGCATGGAACAGCGATCGTAATGAGGAATCCTCAATACAGATTGAATAAATCTATGGATTCGGTTAAACGGAATTTGTTAAAAATATTCCCATTAGTCAACGATAATTTCAAAATACACATAATCAGAGGCAATGAAACAGTTACAATAGACACCTTTGACGAAAATATTGCAAAAGAGTTATGTGCATTTATATCTTTAGGGGATGACTTTTCCGATTTAGCAAAAAATATTCCTAACCAATATCCGGCAAAACGAACTGAATTAGTTGAGCATAGAGAGCCGTATACAGAGCCGATCAATCTGAAAGACAATGCAGGAAAAGATCATGAATATACGCTTAAAATAATGGGATGGATCGGGGCATACGCTTCTACAAGAGGGCGTAAAGCGGCACTTACCGATTTCCCCGACAACTTCATATCCTTATATGCGAATAAAAAAATGGGAGAGTTCAATATTTTGCCGATAGTCGGTCAAAATAAATTGAATGAAGTTTATGTAGTTGGACAACTATATATCGATTTGTTCGAATTATCGGAACTTCCAGATATGGCATTGAGCAATAGGCAAGGCTATAAGTCCGACGACCCACGATATGAGGCCGTTATAAGATACGTGCGAACTATTCTACTTCCGGATATTCTTCGGAAAAGAGGTTTGTTTTCTAATGAACAGAACAGAGAGAAGAAGCAACGTAAATTGAATGAACAAAAAAATACAGAAGCAAAATTTAGAGAAGCCGTCGACACATTCAGAAATATAGTGAGTGAAAATGCAGCTGAAAGTATAGGACGATTAGCACCAGATTCTTCGAGAGAAACGATCGAACAAGTCATATCCGATGCGATCAATAATAATGCTAATGCTTTAGGATTAAAAACCGTAGTGGATTCCCAGAAAAAGAAAATACTGATTAGTCACGCTTCTAAAGACAAAGCATTAGCTGATTTGATATACTCATTTTTAGTATTTAATAACATTCCGCCCGAAGATATCTTATACACGAGTTGCGACGATGAAATTAGCCGCATTCCCGAAGGGACTGCATCGATATATAACTATTTACGGGATTTCTTTGTGGAAAGTTACTCTAATCAAAAAATCTTCGTCATATTCGTTACGAGTGATAACACCCCGAGTGCATGGGGTGCGATGACAGAAATCGGAGCATCTTGGATCACACAAGTAGATAATAGAATCTTTAATATTACCCCATTCCGACCGCAACATCCCTTAAATGATGAAGCTTTATGGCATAGTACGGAACGAAACGAGAATGATGAACTATGTATGACCAAACTAAATGCCGATATTTTTTGCCAGAAAATAGAAGCGACTTGCGACAAGCTCGGCTATGCAAAGAAAAGTCGTAAAGAAAATATGGATCATCTTAAAGAACGAATCGTTATTAAGTAGAGATGGCAGACACGGTCAGTAAAGAAAAGCGTTCGGAAATAATGTCTCATGTCACAGGAAAGGAAACAAAACCGGAAAAGATCGTCCGAAAATATCTGTTTGCTCAAGGTCTGCGATATCGAAAAAATGTAAAACGGTTGCCGGGAACTCCGGATATCGTTCTTCAAAAGTACAAGGCTGTAATATTCGTGAATGGTTGTTTTTGGCATGGACATCAAGGATGTAAATATGCTCATTTACCATCTACGAATTTGGAATATTGGGAGAAGAAGATTGCGGATAATTTAGAAAGGGACAAACGTAAAACGCAAGAATTAGAAAGGCTTGGCTATCGAGTATCTGTTGTATGGCAATGCCAATTAAAACCCAAAGTTAGAGAACAAAATTTGAGAAGTCTATACAACAATATCGTTGAACATACGTAAAATGCCAATCGCTATATACCATAGCCTTCATAAGCAAGAAAATTATTGCTATAAGTTGAGTGTTTTAAGTTATTTGACTATCTTTGCAGTGAGAAGAGTTATTTGACAGCATAGCAACGCAAAACGCTGAAATTCGCACAGTTTCCAAATCGTTACCTCTATTTCTCAAATAATTCGCTAAAAGTTTATTTCTCAATCGGTTAAGTCAAACCGAGAAAAATCTAAAATAAATTTTCTTTTAACGGATTTCCGGCGGAAAGTTTTGAATAAGTGCCTCGGGATCGTTTTCCGGGTTGGAATAACGCCCGGTAAATCGTACCTTTGGGGCGTAAAATAAAACGGAACAGACGCATGATTACGGTTTCAAACTTGGAAGTACAATACGGGAAACGAGTTCTTTTCAAAGATATCAACCTGAAATTCACGCCCGGAAACTGCTATGGGGTGATCGGTGCGAACGGCGCCGGCAAATCGACTTTTCTGAAAGTGCTCAGCGGCGATGTGACGCCGACGCGCGGGTCGGTCGCATTCGGGCCGCACGAACGGCTGTCGGTGCTGAAGCAGGATCACTTCGAATTCGACGAGTGTACGGTGCTGGATACCGTGCTGATGGGACACCAGCCGCTGTGGTCGCTGATGCAGGAGAAAAACGCCCTATATGCGAAACCCGATTTCTCGGAAGAGGACGGAATCAAAGTCGGCGAACTGGAAGAGAAATTCGCCGAGATGGACGGCTGGAACGCCGAAAGCGACGCTGCCAACCTGTTGAGCGGGCTGGGGATCAAGGAAAATCTGCATTACGAACTGATGGGACGGCTGAACGCCAAAGAGAAGGTGCGCGTGCTGTTGGCGCAGGCCCTGTTCGGCAAGCCGGACAACCTGCTGCTTGACGAGCCGACGAACGACCTGGACGTCAACACGATCATGTGGCTCGAAAACTACTTGGCGAATTATGAGAATACGGTGTTGGTCGTTTCGCACGACCGCCATTTCCTCGATTCGGTCAGTACGCACATCGTCGATATCGATTACAGCGACATCAACCTGTTCTCCGGAAATTACAGTTTCTGGTACGAATCGAGTCAGTTGGCCGCCCGTCAGCAGGCCAACCAGAACAAAAAGGCCGAGGAGAAGAAAAAGGAGTTGCAGGAATTTATCCAGCGGTTCAGCGCCAACGTGGCCAAATCGAAGCAGACGACCAGCCGCAAAAAAATGCTCGAAAAACTCAATATCGAGGAGATCAAGCCTTCGATGCGCAAATATCCGGGGATCATTTTCCAGCCCGAGCGCGAGCCGGGAACCAAAATTCTGGCGGTCGACGGCCTCAGCAAGACGGTCGGCGGCGAGACGTTGTTCCGAAACGTATCGTTCACGATCGAAAAGGGAGACAAGGTGGCGTTCCTGTCGCGCGAGCCGCGCGCGATTACCGCGCTGTTCGAGATCGTCGCCGGCGACGACAAGCCCGACAGCGGTATGGTCGAGTGGGGCGTAACGATCAATCCGGCCTATTTGCCGTTGAACAATGCGCCGTTTTTCGACAATCAGCTGACCATCGTGGACTGGTTGGCCCAGTTTTCGCAGGATACCAGCGAATTGTACCTGCGCGGGTATCTGGGCAAGATGCTGTTCAGCGGCGACGAGATTTACAAGCAGGTCAACGTGCTGTCCGGAGGGGAGAAAATGCGGTGCATGATCGCCCGGATGATGATCCGCCAGGCCAATACGCTGTTGCTCGACTCGCCGACCAACCACCTCGACCTGGAATCGATCCAGGCGTTCAACAATGCGTTGGTCGCCTTCAAGGGCGTCGTGCTGATGACTTCGCACGACCACGAGTTCATCAATACGGTGGCTAACCGGATCATCGAGATCACGCCGAACGGAATGATCGACAAGTACATGGAGTACGACGACTACCTGTTCGACGAGCGGGTGCAGGAAAATCTGAACCGCCTGTATACGAAATAGCGGACTTGCGCCGTTCGAAAATTGTTTATTATGAGATTGAAATCGCTTATACGGATCGTGCTGTTACTGCTCTGCTTTTCGGGCGGCGTTTCCGCGCAGAGTCCGGCCGATTCCGCGGCTTTGGCAAATGCTTCGTGGCGGACGGTTTACGATGCGGACGGGATGACTGTCCGTAAGTTGTCGATCCGCCTTTTCGATTCCGATCAGCAGATTTCGTGCATCGAGATCGCCCCGGAAAAATACCGTTTGGCCGTGATTCAGGATTCGCTTCGTACGAAGACTTCCCGGATCGGGAAGCAGTCCGGCGGGGTAGCGGCGATCAACGGGGGCTTTTTTAAAACCCGTACGAAACAGGCCGTAGCCATGGGTTTCATAAAAACAGGAGGATATCGGCCCGCCCAGATAGGGGCCGAAACCGGCGTCGCCGTGGCGGTCGATACTGCGGGAGTACTGCGGTTGATCGATTGGAGTCTGGCGATGGAGCAGGCGGACGCTCCGCATCGGGATCGGTATCCCGATGTGATGGTAACCGGCCCGATGCTGCTGCGCGGCGGCCGGTCGTTGATTCCGTGGGATTCGACGGCTCCCCGCCATCCGCGATCCTGCGTCGGGACGAAAGCCGACGGAACCGTCCTGCTGATGGTCGTGGACGGACGGCAGAGCCGCGCGGCGGGGATGGCCCTGTGCGAATTGGCTTATGCGGCCCGCCTGATGGGAGCGGCGGATGCGATAAACCTCGACGGGGGAGGATCTTCGACCTTGTGGACGAAGGGGCAGGGGATCGTCAACGCTCCTTCCGACCGGATGCTCTTTTTTCGCTCGGAACGTCCCGTCTGCAATGCGATCGTCGTGAAACGTAAATAAGGAATGATACTGTACTTGATTGTTATACTGTCTGTTGTGTCCGTGACGCTGGATCTGCTGATCCTGCGCCGGATTCGTCGGCGGTTACCGGACAAGCGGTGGCTGCGGAGACTCTATCTGGCGCACTTCCTGTTGCTCGATGCGGGGATCGTCGCCGCGCTGCTTTTTTACCGCTGCTGCTCCGAGGCGGGGGCGGAAAGTTACATGCACGTTATCCTGTGGGTGATCTGCCTGTTCTTTATGAGCGTCGGGCCGAAGTCGGTCTACATGTTGGTTTCGCTGCTGGATTATCCGGCCGGTTGGGTACGAAGAAAAAAGGTGCGGTTGTTTTCGAGGATCGGTCTGGCGGCTGGTGCGCTGACCCTGCTCGTGATGATATGGGGTGCGACAGCCGGCCGGTCGCGGATCGTGGAGGAAGACCTGATCGTCCGTTCGGATAAGATTCCGGCCGCTTTCGACGGTTATAAGATAGTACTGTTTACCGACCTGCACGCCGGCAACGAACCCGGGAATCGCCGCTTTATCCGGCGAATGGTGCGGAAGATCAACGAACAGCATCCCGATCTGGTTGTCAATGCGGGCGACCTGGTCAATATAGATGCCCGCGAGCTGACCGATTCGGTGATGTCCGTATTGTCCGGAATCCGTGCGAAAGACGGGGTCTATTCGGTGTATGGCAATCACGATCTGGGGATCTACCTGAGCCGGGACAGCGACCTGACTCCGCGGCAGAGTTTCGACGAATTGGCCGTCCGGCAGCGGGCGATGGGATGGAACCTGTTGGATAACGAGTCTCGGTACGTCCGGCGCGGCAGCGACAGCATCTCGGTGACGGGGGTGAATTTCCCGATCGGGAAAAAACTGAACGGACGGCAGAACGTCGATTTCGCACGCTGCGATTTCGACGCAGCCTACCGGGGAGTGCCCGACAGCCTGTTCAACCTGTTGATCGCCCATACTCCGGAAGTGTGGGACGAAGCGCTGGCTACCGGACGGGCCGATCTGACCCTGTCGGGACATGTACATGCGATGCAGCTCAAAATCCGGCTCGGCGGATGGGCGTGGTCGCCTGCCGAATGGATGTACGATCGATGGAGCGGTCTGTACGAAGAGGACGGGAAATACCTTTTCGTCAACGACGGAATGGGATACGTGATGTATCCGATGCGGATAGGCACTTATCCGTCGATTACGGTGATTACGCTGAAATCCGAATAAAAGCAGGAATTAGGAGGATAGTTTCATGCCGATCACCCCGAGGACGATCAGCGCCGCGGAGAACAGCCGCCAGAATCCGGCCGAGTCGCCGAAAAAGAAAATTCCCATCAATAGCGTTCCGACCGCGCCGATACCCGTCCAGACGACGTAGGCGGTGCCGATGGCGATCGTCCGCTGGGCGACGTAAAGCAAGAACATGCTCAGCGCCATTGAAAAAATGGCGATCAGGATACCCCATATCTTGACCGGCATACTCTGCGACAGTTTCAGCCCCACTGCCCATCCCATTTCGAAAAGTCCCCCGAGGATCAAATAAAACCAAGCCATAATTCGTTCGCTTCAATAATTGACGCGCCGAAGGTAGCGAAATTTCCGGCCGTTATGAAATTGTCGAAAAAAAATTGTATTTTTGTCCGTAATCTTTTTAGACGGATCGACGGGATAACCGACCAGAAATGAAAAAACGCATATCCGCCATATTCGTACTGCTCACGGGAACGCTGTTGCTGGCGTTGTCGGCGTTGCCGCATCACCATCACGGCGACCGGATCAGTTTCGTCGCTCCGGAACGGTGCGTCGAATGTTTCGGGCACGTTCCCTGCTGCGGAGGGAACGACGATCACGGCGGATCGGACACGGACTGCGATCTGCGGTATCTGTTCGTGATGTACGGACGGGGCGGCAGCCAGCTCGTACAGGCGGTCGATCAACAGGACGATCCTACGGGCGGTTATCATTTTCCCGTCACGCTTTTCTTCGATTCCGTTTTTACGTTCGACGCCCGCGTTTATGCGATGGCGACGGTCTCTTTCGCACCGTTTGCCGAACCGGCTGCCCGGCCGGATGCGGCGGCATTGCCGCTGCTGCGGGCTCCTCCCGTTTTCATTGCATAGTTTTTGTTTCCGCACGGCGGAAAGACGACTCTTTCGTTTGCAAACGAGGGAGCGTGTTCACATGATTCAAACAAAAAATCCATGCAATGAATAAAATATTGTTAGCAAGCATACTGTCCGTAGCCCTGATGACGGGTTGCGGGAACCGGCCTTCGAGCGCCGGAGCGTCCGGGGACGGACATACGTCCGAAGCGGAACACGGCGATCACGACGGCCATGACCATGAAGCCGAAGGGCACGATCACGAGGCCGAGGAGGCCGGGCGCGCGGGACACGATCACGGAGCCGGAGGGGATACCCATGCCGGTGAAATCGTCTTTACGAAAGCGCAGGCTGCGCAGACCGATTTCGAACTGTTCGAAGTGCAACCCGTTACGTTCAATGAAGTGATTCCTACCAGCGGTCGGATCATGGCAGCGCAAGGCGACGAGGCTTCGGTCGTAGCGCCGGTCGGCGGCGTCGTGTCGTTCACCAATAAGAAGATCGCCGACGGTACGCCGGTCGGCCGCGGGGAAACGCTGTTTACGATTTCGTCCAAAGAGATGGCCGAAGGGGATTACGTGGCCCGCACCCGCTCAACGTACGAGCAGGCCAAAGCGGCTTTCGAACGCGCCGAAAACCTCGTGAAAGACAAGATCATTTCACAGTCGGATTACGAACAGAGCCGGCTCGCTTACGAAAATGCCAAAACCGCCTACGATGCGGTTGCAGGCAAAACTTCCGTCCGGGGAACACGGGTTACGGCCCCGATCGGCGGTTTTATTAAGAATGTCGCCGTGAGCGAAGGGGCCTTCGTCGAAGTGGGACAGACGCTGGCCACCGTTTCGCAGAACAAACGGCTCGTACTGCGCGCCGAAGTGTCGCAACGGTACCTGAACGATCTGCGTTCGGTGTCGGGCGCGAATTTCCGTACGCCGTACGACGACAAAGTCTACTCGCTCTCCGAAATGAACGGGCGGCTATTGTCGGTCGGTAAGAGTTCCGACGGCAGTTCGGTTTTCATTCCGGTTATTTTCGAATTCGATAACGGCGGGGACGTGATCCCGGGATCGTTCGTCGAGATTTATCTGATATCGTCGCCGCAGCGCGACGTGCTGACCGTGCCGCTGAGCGCCGTAACGGAGGATCAGGGTGTTCACTTCGTATTCGTGCAACTCGACGACGAGGGGTATGCCAAACGGGAAGTGAAGCTCGGCGCGGACGACGGCAGGAACGTACGTGTGTTGTCGGGTCTGAAAGCCGGCGAGACGGTCGTCAGCAAAGGCGTCGCGCAGGTAAAAATGGCTTCGTTCTCCGGGGCGATCCCCGAAGGCCATTCGCACTCCCACTAAATCGCCTGCGTCATGCTGAATAAAATCATAAACTTTTCATTGCACAACAGGCTGTTGGTGATGATTGCGGGCGTCGTGCTGCTGGCCGTGGGCACGTTTACCGCCCGCCATATGGAGGTCGACGTTTTTCCCGACTTGAATGCGCCGACCGTGGTCGTGATGACCGAGGCGAACGGAATGGCCGCCGAAGAGGTCGAACGCACCGTGACGTTCCCGATCGAAACGGCCGTCAACGGAGCGACCGACGTGCGCCGCGTGCGTTCGTCGTCGACGACCGGATTTTCGGTCGTCTGGGTCGAGTTCGACTGGGGAACCGATATTTACCGGGCGCGCCAGATCGTTTCCGAAAAGCTGGCTACGCTCAGCGAGACGCTGCCGCAGAACGTCGGCACGCCGACGCTCGGGCCGCAGTCGTCGATCCTCGGCGAACTGCTGATCGTCGGACTGACGGCCGATACCACTTCGTTACAGGAACTGCGGACGCTGGCCGATTGGGTGATCCGCCCGCGGCTGCTGGCTACCGGCGGCGTCGCCCAGGTAACGGTGATCGGCGGCGACATCAAGGAGTACCAGGTGCTGCTCGACCCGGCGCGGATGCGCCATTACGACGTTTCGATGCAACAGGTGCTCGACGTGGTGGCCGACCTGAGCCGCAATTCCAGCGGCGGTATCCTGAACCAGTACGGCAACGAATACATCATCCGCGGGGTGCTTTCCACGGCCGACGAGCAGGAGTTGGGGAAAGCCGTCGTTAAGACGACGGACGGCATTCCGGTGCTGCTCGAAAACGTTGCGGACGTGAAAATCGGAGCGAAATCGCCGCGGCTGGGCGTCGCTTCGGAGCGCGGCAAACCGGCCGTTCTGATGACCGTGACCAAACAACCGAATACCAATACGCTCGAACTGACCGACAAACTCGATCGGACGCTCGCCGAAATCCAGCGCACTCTGCCGCCGGACGTGCATGTTTCGACCGACATTTTCCGGCAGTCGCGGTTCATCGAAAGTTCGGTGGACAACATTCAGAAAGCGCTGTTCGAGGGGGCTATTTTCGTCGTGATTGTGCTGTTCGTCTTCCTGATGAATTTCCGCACGACGGTCATATCGCTGATCGCGCTGCCGCTGTCGTTGCTGGTGTCGGTGCTGGCGCTGAAGGCGATGGGGCTTACGATCAATACGATGAGCCTCGGCGGTATGGCCATTGCGATCGGCTCGCTGGTCGACGATGCGATCATCGACGTCGAGAACGTATTCAAGCGACTCCGACAGAACTTTTTGAAACCGAAAGAGGAACGGCTTCCGACGCTTACGGTCGTTTACGAGGCTTCGAAAGAAATCCGTACGTCGGTCGTCAATGCGACGATCATTACGATCGTGGCTTTCGTGCCGCTGTTTTTCCTCGGCGGGCTCGAAGGACGCATGTTGCGTCCGCTCGGGATTTCGTTCATCGTGGCGCTGTTCGCGTCGATGGTCGTCGCCGTGACGCTGACGCCGGTGCTGTGCAGTTACCTGCTGACCGGCGATCGGGTGTTGCAACGCAGCCAGAAGGAACCGATCGTTTCCCGTTTCCTGAAACGAATTTACAAAAAAGCGCTCGAATGGGTGCTTTCGCATAAACGGCTCGTAATCGGTTCGACCGTCGCGCTGTTCGTCGCTTCGCTGGTCGTATTTTTCAGCCTGGGACGGAATTTCCTGCCGCCGTTCAACGAAGGTTCGCTGACGATCAATACCTCTACGATGCCCGGCATTTCGCTCGAAGAGTCCGATAAGATCGGGCGCGAGGTGGAACGTATCCTGCTCGAGATCCCCGAAATACAGACGGTCGCCCGCAAAACCGGGCGCGCCGAACTGGACGAACACGCGCTCGGCGTGAATGTTTCGGAAATGGAGGCTCCGTTCGAACTGGACGAGCGTTCGCGTCAGGAGTTTCTCTCCGACGTGCGGGCCCGGCTCGGCGTGCTGAAAGGCGTCAATATCGAAATCGGCCAGCCGATTTCGCATCGGATCGACGCGATGCTGTCCGGCACGAAGGCCAATATCGCGATCAAACTGTTCGGGCCCGACCTGAACCGGCTTTTCTCACTCGGAAATCAGGTCAAAGGCGCCGTTTCGGGCGTCGCCGGCGTAGCCGACCTGAACGTCGAGCAGCAGGTCGAGCGTCCGCAGTTGCAGATCCGCCCGAAACGCGAAATGCTCGCCAAATACGGCATTCCGCTGCCCGAGTTTTCACGATTCATCGAGGTGGCGCTGGGCGGCGAAGTCGTTTCGCAGGTCTACGACCAGGGGCGTTCGTTCGACGTAACGGTCAAGATGGACGATGCCGACCGATCCGATATGGAGCGTATCGGGAATCTGACGATCGACGGGACGGCCGGTAAAGTGCCGCTCAGTTACGTGGCCGATATCGTATCGACCTCGGGGCCGAATGCGATCAGCCGCGAGAACGCACAGCGCAAGATCGTCGTATCGGCCAACGTGGCCGACCGCGACCTGCATAGCGTGGTGGGCGATATCCAGGAAATGATCCGGGAGAAGGTCGATCTGCCCGAAGGATACCATATCGAATACGGCGGCCAGTTCGAGAGCGAGCAGGCCGCGTCGCGGGTGCTGTCGCTTATGTCGATCATTTCGCTGCTCATTATCTTCTTGCTGCTGTTCCAGGAGTTCCGCAGCCTGTCGGTGTCGGGCATCATCATGCTGAATCTGCCGCTGGCGCTGATCGGCGGGATCGTTAGCATCTGGCTGACCAGCGGGGAGGTCAGTATCCCGGCGATTATCGGCTTCATTTCGCTGTTCGGCATTGCGACGCGCAACGGCATACTCCTTGTATCGCATTACAATCAACTGCGCAGCGAGGGCATGTCGTTGCACGACAGCGTGGTGAACGGATCGCTCGACCGGCTGAACCCGATCCTGATGACGGCGCTGTCGTCGGCGCTGGCTCTGATTCCGCTGGCGCTCGGCGGCGACTTGCCCGGTAACGAAATTCAGAGTCCGATGGCCAAGGTGATTCTGGGCGGACTGCTGAGTTCGACGCTGTTGAACGGGTTTATCGTTCCGGCAGTTTACCTGATTATTAACCGTAAAAACAGCAACGTATGAAATGCATCCTGATATTTGCGGCCGCCCTGTTTGCGGGGACGGCTTACGGTCAGCGCAGCGTTGACGACGTATTGCGCGAGGTCGAAGCCGCGAGCAAGGAACTGAAAGCCCAGCGCGAACTGACCGCCGCCCAGAAGATGGAAGCCCAGACCGGCAAGTACCTCGCCAATCCGAGCGTCGAGTTCGAAAGCCTGTGGGGCGGGGCCGAACGGATCCGTAATTCCGAGTTGACGGTGATGCAGGCTTTCGATTTTCCGTCGGCTTACGCATCGCGCAACAAGATTGCGAAACTTCGTTCGTCGTATTACGATACGGAAGGCGCCGCGTTGCGTCAGCAGTTGTTGCTGGACGCTAAGACGTTGTGCATCCAGATCGTCCACCTGAACCGGATGAAGGAGTTTTTGTCCGAACGGGTCGTCAATGCCGAACGGCTGGATTCCGCTTACCGTCGGAAGTTTGCAATCGGAGAAGCCAATATTCTGGAATGTAATAAGATCGGAGTCGAGCTGATCTCCGCGAAAACCGAGTATAACCTCAATGAAGCCGAACTGCTGGCCAAATGTCAGCAATTGGCTACGCTGACCGGAACCGAAAGCGACCGGTTTTCCGGTCTGGTCTATCCGACCGTGGAGAGTTTGCCTGCATTCGAACAACTGAGCGCGCTGTATATGGAGCAAAATCCGCAAGTGCAAAGCCTGCAGCAGCAGGTGTCGGTCGATAAGCAAAGCGTATCGCTGAACCGTTCGCTGTCGCTGCCGAAGTTCGAAATGGGTTATCGGCACGATTTCGGCGGGGAAGGACGTTTCAAAGGGTTCAAGGTGGGAATGTCGATTCCGCTTTTCGAGAACAAGAACAAGGTGAAGGCCGCGCGCGCCCAGGCGGCTTCGTCATCCGCTCAACTGGAAAGCGTTCGGCTGAATGCGGCGTCGGAGCTCCGGCAGTTGTACGACCAGGCCGTTACGCTGCGGGAATCGATGCGGTCGATGGAGTCGGTGTTGCAGGCGCAGAATAACCTGTCGATGCTGAACAAAGCGCTGGATGCCGGACAGATCACGGTGATCGAGTATATTACCGAGATCGGCGTGCTGTACCAGAGCCGCCAGATGCAGTTGCAGCTCGAACGGGATTACAATTTGATAACAGCCCAACTTTTCCGGTTCGAATTGTAGGAACGCGTTCCTACAATTCGAACTTTATTTTCCGAATAACACGCTTCCGGTTTTGTCCGTAAGCGTGTTATTTTTTATTTAAATTTGTGTGTTTTTATACAAATAAAATATTTTTTAAACATTTATTTCAAATGTCAATTTAAATACCTATCTTTGGCACGGTGAAAATATGTCTTTTACGCGGATGTCGAGGCATTTAGTAATCAGAGTGATAGCAGATCGCCGGGAACGAACGGCATAAAACGAATAGAATCGGAAAGATGAAAATTGTAGGTGAACCGAAAGCATTTTTGAGCAACGAAGCATTGCAGCTCTTGAATCTTTATGAATCGCTGGGGCCGAGGGCGGAGATTTTCCTGCCGCGCCACATTTTTGACAACCTCACGAGTTTCGTGAGCCTTTGCATGGAGGAGCCCGACGATCCGGCCAAACAGCAGGCCGAGATCAACCGTTACCTGTTGAAGTTCAGGGAGGATATTCCGGGTTATACGGACGTTTCGCTGATGCTCATTCCGCACAGCAATTCGAAAGCGTTCGAACTGAGTAACCGCCGCGGCAAATTCGTCAAAAAAATCAACGCCCTGCTCGATACCGACGGTACCACCACCGAAGTCAAAAACGTGCTGCGGAACATCCGCGATACGCACGACCTCTCGGTCGGAACGCCTCCGATCAACAGTTTCCACATCGACTTCATGTCGCAGGTGCAATTGGGCGGCCATGTCCGCGATCTGCGTAAATACCGCGACGTGATCGGCGTGACGGGCGATATCAACGAGGCGCACTGGAATTACCTGATGGACACGCTCGAGCAGATGATCAGCCAGAGCACCCACTATACGACCAAAGCCGAGATCAACGACTTTTTGCACCGCAGCCAGTGGGCCGTGAATTTCAAGGGGATGAACGGCATGATCCGCACGGTCGTTTCGGGCAATGCCGACAAAGCCGTGTCGCTGCTCAGGGGCGACGTGTTCAACAAGGATGCCGTCGTGGTGCTCGAAAGTCCCGCGCCGGAGGATCTGTACGACCGGATGACGGTCGACACCACGTCGATTTTCGTGGTAAAGGTGAAGCATGCCCGGATCAACCACTATTCCGGGCCGAAGTGGTTCCCGCTGCTGACCCGTCTGGTGATCGTCGACGATTCGAAGGAGTCGCGCAGTTCGAACACTTCGCTGGTTTTCTGTTTTCACAACGGGATTATCAATACGCTGAATAAAGTACACACCAAAAAGCTGGGTTCCCCGGCCAATACGCAGTTGAACCTACGGTTGATCCTTGAGAACGTGAATCCTTCGTTCCTGATGGAGTTCCGCGAGAAACTCGAGGTGCAAATCGAGGAGTACGGCCGCGAGATCAAGTCGCTGCTGGTCGAGCAAACCGGCGACGACGCCGACGTCGAAAAGCGGATTACGCTGTTCAAACTCGACGCCTTTTCGCGCCAGGTCGTACAAGACAAGTATTCGCTTGAGAAACTGCGCGATTTCATTTTCTTCCTCGAAAACTGCCACAAGCAGGAGAATAAGAAGATCCAGACGCAGGAACTGATCGACGAGTTCGAAGGCCGGATGCGGAACTATTTTTACGCCGGTAATAAGCTGATCGACGTCATCACGATTCTCGAAGGAGGCGGACGCCACCAGATCAAGACTTTCGGCGATTATCTGCGCAGCCGGACGTTCAATAACCTCAGCAGCAAGATCCGTTACGCCTGCCAGTTGATCCTGGACGTTATTCCGAGCTGTTACGAACGCACCCTCAAGAACCATTTCCATAAGAATTTCGGAATCAACTTATTCCTCGAAAAGTATCAGGAGTACCTGACCAAGGTGGGCAAGGACGCCGACAACAAGGGGCGTTTCGAAAAATTCCTGATCGATTTGGGGATTCGCGACAAATATTTCGCATTAAGCGACGACGACAAGGATATCGTCAAGAATTTCCTGTCGGCGCTCGGCAATATGGATCAGACTTCGGTATCGGATTCGGTGCAGATGATTATCCGCGACCTGTTGTTCAATCCGAACGGCCGTCCGAAACCCTATATCATTTACAACGGCGTACAGGCTTGGGAGTATAAGGATCTGCTGCCGGACGACTGTTTCGACGTCAATCCGTTCGACATCGAGATCGAGAACGACGCAGACGGCCGCCTGGCTTACGATCGGCTGATCGACCGCCTGTCGCGGATCAAATCGACGCTGGCGCTGTTCGACGACAGCGGCAGCCTGTGGGATCTGTTCTGCGAGAATACTACGATCATTATCAACGACCCGAACAATCCGACCGGTTATACCGATTTTAATACCGAGTCGGTCAATAACTTCCTGCGTTTCCTGAACAGTTGCAAGATCACGCTGTTCCTCGACGAAGCGTATGCCGAAAGCGTGAAGATCGAAGATACCACGATGCCCAAGTGGCGGACGATTTCGCGCTACATCATGAACAATATCAACGCGCAGTCGCGAATCAAGGCGATTTCGTCGCTGTCGACGACCAAAAACCTGGCGGCGACCGGCGAACGTCTCGGAGCCATCGCGCTGACGCCGCAGGCTGCCGATTTCGCGAAATACGCCCGCAGTTGCAACAGCGCTGCGCACGGCAACAACAATTCGTTGCTGATGTTGAACAATACGCTCGAAACGGCCCAGGTCGCCAAAAGTATCAAGGACCGCGTCGAAGCCGAACTGCCGAAAAACGCGTCTCGGTCGAAGATCAAGAAGACGATCGTCAAATTCATCGTCGACCAGATCGGCAAAACCGAGCAGAACAACGAGATCAGCAAAACCAACCGCCAGTTGCACAAGACGGCCGGATTCGAAGGATCGCCGCTGTACCTGTTCCTGCTCGACGAACTGGTTTCGCTCGATAAGCTCGACGTGCTGGGCTTGCCCGACGACTTCAAGTACCATAACGAGCCGTTCTTCATGTACTACCAGTCGCGCCTGGTCGAAAACCTGAACCGTTTCCGTGTCAACAAGAATTTCCGCAAAGAGTCGTTGACGCGGCTGAAGATGGCCCTGTCGGTCGCTTCGCGGCTACTGGACGGCACCGCGGAAGGCAAATACCTGAATTATATCAAATCGGACGGTTCTTATCTGTTCAATTTCCGTATTCGCGGCAAGTTCAGCTATGCCGACATCCTGCTGTTCTGCCAGTCGCTGGCCCGTTACCGGGGGATCGCTACGGTTCCGTATCCGACCGGCGTAGTACGCTTTTCGCTGGGCGGTTACATTTCGGCCGGGAAGGAGGGGATGAAGGTGTTTACCGCCGAGATCGAGGATGCGTTCTCCATTTTCATCAAGTATTGGATCCGGTTCGCCGATGCCCGCAACGATGTTGCCAACAAGGAGGTCGAAACGGCCGATTTGTTGCAGGGCGTTTTCGGTTATGCGAAGGATCAGGACTTTATCGACAGCGTGATTGCGGATTACAAACTGTCGGGCAAATACAAAAAGGACAAAGCGCCGTCGTTGCAGATCCGCGACGTACGATCGCTGTACCATACTTCGCCCGAACGCAGCGGCGTGACGATCACGACGATCGGTCGCTCGGCCAATTCGGTGATCGAACTGCACGGCGATATCGTCGGCAGTTGCAAGGACGTGTTCGAATTCATCAAAAGCCCGGCCTTCACGAAGGTCTATGAAAACTTGTTGGCGCAGGTGTACAAGCGGGTTCCGGCGTTGGCCGACCTCGATTTCAATACGGTCAGCTCGCGTTACGGCAAGGCTGTGATCCTGAAGTATATCACCAACAAGCGGACTTTCCAGCCGAATCACCACGTGCTGGATAATCCCGAGGAGAAGAACGTGATGCGCGAGATCCTGATCGAGATGGAGAACCTGCTGTTCTCGGATAGCAAGATGAAAATCCTGGCGATCAACGCGACCGGGAACCCCGAACTCGACAAAGCCAAGCTGGAAGGACTGAATTCGATCCTGAAAAAGTATATCCGCGAAATCCTGCTGCACTTCAACCTGCCGTTCGAGAAGGAGAGTCTCGAACCGAGCCGCAAGGAGATCATCCGCGTAGCCGGGGAGTGTTTCGAGGAGATTACCGGAATTAAGCTTTCGGAACTGAACCTGAATATCTGGGTGGACGAGTTCATGCAGAACCTGCGCGACCTGCCCGAATTCAAGTCGCTGCGGATTTCGCAGAAGTGCATCGGTTACATTACCGACAGCGTGGCCGCCGGGATCGCCAAATCGCCGGGAATTACCGACAAGATCTTGTACCTGTATTTGCTGAACAACGACAATTCGTTCTACAAGCTGGTTTGCAAGAAGCTGAAATATTTCGACGACAAGATCAGCAACTGCGACGATTCCGAACTCAAGATGTTTACCGAAGAGTTCGTTTCGAGCATCCTGCCGATGGAGTTGGAAGAGTTGAGCAACTACATCATGCGCAAGAAAGACATCAAGATCGCCGAGAGCGAGATTTATGCCGTTTCGCGCCGCGTAGTGCGGTTTTACATCAGCATGATCAAGCGTACCCGCGGTACGGACTATTACAACCGTTATGCCCACACGATGGTGCGTATCGTCGAAACAGCGTTCAAGAAGCAGAATTCGAGCGTCAACGAGATGGTGCAGCACGGTATCTCGCTGTACAAAGGATTCGAGATGGACAACAAATCGCTGGAGTCTTTTGAAAACGGCAAGATCGGGTGGATCAATGAACTGATGATCAAATGCGGCGTGATTTCGTCCGAACAGCCCGTTCAGGAACATACCCGGATCGTGACCGATGCGAAGAAGCGCGAGTATCCGTTCCACAAGGTAGATCGCGTGGTGAGCCGCAAGGAGAATGCCGGAACGCTCGCCGAAACCCCGACCGAATATATCAAGCACATCGACACCCGGCCGGATTCGTCGTTCTTTACGAACCGTCTGGCCCGTTTCGTCGCCAACATGGACTCGGACGACTACCGTTGTAAAGTAGTGAAGCACGGGATCGTCAAGGAACTGGTGATTTTCCAGAAGGGATACATGAAGTACCTGACCGATAACTTCCGGTTGAATTATACGGAAGATATCAGCCTGAAAGATATCAAGAATTTCGTGCCGGACGTAATTTCGCTGTTGGGCGCTCCCGAAAAGCTGATCTCGTTCCCGCAGATCGGGTATTTCGATATCAAAGGGCCGGCCGGCAATATCAAGACGATCGTGACGCCGTTGAAATCGGAAGCCGACTACTTCGGCGACGTGAAAAAGCCGCGTCTGACGGTCATCAACGAGAAGGTCAAGGAAATCGGCGGCGTTCCTCGCCACGGTTCGCTGTTCTTGGTCGAAGAGAACGACGGCAGCGTGTTCGTGGTCGAGATCGACGGCGACAGCGGAGTCGGCAAGAGCGAGATGATCGCGGCTTTCGTACTCAAGTGGCTGCGCAACAACCTCGAAGGTATCCGTTCGGTGAAGATGATCGCCGGGGATATGTTCCACGAGTTCCAGGATGCCGAAGGCAATCTGTACGGGATCGGAACCGAAGTGGGCGATTTCTCGCGGACGACCGACTTCGACCCCGATTATATCAAGTATTACAAGTACCTGTTCGAAAACAGCGCCGACAGCAATGTGGAAGACCGCAACGCCCGCAGCACGGTGGGCGGCATGTGCGACATCACGATGCCGTTCAAGATCGACATCATGCTCAGTGCGAGCAACTATTCGAAAGAAGAGGGCGGTATTACGCGCGCCGACAATCCGGAAACGTTCCTGCTCTATACCGACGCCCACGGCGAACGGAAAGAGAAAGCGACCAGCGGCGACGGTCCGAACTTCCAGCGTACGTTGAAGCGCTATACGGCCGATAAGGGAATCGTCGAAGTGATTTCGCGTCACGGCAACTACTTGGACGATATCCTGGACTGGGACTACAATCCGTCCGACAAGCAGTATTACCTGGCTTCGTCGTTCAAGCTGCTGGATAAGATCGACGTAACCGAAGTGGTGAAAATGATTTTCGTCAACCGCAGATTCGTGCGCGACGGCATCAGTTACCTGATCGAGGACGTATCGTTCGATATGATCCAGAATCGGTTTATCGCAACGGCCGTTTACGAAAGCGATAACGAAAAGATCTATACCGACGTCGTGATCGACCGGAAGATCTTCAGTTCGATGTTCGACTCGCTGGCGAGCACGCCGGGCGGACAGCCGTTCATTTCCGAGGAAGGGCAGGTCGAATGCGTCGAGAATCTGATTCTCTGTCTGCGCGGAGGCAAAGACGGCAAGGGCAAGGCGCGCGAGATCCAGTGCGGCGTTCTTTCGACCGAAATCGGCAAAAAGGGGCGCGAGATCACCGGGCCGCAGAAAGCCGCCGCCGCTCTGAAGCAACTGATCCAGGAAGTGCGCGTCAACAAGCCGGAGATCAACGAGGGCAAGATCAAGGTCAAGAAGCTGATCAACGAGAAATACCGTCATATTTTCAACGGAGAGATGAACAGTTCGGAACTGTGGCGTTACAACTTCTACCTGTACCAGCTCGAAAACATGCGCAAAGCCGATCTGCGCCGAATCGACAACCGGAACAAAAAGGTGGATATCAGCAACCTGGTGAACTTCCGCCCGTCGGACAAGCACAGGGAGTTCAGTCCGCTGCTGGTCAATCCGAACCTGAATATCGAACTGTCGAGTTTCAGCGAAACATTCGAGGAGCTGATGAGTTTCCCGAATTACCCCGACTTTGCCGAGGAGTTTGCGGCGAAAGTGGGTACGCTATATATTGCCGAGGGTTATAGCGAGGAGACGAATATCAACAATATGATCGTTCAGTTGCTGATCTTGGAGGGTTACATCAACAGCGACGATATCGCCCGCGGTAACGTAATCGAGAAGGTAAACCGCGAGACGATCGCCGCCGCGAAGTATGCCGTCGTACAGTTCCTCAATCAGAAGAAGGAGAGTGCGCAGCAGGCTCCGGCTCCGGTCGCCGAGAAGCCGTCGCCGAAGAAAAAATAGGCACGGATCGATCCGAATAGAAAGGGGGCGTAACCATTGGTTACGCCCCCTTCCGGTTGTGAAGAAATTATTTGAAACAGTGGTCTGAGCTTATTGAAAGAAGATCGGCCGTTCGAACTATCGGATGGTTACGGATTTGGTACGGACATCGTTGCTTCCGGCCGGGCGCGTTACGGAGAACGACGAGTTTTGCTCCCGGAGTTTGAAAATACCCGACGCGCTGTCCGGAACTCCGCTGTATCCGGTCCATTGCAGAGTGACTTTGATCTGGTCCTTGCCGGCCGGAACGAGCCCGGCGATGTCGAAGCTGACGCGTCCCCAGCCTTTCTGCCGCGTTTCGTCCTTGAATGCGTTGTGGCGCAGTGTGACGAATACCTCTTCGGGCGTCGATTTTTCCTCGTCGACCACCAGGTTCAGGAAGTGGGCTTTCTGCGGATCGTTTACGAAAATGATGAACTCGATGTTCAGGTACTCTCCCGCTCCGAACCAGGCGTTTTCGATGTCGATCGGATCCGTCCCGAGGCTGTCGATTTCGTCCGGAGTCAGTTCCGACAGGTAGACCGGCATTTTCGTCAGCAGTTTTTTCATGGCGTTTACCCGGATGTCGAAGCTATTCTCGCCCGTCTGTTCGAGCGGCGTGAACGTAGCGACTACCCGTAGACTGTCTTCCACGGGGAAAGACGGGTCGAGGTTCTCGGTTACCCGGAGCGTGTTGCCGTTGTCGGTCTCTATTTTGAAATTCTCCGGAGTGCCGACAATCGTTCCCCAACTTTCGTTGGGGTGGAAATAGGCGTATTTGTTATCGTCCAAACACGAAGTGAGTCCCCACAGCGGAATGGCCGCCAGCATGGTTATTTTCAGAAATTTGTTCATGAATAAATAAGTTGTTTTGTTAGCTATTCGTTCGGTATGGCACCTGTCCGGGCAATGTCGTTTCGGACGGTGTTCTGTAAAGTAGATGAAAGGGGATTGTCAAACGTTGCTTCGGAGAGCGTAAAAACGTGCGGTCCGGTTAGAAATTGTACCGCAGACCCATTCGCAGGTTGACATTCCAACGGTTTTCGGTGCGATAGGAGAGCGGCTGGCGGTCATTGCGGAAATAGTAGCTGATTTCCGGCTGGACGAAAAGTCCGAAATGATCCGCGAAGTTATAGCTGACCCCGGTTCCCAGGTGGGCCGACCAGAACAGCCCTTTGGCCGACAGTTTATCCGTAACCGAGGAGACCAGCGTCGAACCGTCGTAAATTTTCGTAGTGCCCCGTGCGGCAATGGCTTTCTCCGCCATAAAACCGCCGATGAAATAAATGTCGAAACGTTTGTTGTCCAGTACCGAGTAGGTCAGCGACAGCGGAATTCCCAGGTAGTGCACTTTTTGCGAGTAGCGGTAACTGAAAGCGCCCTCGATCTCGGCCTGCGAACTCAGGTAGGAGTATACCAGCCCCGTTTCGATACCCAGTCGCGGCGCCAGGTACTTGCGCACGTTCAGTCCCACCGAAACAGGGAACTTGTGATCCATGTTGCCCCGGCCGAATTCCGGAACTCCCCCTTTCGTATAGGCGAAACTGCTGTTTCCGTCGAGCAGCGACGTGAGTCGCGTCGGAGTCGGACCGCTTCCGGAAGCGGCCGACGAGAATGTCGAAGCGTTCGCGAAAGCCGAAGCGATCCATCCGTGGCGCGGACGGCGTTTTTGGGGATCCGGCGTGTCGAACAGGCGGCTGTGATCGGCGAGACGTTTCGGAGCGACCGTTTTGGCCGCCGTTTCGTTCTGCGGCGATGCTTGCCGGTCGGACACGGTTGTTTCGCTCGCGGGTTCGGGAGCGGCCGTCTTCCGCATATCGGAGGCTCCCGAATGCGAATCGGTATTCGCGGCCAGTACGGTCGTCGCGCTTCCGTCGGCCTGCGGGGTGATAACCTCGATTTTGGCGGCCGATTGCAGTAGTTTGGCCAGCACCGGATCGTTCCCTTTCGCAGGGGCGGGGAGTTGCGCCTTGTCCCCGCCGCTCGCCGTGTATGTTTGTTCCGGGATATCCTGCAGAGACGGGAGTCCCGACCGGTAGACCCCGATGCCTGCGGCGATTAGCAGCAGAGCGGCGGCCGTCCCGTATCCGAGACGTCTTCCCAGGTTGCGCTTCGGACGGATTTCCAGTTCCGGATGGGCGTTCGCATGGAGCTGCATCCGTCGTTGCATCTGCTGCCACGACGGTACGGACTGTGCAGGCGTATAATCCTGCAATCTCTTTTTCAAGGCGTCTTCCAGCGAATCGCTCTTCATGGTTTTATATAATCTCTTCTTTCTGAAGTAATTTCTGTAAAAAAACTTTGGCCCTTAAATATTGCGACCGGGACGTTCCTTCGCTGATGTTCAGCATAGCGGCGATCTCTTTGTGCGAATATCCTTCGATGGCAAAGAGGTTCAGCACGGCCCGGTAGCCGTCCGGGAGCTTGGCGATGCAGCGCAGCAGTTCCGCTTCGGTCATCTGTTCCACGGCGGTTGCTTCGGCGCTGCCGAATTGCCCGGCCGTCTCTATTTCAGCCGCGTGGCCGACGATATCGGTTTTACGCAGATATCCCAACGCCGTATTGACGAATATGCGGCGGAGCCATCCTTCGAACGAGCCTTCCCCGCGGAAACTGCTTATCTTCGAAAAGACCGTGATAAAGCCGTCGTGCATTAGATCCTGTGCGATCTCTTTGTTGCAGGCATAACGCAAGCATACACCGTACATTTTGGGTGCATACTTTTCATACAGTTCCTGCTGTGCTCGCGGATCATTCTTACAACAGCGTTTTATCAGCTCTTTCTCGGTCACCAAATTGCAGGCTAATACTCCGATCTTTCAAATAGATGCGCAGTGGTTCGGTTTTGTTGCATCAATAACGGTTTTTTCCCGGAAATATTTTCAGCCCGGACGTATTTAATGTTCCTGTCGAGTGCAAATTTAATGAAATTTGTTCGTTTTAAAAAATAACGTCATCTTTGTCGAAACATCCATTCCAAAATACATGATTGTTCAAGCTTCCGCAGCGCTCTCCGCAGACGGTTATACGGACGATACTTCGCCCGGACGCCTGGTGCTTTCGCATCCGGCCGACTGGCAAGAGGTGTATCGTTTACGAGCCGGTTGTGATGCCGTTATGGTCGGGGCGGAGACCGTCCGCCGCGACGATCCTTCGTTGCTGTTGAAAGATCCTTCCCTGCGGCATCGGCGGGTGTCGCTCGGGATGAGTCCCGATCCGGTGAAGGTGACCGTTACCCGCAGCGGAGATCTGGATTCAGAATCCCGTTTTTTCTCAACGGGGGCGGGCGATAAAGTCGTAATCGCCGCGGGGGACGCGCCGGGCGAAAAACTGGAACGGCTCGGACGGGTCGCGACGGTCGTTCGGGTCGGGGTTCCCGTGACTGCGGAGGAAATTGTCGGCGTTTTGGAAACGATGGGGATTCGTTCCCTTTTTCTGGAAGGCGGAAGCCGGCTGATGACGCTGTTTTTGACCGGGAACCGGGTCGATCTGCTGCGGATCGCCGTGGCGCCGTTTTTCGTCGGGGAGTCCGGCGCGCCCCGTTTCGTGCGGGCCGGCGCGTTTCCGTTCGGCAAGGATCGCCGCATGGAGGTGTTGCAGGTTAGGCAGGTCGGCGATATGAGCGTGACGGACTATTCGCTGAGTCGGCGGGGAACCGATTATTTCCGGCTGCGGCAGGCCGTCGCTCTGGCGTTTGACTGTCCCCGTTCGGATTCGGCTTATTCGGTCGGCGCGGTGGCTGTGACCGCCGCCGGGCAGGTATTTACCGGATACAGCCGCGAAACGGCCGCCGATAACCATGCGGAGGAAGAGGCCATTCTGAAAGCCGAAAAGGCCGGCGTTTCCCTGAAAGGCGGCGTGATGTACAGTTCGATGGAGCCGTGTTCCACCCGAAAGTCGAAACCGCTGTCATGCAGCGCATTGATTACGGCTCATAAGATGGCGCGGGTCGTGTTCGCCGTCCATGAGCCCGATCATTTCGTACAGTGCCGCGGCGCCGCGGTGTTGGAGGAAGCGGGGATCGAAGTCTCCGTGATCGGGGATCTGGCGGCGGAAGCGATGCTGGCCAACGCGCATATCCGGTTATAACGTCCTTGCGGATAAGAATAAAGCGGCCCGGTCTCATGTCGAGACCGGGCCGCTCTGATACGTTGGGAAACCGGGATTATTGTTCCATATCGGCCGAGTAACGAGCGACATATCCCTCCTTGGTGACGCCTTCGATGTTGATCCGATACGATTCGGGATCGTCCGAGGTGTAGAACAGCACCGAAGCCTTGCCCGTTCCGTCGAATCGAAGCGAGGGATTCCAGTAGATCGTCGTACGCAGGTCGGGGCTGGATGCGGCCTTTTGTTCCGGCGTTTCATAGACCGGATTGTAGAAATCGGCGATCGTGCGGCAGCCGAGCGGTTTGATGAACGCTACGCCCGGAGCCGGCAGGTCGGCGATGGGTTCCGATCCGTCTTTACGCATGATACTGATAACGCCTCCTGCGCCCTTGATCCCGAAAAACGATGCGCTTCCCCCTTTGATAATGCTGATCGAACTCACTTCGTTCATGTATATCCGCGTCAATACGTCGTTATCGTAGTAGGGTACTTCGTCGATTAGGATCAGCGGTTCTATATCGCTTCCCCGGATGCTCAGTTTGGCTTCCGACAGTTTCCGAATACCGGGCACGGTACTTAGATAGTCCGTCACCAGGCGGCTCTGCATGTTTACGGGCACTTGGTCGCTGGTAATTGTCTTTTCGGCCATCGTTGCGTAGAAATTCCGTTGCTTTTGCTTCGCTTCCACGATTACCTCTTTCAACTGAATGACCCGCATCCCGCCGCTGTTGTAATATTTGTCGCGGACGTTGGCCAGGTACTTGCCGATGCCGGCCAGGTTGTCTTTGCCGTATGGGAAAGGCATTCTGTCGGCCTCGGGGAACGTTTCGGGATCGACAAGGATATCCACGCCCGATCCCCCTTTACGGGTGGTCGCCTGCAGGATCAGCGATACGGTGTCGCTGAACTGGATGCTGTCGATCAGGAAACGTCCGTTCTCGTCGGCCCGTTTCATCATAAAACAGTCGGGCGAATAGGCGACGATCGAGGCGTCGGAGGCTCCCTTGCCGAACGCATTTTTCACCTGTCCGGATACGGCCTGTCCGGCTTCGATAAAGTATTTCGCTTCGAATTGCGGTGTCTGGGTCAGGTTTTCGATCCGGAACCTCCGCCAGCCGTGGGTCAGCATGACCAGATCCAGGTGGCGTTGGACGGCGGGCGTGTACGGGCCGTTGAAATAGTAGCCGGGGTTTTCGATGTACCCTTTCAGGTCGGAGGTCAGCAGGATATTCGACAGGATGTTGTCCCCGAGCGAATCCGGATAGACGGTATGATTGTCGGTGATGCTCATCGAGAATTCTCCTTCGGCGGGTTGTCCGCCCAGATCGGCCAGCGAAATTTCCATCCGTACCGGTTCCCGTTTGCCGTATTTCGGCTTGTCGGTCGCGACGTTCCATTCCACGGCGTCCGGATGGCGGACGAACAGCAGCCTCTCGCTGATCGGCGTTCCGCTTTCGTCCGCCAGCAGGAAATGGACGATTCCGTCCGGGAAGGCGTCCCCGCTCAGCTTGCCGGACGTTTTTTCCGCGCTCAGCGGGAGCATCAGCCGGATGTCTCCGCGCAGGTGCGCGATCAGGAACAGGGAGTCCGGCCAAACGGCTTCGGCAGCCTTCTGCACATTGTAAAAGATAGCCCCGTTGCGGAAAGCCATTTGGAGTCCCATTCCGTCGCTACGTACTTCGGGCAGCGGAAAACGTTTGACGATGCCTTTCTCCGACCGGGTTTCGGCGGTGTATCGCTGCCCGGCTTCCGGAGTCAGCATCAGCGTACCCATGCCGTCGTGTTCGGTGGCGAACGACGTTAGCGTGTCGCCCTGGGCGTTCGTTACGAAACCGGTTACCGGTAGGGAGAATCCAGTCGCGGCCTGCGCTTTGAAAGCTACGTGCTGGGTTATGCCGTTCAGCAGACTGCCCCCTTCGGGGAAAAACGATACGGCGTATTCGTTTTCCGGAGCATTGTTGATGTTGAACGTATTCGAATAATCCAGCGTTTCGTCTTCGAATTTGACGGCGATGCGCATGTTGCCCGGCGAGAGTTTCAGGTTTTGAACGGTCAGGACTCCCTTGTCGTCGGTCGTTTGCTGCCCCGTTACGGTTTTCAGGTCTTTGCCCGATACGTCGTACGATACTTTGATTCCGGAATGCACGCCGCCCGCAGCGTTGAAAAAGCGGATACGCAGGGTGCCTCCGTTGTCCGGCGCCGGGCGTTCGGTCACTTCCGAAAGGATATCGGTGACGATGGAATTGCCGATTTGCAGGCCGTGTCGGTAGAAAAATGCCGGATCGGTATTCTGCATCCAACTGGTGTATCCCCTCAGGTAATACTCTCCGGCCGGCAGGTCGGCCGGCAGCGGGATGCTTCCCCGGAATCCCAGCGAGTCGCGCCTGAATTTGAACCGTTGCAGCACCGAATCGCCGCGGTCGGTCAGTTCCACGTATATGTAGTTGCTCGGGCTGTTGTCCATGTGCGTGATGGCGTTCAGCAGGTATCCCCGGAACCATATCTCTTCTCCCGCTCCGTAGTAGGGCTTGTCCAGGTGGAGATACAGTTTTTCCTGCGGGGTTTTCCCGATGGTCTGGAAATAGTTGATTACCGAACCGCCGAAATCGGGCTCCGGGGCCAAAGCCGAAAAGGAGCCGAAAAGCAGGATAACAAACACGGCGAGGAGTGTCGTCCCGGAAACGCGTAGTCTCATACGAATAAGTTTTAGGTTTAGGTGTATTCGACAATATGCGGCATGATTGGTGCCGCACATCGTTACTAATAATAAAATTAAATCTTTTTAGCGTATAATCCAAGCGTTACGATCGAAAATGTCGGCTGAGAGAGAATTTTCGGTTGGAATTTTCAAAATAGTTTTGGATATTTGCAGTCCGAACAAATGAATGTTCATTCATTATTTAACGAAGACGGAAAGGAATGGCCAAGAAAATGGATATGACCAAACTGGATCGGATCCGGGAGGCTTCCGTGGAGATCATCAGCGAACACGGGATTCTGAACAGTTCCGTGGCGTCGATCGCCGAACGGGCCGGCGTTTCGGTGGGTTATCTGTACCGTCATTATCCGGGGAAGGTCGATCTGATCAACGACCTGCTCGAAGATGCGCTCAGGACGATCACCGACCGGATCTATGCGTTGGCCGACGAGACGAACGACATCCGGAAAATCGTGCGCGGGATCGTGGAGTTCATCATCGAGAGCGCTGCGACTAACCGCCCGAAACATAAGTTTCTGATCATGCTGCTGAACGACTTTTCGGTGGAGATCAATCCGGATATCCGGGAACGGATCCGGAGCATCGGGGATACGCTGATCGCGGTGGGGCGAAAAAATAATGTTTTGCGTGACGATACATCCGTTGAAGATTTGTATATTGCATTGGTCGGAATCCCCATGCAGTACCTTGCTTCGCGGTATAAGTTCGGTTTCGGGGACGAGACCGACGATCAGCGGAGACTGATCGAAAAGATAACGGCTATATCATTGAGTGCCATTCAATAACAGTCAAGGAGTATGAGGAATTTTTGGATAGCGGTTAGTATTGCTACCGGGCTTGCGACGGCAGTCTGCGGGCAGGATGCGAAATCGTTGACTTACGATCAGGCGTTGGAGATGACCCTGACGCGGAATCCGGAGCTGAAGGCGGCTTCCTATGAACAGGAAGCGGCTCTGCGGGAGCGGAAAGCGGCTTACGGACTGAGACTGCCGCAGGCGAGCGTTACCGGTACTTATGTTTATATGGGCGACGACATGTCGGTCGGCATGAACGACCTGAAAGGGCCGGTCGGCGGAATCCTCGGCAGTTTGCCGGAAGGACTGCTTCCTCCGGCCGTTTTGCAGCAGGCCCAGGCTTTGCTGGCAAAGGATTGGGCGATGAAACTGCAGGATCGCAGTTTCGGAACCGTCGCGGCCAACATCACCGTTCCGGTCTATACCGGCGGTAAGATCAACGCGGCGAACAACGCGGCGAAGATCAAGGTCGAAAATGCGGCGCAGAAAGAGACGCAGGCGCGTAACGGGCTGGTGTCGGAACTTACCGAACGTTATTACGGACTCGCCCTTGCGATGCAGGTGGTCGAAGTGCGCAAGCAGGTGCTTGACGGAATGCGCCACCATTTGTCGGATGCGGTCGCGCTGGAAAACAACGGGATCATCGCCAAGGGCGAGCGGCTCTATGCGGAGGTGCATACCGCCGAGGCCGAACGGGAATACCTGAAGGCGCAGAAAACCGTCGAAACCCTGAAAAGCGCATTGGGCAGCACGCTCAACAGCGAGGAATCCGTCGCTCCCGCCAGCGATATGTTTATCCTCAGCGATATCGAAGGGGCGGATTATTTCAAGCAGTGCGCTCTCGACCGGAACCCGCTGTTGCGGCAGGTATCGTACGCGAAACGCCTTGCGACCGAGAATATGCGATTGCAGCGTTCCGAGTTCGCTCCCCAGGTGGCGCTGATGGGTATCGCTTCGCTGTATAATTACCAGGTGTCGTCGATCATGCCGAAATGGGCCGTCGGGGCCGGCGTATCGTTCAAGATCTTCGACGGTCTGCACCGCGAGTATAAGTTCAGCGCGGCGCGCTGGCAGATCCGCCAGGCCGAGGCGGTCGGCGAGCAGGCGCACAACAACATGTTGACGCTGATCGACAAACTGTACAACGAAATGGTCACTTATTCGCAGCAACTCCCTTCGGTGGACGCTTCGTATCGTTTTGCGACGGAATACCTGCGGATCAAGGACGAGGCTTTCAAGGAGGGGGCGGCTCCGTCGTCGGACGTCGTGGACGCTCGGTTGAACCTGGCCAAGATCAAGATCGAGCGGTTGCAGGCGGCCTATTATTACGACCTGATGCTGGCGCGGCTGCTGGAAGCGGCCGGAATCAGCGAGGCGTTTTCCGATTATGCCAAACGGTCGGCCGCCATGCCGATCCGGTTCGAGGACGAATCGAACTGATGAAGGGCCTGTGTATTTGAAAAAATGCCGAGAAAAAACGTAAAAATAATAATCGTATGAAAAAGAGTAATGTCATCGGATTGACCATCGGGATCGTGGTCGTGATCGTGACCGTTTCGCTGATCTGCTGGTTCGCGATCAAGCCCGTGCCTACGCTGATTCAGGGCGAGGTCGAAGTGAAGAGCATCAAGATCTCGTCCAAGTTGGCCGGACGTATCGAGCAGATGGACGTGAAAGAGGGACAACAGGTGAAAAAGGGAGAGCTGCTGTTCGTGCTCAGTACGCCGGAAGTCGAAGCTAAATTGCGTCAGGCCGAGGCGGCCCGCAACGCGGCCGGCGCGCAGAGCGCCAAGGCCAGCCGGGGCGCCCGCATCCAGGAGATCGAGGGAGCGCTGAATATGTGGAAAAAAGCGCAGGCGGGGGTCGAACTGGCCCAGAAAAGTTTCGACCGGGTGAAAAATCTATACGAGTCGGGAGTCGTTCCCGCCCAAAAATACGACGAAGCGCTGGCGAACCTGAAAGCGATGCAGACGACCGAATCGGCCGCTAAAGCGCAGTACGACATGGCGGTCGAGGGCGCCCGCCGCGAAGACCGGGAGGCCGCCGCCGCGCTGGTCGACCAGGCTTCGGGAGCCGTTTCCGAAGTGGAGTCCTATATTTCCGATGCGATGCAGTATTCGCCGATCGACGGCGAGGTGTCGTCGGTGATCGCCGAAAAAGGCGAACTAATCGGGTCGGGCTATCCGGTGATTACGTTGCTGGATATGAACGATCTGTGGATTACTTTTAATATCAAGGAGGATCTGTTGCCGAAAATCAGGATCGGGTCGGTGCTGAAAGCCTACGTTCCGGGACTGGGCGGAGCGATCGAGCTAAAGGTCGATTATATCGCCGTGCAAGCTGAATATGCGACCTGGTCGGCCACTCGGACCAAAGGCGATTTCGATATCCGCACGTTCGAGGTCAAGGCGCGCCCCGTAGCTAAAGTCGACGGTTTGCGTCCGGGGATGACCGTCACGGTGAACTGGGACGAAATCCGGTAAATCAGAGGTTGCCGGAGCGACGGATTTCCGGCGGCCGTTCGCGTTTCCGTCCGGCGGAGATGCGGTTTCAAATTTCGGAAAAAATGGAATATATCAGAGCATTCTGGCGGGTATTTGTCCGGGAAGTCCGGACGTTCGGCAACCACAAGGTCTTTTACAGGCTTTCGGTGGGGCTGCCGATCCTGTCGTTCCTGTTCTTCGTCGTGCTGTTCCGCAGCGGAGTGCCGCACGACATGCCGGTAGCCGTGCTCGATCAGGACAATACGCCGCTGTCGCGTCAACTCGTCCGGATGATCGACGCTACGCCGTCGGCGAAAGTGGCCTACCGGATTGCCGGTATGGACGAGGGCGAACGGATGATGAAGGAGGGTACGATCGATGCGATCGTCTTTATTCCCCGCGATCTGGAAAAGAACGTGTACAGCAATACGCAGACCGGAGTCGTGGCTTATATCAACGACCTGAACCTCGCCAAGAACGGTATGCTGAACAAAGATATCCAGACGACCGTTACGACCTTTTCTTCCGGGATACAGATCCAGACGCTGATGAAAAAAGGATTGTCCGAAAAGGAAGCCTACGAGCAGATGATGCCGATCTATTTCGAAAAGCACGTCCTGTTCAATCCCTATGTCAATTACACATACTACTTGCTGCCGGTTTTTCTGCCGGTCATGTTGTTGATATTTACGCTGATATCGACGGTGTTTACCATCGGGGTGGAACTGAAGAACGGCACGGCGCGGCAATGGCTGTCGACCGCGGGAGACAATGCGCTCGTCGCACTGGCCGGCAAGCTGACTCCGTATACGATCATTTTCTTCGCTCTTTGTATGCTGATGAATACCATTCTGTTCAAATTCGTCGGCGTTCCGCTGAACGGCAGCGTTCCGCTGCTGTTCGCGTCGGGCCTGGTCTTCGTGCTGGCCTATCAGGCGATCGGCGTGGCGATCAGCGCTTTGTTGAGCAACCTGCGGCTGTCGCTGTCGATCGGCGGAGGGTATTCGGTGCTGGCGTTCACCTTTTCGGGGCTTACGTTCCCGTTCCTGGCGATGGATCTTCCGGTACGGATCATCGGTTATGTTTTTCCGTTGACCTATTACGTGGACATCTTCATCGACCAGGCGATGCGGGGCGCTCCGCCCGTCTATACCATTAACTACCTCGGATACATGTCCGTTTTCATCCTGCTGCCGGTCGTCCTGCTGCCGCGGCTGAAGCGGATCTGCACCGATGAAAAATACTGGGGGAGGTTGTAGTCATGGGTTTATCGAAATTCAAAATAAAATACCGGGAGTTCGTCGATATCCTGCGTCACGAATACCATTATATTTTTCACGACGGCGGGGTGCTGCTGGTCGTGGTCGGAGCGATCCTGATCTATTCGACGGCCTATTCGTTCGCCTATAAGAACGAGGTGCTGCGCGACATTCCGATCGCAATCGTCGATAACAGCCAGACCCCGTCGAGCCGTCAGATAATCTGTTCGTTCGATGCGACGCCGAACCTGCGCGTGGCTTATAAGCCGACCAGTCTCGAAGAGGCGAAAAAGCTGTTTTACCAGCGCAAGGTCAACGGAGTGATCGTGATTCCGTCGGATTACGAAAAAAAGCTGCAGCGGGCCGAAAAGGTGAATCTGGCGATCTATGCCGACGCCAGTTACTTTCTGATGTACCGGCAGGTGTTTTTCGACGTCACGAACAGCGTGCTCCATTCGAACGGCAACGTGGAGTGGGTGCGGTTCGTTTCGAAAGGCGCCCAGCCGAAACAGGCCGAGGCGCTGAGCAATCCGGTGACGATCTCCGTAAAGAACCTGTACAATCCGTCCGGCGGTTATGCGACTTTCATCATGCCGGCCATCATCATGGTCATCATCCAGCAGACGCTGCTGATCGGGATCGGCATGGTCGGCGGAACGTGGCGCGAGCTGAAACTGTACCGGACGCTGATACCCGCCGGCGAAAAACGGCTGGCCGTGCTGCCGATGGTTTCCGGTAAAACGGTCGCCTACCTGTCGGTGTACTGCCTGACGCTGCTCTATGTGCTGGGCGTTCACTACCGGATCTTCGGTTATCCGATGAACGGGTCGTGGGGAACGGTGATGCTGTTCCTGCTGCCGTACCTGCTGTCGTGCATCTTTCTCGGTATCGCTCTATCCACGTTGTTCCGTTACCGCGAGAATTCGTTGCTGTTGCTGTTGTTTACTTCGATTCCGTTCCTGATGCTCAGCGGGGCTTCGATTCCGAAGGAGTGTATGCCCGAATGGCTTTACGCGATCGGGAAGGTGGTGCCGAGTAGCAGCGGCGTGGACGGGTTCGTGCGAATCCAGACGATGGGGGCCACGCTATCCGAGGTTTCCGTGCAGTGGTGCACGCTGTGGGTATTGACGGCGGTCTATTTCGGCTTGGCCTGCCTGGGTATGCGCAATATCATCCGGCGCGTGGAGAACCGACAGGAGTGACGATTCGGCCCGTATATTGCAGAGAGTTAAACGATCAATCATCCTAAGAATGCGAATCAAAACAGGTATTGCAGGTTTCGGCCTTTCGGGGCAGGTGTTCCACGCCCCGTTCATCCACGCCAATCCCGGTTTCGAACTGACGGCCGTCGTCGAACGCCGGACGAAAAAGGCGTTCGCAAGTTATCCGGACGTCCGCTCGGTCGCCTCGTTCGGGGAACTGTTGGAACAGGACGTCGAACTGGTCGTCGTCAATACGCCGGACGCCACCCACTTCGATTTTTGTCGCCGCGCCCTCGAGGCAGGTAAACACGTCGTGGTCGAAAAACCGTTCGTGACGACCTGTGCCGAAGCCGAATCCCTGGTCGAACTGGCCGAACGGAAGGGACTTATGCTGACGGTGTACCAGAATCGCCGCTGGGACAACGACTTTCTGACGGTACGGCAGGTGCTCGAAACCGGAGCGCTGGGGCGTGTCGTCGAACTACAGTCGTCTTTCCAGCGTTACCGGCCGTTTCTGGCCGAGTCGGTTTGGAAAGAGGATCCGGGCGAGACAAGGGTAGGGATCACCTACAATCTCGGTTCGCACCTCTGCGATCAGGCGGTGGCCCTGTTCGGCAAACCGCGCGGCGTATGGGCTACGTTGGGCAGGCTGCGCGACGGCAGCCGGATCGACGATTACAGTTTCGTCGAATTGCTTTATCCGGAGTTGAAAGTTTCGTTGCGCGCGAGTATGCTGGTGCGTGAAGAGGCTCCGCGGTTCGCCGTGCACGGTACGGCGGGATCGTATGTAAAATACGGAACCGACCCGCAAGAGAATGCGCTTCGATACGAAAATGCGACGCCGGACGACGGAGTCTGGATCGTCGAGGACGAACGGCAGTGGGGCGTTCTGCATAACGACAGCGGACGTTGCAGGTATCCGACCGTTCCGGGGAATTACATGCGGTTCTACGACAATGTCTACCGCGTCCTGCGCGAAGGGGACGAACCGGCCGTCACGCATGCGGAAATGCTGACCGACATGAAGATCCTGGATGCTGTTTTCGAAAGCGACCGGACGGGGAACGCCGTTTCGCTGTAGGGCTTTCCGGAGGCGGCAGACCTTCGTATGGATACCGTTGTATAACTTAATATAAAGAACGATTATGAAAATTAAGATCTTAGAAGAGTTCAAACAGTTTGCCATGCGCGGCAACGTAGTCGATATGGCGGTCGGTATCATTATCGGCGGCGCATTCGGCAAGATCGTGTCGTCGTTGGTGGCGGACATCATCATGCCGCCGATCGGGCTGTTGATCGGCGGGGTAAACTTTACCGAATTGAAAATTCCGCTGAAAGCGGCCGTCTTTTCCGAGGCCGGCAAGGAGGTGACTCCCGCCGTAGCGATCAATTACGGCACTTTTTTACAGACGACGCTCGATTTTATCATCATCGCGTTCTCTATTTTCCTGATGGTCAAATTGCTTAACCGCTTCCATACGCAAAAGAAGGAAGAGGCGGCTCCTGCGGCCCCTCCCGCCGACATTCAATTGCTTACCGAAATACGGGATCTGTTGAAAAATAAATCGTAGTCCGGTCTTCTTTTCCGGAAACAGAGCGCCCGCCGGGAAACCGGCGGGCGCTTTTCCTATTTGACTGCTAAAACTGCATTATGAAAAAATGTGGTGTCGAAACGGTTAGAAGGGGGGCATTCCTCCGCCGCGCGGCGGGCCCGTCGGATGATCGCCCGGAGGAGGACCGTCCCGGCGGAAATCGTCGCGGCCTTCGGGTCGGCTGTACGCTTTGCCGTCTTTGCCGGTGAGCGTCCGCAGGTTGTAGACCAGGCTGATGCTCACGTAGCGTCCCAGTACGTTGGTAGTGACATTCTGGATATAGTTTTCGCTGACGTTGCGGACGAAGCTTTTGTTTTGGTTCAGAATATCGTAAACCTGTACGCTGATCTCCCCGCGCTGGTTTTTGAACAGTTTTTTGCCGATACCGGCGTTCAGTAGGAAGAACTCCTCGGTGAACTTATCGGTAACGCCCCGGTATTTGGAGTAGCTGCCGTTCGCTTCGAGCGTGATCCCTTTCCACGTGATCCATTTGATCCGTCCGGTTCCCACGCCGTTGAAATACTCGTTGTTATTGGTCGAGTGGGCGATGTTGTACCCGGCCCGGTAGGTAAACGTAAAGTCGAGTTGGTCGCTGAAATTGCTGCCCAACGTGATACCGCCGGTGTAGGAGGCTGTGGTAGTCGTGCTCCGCACCAGGTTGTAGATGGTCGGCATCGCGGTGTACGAAGCCCTTAGATCCAGATTCAGGTTGCTGCCGAGCCAACCGACCGGAAATCCGTAGTAGGCGCCGCCGTCGATCGTCCAGTAACCGTTCAGGTTGACCGGCCGGGAGTACTGCGCTCCGCGGTCGAGTACGACGACCGTATTGCCCGTTTCGTCCTTGACTTCGTAGCCGTTCCGATCGGCGCGTTCCACCGAATTGGTGATCGAATTGTTCTGTATCCCTGCCGTCATTTGCGCTCCGAGGGTGGTGCCTTTCCCGACGTTGACCCGCGTGTAGCGGATATTCATACGTTGCGCGTATACCGGTTTCAGGTTCGGATTGCCCTGCGATATGAACAGCGGGTTCGATACGTCCAACACGTTTTGAAGTTGGGTGACCGACGGGTTGTCCGTCCCGGAGAACAGCCTGACGCGCATCGAATTGCTGCGGTTGAATTTGAGATGCAGCATGGCCCTGTAGACGATGTTGTCGAAATTGGCCGCCATTTTCGAACGGGATACGGTCGGGAACTGCTGATCCCCGGTGAGCGTGGCGTACTGGTAGTTCAGGTTGACGACCAGCATCGTCTTATCGCTGTGCAGGCGGAAGCCGGGACCGACGCGGTGGGTCAGGTAGCCGCTGTTGTACGTGTTCGACAGGCTGTCCAGGAACAGGTCGCCGGGCAGTTCGTACGAACGTTTGTCGCGGTCGGAATAGTTGTACGAGATGTCGTAATTGGCGAGCAGTTGAACCCGTTCGGAAACCGGTTCGGAATACGAGACGCGGCCGCCGACCCGATAGCCTTTCGAGTGGTTCAGAATCAACTGGTTCAACTGCGAAGTCGAGTCCGGATTCAGGTAGCGCGTCAGCGAATACTTGGTGTTGTCCCGGTCGTTTTTCGAGGCTCCTCCGTTGATCGAAACCGTCAGCACCCGGCCGTCCCTGCCGCCGAATTTGTGCATGAAATTCAGGTCGCCCGAAATGTTGTACCCCGCCGAATTGGCCGCGCTGTTGCTTTTGAAAAAGTTCAGCAACGTATTGCCCGCGTCGCCGTCGGTGGCGGCGGTCGCCGACGTGTCGGCGCTGTACGTGTCGTTGGTCTGGAAACTGAGCGACGGACGGAACATCAACTGGTTGTTGTCGTTGATTTTGTATTCGACCAGTCCGTTGATCCGGTGGTTGAAGTTGCGGGAGTTGTCCCGGCCGGTCTCGTCGTATAGTTGGGCTGAAAAGTACTCCCTTTGCGTCAGCGCTTCGGTGGTGTTCTTAGTCGTGTTGAACGAATAGCTGCCCTGGACTTTCAGCTTGTCCCACCACTGGTTCGCATAGTCGACGCCGAACATTTTGACGGTCGAAACGCCGCTCTGATTGCCGATCATAAAGGCATTCCCGCCGCGTCCGCCGCGTCCGCCACGTCCGCCGCCGGAACTGAGCACACCCAGCAGGTCGTCGGTAGCGAAGTTCTGCTGATTGACGTTGTTGGCCATGCCGAGCAGCGTGAGCCTCCGGTTGTCCTTGAGCAGGTTGATACTCGCGCTGACGTTATACAGTTCGTCGAATCCGTAACTTCCGTAAAAACGACCGAATTTGGCCTGGTTGAGCCCGCGTTGCGTGACGATATTGATCGCTTTGTATCCCTGGCCGTCGTCAACGCCGCTGAATGCGGCCTGGTCGCTCAGTTTGTCGAACACTTCGACCCGGTCGATCACTTCGGCCGGCAGGTTTTTGATGGCCGTCGTAACGTCCTCCCCGAAAAATTCCTTACCGTCGACCAGCACCTTTTTAACCTGTTCGCCCTGCGCTTCGACGCTGCCGCCTTCCACTTTGATGCCCGGCATTTTTTCCAGCAGTTTTTCGGTCGACGCGTCCGGAGTCACTTTGAAAGCTCCCGCATTGTACACCAGCGTGTCTCCTTTTTGCGTCGTGCGCATGGTCAGTCCTTTGACGACGATTTCGTCCATTTGTTGAATGTCGGGCGTCATCGTAATCGTGCCGAGGTCGGTCTTCGGTTTTGCGACCTCGACCTGCGAAGTGTGGGACGTAAGTCCCAGGTAGGTGATCGTAACGTCGTAAGAGCCGTAGGCGAGTTTCGGGAAAGTGAAAGCGCCGTCCTTGTCCGACGTGGTATAGAGTTTTTTCGTGCTGTCGGCCGGACTGCATTCGATGACGGCTCCGATGACCGGCTCCTGCGCCGTCTGGTCGATGATTTTTCCGGTTATGCTGCCTGATTTGGGCGTTGCCGCCGAAACCGGCTCCGGAAGGAACGGCAGTGCGAACAGCAGTAGGAGTAGCAGCGTCGTATGTTTCATAGTTCGTGTCATTTCCGGTTGCAAAGAAAAGCGTTTCACCATAGAAAACATGCTTCTGTCCGGTAAAACGGAAAATATAGAGGGTGAAACGCCCGCATCGCATCCCAATCGAAAAGCGGGAGCGATTTGCTCTCCGCTTTTACGAACCGGGACGTTTCCTGTGTTTTCCGTTATTCGAATACCGACATGACCGGTCGCCCGATCCACACCTGCGGCTGGTCGATCGAAAAGATATGGCCGATCGTCGGGGCGCAGTCGAACACCATGACGCTTTCCGGGATTTCGTGCCCCTGTTTGATCCCCTTGCCGCAAACGACGAACGGGGTTTCCATCTCTTTCATCGAGATGCCGCCGTGTCCTTTGCCGGTACCGCCGTGATCGGCCGTGAAGAATACGATCGCATCGTCCTTCATATCGTTTTTTTCGAGGGTTTCCATAATCTTGCCGACATAGCCGTCGATCTGTTTGCACATTTCGAAATACTCGTCGCTCTCCCAGCCGCACCGGTGTCCGGTTTCATCCGGTTCTCCGAAGGCGATGAACGTAAAGAGCGGTTTCTCGCGTCCGATATAGAGGCACATACTGTCGGCCAGCGCCGGATCGCTCGGTACGTTGCTGTTGATGTTCACGGCTTTTTGTTCATACAGGCAGCCGATGGTCGGCCAGTTGTAACCGCACGCCATCACGGCGTCGGGCCGCGCGTCGCGGATCGCTCCGCAGATACCGGGGAAGAGTCCGTATTTACCGATCACGCGCGACGGCAGGTCGGGAACCTGACTGCCCCATGTCGTATAGCCGTGCAGTTCCGGCCCGGCTCCCATCAGCATCGAGGCCCAGTTGACGGCGCTCGACGACGGAAGCACGCTGCGCCGTTCGAGCGTATAGCTGCCGTTTTTCATCAGGGCTTCGATGTTCGGGAATGCTCCGGGATGCGCGCGCACGACGTCCGAACTGAATCCGTCGCTGCCGATCAGCACGACGTATTTGGCCTTTTGCGCTTCGCATTTTTTCCCTTTCGCGACGGCTCCGGTCAGCGAAGCGGTTGCGATAACCAACAGTAAAAGCGTAATTTTTCTCATAGTTTGTAGGATTAGTTATACAACTTAGGTATTATAAAAGTAGGTTTTTTGTTTTAAAACAGCGACAAAAAACCGGCAGGCAGTATTTTCGGTTTAGCGCGCCGTCAGTTACCGGTAAACCATTTTTTGAAATCCGGAACCCGCGCCTTGCTGACGACGATGCGTTCCGGGGTTTTGACGGTCAGGTTGACCGACAGCCGGCTGCCGAACCATACCGACAGGTCGCGGACGGCGCGGCGCGAGACGATGAATTGCCGGTTCGCCCGGTAAAAGTCGCGTTCCGGCAGCAAGGCGATCAGCGTGTCCAGCGGTTTGTCCATCGGCAGGCTCCGGCCGTCGAACGTGACGACCGAGACCTTCTCGTCGGCGGTGTAGCAATAGGCGATCTCGTCCGGGGTCAGCGGAACCAGTTTGTCGCGAAACGGAATCAGAAAACTCTGCGCCCGCGCCGAGAGATAACGCTGGGTCTGTTCGACGTATTCGGCTTTTTCGCGGCCCGACAGCCGTTTGAATTTTTCGAAAGCCCGTTCGAGTTCCTGTTTTTTGATCGGCTTGAGGATATAGTCGATGCTGTTGACCTTGAATGCGTCGAGCGCGTAACGGTCGTAAGCCGTCGTAAAGACGATCGGGCAGGGGATATCGACTTGTTCGAAAATCTTGAAAGCCTGTCCGTCGGCCAGGTGGATATCCATGAAGACGATGTCCGGCAGCGGGTTGGCGCGTATCCAGCCGATCGAGTCAACGACCGTGTCGATCACGTCGACGATCTCGACCGACGGGTCGATTTCCCGCAGCAAGCTTTTCAGGTTGGTTGCCGCCGCCGTTTCGTCTTCGATGATTAACGCTTTCATTGTTGGAAGGTTTCAGAATTCCGGGGTTCCGCCTGACGGTCGAGCCAATCCAGGACGTAACGGATGTTCAGTTGCTTTTCGAGCAGGTCTTGCGGGACGTAAAAATAGTGGTTCGACGATTCGTAGCCGATCGTAGGGTCGTTCCGGACGATCGGCAGCAGATCGGCGGTCAGTTCGGCTTCGGCTTCCGCCGCCCGGCGCATCGTGTCGATGTACCGGCGCCGTTCGTCGCGGTCGGTCGATGTCAGCAGGCGGTTGCGGGCTTCGGTGAACCGGGCTTGGTTCGCCGAAGAAGCGCAGTGGATGCCGACGGTACGGGCGCGTCCCAGGTCGTCGGTCAGTTGCTTGCGGTATTTTCCTTTCGAAACCGCTACGGCTTTTTGCAGCAGTTCGCAGCCTGCCGCGAACCCGTCCGCCACTTTTTGCATCTGGGCGACGAACGTTTCGGTCGGGTAGACCGACCGCCAGTTGTCCAGCGCGTCGTAGGGGATACCTACCATGCTGGCCGGCCAGCCGGTCGGTTCCGTATACAGCGGATTGGCGGGGCCCATGTGCTGCGGCCCGCTATAAAGCGTTCCCCCGTTATAGGGAAATTCCTTGAACGCTTCGGAAAAGAGGTGCCATGCCCGGCATACCAGCGGTGCGGCCTGTTTGCCGTAATGTTTTTCGGCCAGTTGACGCAAGCAGGTTTCCTGCTGCTGTCCCGGACGGAAGGACTGGAACAGTTCCAGGTTGGTCGACGGATAACCGCCCAGACTCCAGCTCAGCATCACGCCGTCCGTAGCCTCCGACGTCAGGTTCTCGGCGTGCTGCGCCACGAGTTCCAATACGGGAACAGCCGGTACGACGGCCATTTCCCACGAGGCGTTCACCTGTATTTTGGCGACGGTTTTCAGACCTGCCTGCTTGGCGTATCGCCAGTGTGCGAGCGCCCGCGGTCCCGGGCCTACGGCTGACAGCGCGTATTCGCCCACGGCCGACCGGATACCTCCGCGTTCGATCGGCAGCGCCCATTCGCTGACCGACATCAGCCAGCAGCTTTTGGGCAAACGGCCGATGATCTCTTCGGCGTAAGAATCGTTCCATCCCCAGTCCCATACCAGCACTTTGGCGTCGGGACTGCCGCTCCTTACGCCTTTCTCGATCGCCGTGTTGACCTCTACGATCAGGTCGGCGTACGAGCGGTTCCGGCAGCGTTCGCATTGGCCCTGTCCGCCGCGCGACGCACAGTTGGTCAGGTTTTCCGATGCGGTGATCGTAAATACGCCGGAGAGTCCCGGAACCTGCCGGAATACCGATTCCAGCGACCGGCTCGTCCAGTCGAGCACTTCGGGCACCGACGTGCATAGGGCGCGCTGGTCTCCTTCGGCCGATCCCATCAACGCTTTCCTCTGGGGATCGGATTCGAAAAACGAGAGGTTCATCGCACGGGGTTCGTTCACATACAGGTAGATGCCGATCCCGTATTTGGCGGCGCGTTCGACCAGCCGTTTCAGCCCTTCGATGCGCAGTCCGGCATCGTCCGCCCCCGGGAAAATGCCGTCCGGCGGAACCAGCGTCCGCAGTACGGAGTGCATCCAGATTCCGTTCACGCCGGCCTCGGAGAGCCGCTGCAACAGTCCTTCCGGATAGGACGACAGTTCGGGATCGGTCAGCGGATCGCCGAACGTCGCGCAGTAAGGGTAGATGATCCGCAGCGCGAAACCCTGTCCGCCGGTATCGGCCGTTGCCGGTTCCTGTCGTTTGCGGGCGGGTTTATGACTTCGGGAAAATTCGTCGATGAATGCGAACCGGGGCGTCTCGGCAACGGCGGTTGCCGGCCGGATATCCCGGACTTGCGCGGCGATCCGGGCGGCTTGTCGTTCGGCCTGTTCGGAAGGCTTTTCGTAATGCAGCGGCGGGCAATAGGGTTTCCTGTAACCCAGTTTTACGAACAGGTAGTCGTCTTCGATCAGCCGCCATGCCAGTTCCTCGCGCGTGATGCCGAGCAGCGTGAGCAGTTGGTCGTATGGCAGCAGGTGCCAGTTCCGCCGTAATACGGTGATATATCCCTGCGGGGAGTTCCATTCGGGTTCGATCGCCCGTTGCGGAGGAAGGCCCATCGATTCGGCCAGCGCACGGACATTTTCGACCGGGGTTTCGAGCACTTCGGCCAGTTTCCGGGCCGGGACGAGCGTCCAGTTGCGCCATACGAACGCGTATTGGCGTCCCGGGAACCAGGGCGATTCGACGGCGGGCGCCGTTCCGTTTTCATCGGGCAGCGGTGCGGCCGTCGATGCGGGTAGTGCGGCTGCGGCAGAGCCGAACAGCAGAAGCAGGGATACGATCAGTTTACGGGTCATGACAGGGATTTGATTGGGTTCGGGGATTCGATGAGCGGAAGGATCACTTCGAACGCGTCGTCGGTACGGATGATACGCACCTGTTGCGACGTGAGCAGCAGGTAGCGGGACGACAGGTTTTTAAGTCCGATCCCTGTTCCGGTCGTTTCGTCGATTTTAGGGATCAACGGGTTCGACACTACGAGCGTGCCGTCGTCCGTGCGGATGGCGATCCGCAGCGGTTTCGTCCGCGAGATGCTGTTATGCTTGACGGCGTTTTCGATCAGCGGCTGTAGCGACAGTACCGGCAGTTTCCAATCCCGGTAACGGTCTTCGATCCGGATGTCGCAGAACAGTTTGTTTTCGTAGCGGATCGTCAGCAGGTAGAGGTAGGCTTCGGTGAAGCGCAGCTCTTCGGACAGCGTGGTCAGTTCTCCCTGGCCCGATTGCAGCATGTAGCGGAACGTGTCGGCCAGCCGGTCGATGTACAGCAGCGCTTTGTCGTTGCTTTTTTCACGCACCAGCATCGACAGCGAGTTCAGCGAGTTGAACAGGAAGTGCGGGCTGATCTGGTTGGCCAGCATGTTGTAGCGCGTTTGCAGGTTTTCGTTTTTGAGCTGCTCGTTTTCGATCGTGATGTGCTGTTTCTGGTAAATCAGTTCGAATATCAGTCCGTACAGCACCGAAACGATCAGCACGAACGAGCATTTCATGATGTGCAGCGGATTATACAGCCGGCCGGTCATCAGCGGGATGTTCCAATTGCCGCCGCGGCTCAGCGTCGGGATGAACAGGTAGAAAAGCACCGTGATCGCAATGGTTAACAGGATTTTGCGCGTCAGCGACAGGCTGCGTACGGTGTTCAACATGACGATCGCGATCGCCATGGCATAGAAGTAGAACAACTGGAAAGCGATGAATCCGGGAGCCATCGTCATCATCGGAGGCGGACGGTGACCGCGCACGTCGTTTCCGTTCAGCAGGAACGAAAAATTGACGATCAGCGTCAGCGCCAGCGCTACCAGCAGGTTGATGACGATTACTCGATGCTTTCCGGTCTGTTTCATGGCTTTCCGGCTATTTGTACCACGAAGCGTACATCATGTAGTCGCGGGCCGTGCGTTCGATGATGTCGCGCACCTGTTCCGGCGTCACGTCCTTCACGCGCCGCGCCGGTACGCCGGCGTAGACGCTGCCCGGTTCGATAACGGTTTTCGACAGTACCAGCGAATTGGCCGCGACGATCGATCCCGTGCCTACGACGGCATGATCGAGCACGGTCGCTCCCATGCCGATCAGGCATTTGTCCTCGATCCTGGCGCCGTGAATGTTGGCGTTGTGGCCGATCGAGATGTCGTTGCCGATGACCGTCACCGAACGCTGGTACAACGTGTGGACGACTACTCCGTCCTGGATGTTGACCCGGTCGCCGATCGTGATTTTATTGACGTCGCCGCGCAGCACGGTGCTGAACCAGATGCTACAGTCCCGGCCGATCGTGACGTCGCCGATGATCGTGGCGTTTTCCGCCAGAAACGTATTTTCTCCGATTACGGGCGTAAAGCCCCGCAGCGGTTTGATAAGTGCCATAATTCCGTTTTTTAAGTTATTCGCCGATAAAGTTAACGATTTTCCCGGATTTTCGCTTCGTCCCACAGGGCGTCCATCTGTTCGAGCGTCATTTCGCGCAGGGTCAGCCCTTGTTGTTCGGCGCGGTCTTCGATGTGGGCGAACCGTTCGATGAATTTGCGGTTGCTCTGTTCGAGCGCCGCTTCCGGATCGACGCCGTAGAGCCGCGCCGCATTGATCAGCGCGAAGAACAGGTCGCCGAATTCGGCTTCGGTGCGCCGCCGGTCGCGGGCGTCGATCTCGTGCTGTACTTCGCCGATCTCTTCGCGGACTTTCGCCCAGACGTCTTCGCGCTTTTCCCAGTCGAATCCGGCCGAAGCTGCCTTTTCGCCGATCCGGTAGGCTTTGACCATCGCCGGCAGCGAACGCGGCACGCCCGAAAGCACGCGCTTTTTCTCGTGCGCCTGCGCTTTTTCTTTCAGTTTGATGTCCTCCCAGTTTTGTTTTACTTGTTCGGCATTGTCGGCTTGCGTGTCGCCGAACACGTGCGGATGCCGGAATACCAACTTGTCGCAAATGCCGTTCGCCACGTCGCCCAGGTCGAACGCTTGCTGCTCGGAGCCCATCTTCGAGTAGAATACCACGTGCAGCAGCAGATCGCCCAGCTCTTTGCGGATTTCGTTCAGGTCGTGGTCGAGGATCGCGTCAGCCAGTTCGTAGGTCTCTTCGATCGTGTTCATCCGCAACGAATCGAACGTCTGCTTCCGGTCCCACGGGCATTTTTCCCGCAATTCGTCCATGATGTCGAGCAGGCGGCCGACCGCTTCGAGTCTTTTATCCATAGTCTTTTCGGTGTTTGATAGAGCAAAGTTACTACAAAAAAGTGAAATGCGGAAAGATATAGTGATAGAATTGAGTTACAAGGGTTTTGGTTGAAGTGGCGATAATCCGTGAAGCCATTACAATCCCTGCCGAAGCCAAATCCTGACGCCGCTACGTTACTTGTTCGTAACCATGCCCGAAAATGCGACAAACGGGTACGAATAGCGAAACAAGGCTCTAAGGAATAGTGAGTTATCCATAACTCATGCGAAAAATCAGGTTACGGAAAAAGATTGCGCCGTTCCTCCCCGTTTTGCGTACCAACACCGGACTCTTCACCAACTAATTTTGAAACCCAAAAATTAAGGACAATGAAGAGTACATTTTCAGTAATCTACTACCTCAAGCGTCAGGTAGTGAAAAAGGACGGGACAGTTCCCGTCATGGGACGCATCACGGTGGACGGCAGCCAGACACAGTTCAGCTGCAAACTGACTGTCGATCCGAAACTGTGGGACACCAAAGGTGGACGTGTCACGGGCAGAAGCACGGCGGCACTCGAAACGAACCGTATGCTTGACAAGATGCGGGTACGCATCAACAGGCATTATCAGGAAATCATGGAGCGTGACAACTTCGTCACGGCGGAGAAGGTGAAGAACGCCTTTCTCGGACTGGAACACCGCTACCACACGCTGATGCAGGTGTTCCGCCAGCACAACGAGGACTACGAGAAGCAGGTGGAGGCAGGCATGAAAGCCAAAGGCACGCTGCTGAAGTACCGCACCGTTTACAAGCACATGCAAGAGTTCCTCGACATCCGCTACCATGTGAAGGACATCGCCCTAAAAGAGCTTACCCCGGCTTTCATCTCCGACTTCGAGATGTTCCTGCGCACGGACAAGCACTGCTGCACCAATACCGTGTGGCTGTACGTCTGCCCGTTACGGACGATGGTATTCATCGCCATCAACAACGAGTGGCTGACGCGCGACCCGTTCCGCGAGTATGAAATCAAGAAGGAGGAAACAACACGCAGTTTCCTGACCAAAGATGAGATCCGCCTGCTGATGGAGGGGAAACTGAAAAACGCCAAACAGGAATTGTACCGCGACCTCTACCTGTTCTGCGCCTTCACGGGGCTGTCGTTCGCGGATATGCGCAACCTTACGGAAGAGAATATCCGCACCTACTTCGACGAACACGAGTGGATAAACATCAACCGCCAGAAAACGGGCGTGGTGTCCAACATCCGCCTGCTCGACATCGCCAACCGCATAATCGGCAAATACCGGGGACTGTGCGGGGACGGCAGGATATTTCCCGTTCCGCATTATAACACGTGCCTTGCCGGTATCCGTGCCGTCGCCAAGCGTTGCGGCATCACCAAGCATATCACGTGGCATCAGAGCCGCCACACGGCAGCCACGACGATATTCCTCTCCAACGGTGTTCCCATCGAAACGGTCAGCTCCATGCTCGGACACAAGAGCATAAAGACGACGCAGATTTACGCAAAGATAACCAAAGAGAAGCTCAATCAGGACATGGAGAACCTTGCCGCAAGATTGAACGGCGTCGAGGAATTTGCAGGTTGCACCATCTAAAAAGAAAAGCCATGAAACGTGACACAATCATCATCGAGGACAAGGCAGTCAGCGTAACCGGTAACGACGTGTGGATGACCGCCACCGAAATAGCCGGATTGTTCCATACGACCGTCCCGGCAGTGAACGCCGCCATCAGAGCCGTCCGCAAGTCGGACGTGCTGAACGACTACGAGGTGTGCCGCTACATGCAGCTTGAAAACGGGCTGCACGCGGACGTGTACGCCCTTGAAATCATCATCCCGGTCGCTTTCAGGGTGAATACCTACAACACCCACCTGTTCCGCACATGGCTGGTGGGAAAGGCACTCTCACAAGAGAAACGGCAGACATACGTGATGTTCATACAGAACGGAAAAGCCGGGTATTGCTGATTGCACATACCCCATAAGACAAGTAAACGGGTAGCACCACAAAAGGTGTCACCCGTTTACTTTTTCATGAAACCGCCTCACTCCAGCGGCTTGCGGTAGTTCGCTTCCAGTACCCCGCGCAGCCCCGTTTCCGGGTAAAGCACCTTCCCTCCCAAAAGTATGAAGGGCAACACGCGGTTGTTGCGGTATTCCTGCAAGGTGCGCCGGCTCACACGGAGCAGTTCCGACACCTCGCCGTCCGTCAGGTAACGTTCCCCGTCCAGCGGAGGACGGTAGCTTTCCAGAAATGCGGACAGCCATTTCGAGCCTTTGCGCATATCCTGCACCACAGAGGCTATCGGCTCGTCTTCCATCGTAAAAACATCGTTGTTCTCGTTCATCATAACTTCGGATTCAGTGGGTGAATAAATCAAATCATCTGCCGTGCGGATAGAGCGTGCCGACAAGCGGTATCAGCCGCTTCACCTCCTCTGGCTTGTAATAGAACCTGCGGTTTATCTGCGAGTAGCCGATAAGCCGCCTGTCACGCAGCGTCTGCAACGTGCGCGGGCTTATTCTCAACTGCCCGCAGACCTCCTCGCCCGTGAGCCATCTTTCCATGCGCCCCGTGTCGCTTTTGCGCCTCAGGGCGGCGACCTTCTCCGAGAGTGCGCCGAATGCCGCCACCATCATCTCGAAAGTCTTTTTCTCGATAGATACTATTTCCATATTCATGTCATTTAGAGTTTGCCGCAAAGGTAACGAAACGGCATACAAGACGTATCGTTTTCCGCTGAAAGGCTGCCTGTTGCGCCGTTTGACCGGGTTACGGAGCCATCTTCCGCAAAAATCTTACGTGAGTCACGTAGTGAGTTGTTAAAGCCCCTTTTGTTTATTGCCGAATTTTGTCGCAGAAACAAAAAGAAAGGACTGAACATGAAAGTGATAACAATGGAAAGTTCCGCCTACAAGGAGATGATGGCGCAGATTGCGAACATCGCAGGGTACATCCGCGAGGCAAGGGACGAGAAGAAACGGAAGCGGGAAACCGAAGACAAGCTGCTTGACACGGCACAGGCGGCGAAGATGCTCAACGTGAGCAAGCGCACCATGCAGCGTATGCGCACCGACCACCGTATCGAGTATGTGGTGGTACGCGGAAGCTGCCGCTACCGCCTTTCCGAGATACTGCGGCTATTGGAGGACAACACAGTAAGGAACGAGGAAGGGACAATAGACACCCTGTTCCACAACCACACGCTGCGCACGGGCGGCAAACCAAAAGGAAGGAGGACATAGGTCATGGAACTGCTCACACGAAACAACTTCGAGGGCTGGATGCAGAAGCTGATGGAACGGCTCGACCGTCAGGACGAACTGCTGCTGGCGATGAAGGCTGAGGGGAAACAGCCCACTATCACGGAAAGCATCCGCCTTTTCGACAATCAGGATTTGTGCATGTTGCTCCAGATAAGCAAACGCACCCTCCAACGCTACCGCAGCGTAGGCGCATTGCCCTACAAGACGCTGGGCAAGAAGACCTATTACAGCGAGGAGGACGTGCTGACATTCCTTTCCAACCATATCAAGGACTTCAAAAAGGAAGATATAGCCTTCTACAAGGCTCGTATCCATAATTTCTTTCATAAATAACCCATTAAAACATTTTTCAGATGGCAAAGAAAAAAGACGAAAAGGACGTGCTGGTAGTCCGTGACGAGAAGACAGGCGAGATCAGCGTGGTAGCCGGGCTGAACGCGGACGGCACACCCAAGCGCACCCCCGCAAAAGCGGAGAACGCGCAGAGTTTCCTGCAATTCGACCGACATGGCGACGTGCTGGACAACTTCTTCAAGAACTTCTTCCGGCAGTGCAAGGAACCCAGCCGCTTCGGTTTCTACCGCATTGCGGCAGACCAAGCTGAAAATCTCTTAGAGGTGATGAAGCAACTGCTGAAAGACCCCGAAGCGAACAAGGAGCTGCTCGCCCCTCACAAGGTGGACACCTCCGACTATGAGAAGAAGGTGCAGGAAGAGATGGCAGCACAACAGACAGAGAAACAAGAACCTCAAAAACAGGAGAACATGGAACAACGGAAAGAACAGCAACAGGACAAATCCGAACAGATGCAGGGCAAACGTGGCTACCAGCCCATCGACGAGAGTAAAATCAACTGGCAGGAGCTGGAGGACAGATGGGGCGTAAAGCGGGACAACCTTGAAAAGTCCGGCGACCTTACGAAGATGCTCAACTATGGCAAGTCCGACTTGGTAAAGGTCAAACCGACCTTCGGCGGCGAATCATTCGAGCTGGACGCCCGCCTCTCCTTCAAGAAGGACGGTGAGGGAAACATCAGCCTCGTGCCGCACTTCATCCGCAAGGAGCAGAAGCTGGATGAGTACAAGGAACACAAATTCTCCGACAATGACCGGAAGAACCTCCGCGAAACGGGCAATCTCGGTAGGGTCGTGGACATTGTGGACAGGGAAACGGGCGAGATCATCCCCTCCTACATCAGCATCGACCGCAAGACGAATGAAATCACGGACATTCCGGCAAGCAGGGTGCGCATCCCGGAGCGCATCGGCAAGACGGAAATCACCACGCAGGAGCGGGACATGCTCCGCGCCGGACTGCCCGTACGCGACAAGCTCATCGAGCGCAACGACGGCAGAAAGTTCGTCACCACCCTGCAAGTGAACGTGGAGCAGCGCGGCGTGGAGTTCGTGCCGGGAACCGGCAAGTCGCCCCGTACCGCACAGACACAGGAAACCAAAGGCGACACATCGAAAAGTCAGGCGCAGGGCGGGGAAAATGCCGCACAGACCAAGAAGGAGCAACGCCGCAACACGTGGACGAACGAGGACGGCAGCATCCGCCCCATCAGCAAATGGAGCGGCGTGAGCTTCACCGACCAGCAGAAAGCCGACTATGTGGCGGGTAAAGCCGTGAAGCTGGAGAACGTGACCGACAAGCAGGGCTTCCATGCCACGATGTATATCAAGTTCAACCCGGAGAAGGGACGCCCGTACCGCTACGACACGAACCCTGACAATGCACAGCAGGTTGCTCCGTCCAACGAGAGCCGCACGCAGGTGGCGGTGAACAACGATGGCAAGACCAACGAGGCTACAAAGAATCTGAGAGAGCCGTTGCAGAAAGGTCAGACCAACCCGAAGGACGCCCGCCAGCAACAGCAGCAGGAGAAGCCGCAGAAGAAAACGGGCAAGGGCATGAAAATGTAATCCCGTGTCCGCCACTGAATCCAAAATAAAATCCAAAGTATCAACAAAAAAGAAGAAGACATGAAGACAATCATTGCAGAAAAGCCCTCCGTGGCACGTGAAATCGCCCGCATCGTGGGCGCGACAAAGAGAGAGGAAGGATATTTCGAGGGAGGCGGTTATGCCGTGACATGGGCATTCGGACACCTCGTTCAGCTTGCCATGCCCGACGGCTACGGCGTGCGCGGATTTGTCCGTGACAACCTCCCGATTATTCCCGACACATTCACGCTCGTCCCCCGTCAGGTCAGGACGGAGAAAGGTTACAAGCCCGACAGCGGCGTGGTGTCGCAGATAAAAGTCATCAAAAGACTGTTCGACACAAGCGAACATATCATCGTGGCGACCGATGCCGGACGCGAGGGAGAGCTTATCTTCCGCTACCTCTACCACTATACGGGTTGCACCACTCCTTTCGTGCGCCTGTGGATCAGCTCTCTCACCGACAAAGCTATCCGCGAGGGACTGCGGAAACTCGAAGACGGCAGCAAATACGACAACCTCTACCTCGCCGCCAAAGCGCGGAGCGAATCCGACTGGCTCGTGGGCATCAACGGCACACAGGCGTTATCCATCGCCGCCGGACACGGCACGTATTCCGTGGGGCGGGTGCAGACACCAACGTTGGCTATGGTATGTGAACGCTACTGGGAGAACCGCCGCTTTACGTCCGAAGCATTCTGGCAGCTCCATATCGCAACGGACGGTTGCGACGGCGAAGTCGTGAAATTCTCATCCTCCGAGAAATGGAAAGAGAAAGAACCGGCGATGGAACTATATAATAAGGTAAAGGCGGCAGGTTGCGCCACTGTCACGAAAGCCGAGCGCAAGGAGAAGACGGAGGAAACTCCCTTGCTCTACGACCTGACCACGCTCCAGAAAGAAGCCAACGCCAAGCACGGCTTCACGGCGGAACAGACGCTTGAAATCGCGCAGAAACTCTACGAAAAGAAGTTGATAACCTATCCGAGAACGGGAAGCCGCTACATCCCCGAAGACGTGTTTGCCGAAATTCCCAAACTGCTCGCTTTCATCGGCACACAGCCCGAATGGAAAGACAAGGTGCGGGCAAAAGCCGCCCCGACACGCCGCAGCGTGGACGACGGCAAGGTGACAGACCACCATGCCCTGCTCGTCACGGGTGAGAAACCGCTCTTCCTCTCCAAAGAGGACAATACCATCTATCAGATGATTGCCGGGCGCATGGTCGAGGCATTCTCTGAGAAATGCGTCAAGGATGTGACCACTGTCACGGCGGAATGTGCCGGAGTGGAGTTTACCGTAAAAGGCAGCGTCGTGAAGCAAACCGGATGGCGTGCCGTCTATGGCGAGGAAAAAGAGGAAATTACCATCCCCGGCTGGCAGGAAGGCGACACGCTGACACCGAAAGGCTCGTCCATTACCGAAGGAAAGACCAAACCCAAGCCGCTGCATACCGAAGCCACCCTGCTCTCGGCAATGGAAACGGCGGGCAAGGAAATTGAGGACGACGCACTGCGGCAGGCGATGAAGGACTGTGGCATCGGTACTCCCGCCACACGCGCCTCCATCATCGAAACGCTTTTCAAGCGCGGTTACATGGAACGCTGCAAGAAGTCGCTTGTTCCCACCGAAAAAGGACTTGCCCTCAATTCCGTCGTCAAGACGATGCGCATCGCCGATGTTGCCATGACGGGCGAATGGGAAAAGGAGCTGGCGCGTATCGAGCGCGGGGAACTGTCCGACGACACCTTCCGCAAGGAGATAGAGGCGTACACACGTGAGATAACCTCCGAACTGATCTCGTGCGACAAGCTCTTCGGCAGCCGTGACTCCGGCTGCGCGTGTCCCAAGTGTGGCACGGGCAGGATGCGGTTCTACGGCAAGGTGGTACGCTGCGACAACACGGAGTGCGGACTGCCCGTGTTCCGGCTGAAAGCGGGACGCACCCTGTCCGACGATGAAATCAAAGACCTGCTCACCGAAGGGCATACCAAGCTGCTCAAAGGGTTCAAGAGCAAACAGGGCAAGAGTTTCGATGCTGTTGTCGCCTTTGACGGGGAATATAACACGACTTTTGTGTTCCCGGAGGCTAAAAAGGACAAGAAATTTTCAGGACGGAAGAAATAGTATTAACTTTGCCACTTGTTCAGAGTAATGAATTGTTCTTCGATACCGGATTACACTCATACTTTGGATTTAGTGGTGGCACTCGGAGGGATACCGAGTGCCTTTTTCTTCCTTTTTCCAACCGATTATCCCGTTAATTATCAATCCGCTAAATCCAAAGTAATGAACAACAAGAAGAAAAACGAGGGTCAGACCGACTTTTCCTATTACGGTCTGTACCTGCTGGACTATCTCCGCACGAACAAGTTTGAACAGGCTGACGACACCGCTTTCATACGGGAACGGGCCGACCGTGCCGCCGAAACGTATGAGAGGGCACGGCTTGAAGGCTATCCCGCCGATGGTGCGCAGGAACTGGCGATGGACACGCTGCTGCGCGGGCTGCATTATTCCCGTTACGCCATCCTCCGCGAAGTCGTGGAAAACGAGTTTGCCGATGAAGTGCCGGAAGAGAAGCGTGAAGCCTTTGTCCTGAAACTGCTGCCGCTTGTCGGCAACGTGTTCTCCGTCTATGACCTCTCGGATGACAATTTCGCCCTGTCTTCCGATTACGACCTGCTCTACACGGAGCTGACGGGAGCAACCGTCCTTTACTTAGACGAATATGGCGTTTAACCGCAAACAGAAACTGCGGGACAACATCGAGGCGATACGGACGGCATTCATCCTTGACAGGGAAAATAGGACAGCGACAACCGAAGAGCGTGCCATACTTCAAAGGTACTGCGGTTTCGGCGGTCTGAAATGTATCCTCAACCCTGCAAAGGAACTGACGGATGCCGTCCGGTGGGCGAAATCCGACCTCGAACTGTTCGCCCCGACGGTGGAGCTGCACAGGCTTATCCGTGAGAACAGCAAGGACGAAACAGAGTACAAGCGGTTTGTGGATTCGCTGAAAGCGTCCGTGCTGACCGCTTTCTACACCCCCAAAGAGATAACCGACACCATCGCGGACGTGCTGGCAGATTACAGCGTCCGCCCCGCCCGTATGCTCGAACCGTCGGCAGGTGTCGGCGTGTTCGTGGATTCCATGCTGCGGCACAGCCCCAATGCGGATGTGATGGCTTTCGAGAAGGATCTGCTCACGGGTACAATCTTGAGGCATCTCTATCCCGACCAGAAAATGCGCACCTGCGGTTTTGAGAAAATCGAAAGACCGTTCAACAATTATTTCGACTTGGCGGTGTCCAACATTCCGTTCGGTGACATTGCCGTGTTCGACGCGGAGTTTCAGCGGAGCGACTCTTTCGGCAGACGCTCCGCCCAGAAAACCATCCACAACTATTTCTTTCTCAAAGGACTGGATGCCGTGCGTGACGGCGGTATCGTGGCGTTCATCACCTCGCAAGGGGTATTGAATAGCACCAAGACCTCCGTGCGTAACGAGCTGTTCAGTCAGGCCAATCTGGTATCCGCGATACGCCTGCCCAACAACCTGTTCACGGACAACGCGGGCACGGAGGTGGGCAGTGACCTGATTGTCCTGCAAAAGAACCTCAGCAAGAAGGAAATGTCGCAGGACGAGCGGCTGATGACCGTGATACAGACGGACACGAAAACCGCCCTGACCGACAACGCCTATTTCATCCACCACCCGGAACGCATCGTGCATACGATGGCGAAACTTGACACAGACCCCTACGGGAAGCCCGCTATGGTTTATCTGCACGAGGGCAAGGCAGCAGGCATCGCCGGGGATTTGCGCCGTATGCTCGACGAGGATTTCCATTACAGGCTTGCCATGCGCTTGTATTCGGGTTCAATCCGGCAGGCAGGAACGGAAGAAAAAGTTGCCGTTCAAAATAAAGTAGAGCGTCCTGCCATAAAATTGGAAACAGTATCCTCGGCGCAGACGGTGGAAACTCCGACAGAAAAGCCGCAACCCGCAGATGAAAAGCCGGAGATAGAACCGCGCCCGCAATATTCCGCAGGCGTGCAGCTCACCCTGCTTGACCTCTGGGGGATGACGGAAGAGGTCAGCCAACCGAAAACCTCCAAAAAGAAAAAGACGGTGAAAAAGGCAGTTACGGCAAAGTCCACTCCGCCCAAACCGAAAGTCACGGTTACACCGACAGCTCCAACTGCAAAACCCGCAATGGAGAATAAGGAGGTGAAAGCGGAGAACACCGCCAAGCCTGCCGACCCGGACGACATCTATGCCACACTGGACTGGGATACCAATCCTCCCATCAACGGTTTCTATGAAATGATGATGGGTTTGACGCCGGAGCGTAGGAAAGAACTTCGGGAACTGGCAAGGCAGCATAACGAGAAACAAGTGGCGGAAAAGACGGAAGTGAAAGCCGTGCCGGAAACTTCCCGTGAGCAGCCACGACAGGAGGAAACACAGCCGGAGGCAGTCGCCGCACCTGCCGTTACAGATACCCCATCGGAAGCGGTGGGGACTTTCCTTTTCCCCGACATCGAAGCGGAAAAGCCGAAGGAGGAAGTCGTGGACCTTTCTCCGCGTGCCTACCACCGCACGCCGGAGATGCACCTGCGCGAAGGGTCGCTGGTGGCTGACCGGGGGCGTCATAACATCGGCTACCTGAAAGACATCACGCCATACGGGGCGACATTCCAGCCGCTCGACCTGAAAGGATACCAGAAGGAAAAGGCGTTGTTGTATGTGTCGCTGCGTGACGCCTACGAGCGTCTGTACCGTTATGAATCGCTCCGGCGCGAGGCAAATGTTCCGTGGCGAGAGCATCTGAATACCTGTTACGATGAGTTTGTCATGCGCTACGGCAACCTCAACGCCAAGCAGAACGTGAAGTTAGTGATGATGGATGCGGGCGGGCGCGACATCCTTTCGCTGGAACGGATGGAAAACGGAAAGTTCGTCAAGGCGGACATCTTCGAGCATCCTGTTTCCTTCGCGGTGGAGAGCCATGCCAACGTAGGCTCTCCCGAAGAAGCCCTGTCTGCGTCGCTCAACAAATATGGTACGGTCAATCTCGACTATATGCGGGAGATAACCGACAGCACGGCGGAGGATTTGCTCACTGCCCTGCAAGGGCGCATCTACTACAATCCGCTCGTGACCGGTTACGAAATCAAAGACCGTTTCATCGCCGGAAATGTCATAGAGAAAGCGGAACGCATAGAGGCATGGATGGGTGACAATCCCGAAAATGAGCGTATGCCGGAGGTGAAGCAGGCGTTGGAGGCTCTGAAAGATGCCGAGCCGCAGCGCATCGCCTTCGAGGATCTGGACTTCAATTTCGGGGAACGCTGGATTCCGACGGGTGTCTATGCCGCCTACATGAGCCGGCTGTTCGACACGGAGGTGAAAATCGCCTATTCCGCAAGCATGGACGAGTTTTCGGTGGTGTGCGGCTACCGCACCATGAAAATCACGGACGAGTTTCTGGTGAAGGGGTATTACCGGAACTATGACGGTATGCACCTCCTAAAACACGCCCTGCACAACACCTGCCCTGACATGATGAAGTCCATCGGCAAGGACGAGCATGGCAACGACATCAAGATGCGCGACAGCGAGGGAATACAACTCGCCAACGCCAAGATTGACGAGATACGAAACGGCTTCTCCGAATGGCTCGAAGAGCAGTCGCCGCAGTTCAAGGAGCGGCTTGTGACGATGTATAACCGCAAGTTCAACTGTTTCGTGCGCCCGCGCTACGACGGCTCCCATCAGACCTTTCCCGACCTCAACCTGAAAGGGCTGGCAAGCCGGGGTATCAAGAGCGTCTATCCCTCACAGATGGATTGCGTCTGGATGTTGAAACAGAACGGCGGCGGAATTTGCGACCACGAGGTGGGAACCGGTAAGACGCTGATAATGTGCATCGCCGCGCATGAGATGAAGCGTCTGAATTTGGCACACAAGCCGATGATTATCGGGCTGAAAGCCAACGTTGCGGAGATTGCAGCCACCTATCAGGCGGCATATCCCAACGCACGTATTCTGTACGCTTCGGAGAAGGACTTTTCGACCGCCAACCGTGTGCGCTTCTTCAATAATATAAAGAACAACGACTACGATTGCGTCATCATGTCGCACGACCAGTTCGGCAAGATACCGCAGTCGCCGGAATTGCAGCAGCGCATCCTGCAAGCAGAGCTTGACACGGTGGAGGAAAACCTCGAAGTGCTACGGCAGCAGGGAAAGAACGTGTCGCGGGCGATGCTGAAAGGATTGGAGAAGCGCAAGCACAACCTTGAAGCGAAGCTGGAGAAGGTGGAACACGCCATAAAGTCACGCACGGACGACGTGGTGGATTTCAAGCAGATGGGCATCGACCACATCTTCATAGATGAGAGCCACCAGTTCAAGAATCTGACTTTCAACACGCGCCACGACCGTGTGGCGGGATTGGGAAACAGCGAGGGAAGCCAGAAGGCACTTAACATGCTCTTTGCCATACGCACCATACAGGAGCGCACAGGAAAAGACTTGGGTGCGACCTTCCTCTCCGGCACGACTATCAGCAACTCACTGACTGAATTGTACCTGCTGTTCAAGTACCTGCGCCCGAAGGAGCTGGAACGGCAGGACATAAGGTGTTTCGACGCTTGGGCGGCGATATTTGCCAAGAAGACGACGGATTTTGAATTTAACGTGACGAACAATGTGGTCCAGAAGGAGCGTTTCCGCTACTTCATCAAAGTGCCGGAGCTTGCCGCCTTCTATAATGAAATCACGGACTACCGCACGGCGGAGGATGTGGGCGTTGACCGTCCTGCCAAGAACGAGATACTGCACCATATACCGCCCACGCCGGAACAGGAGGACTTCATACAGAAACTGATGCAGTTCGCCAAGACGGGCGATGCCACCTTGTTGGGCAGGCTGCCGCTTTCGGAAACGGAAGAAAAGGCGAAGATGCTCATCGCCACGGACTATGCCCGGAAAATGGCACTCGACATGCGCATGATAGACCCGAATTACGAAGATCATCCCGACAACAAAGCGAGTCACTGTGCCAAGATGATCGCGGAGTATTATCAAAAATACGACGCCCAGAAAGGCACGCAGTTCGTTTTCTCTGATTTGGGGACATACCAGCCGGGCGACGGGTGGAACGTCTATTCGGAAATCAAGCGCAAACTGACGGAGGACTACGGTATACCGCCAAGCGAGGTGCGCTTCATTCAGGAGTGCAAGACCGACAAGGCGCGGAAGGCGGTGATAGACGCCATGAACGCCGGGACGGTGCGTGTGCTGTTCGGCTCTACCTCTATGCTCGGAACGGGTGTGAACGCCCAGAAACGGTGTGTGGCTATCCATCATCTCGATACGCCGTGGCGACCGTCCGACTTGCAACAGCGTGACGGACGCGGAGTTAGGGCAGGTAATGAGATTGCCAAACATTTCGCCGGGAACAACGTGGATGTAATCATCTACGCGGTGGAGAAGTCACTGGACAGCTACAAGTTCAACCTCCTGCACTGCAAGCAGACTTTCATAAGCCAGCTCAAAAGCGGTGCGATGGGTGCGCGTACCATCGACGAGGGGGCAATGGACGAAAAATCGGGCATGAATTTCTCGGAATACATGGCGTTGCTCTCCGGCAATACCGACCTGTTGGACAAGGCGAAACTGGAAAAGCGGATCGCATCGCTCGAAGGGGAACGCAAGTCGTTCAACAAGGGCAAGCGTGATTCGGAGTTCAAGCTGGAGTCAAAGACCGGCGAGTTGCGCAACAACACGGCTTTCATAGATGCCATGACGGAGGACTGGAACCGCTTCCTGTCGGTGGTGCAGACCGACAAGGAGGGCAACCGCCTTAATATAATAAAGGTGGACGGAGTGGATTCCGCCGATGAGAAGGTCATCGGAAAGCGTTTGCAGGAGATAGCCAAGAATGCCACGACCGGAGGGTTGTACACGCAGGTCGGTGAACTTTACGGTTTTCCGATAAAGGTGGTGAGCGAAAGGATACTCAAAGAGGGATTGGAGTTCACCGACAACCGCTTCGTGGTCGAGGGGAACTACAAGTACACCTACAACAACGGGCATCTGGCGATGGCTGACCCGTTGGCCGCCGCCCGCAACTTCCTCAACGCGATGGAGAGGATACCCTCCATCATCGACCAGTACAAGGCGAAGAACGAGGTGCTGGAGATGGAGATACCGCAGTTACAGGAGATAGCGGGTAAGGTGTGGAAGAAGGAGGACGAGCTGAAGCAGTTGAAGTCCGAACTTGCCGCCCTTGACCGAAAAATTCAGCTGGAGCTTGCGCCACCCACGCCCGAAGTCGCAGAAAAGGAGAATGAAGGGCAACAGCTCAAGCCGGAAGCGGAAGATGTGAGGAACAGGCAGGCGCAATATCCCGAAAATGCACCGCCGCAGATACGCAGTCCGGCGGATAGTATCGTTGCCAACCATGTCATAATCGGGCGTCCGGGACTGTATGCCAAGGAGGAAACCCGGTCCAAAGGATTGAAAATATAACCTAAGGAATTTTATCTGAAGTATTAATAAGGGCTATCCCAAAAGGTCTAAAAGTAAATTTTATCCTTTCTGCAAGTATCTATAGGATGGCAACTGCATTTTTTTCTTTTTGGGCAGCCCTTATTAAAATTTATTCTTATTTTAGGTTATATACATTCATGTCCATTTATGTAAAAAATTCCTGCTGACCTTGTTTATGTCTTGTCAGTCACCATTTGCAAAACCATATTTGACCCTCAAAGAGGCTGAATTTGATAAGTAACTTGCTACATACTCATAATAAGGAGCTAAATAGAACACGAATGGGAAATACACAAATGCTAAACTAAAGAAGATATTGGCCAAAATAAACGCTATACCGAGAGAGAAACTTGATTTTTCAACTTCCTAAAACGGTGTTGTTCAAACATTTCTACTTATTTGTACTTGCCAGTTGAACCTACGCTTCCCTAATAAAATGTCTATGGTAAAAAGTTAAAAAATCCTCCCACTTTTGTTAGATATATTTTTTTGTGTAATTTTGTAATCGTTATGCGGCAGTAATAATATACATATTAATACGAGTTAGTAATCCTGTAGTTCTCATATGCTACGAGGAGGTATTAAAAGGTGCGTTTCGACAATGCATCTACTGTAGTATATTATTGCTTAATCCAAATGAATATTATAAATTTAGGAATTCTTGCTCACATTGATGCAGGAAAAACTTCCGTAACCGAGAATCTGCTGTTTGCCAGTGGAGCAACGGAAAAGTGCGGCCGTGTGGATAATGGTGACACCATAACAGACTCTATGGATATAGAGAAACGTAGAGGAATTACTGTTCGGGCTTCTACGACATCTATTATCTGGAATGGAGTGAAATGCAATATCATTGACACTCCGGGACACATGGATTTTATTGCGGAAGTGGAGCGGACATTCAAAATGCTTGATGGAGCAGTCCTCATCTTATCCGCAAAGGAAGGCATACAAGCGCAGACAAAGTTGCTGTTCAGTACTTTACAAAAGCTGCAAATCCCGACAATTATATTTATCAATAAGATTGACCGTGCCGGTGTGAATTTGGAGCGTTTGTATATGGATATAAAAACAAATCTGTCGCAAGATGTCCTGTTTATGCAAACTGTTGTCGATGGATCGGTTTATCCGGTTTGCTCCCAAACATATATAAAGGAAGAATACAAAGAATTTGTATGCAACCATGACGACGATATATTAGAACGATATTTGGCGGATAGCGAAATTTCACCGGCTGATTATTGGAATACGATAATCGCTCTTGTGGCAAAAGCCAAAGTCTATCCGGTGCTACATGGATCAGCAATGTTCAATATCGGTATCAATGAGTTGTTGGACGCCATTTCTTCTTTTATACTTCCTCCGGCATCAGTCTCAAACAGACTTTCAGCTTATCTCTATAAGATAGAGCATGACCCCAAAGGGCATAAAAGAAGTTTTCTTAAAATAATTGACGGAAGTCTGAGACTTCGAGACGTTGTAAGAATCAACGATTCGGAAAAATTCATCAAGATTAAAAATCTAAAGACTATTTATCAGGGCAGAGAGATAAATGTTGATGAAGTGGGTGCCAATGATATCGCGATTGTAGAAGATATAGAAGATTTTCGAATCGGAGATTATTTAGGTGCTAAACCTTGTTTGATTCAAGGATTATCTCATCAGCATCCCGCTCTCAAATCCTCCGTCCGGCCAAATAAGCCCGAAGAGAGAAGCAAGGTGATATCCGCTCTGAATACATTGTGGATTGAAGACCCGTCTTTGTCCTTTTCCATAAACTCATATAGTGATGAATTGGAAATCTCGTTATATGGTTTGACACAAAAGGAAATCATACAGACATTGCTGGAAGAACGATTTTCCGTAAAGGTCCATTTTGATGAGATCAAGACTATCTACAAAGAACGACCTATAAAAAAGGTCAATAAGATTATTCAGATCGAAGTACCACCCAACCCTTACTGGGCCACAATAGGGCTGACTCTTGAACCCTTACCGTTAGGGGCAGGGTTGCAAATCGAAAGTGACATCTCCTATGGTTATCTGAACCATTCTTTTCAAAATGCCGTTTTTGAAGGGATTCGTATGTCTTGCCAATCTGGTTTACATGGATGGGAAGTGACTGATCTGAAAGTAACTTTTACTCAAGCCGAGTATTATAGCCCGGTAAGTACACCTGCTGATTTCAGACAGCTGACCCCTTATGTCTTCAGGCTGGCTTTGCAACAGTCAGGTGTGGACATTCTCGAACCGATGCTCTGTTTTGAGTTGCAGATACCCCAAGTAGCGAGTTCCAAAGCTATTACAGATTTGCAAAAACTGATGTCTGAGATTGAAGACATCAGTTGTAATAATGAGTGGTGTCATATTAAAGGGAAAGTTCCATTAAATACAAGTAAAGACTATGCCTCAGAAGTAAGTTCGTACACTAAGGGCTTAGGCATTTTTATGGTTAAGCCATGTGGGTATCAAATAACAAAAGACGGTTATTCTGATAATATCCGCATGAACGAAAAAGATAAACTTTTATTCATGTTCCAAAAATCAATGTCATTAAAATAATGGAGCGGTCAGGAAATTTCTATAAGGCAATACGGTTGGGATATATACTTATCTCCATTCTTATCGGATGTATGGCATATAATAGCCTCTATGAATGGCAGGAGATAGAAGCATTAGAACTTGGCAATAAAAAAATAGACGAGCTCCGAAAAGAAATAAACAATATCAATATTCAAATGATAAAATTTTCTCTATTGGGTGAAACAATACTGGAATGGAACGATAAAGATATCGAGCATTACCATGCACGGCGTATGGCAATGGACAGTATGCTCTGCCGTTTCAAGGCCACCTATCCAGCAGAGCGCATCGATAGTGTGCGCAGTCTTTTAGAGGATAAGGAACGACAGATGTTCCAGATAGTCCGGTTAATGGATGAACAACAATCTATTAACAAGAAGATAGCCAATCAAATTCCGGTTATTGTACAGAAAAGTGTGCAGGAACAGTCCAAAAAGCCAAAACGAAAAGGTTTCTTAGGCATATTCGGCAAAAAAAAGGAAGTAACTCCAGCAGTATCAACCACTATCCTTCATTCGGTCAATAGAAACGTAATCAGCGAACAGAAAGTGCAGGATCGCCAATTGTCGGAACAAGCCGACAGCCTTGCAGCTCGTAATGCAGAACTTAACAGACAACTGCAAGAATTGATTTGCCAAATAGAAGAAAAGGTATAAACCGAACTGCAAAGCCGGGAAAACGAAATAGTTGCCATGCGTGAAAAGTCATTTATGCAAGTAGGCGGTTTAATGGGATTCGTTCTTCTATTGTTGTTAATTTCCTACATCATCATACATCGTGATGCAAAAAGCATTAAACAATACAAGCACAAGACAACTGATTTGATAAGGCAACTGGAACAATCCGTACAACGGAACGAGGCACTGATAACGTCAAGGAAGAAGGCGGTACATACTATCACCCATGAACTGCGCACACCGCTGACAGCAATAACAGGCTATGCCGGACTGATACGGAAAGAACAGTGTGAGGATAAGTCCGGGCAGTATATCCAAAACATACTGCAATCCTCCGACCGTATGCGGGATATGCTTAACACTTTGCTTGACTTCTTCCGCCTGGACAACGGCAAGGAACAGCCCCGTCTGTCACCCTGCCGGATTTCAGCAATCACGCACACACTTGAAACGGAGTTCATGCCTGTTGCCGTGAACAAAGGGCTGTCCTTGTCCGTGAAGACTGGACACGATGCCATTGTATTGACCGACAAAGAGCGAATAATACAAATCGGGAATAACCTGCTGTCAAACGCTGTCAAGTTCACAGAAGAAGGCGGTGTTTCTTTGATTACTGAATATGATAATGGAGTTCTGACACTGGTCGTTGAAGATACAGGTACAGGCATGACAGAAGAGGAACAGAAACAAGCGTTCGGTGCGTTTGAACGTCTATCAAATGCCGCCGCAAAGGAGGGTTTCGGGCTTGGGCTTGCCATAATGCGTAATATTGTGTCGATGCTTGGCGGAACAATCCGTTTAGACAGCAAGAAAGGGAAAGGCAGTCGTTTCACAGTTGAAATTTCTATGCAGGAAGCTGAAGAACAGCTTGGATATACAAGCAATACACCTGTTTATCATAACAATAAATTCCATGATGTTGTCGCCATTGACAATGATGAGGTATTACTTCTGATGCTGAAAGAGATGTATTCCCAAGAAGGAATACACTGCGACACTTGCACCGATGCTGCGGCACTGATGGAAATGATACGCCAGAAAGAATACAGCCTGTTGCTGACAGACTTGAATATGCCCGATATAAACGGTTTCGAATTGCTGGAACTGTTGCGTTCGTCCAACGTGGGCAATTCACCAACAATCCCGGTGGTTGTGGCAACCGCTTCGGGCAGTTGTAACAAAGGGGAACTATTGGCAAAAGGCTTTGCCGGATGCCTGTTCAAACCGTTCTCCATATCGGAACTGATGGAGGTTTCCGACAGGTGTGCCATAAAAGCGACACCGGACGGGAAACCGGACTTTTCCGCCTTATTGTCCTATGGCAATGAAGCCGTCATGCTGGAAAAGTTGATAACTGAAACAGAAAAGGAAATGCAGGCGGTACGGGATGCAGCAAAAGAAAAAGACCTGCAAAAGCTGGATTCCCTGATCCACCACCTGCGCAGTTCGTGGGAGGTGCTCCGTGCCGACCAACCGCTGAATGTACTTTACGGATTGCTTCGTGGCGATGCTCTCCCGGATGGTGAAGCGTTAAGCCATGCCGTGACTGCCGTGCTGGATAAGGGAGTGGAAATAATACGGTTGGCAGAAGAGGAAAGGAGAAAATACGAAGATGAATAAGACAAAAATAATTGTGGTGGAAGACAACATCGTGTATTGCGAATATGTCTGCAATATGCTGTCACGGGAGGGCTACCGCAATATGAAGGCTTACCACCTCTCAACCGCGAAGAAACATCTGCAACAGGCAACAGATAATGATATCGTGGTTGCCGACCTGCGTCTGCCTGACGGCAGTGGCATAGACCTTTTGTGCTGGATGCGAAAGGAGGGAAAGATGCAGCCCTTCATCATTATGACCGACTACGCCGAAGTTAATACCGCCGTGGAAAGCATGAAACTCGGCTCGATAGACTATATTCCCAAACAGCTTGTGGAGGATAAACTTGTCCCCCTGATCCGTTCCATACTGAAAGAACGTCAGGCAGGACAACGCCGTATGCCTATATTCGCCCGTGAAGGTTCCGCCTTTCAGAAAATCATGCACCGCATAAGGCTGGTAGCCGCCACCGATATGAGCGTGATGATATTTGGTGAGAACGGCACGGGCAAGGAGCATATTGCCCACCTGTTGCATGACAAGAGCAAACGTGCAGGCAAGCCATTTGTGGCGGTGGACTGCGGTTCACTCTCCAAAGAGCTTGCACCGTCGGCTTTCTTCGGACACGTCAAAGGTGCATTTACAGGTGCGGACAATGCCAAGAAAGGATATTTCCATGAGGCGGAAGGCGGCACGTTGTTTCTGGACGAGGTAGGAAACCTCGCGTTGGAAACCCAACAGATGTTGCTCCGTGCCATACAGGAGAGGCGGTATCGCCCGGTCGGAGACAAGGCAGACCGGAATTTCAATGTCCGCATCATCGCTGCTACCAATGAAGATTTGGAGGTATCGGTGAATGAAAAGCGTTTTCGGCAGGATCTTCTGTACCGCCTGCACGACTTCGGGATAACCGTTCCTCCGTTGCGTGACTGTCAAGAAGACATTATGCCGCTGGCAGAGTTCTTCCGTGATATGGCAAACAGAGAGCTGGAGTGTAGCGTGAGCGGGTTCAGTTCCGAAGCACGTAAAGCGTTGCTGACACACGCATGGCCGGGCAACGTGCGGGAACTTCGGCAGAAAGTTATGGGTGCTGTATTGCAGGCGCAGGAAGGTGTTGTCATGAAAGAGCATCTGGAACTTGCCGTGACGAAACCGACCTCTACTGTCAGCTTCGCCTTGCGCAATGACGCGGAGGATAAGGAGCGGATATTGCGTGCGTTGAAACAGGCAAACGGCAACCGGAGTGTCGCCGCAGAACTGCTCGGCATAGGCAGGACAACACTATACAGCAAACTTGAAGAGTATGGACTTAAATATAAATTCAAGCAATCATAGCCCGTAATTCACTGAATTTGGCTATCTTTGCATAACATTTGAGAAAAACGGCGATTGGCAGGAGCTTTTCGCCGCCAACATATAGGATAAGACCGCAAGGCGTTTCAAGCGAAAATCTGGTAAATTGGAACTACGGAGACGATTGCGTGATGCTTATGCTATGCTTACGCATAGCGTGCATTCACGTACTCTCCGTAAAGGCTTTACCAGAGCCATCGCTTGAAGGTAGTGTGAATTGCACGCTACTTTTTTACCCTTGCCTAACGAAAGGAAACGATTATGGGTAAAGTTCAGATTCTCGCCGTACTGACGATGGACGGATGTCTTTCTTCAGAGTTATATGATAAAGCACATCAGGATTTGTGCCTTGACCGTTGCGGTCTTGATGAAATCAGGAAGAAAGCCTTTTACCGTGTGACACCGGACTATTCCATTTCAATGCTGCACGAATGGAGAAAAGACTGCACAAACATCCGTTACCTCGCGGAAGCCACACCGGACACGGCAGACTATATAAACGGACTGCTGCGGATGCACGCTGTGGATGAAATCATACTATACACCGTTCCTTTCATATCCGGAAGCGGACGACATTTTTTTAAGTCGGCTCTGCCAGAGCAACACTGGACGCTTTCCTCTTTGAAAAGCTATCCCAACGGTGTATGTCGCATTATCTATATCCTTGATAAAAAAGCAAGATAGCCAAAATGTGCGGCAAGCATACATTTCTATTTTCAGGAATAGAATAAATGTTCCGATTACAAACAATTTAAGTCGGAGATAATTTGTCCTTGTGAAAAAATACTGAATTTTATACCTCTGAAATCCAGCACTTTGTAAAATTGAGTGTTGGATTTTTTATTTTCTGCCGCGTTTTTTGCCAATTATATTCATGTGCGCACGCAGAAAACAAAGTGTAATTTTCAAAATTGACAGAACCATGAATTATTTCTTGCTGGCGGAAACCGACTTTTTCCGCCTGATAAACGAAGCCGGCGACTGCAATATGGAAACGGCATACACGGCTTTCGCCACCCAAGTGATCGAACTGTGCAACGGCGGCATGGACATGAACCTTACCGTCATCGCGCTTGCCTACATCGAAATCGAGTTGCAGCACCATCCCGTACGTAATCTGTCAGAAGAAAAAAGAGAGATTGCCGCCTACGTCAGCAAGGCTCTGTCTTTCGTAAGAAAGATGCAGAAATTCCTTGCCACGCCCCAAGTGCCACCACTAATATCCGCCAACAACGCAACAGAAACCACCGCCAGCCTTCTTCAATGGACGGGCAATGCCATCGACCTCGTGGAACTTATCTACGGCATAGACGTGATGGGCTGCATCAACAACGGCAATATGCCGCTCAAACAGCTCGCCCCACTTCTCTATAAGATATTCGGGGTTGATTCTAAAGACTGCTACCGCTTCTACACTGATATCAAACGCCGGAAGAACGAAAGCCGCACCTATTTCATTGACAGGATGCAGGAAAAACTGAACGAGAGAATGTTGCGTGATGAGGAGTTGGAGCGGATGAGAAAATAAAAAAATATCCATTACATATGAGAAGACAGGAATACTCGTATCCTGTCTTTTTATTTTCATTTAATTATATATTAATTAGCACAATATATGTGAGTTTTTCATTCCTATAAGGACAAATTTCAGAAACGTATGTCTGGTAAATTATTGAGTCATCATAGTATGAACATATATCATTACTAAAAACAATGAAACAACTTCCATAAGATTGTGGTTGTAAAAATCGCCATTTAATAGCCCGTTTTTTTTGTAAAATTCGCCAATTAAAAAAATATGATTATCTTTGCATTATATTTTATAAGGTATGGAAACAGTAAATAGAATACTTCAAGAGAAGATTACAGCACGAATCGCGCCCAATAAAGCAGTACTGATTTTTGGTGCTCGCCGTGTTGGTAAAACGGTAATGATGCGTAAAATTGTGGACAACTATTCAGGTAGGACGATGATGCTCAACGGCGAAGACTACGACACATTAGCACTATTGGAGAATCGCTCAATAGCCAATTATCGGCATTTATTGGATGGTATTGATTTGCTGGCTATTGATGAGGCACAGAACATACCACAAATCGGTAGTATTCTGAAGTTGATAGTTGATGAAATACCGGGAATAAGTGTCTTGGCAAGTGGTTCTTCGTCATTCGATTTGCTGAATAAGACTGGTGAACCGTTGGTCGGCCGCAGTACGCAATTTCTCCTTACACCATTCTCGCAACGGGAAATCGCACAGACGGAAACGGCACTTGAAACCCGCCAGAACCTCGAAGCGCGCTTGATTTACGGTTCCTATCCCGAAGTAGTAATGATGGAGAACTATGAACGTAAAACAGACTACCTACGTGATATTGTCGGTGCATACCTGCTTAAAGATATCTTAGCAATTGACGGCTTAAAAAATTCGAGCAAGATGCGCGATCTACTGCGATTGATAGCTTTTCAGTTGGGCAGCGAAGTTTCTTACGAAGAGTTAGGTAAACAACTCGGCATGAGCAAGACGACCGTTGAAAAATACCTCGACCTATTGGAAAAGGTCTTCGTTATCTATCGTCTGGGGGCTTATTCGCGTAACCTACGCAAGGAGGTTACAAAAGCTGGCAAGTGGTACTTCTACGACAACGGCATTCGCAATGCCATTATCGGGGCTTTCTCACCGCTGGCCATTCGGCAGGATGTCGGTGCGCTGTGGGAGAACTACATCATCGGAGAGCGGCGCAAAGCGAACTTCAATGAGGGACTGCACAGGGAGTTCTATTTCTGGCGCACCTACGACAAACAGGAAATCGACCTGATTGAGGAGAGTGCCGACAGTCTTACCGCCTTGGAGTTCAAGTGGGGAAATAAAATGCCGGCCGCACCGAAAGCCTTCCAAGAAGCCTATCCCTATGCCGAGTTTCATGTGGTAAATCGGGAGAATTATTTGGAGTTCGTATAATCAATAAATTACGTATATGGAAACAAAACTACAATCCAAACAGCAATATCCGCGGTTTATCCAAAATAAACCGTGTGGTATTGACAAATTCGATGGAGGTTCGCAAGAAAGGTTGGCAAAAACTATTGCTCGCCATTTTTGTCAGAATGATTCATTGGATGAGGAATGTACTTTACCTCGAATTATCGGCATCGAAGGTATTTGGGGATCTGGAAAATCCAACGTGGTTAAAATGTTGGAACGTGAATTATCAGACGACTATTACTTTTTTGAGTATGACGCATGGGGACATCAAGAGGACTTGCAACGCCGCTCTATATTGGAATTGCTTACAAGCAAACTTATTGATGATGGTATCCTATCTGGAAATGCAACAATAAAAGTCAAAGGTGGAGGTACGAAAACCGTATCATGGTCTGAAAAGCTGAAATATTTATTAGCCCGTAAAACGGAGACCGTAACCGAAAAATATCCCCTTATCAGTAATGGTATGGTTGCGGCATTTTTGGTTGCAGTTTTAACTCCGATATTTACATTTATTGCGTATGCAGTAAAACCTACACCCACAACATGGTGGTTTTCTTTATTGTCTATTATCATAGCTGCACTGCCAGTTCTTATTGCATTGTGCGTTTGGAAATGGGCATATAGCAAAGATCATAAATATGGATGGAGTTATATGTTAGCTATTTATCAAGATAAAGTCGAAAAGGACGTTTGCTATGAGACTTTGAGCGAAGACGAACCAACGGTTTACGAGTTCAAAACATGGATGCAAGACATTTCTGATTTTATCAAGGAAAAAGGACAACGTAAATTAGTCCTTGTTTTTGACAACATGGATCGTCTCCCCGCTGAAAAAGTAAAAGAATTATGGTCTTCTATCCATACGTTCTTCGCCGATAGCGGTTTTGAAAATGTTTGGGCTGTTATTCCTTTCGATGAAACACATTTAGCTTGTGCATTCGGAGATGAGACCGACGAACAAACGAAACAACTGACCAAGTATTTTATCAATAAAACTTTCCCTATTGTTTATCGTGTTGCTCCTCCTGTTATTACCGACTATCGAAGTATATTCAACAAACTGTTTGTTGAAGCATTTGGAGAAACAGAAAATGAAGCGAAAGAAACTATAAATCGGATATTCAGATTGGTAAATCCTAATGCCAATGTTAGGGAAATTATATCATATATCAATGAGATGGTCGCTCTTAAACAAGAGTGGTGTAACGAAATTTTGATGATAAACATAGCATTGTTCTGTTTGAAGAAGACGGATATTCTGGCAAATCCAGTAGAACAAATATTGTCCGGCGACTATCTGAATGGCATTTAAACAATAATTAACAATGATCTGCAAACACAACGCGAAATTGCAGCTTTGGTATATGGTGTCGATGTTGAAGATGCTCGACAAATTCCATTGAAAAAATATATTGAAGGCTGCATCAACGGAGAAGAAGACCACGACATAAATCAATATGCAGAGACTAATAAACAATTTGACACTGTATTAGAAGAAGTTATACAATGTATGGACAATGCGCTTATCGATAAGATTATACATTGTTTGCATAAATTAACTCGAAAGAGCGATGTTATTCTGCGTGTATGGCAAAGAATAGCACAATTGAAATTAAAAGAATCCATAGAGAAGCAGGTGTTCCCTGTCGAATACCAAGAACTGCTGTTGCATTTAGACACGGAAAGCCAAAACCATGTGATTGCTCAATTATATAAGAAGATAGTTCGGTTCAATGACTTCAATGGCGGCGACTATTTCAAAACGTTAGATGCAATAGACAGGTTTATTGCGCAAAATAAGTTGGCGTGCGATTTTACGTCATTGATTGAAGCAAAAACAGTCAAGCCAAATACATTTATCGATTATATTCAAGCTGCAAATGCAACAGATGCTGCCTATCGGGATAACGCGACAACTAAAGCATATAAATATTATCAAGTAGCAACAAATTCGGAGGCGCTCGATAATTATTTGGCAAACTTACTACCCGATAATTTCGACCATGCAGATATTGTAAAAACGTTAAAAGATAATTCTACCTATACGTTTCCAACGCTTTTGCAAGCGATCACGAATTGCATTGATGAACAGAATGTAAATAAAGATAATATAGGGGCTATATTTACAACCTATCGTTTATTGGCATCTGACGAAGAAAGACCTTTACCTGTAACGTTAGATTCAACCTACATAAATCAGTTGCATTCTGAATTAGAAACTGATGGCCGAAACATTAAAGAGTCTGGATATTACGATTTAGTCGCCATGCAATTGGCACATGGTCATTCCGTTTCCTTAATAGAGGGTGGAGATATAAAATATGTTGCAGAACTCATGGACTATTATGTGGATCATGGAGACTTATTAGTAAATAGTGTGGGATGGAATATACCGCTATTAAATGAAACACTACAATACATGGTAAATCATAAACTTGGCTATAAATTATTGCTCTCAGACATATTGCCCCAATTTGAAGATATTAAGAACAGAATAGGTGTAACGGATGAGGTATTTATCGAGCATTTAGCAGAGTGGAATACCGATTTGGATAAGTATATCACTAAGAACAATATTAAAGATGTAATTCCTGACGCATCTTTTTACGATTTGACCACTAAAATAAGCAATGTCCTGACCGATCATATCAATAAAATAGCGTTCGAAGCGTTGTCTGAAATAAGTGTTGATACATTATACGCCCAAAGAACAGCACATACATCATATTATTGGTTTGTCGCAATAAAACATTTACTGGCTAAAATCAAATCCTTGCCAGATAACTTGACTGAATTTGGCAAAAAGATTCTGATGGATATTGCTTCTGGAACTCAAAGTTTGAATCCTTTCCCTAATTGTTTCAAGAATATAGTTGAAAGATTGGATAAACGAAAAATTAAATCGACAGTTACCGATATAAGAAATGATTTCTGCATCGGTAAAAAGACTATCAATGCAATAAAGTTTCAATTTTTCGAAACATGGCTTAGATCGCATGGTAATTTGAAAAGTCAAGCTGGAGACGTTATTGATAAAATAGTGAAACCTGTAATTTCCGATGGGGCATGCCGTTCATTGATTCTGCAAAACAAAGATTTTTATATGGATTTAATAAATACAGCAGGGGATGATGCTTATGAATTGAAAAAGAGTCTCCGAAACCTCATACAAAAAGATTCAGATCCGCAATTGGTTAAATTTGTCAATTCGATAGATTCAGTACCTGAGGTTGAAACCGCGTAAGTATTTGTCTAACAAGTCCGAATTTTACGATTTTACCCGTCAGAACTGAAGTGCCCCCCAAAAAAATTGTATCCAACTTTTGGGGGTCACTTCAAACTTCGATAGGGATAATTTTCAATTTTGGGGACTTGTTAGACAGTCTCATTATCTGGTAGCAGTTTACACAGCACCGGATCGTTTTTGATACGCTCCAGTTCCTCCTGCACAATCTGCTTCACCTCTTCCTTGATGCGCCGGTAGTTCGCCTGCACCGTTTCCTTCATGCGGTCGTTGCCGTCCTCGTCCGTGAAGTTTGTAATGACGGGAATTTTCTTGTAGGCACTTTCTTCCCGTTTCACCTTTTCGGCATCCACCACAATCTCGCAATGAAAAATCTTCTGCTCGATACGCTCGTTGAAGTTGTCGGATACAGAACCGACAAACATTCCCTGCGTAAGCCCGGAAATCTTACTCGGTGGAATGAGCGCGTCCATCTGCGTGTTGATGGAGGTGGAAACATCCTGCCGGTTGATGGAGATGGACTGCCGTTTCTGCAACACCTTACCGAACCGCTCGGAGAGCGTCTTGGCTGTTTCCCCCACCACCTGACCGGAGAAAATATTGCCGACAGTGTTCATCACCACTTTCGCCTCTTTGTCCCCGTAGTCACGCACTAACTGGCTGAAATCCTGAAAGCCCAGACACACGGCAACCTTGTTGCTTCGGGCGGTAGCTATAAGATTGTCCAACCCTTTGAAGTATATTGTGGGCAACTCGTCGATGATGACCGATGACTTCAGCATCCCCTTCTTGTTGATGAGCTTCACGATACGGGAATTATACAGACCGAGTGCCGCACCGTAGATATTCTGACGGTCGGGATTGTTACCCACGCAGAGGATTTTCGGCTCTTCGGGATTGTTGATGTCCAGCGTAAACTCGCTGTCTGACATCACCCAGTAGAGCTGCGGTGAAATCATCCTCGAAAGCGGGATTTTTGCCGACGCTATCTGACCCATGAGCTGCTCCGCAGCCCCTCCAAGCCACGCATCCATGAACGGCGAAAGGTAGTTCTCCAGCTCCGGATAAGAGGTCAGTATCGGAAATATATCCTCGTAACGGCGGTTCAGAAACTCGATAGCATGGGGAAACGTGCAAAACTTCCCGTTCTGATAGATTTTGAGATACCAGATAATACTGGCAAACAGAATGATAGGTGACTCCACGAAGAAGTCGCCCTGCTTTTGCACCCACGTTTTATTGAGGTTGAGCATTATTGTGTAGGCACTCTCATAGGCATCCGTAATATCTTCCATAAAATCCGGGTGAATGGGATTGCACCGATGAGAGCGTCGCGGGTCGTCGAAGTTGATCACATAGAACTTCGGCTTTACCTTGTAGCCGTCCGGGTGGTTCAGCAAATGGTTGTAGGCAATAGTAGATAGGTCGGGATACTTGAAATCGTAGATGTATTGACTAAAGCCCTTTTCAATCTGTTGCTTGATAAAATTGTTTACCACGGCATAGGACTTGCCGCTGCCCGGCGTACCCAACACGATGGACGCACGGAAGGGATTAACTACATTGATCCAACCGTTGTTCCAGCGTTTCCTGTAATAGAAACGTGTCGGCAGATTGACCGAATACTCGCTTTCGATAAGCCTCGTTTCCTGCATGAAACTCTCGTTCTCGTTGTTGAAAACATCCTCCATCAAATTGTGTTTCAACAGGCGGCTCATCCACAGACCACCCATCAACAGGCAGACATAGCCCGTTCCAATGGTAAGGACATACAGTCCCGTCACCGCTTCAAGCGGCAGCGGCAGGGGCAGCAACCACCAGTTCAGGAAAAACAGCACGAACCCGACGGCAAATGCTGTCCAGATTCTCCCCCAAGTGATTTTCTCACCCTTGACACCCTTCGTACCCAGACAGGACAAGGCAAGCAAAAGGACGGAAAACAGCTTCGTGTAGAGAATGGAATGGAACAGCCCCGCCGTGCGGTCGAAGTTCAGAAGGATTTTGTCCACCACGCCGATGTTCACGCCCCACAGCCGGATGGCTTCGTAGCAGAACCAGTACACGTTCATGACCACTAAAATGATACTCACGGCACGCAGAAAATCCATGATTTTCGCCAATGCCCTCAAATCGTCTTCTTGTTGTGACATACATTGATTTTTTAATTGTTGATACTCTGATTACATACCCAAGCCCTTGCGTTTTTTCTTCTTTTTGCGCTTCATCGCCCGGATGAAAGCCTCTTCCTCGGCATCTACCGCCGGACCTTCGGGAGTGAGCAAGCCCATACCGCCCGATATATCTTCACTGTCGTAGGCGGTCTGCCCGTGTGCCTTGTCCGCAGCATCCACAGGGATGGATAGCGGTATCGGCGGTTGTCCGGCGTATGGCAGGGTGAAGTGTTCCTGCAAGGCATTCGCCGAAAGCTCCTTACCCATGCGCGAACCGTTCAGCACGCATCCCGTGCGGTGGTCGATGAAGGTAGCCCCATAGATGCGCCCTTCCTCTGTGTAGCGCAGTACGGTGTCGATGCCCTTCTCTTTGAGTTGGGATACAAATTTGTCCTTGTCATAAGTGCCTTGCAGCACGGAAAGGACGGTGCGTTTCGTCATGTCTGCCAGTTTCCTATCCTTGATTTCCGATTTGGAACGGACAAACTTCTTCTGTACGGCTTCATAGCCTGCGGACTTCCCGAAAAGCGAGGATTTGAACGGGTTGCCCACCTTGTTACCCTTGTCGTCCGTGACGGAATAGACCAGCCCGTGATACTCCCGTCCGCGCACGTTGCCCCTCGCTTCCTCCACCGTCATATTATATAAGGAAAGGAGCGCACGGTATTCGCCCATCGTCTGGAAACGGTACTGCCCATTCAGAGCCTTCACGGTGTTGCCTACCTGCTTCTTCACATCACCTGCCGATGCGGCCACCTTGCGCAACGGATTATCCAATCTCTGATTTTTACGTTCTGCCGGATGCAATCCGTACTTCTGTTCCAGTTCCCTGCGGATACGGTCGCTGCGGCGGTAGAGAAAATCCCGGTTGAGCCTTTTCCCGTTCTCGTCCACGTTGACCGTCACGATGTGCAGGTGGTGGCGGTCGATGTCCTCGTGCTTGAATACAAGATAAGGCTGGTTTCCGAAACCGAGTTTTTCCAGATACTCGCGGGCGATATTCTGCAACTCAATATCGGTCAGCACATCCTCCGGGTGCGGGTTGAGAGAGATATGCACCACCGGCTTCTCGATCTTCATCTGCGGTGGCAGGAAGGTGAGAAAACCCTCCATCGCCTTGCCTATGTCCACCGTTCCCGAACCGTCATTGTAGATGCGGTTGGTGGTGAGAAGCCGCCCCTGCGCCTCGTTAATCTTCTCCCCGTTGTAGGCAATCGCGCCGTACAACGAACTTCCTACACTGATTTTTGCGACCATTTTGCCTCCATTTCCCTTGAAAGTTCCACAATCCGGCGGCTCAGTTTCACGAGTTCGACGGTGTGTTGCTCTAATTTGTAGAGCAACGCCATCGCCTTTTTCTCTGAAAAATGCAGCCTCAGTTCCTTCACGACTTGGTTGTAATTCGTACCCACGGCACGGAATTGTGCATGAAAATCCGACAGTTTGGTGTAATAGTCCACCAACGTCTTGTCCACCTTCAGCACCTTGAACGGTTGCCCGAAGAAGTGCGCTTTGAGGAAAACAGACCGTGCATAGACACCCGATTTTCCGAACATGGCGAGGAAACGGTTGTGTTCCTCCTCGTTGAAACGGACGGTGTACCGGTACACCGCCGGATCAAGTTTGGGATTTCTCCCTGATTTGCTTTTCCTTTTCTCTTTCATATTACTTTGGATTTAGCGGATTGACGGCATAAGCCGCCGCTTCGGATTACAGCACCGCAGTTCTGAAAGGCTTCCCGACTTCGGAGGGAAAGCCCGCCCCCTGCAAGGGCAAGTGCTTTTCGTGGCTGCTCAAAATATTTTGAGCGGCTGAAAAGACATCTTGCTATGTTCAGGTGAACATAAAAATCCGTCGGGGACGGATTGGGGATGATTCCTTTCAAACTCCGGGCTGCGCTACCTGCGGCGTACCCTGCCGTTCGGGTGCAAAGTTACGCCCTTAAGGCGATGTCCGACAGAGGCTTGACCCGGACAATCAGTGCCAACCGGCGCAACGTGCTGCCACTTGCCGGAGAAGTGATACAAGTTCCAAAATATCCTTGTTTATTTGCAGTGTGATTCGGATGTGGGACTGAAAATACACTCCTTCCGCCGGATGTTCGGACAGCAATCCGGGCATCAATCCAAACGGTTGAAAACAGGTGTATGTATTCAGATAGTTTTCCAAGCACACGTCCGTGCGGACGGATAAAAGCATGGACGGTTGGACAAACCGATGAATACCCGCAGGCACAGCCGGATTAAGGAGTGAATAAATAAATGAATGGGAGTGCGTGCGTACGTACTAATGACAATACGCTACCGCCACCGGACAGATGTATAACCAAATAAATTATCAAAAAAATGAAAGAAGCAACTTATGTGGCAATCTCCACGCAGAAAGGTGGAGCGGGTAAGACAACCCTGACAGTGCTTGTAGCAAGCTATCTGCACTATGTGAAAGGCTACAACGTAGCCGTGGTGGACTGCGATTTCCCGCAGTACAGTATCCATGACATGCGCAAGCGTGACATGAAAGCCGTCATGGAGGACGGGCATTACAAGGTGCTGGCGTATGAGCAGCTCAAACGACTGAAGAAGAACCCGTACACCATCAGATGCAGCCGTGCGGAAGATGCGGTAAAGACCGCCGAAAATCTGGTGGCAGCGCAGCCCGACCTCGATTTCGTGTTCTTCGACCTGCCGGGAACAATCAACAATGCCGATGTGGTGCAGACCATTTCCCAAATGGACTATATCTTCACGCCCATCATCGCCGACCGTGTGGTGATGGAGAGTTCCATCAAGTTCGCCACTGTCATCAACGAACAGATGATAAGCACGGGCAAGTCCGGCATCAAAGGGATTTACCTCGTGTGGAACATGGTGGACGGACGCGAAAAGACTGAACTTTACAAGGCATACGACAAGGTCTGTGCCGAGTTCGCCCTGCCCATTCTGGAAACACATCTACCGGACAGTAAGCGCTTCCGCAAGGAGACGGCGGCAGAACGCAAGGCGGTATTCCGCTCCACGGCGTTTCCGGCGGACAAAATACTGGTACGCGGCAGCAACCTCGACAAACTCGTCGATGAGATTCTCGGCATCATCAAAAACTGAACGGCATGGCAAAGAAAACAAGAATCGAGGACATCGACAGCGAAGCCGTAATCAACTCATTTCGACTGGACGATACAAGCATTCCGCCGGAAGCGAGAAGCACGGACGGGAACGCTCCTGTCCCACCTCCGAAAGAAGCGATACAAGAAGCCGTTTCTCCACCCGCCTCGCACTCCAAAGAGGAGCCGGAACGCAGGCGCAGGAACAGCAAGCCGGAAAAATTGGATTATGACACAGTATTCATATGCGGTTCCAATATCACGGCAAGGCTCGGCAAGCAGGTCTATATCCGCAAGGAGTACCACGACCGCATACAGAAGATGCTTCATGTAATCGGAGGCAACGAAGTGACTATCGCGGCATTTCTTGACAACGTGCTGACACACCATTTCACGCTGTTCCAAGACGAGATAGCCGAATCGTTCAAACGGCACATGGAATCCTATAATTTATAAACACTCAAAAACAACAAAGAAGTATGAAAAGAACAAATAAGAACCGTCAGGCTGAGTATCTGCAAACAGGAAAGAGTGAAAGAACCGCTGTCCGTGCAGCAAAGTGTGTAACCGACTACGGGCATGAAAATACCGACGTTGACTTCCGCAAGGATAAAGGCAGAGACAAACCGCTCTCGACTTTCCTGCAAGCATCGGAAATCAAAACGCGGCAATGTATATACATCAGCCGAGAAATTCATGAGAAAGTCGCTATCGTTACCAGTCGGATGGGAAACGGTTTGAGCATCGGCAAGTTTGTGGATAACATCCTCCGCGACCATTTCCGACAATACGGGCAGCAGTACATGGAACAGATTGAAAACGCCCAAAAAGTAAGATTATGACAAAGGCGTTTTTAATCGTATCGGTTGCTTGCAACGTGTGGTTTCTGTTTCTGCTGTTCTATGACCGCATCATGGACATGAAGCTCATCCGTTTCTTCAGACATATTGCCGGGCTGTGGCGGTCATTGGACAGTACGGTGGCAGAGCAAGGAAAGGATAAGGAAATACCTCACGCAGACACCTCGGACATCATTGGCAAGAGCCGTTTCAAGATGGCATCGACCCGGACAACCGCTGCCATACCGACGCAAGAAGCCGCCACTTCGGAAAAAGGCATTGAGCTGTCGGAGGAAGAGGCTACTTTTGACGACGGAAACACGGAAACCGTCTCACGCCCGACACAAGTACCGGAGGACAAACTCGATGAAACCTTCACGAGCATCCCGCCCTCGGAACTGGAGTACGGAGAAGATGAACCGGAGGATGAAGAACCAGACAAAAAGCAGGCTTCGGGAAGTAGCTTCGAGGATATTGACATGGCAGTACACACCATACGGAAGGAATCACCATCCGATGAGGAAATGCGACACGCCGGAAAGGTCATGACGGAACTGGACGGGACAGAGCTTTTCACAAGAATAACGGAACGCCTGACCGATGAAGCAATGAGCGAGAGGATTGCAAAGGCGATGGCAGTTTTCGTGGACACGGTGAACATGACCGTGACACAACAAAAGGAAAAGGTGTTCGTGATTCCCGACAACATCGAGGAGTTCGACTTCCGAAACTATGTATAACAACTAAAAAAGAATGGAAATGAAAACGTAAAATGACGACACCCACGCGCACGGCGGTACAAGGTACAGCCAACCCGCAACGGACAGCCCCAAGTCCGTAGAAACAAACGGGCAACCACTAAAACCAAAGTAAAGTAATCAAGTATCAACCGCCCGAAAAAGGACTATCCACCCTTTGGACGGCACAAAAAAGAACAGTTTATGAACAAGAACATCAGACAAAAGTTAATCATCGCTGCGGCACTTATGATTGCCGCAACCGCCTCCGCTTTCGCACAGGGAAACGGTCTGGCTGGCATCAACGAAGCCACCTCTATGGTGAGTTCGTATTTCGACCCCGGCACGAAATTAATCTACGCCATCGGCGCGGTAGTCGGGCTTATCGGTGGCGTGAAAGTGTACGGAAAATTCTCGTCCGGAGACCCGGACACCTCGAAGACCGCCGCCTCGTGGTTCGGGGCTTGTATCTTCTTGATTGTCGCCGCCACTATCCTGCGCTCATTCTTCCTTTAATAAACAATGTATGGCTGAATACCCGATAAACAAGGGTATCGGCCGTCCGGTCGAGTTCAAGGGTTTGAAGGCTCAGTACCTCTTCATCTTCTGCGGAGGTCTGCTGGCTCTCTTCGTCCTGTTCGTCATCCTCTATATGGTCGGCATCGACCAGTGGATATGTATCGGCTTCGGCGCGGCATCGTCTTCCGTCCTCGTATGGCAGACCTTCGCGCTGAACGCCCGGTACGGCGAACACGGGCTGATGAAATTGGGAGCGGCAAGGAGCCATCCCCGATACCTTATCAACCGACGGCGGATCACCCGATTACTCAAACGGCAACGAAAGGAAGAAACGACATGAGAAATACATCCAAAATGACAACACTGGAAAACAAGTTCCCCCTGCTGGCGGTGGAGCATGGCTGCATCATCTCCAAAGACGCCGACATCACGGTGGCTTTTGAGGTGGAACTGCCGGAGCTTTACACCGTGACGGGCGCAGAGTACGAGGCGATACACGGCTGCTGGTGCAAGGCTATCAAGGTGCTGCCGTACTTCTGCGTCGTGCATAAGCAGGATTGGTTCATCAAGGAGAAATATATGCCGGAGTTACAGAAGGACGACATGAGTTTCTTGAGCCGTTCCTTTGAACGCCACTTCAACGAGCGTCCGTACCTGAAACACTCCTGCTATCTCTACTTGACCAAGACGACGAAAGAACGTAACCGTATGCAGAGCAACTTCAGTACGCTGTGCCGGGGACATATCATCCCGAAGGAGCTGGACAGGGAAACCGCCGGGAAGTTCATGGAAGCCGCCGAACAGTTCGAGCGCATCATGAACGACAGCGGCTTTGTCAGGCTGCGCCGCCTCTCCACCGACGAGCTTGTCGGGACGGAGAAGTCCGCCGGGCTGATAGAGCGTTACTTCTCGCTCATGCCCGAAGGCGACACGGCCTTGCAGGACATCGACCTCTCGGCAAGGGAAATGCGCATCGGTGACAACCGCCTGTGCCTGCACACCCTCTCCAACGCGGAGGATATGCCAGGAAAGGTGGCTACCGACATCCGCTACGAGAAACTCTCCACCGACCGCTCGGACTGTCGCCTCTCCTTCGCCTCCCCCGTGGGGCTGCTGCTTTCCTGTAACCACATCTACAACCAGTATGTGATTATCGACAACAGCGAGGAAAATTTGCAGAAGTTCGAGAAGTCCGCGAGGAATATGCAGTCGCTATCCCGATACAGCCGGAGCAACAGCATCAACCGCGAGTGGATAGACCAGTACCTGAACGAAGCCCATTCCTACGGGCTGACCTCGGTACGGGCTCACTTCAATGTCATGGCATGGAGCGATGACGCGGAGGAACTGAAGCATATCAAGAACGACGTAGGCAGCCAGCTTGCCAGCATGGAGTGCGTCCCCCGCCACAACACTATTGACTGCCCGACGCTCTACTGGGCGGCGATGCCCGGCAACGCGGCGGACTTCCCGGCGGAAGAGAGTTTCCACACCTTCATTGAGCAGGCGGTGTGTCTCTTCACGGAGGAAACCAACTACCGCAGCTCATTATCGCCCTTCGGCATCAAGATGGTGGACAGGCTTACGGGAAAACCGTTGCACCTCGACATCAGCGACCTGCCGATGAAGCGGGGCATCACGACCAACCGCAACAAGTTCGTGTTGGGTCCTTCGGGCAGCGGCAAATCCTTCTTTATGAACCACCTCGTGAGGCAATATTACGAGCAGGGTACGCACGTGGTATTGGTGGACACGGGAAACTCCTATCAGGGCTTGTGCGAGATGATCCGGTGCAAGACAAACGGGGCGGACGGCGTGTACTTCACCTACACGGAGGAGAAACCGATTTCGTTCAACCCGTTCTACACCGATGATTACGTGTTCGACGTGGAGAAAAAGGACAGCATCAAGACATTGCTGCTGACGCTCTGGAAGTCGGAGGACGACAAAGTGACGAAGACGGAGAGCGGCGAACTGGGCAGTGCGGTGAACGCCTATATCGAGCGTATCAGGGCTGACCGGAGCATCGTCCCCTCGTTCAACACCTTCTACGAGTATATGCGCGACGACTACCGCCGCGAACTGGCGGAACGTGAGATAAAGGTGGAGAAGTCCGACTTCAACATCGACAATATGCTCACCACCATGCGGCAGTATTACCGGGACGGACGCTACGACTTCCTGCTCAACTCCACGGAGAACATCGACCTGCTCGGCAAGCGGTTCATCGTCTTCGAGATTGACAGTATAAAGGAAAATCGCGAGCTTTTCCCTGTGGTGACCATCATCATCATGGAAGCCTTCATCAACAAGATGCGCCGATTGAAAGGCGTAAGGAAACAGTTGATAGTGGAAGAGGCTTGGAAGGCTCTATCTTCGGCGAACATGGCTGAGTACCTGCGCTATATGTACAAGACCGTGCGCAAGTATTACGGGGAGGCAATCGTGGTGACGCAGGAGGTGGACGACATCATTTCCTCGCCCGTCGTCAAGGAGAGCATCATCAACAACTCCGACTGCAAGATACTCCTTGACCAGCGGAAGTACATGAACAAGTTTGATGCCATACAGTCCCTGTTGGGTCTGACGGAGAAAGAGAAGTCGCAGATACTCTCCATCAACATGGCGAACAACCCGTCAAGGCTCTACAAGGAAGTGTGGATAGGACTGGGCGGCACGCAGTCGGCAGTCTATGCCACCGAAGTTAGTGCTGAAGAGTATCTGGCGTACACCACCGAAGAAACGGAAAAAGTAGAGGTTTACCGTCTGGCGGAACAGTTGGGCGGCGACATTGAAGCCGTCATCCGGCAGCTTGCCGAAAGGCGGAGAAAAAAGGAATAAATAGAAACAGATTCATCAACTAAAAAAGAAAATGCGTATGAGTATATCAAGAACGAAAATGCTGCAAGTCAGCAAGTGTTTAATCGGGCTGGCGGTCATGGTGCTGCAATCCTGCGACATAACGGACAACCGACGCGACCTGCTTTGCGGAAACTGGGAGAGTGTGGAGGGCAAGCCCGACGTGCTTATCTACAAGGAGGGCGAAGCCTATAAGGTGACGGTATTCAAGCGGAGCGGCATCCGCCGCAAGCTGAAGCCGGAAACCTATCTCTTGCAGGAGGAGAACGGCAATCTGTTCATGAACACCGGATTCCGCATCGACGTGTCCTACAACGAGGCGACGGACATCCTGACCTTCTCGCCGAACGGGGACTACGTGCGTGTGAACCCGAAACCGGACCATCCGATAGGCGAGCAATAAATAATGAAATCCACTAAAATCCAAAGTAACATGAGAACAAGAATAACACTTATTATCTGCCTGTGCCTGTTTGCAGTCGGCAGGGCAAGCGCACAGTGGGCGGTGATAGACCCGTCCAACATCGCGCAGAGCATCGTGAACACCTCGAAGAACGTGGTACACACTTCCACGACCGCCCAGAATATGATAAAAAATTTTCAAGAGACCGTGAAGATTTACGAACAGGGCAAGAAGTATTACGACGCACTCAAATCCGTGAACAATCTGGTAAAGGACGCCCGGAAGGTGCAGCAGACCATTCTGATGGTGGGTGACATCACCGACACCTATGTGACCAGTTTCCAGAAGATGATGCGTGACGACAACTTCACGGTGGAGGAACTGGGAGCCATCGCCTTTGGCTACACCAAGTTATTGGAGGAATCCAACGATGTGCTGACGGAACTGAAGAATGTGGTGAATATCACCACGCTCTCCATGACGGACAAGGAGCGCATGGACGTGGTGGAACGCTGCTACTCCAAAATGAAGCGTTACCGCAACCTCGTGAGCTACTACACCAACAAGAACATTAGCGTGAGTTACCTGCGTGCGAAGAAGAAAAACGACCTTGACCGCATCATGGGGCTGTACGGGAACATGAACGAAAGATATTGGTAGCCTATGAATTTCGACAACCTTCACCAAATTCTGCGCTCGCTCTACGAACAGATGATGCCGCTATGCGGGGACATGGCGGGCGTGGCGAAAGGCATCGCCGGGCTGGGCGCACTCTTTTATGTGGCCTACCGGGTATGGCAGTCGCTGGCGAGAGCCGAACCGATAGACGTGTTCCCTATGCTCCGCCCGTTCGCTATCGGTCTGTGCATCATGTTCTTTCCGACGGTGGTACTGGGTACGATAAACAGCATCATGTCGCCCGTCGTGCAGGGTACGGCAAAGATGCTGGAGGCGGAAACGCTGGACATGAACCGATACCGTGAGCAGAAGGACAAACTGGAGTACGAAGCGATGATGCGCAATCCCGAAACCGCCTACCTCGTGTCAAATGAGGAGTTTGACAAACAACTGGAAGAACTGGGCTGGTCGCCCGGCGACATGGTGACGATGGCGGGGATGTACATCGAGCGCGGGATGTACAACATGAAGAAAGGCATCCGCGACTTCTTCCGCGAGATACTGGAACTGATGTTCCAAGCCGCCGCCCTCGTGATAGACACCATCCGCACCTTCTTCCTCGTGGTGCTGGCGATACTCGGTCCGATAGCCTTCGCCATATCGGTGTGGGACGGCTTCCAAAGCACGCTTACACAGTGGATATGCCGCTACATACAGGTCTATCTGTGGCTGCCCGTGTCGGATATGTTCAGCACCATACTGGCGAAGATACAAGTGCTGATGCTGCAAAGCGACATCGAACGGATGCAGGCTGACCCGAACTTCTCGCTGGATTCGAGCGACGGGGTGTACATCGTCTTCATGATAATCGGCATCATTGGTTACTTCACCATCCCCACGGTAGCAGGCTGGATTATCCAAGCCGGAGGCATGGGAAGCTACGGTCGCAACGTGAACCAGACGGCAGGACGAGCCGGAAGTATGGCGGGCAGCGTGGCGGGCGCAGCCGCAGGAAACGTGGTCGGACGTGTCGGGAAGCTGCTGAAATAATCAACTGACAATTAAAAACGAATAAACAACAATGGAATTTAAGTCACTTAAAAACATCGAATCATCGTTCAGGCAGATACGCCTGTTCGGTATCGTCTTCCTCTCGTTGTGTGCCGTAATAACGGTATGGAGCGTGTGGAGTTCCTACCGCTTCGCGGAGCGGCAACGGGAAAAGATTTACGTGCTGGACAACGGCAAGTCGCTGATGCTGGCTCTCTCGCAAGACTTGTCGCAGAACCGTCCGGCAGAAGCGAGGGAACACGTGCGCCGTTTCCACGAGCTGTTCTTCACGCTCTCACCCGAAAAGAGCGCGATAGAGCATAACGTGAAACGCGCCCTGCTATTAGCGGACAAAAGCGTGTACAACTACTATTCGGACTTTGCCGAGAAGGGGTACTACAACCGCATCATCGCCGGGAACATCAATCAGGTGTTGAAGGTGGACAGCGTGGTGTGCGATTTCAACGGCTATCCCTACCGTGCCGTGACCTACGCCACGCAGAAGATCATCCGGCAGAGCAACGTCACCGAGCGCAGCCTCGTGACTACGTGCCGCCTCTTGAACTCGTCCCGTTCGGACGACAATCCCAACGGTTTCACCATCGAGGGATTCACCATCATCGAGAACAAGGATTTACAAACCATCAAAAGGTAAACGGACATGAAGAAAATCAAAAAATCATTTTGGCGTGCGTACTGGAAGCTCCACGACAAAAAGAAAATGCTGGTGGCAAGGCTCAAAGGCTATCTGGACGGTTTGCCCCCGAAGACACGCAGGCGCATCGTGCTGGCGATGCTCGCCGCCTTTGCGGTGCTTGCCCTCTACACCTTCGGCAAAGCCGTCTATGAAATCGGCAGGAATGACGGCAGCCGGATGGTAACAGACCATGCCGGACAGGTGGAACTGTCCATAAAGCCGGACAACAATCATAATGTAATACCTTATTTATATGGAACAGACGAAGAATGAACCTAAAAACGAGAACAAGGCGGCTCCCGACAACGGGAAACCGAAGAAGGAGCGCAAGCCGCTGACCGAAGCCCAAAGGCTGAAACGTCAGAAAATGATAGTGCTGCCCGCTATAGTGCTGGTATTCATCGGTGCTATGTGGCTGATATTCGCCCCGTCTTCCGACAAGGAGCAGCAACCGGGAACGGGTGGTTACAACATCGAAATGCCCGACGCTGACAAGGCGAACCGCCAGATCATCGGCGACAAGGCGAAAGCCTACGAACAGGGAGCAATGGAGGAACGGCAGGAGAACCGCAGCCGCGCCATGCAGGAACTGGGCGATATGTTCGACCGCGAGGTGGCGGAAACGGACGGCGGCAGGGACTTCGACCTTGCTAATCCCGGAAATGCGGAAGATGCAACAGCAAAATCATCCGCTCCGAAAACCATCCAATCCTCCGCAGCTGCCTACCGCGACCTCAATACCACGCTCGGCAACTTCTATGAGCAGCCGAAGAACGACAACGCGGAAATGGACGAACTGTTAGAGCGTATCGCCTCGCTGGAATCGGAACTGGAAACCGAGAAAGGCAAGGCATCCGCTATGGATGACCAAGTGGCACTCATGGAGAAGTCCTATGAACTGGCGGCGAAGTACATGGGCGGGCAGAACGGCACACAGCCACCTGTCGGACAGGCGGCAGAGCCTTACCCCGTGCAGAAAGCCGGAAAGAACACGGCTGCACCTGTCAGGCAGGTAACGCATCAGGTGGTATCTTCGCTCTCACAGCCGATGAGCAACGCTGAGTTTGTCGCCTCCTTCTCGCAGGAGCGCAACCGCAGTTTCAATACGGCGGTGGGTGTCACGACTGTATCGGACAGGAACACCATATCGGCGTGTGTCTATGGGGCGCAGAGTGTGACTGACGGGCAGGCGGTAAGATTACGGCTGCTGGAGCCGATGGCAGTGGCGGACAAAATCATACCCCGCAATGCAGTGGTGGTAGGCACGGCAAAGATTCAGGGCGAACGACTCGATATTGAAATTACTTCGCTGGAGTACGCAGGTACGATTATCCCGGTAGAACTGGCGGTGTATGACACGGACGGACAGCCCGGCATCTTCATTCCAAACTCGATGGAGATGAACGCCGTCAGGGAGGTTGCCGCCAACATGGGCGGCTCGCTGGGCAGCAGCATTAATATCTCCACCAACGCAGGGGCGCAGCTCGCCTCCGACTTGGGCAAGGGGCTGATACAAGGCACGAGCCAGTATATCGCCAAGAAGATGCGTACCGTCAAGGTGCATCTGAAATCCGGATACAAGGTCATGCTATATCAGGACAGAGATTGAAAACAATAACAATCAACGACTAAAAAAACAACAACCAAATTTTTATTTACCACTAAAATCCAAAGTAGAATGAAAAAAGTAATCATCATGTTTGCCCTCGCTATGGGCATCATAACTGCCAACGCGCAGGAGAACGTAACCGTTGGAGAGAACAACGGAAGTGAACCGACGAACGAAGCGAGAGCAGAGACAAGCTCGCTTGACTATGCCTCGCAAGGAGGAGGAAGGCAAAGCCAACAACCGACCTTGACAAAGGAGGTCTATCCGCAGAAGGAGGCGGACGGCGATCTGTATCACGGGCTGACAAAGAAGCTGACCTTCGACCGCATGGTTCCCCCGCACGGATTGGAAGTGACCTACGACAAGACCGTCCACGTCATTTTCCCCTCGGAGGTGCGCTACGTCGATTTAGGCTCGCCCGACCTGATTGCGGGTAAAGCCGACGGAGCGGAGAACGTCATCCGCGTGAAAGCTACCGTGCGTAACTTCCCGAACGAAACCAATATGTCGGTAATCACGGAGGACGGGAGTTTCTATACTTTTAACGTGAAGTACGCCTCCGAACCGCTGCTTCTCAACGTGGAGATGTGCGACTTCATCCATGACGGCGAGAAGGTGAACCGCCCGAACAACGCGCAGGAAATCTACCTGAAGGAACTGGGCAGCGAAAGCCCGATGCTGGTGCGCCTTATCATGAAGTCCATCCACAAGCAGAACAAGCGTGAGGTGAAGCACATCGGCTGCAAGCGATTCGGCATCCAGTACCTGCTGAAAGGTATCTACACGCATAATGGGTTACTCTATTTCCACACGGAGATAAAGAACCAGAGCAACGTGCCTTTCGATGTGGACTACATCACATGGAAAATCGTGGACAAGAAGGTGGCGAAGCGTACCGCCGTGCAGGAGCAGATTATCCTGCCGCTCCGTGCGCAGAATTACGCCACACTCGTGCCGGGCAAGAAGAGCGAGCGCACGGTATTCACGATGGCGAAGTTCACCATTCCCGACGACAAATGCCTCGTGGTGGAACTCAACGAGAAGAACGGGGGGCGTCACCAGTCTTTCGTGATTGAAAACGAGGACTTGGTACGTGCCAATACCATCAACGAACTTCAAGTGCGCTGACCATGAGAAAGTACATCGCAATAATCATCGTGTCGCTTGCCCTGTTCACGGGGCAGGCGCACGCCCAGCGATGCCTGCCGAAGATGCAGGGCATCGAATTGAGAGCTAACCTTGTGGACGGTATGCGTTTAAGTGGCAACAATGGCGGTTACAGTTTCGGGGCGGCTCTCTCCACCTACACGAAGAACGGTAACAAGTGGGTGTTCGGTGGCGAATACCTCTTGAAGAACAACCCGTACAAGGATACCGCCATACCTGTGGCGCAGTTCACGGCGGAGGGCGGTTATTATTTCAAGATACTCTCCGACGCCCGTAAAATAGTGTTCGTCTATGCGGGGGCTTCGGCTCTCGCCGGATATGAGTCGGTGAATTGGGGCGAGAAAGTGCTGCATGACGGCTCCACGCTCCATGACCGGGACGCCTTCATCTACGGCGGTGCGCTGACGCTCGATGTGGAGTTTTACGTGGCTGACCGTATCGCCCTGCTCGCCAACCTCCGGGAGCGCCTGCTGTGGGGTGGCGACACACGGAAGTTCCATACGCAGTTCGGGGCGGGCGTCAAGATAATCATCAACTGACACGTCGCATGGAACGGACGGACATTGAGAATATGAGGCAGATACCCATTGCGGACTTTCTCGCACGGCTGGGACATGAGCCTGTCCGAAGGAGCGGAAACGAGCTGTGGTATCGTGCGCCATACCGCAGTGAACGCACGCCCTCCTTCCGTGTGAACGTGGCGAAACAGCTCTGGTACGACTTCGGCTTGGGCAAGGGCGGCGACATCTTCACGCTTGTCGGGGAGTTTACCCGAAGCGGGGATTTCATGGCGCAGGCGAGATTCATAGCGGAAACCGCCCGTATGCCGCTTGCCGCAGCAGAAAAGCCGTTGTACCTGCCGGAACCGTCCGAACCTGCCTTTGAGGGAGTGGAAGCCGTCCCGCTGCTCCGCTCTCCGCTGACGGAGTATTTGAAGGAAAGAGGCATCCCTTATGCCGTTGCATCCCGCCACTGCTGCCGCCTGAACTACGGCGTGCGTGGTAAGCGGTACTTTGCCGTCGGCTTTCCGAACGTGTCGGGCGGCTATGAAACCCGAAGCCGCCGTTTCAAGGGTTGCGTACCACCAAAGGACGTGTCGCTGGTCAAGGCGGGGGACATCCCGGCGGACGTGTGCAGCGTGTTCGAGGGCTTTATGGACTTCCTGTCCGCCGTCACGCTCGGTTTGGCAACGGGTGACTGCCTTGTGCTGAACTCCGTCGCCAACGTGGAAAAGGCTTTGAAACATCTGGACGGGTACGAGCGCATCGACTGTTACCTCGACCGAGACGAAGCCGGACGCAGGGCAATGGAAGCCCTGCGGACACGCTACGGAGGAAAGGTGACAGACCGTTCCGGCATCTATCAAGGCTGCAAGGACTTGAACGAGTACCTGCAACAAGTATCAAGAAAACAACAAAAGAACAACAATCTAAAAATCAAAGAATAATGAACATACTGAACAACAAGAACAAGAGAACATCAATCTTCAAGGCGTTGGCACTCTGCCTGTTCGCCGCAGTGTCATTCACATTCGTATCGTGCGACGACGATATGGACATCCAGCAATCCTATCCCTTCACGGTGGAAACCATGCCCGTGCCGAACAAGGTCACAAAGGGGCAGACGGTGGAAATCCGCTGTGAGCTGAAGAAAACGGGCGATTTCGCCAATACCCTCTATACCATCCGGTATTTCCAGTTCGAGGGTGAGGGCACACTGAAAATGGACAACGGCATCACTTTCCTGCCCAATGACCGCTACCTGCTCGAAAACGAGAAGTTCCGGCTGTACTACACGGCGCAAGGTGACGAGGCGCACAACTTCATCGTGGTAGTGGAGGACAATTTCGGCAACTCCTATGAGTTGGAATTTGACTTCAACAACCGAAACGTGAAGGATGACGGGGTTATCACTGTTGTCCCCATCGGGAACTTCAAGCCCTTTACACGATGATGCGTGTATTCATGGCTATCCTCTGTTCGCTTCTGGCGGTCTGTTCCGTGTCCGCACGGAACAGACGCCATGAGGGAACGGACGGGCAGGCGGCTATCTACCGGCTGCCACCATTTGAGAGGGCGGTGCGATGCACGAAGTATTTTGAGGGCTGGCATTCGGAAAAACATCACCCGTATGTAGGATATGGACATCGGTTGCAGCCGGGGGAAAGGTATTCGGCACGCACCATGACGAAGCGGCAGGCGGACGCGCTTCTGCGAAAAGACCTGCGGAAGTTCTGCGCGATGTTCCAGCAGTTCGGGAAGGATTCGCTTCTGCTTGCCACGCTCGCCTACAATGTCGGTCCGTACCGTCTTTTGGGGAGTGGGAAGATACCCAAAAGCACGCTAATCCGAAAGCTGGAGGCGGGTGACAGGAACATCTACCGGGAGTATATCGCTTTCTGTAACTATAAGGGGAAACGCCACGCCATGCTGCTCAAACGAAGGAAGGCTGAGTTTGCGCTGCTGTATGTACCATAAAGAATAAGTGTCTGACGAAAGAAACTCCGATGAAGCCGCCAACTTCATCGGAGTTTCAGTTTTCATACATTCGGGATTGTCCCTTTGCCTGCAACCTCACCGTCCCTGCAATGCTCTATGATACCGGGTGAAAATCCCATGCTGCCGATTGCGATATGCCGGATATAGTCTGTATATTCCTGACCTTGAAAATTCCTGCCCGTAAGGTTCTTGAAAACCATCTTTATGCTTATGCCGTCGTTGCTGTACAAGATGGTTTTTCCGTTCTGTCTGATTGTTTCCATGATTAAAACTTGTTTTTGTGAATACTATCGTAGATTGGTACAAAGGTTTCTTTGCCTACTTTCTTATCCGCCATCATGCTCATGAAAGAAAGTAGGCGGCTTTTGCCGCCCACCCCTCAAAAGCGGGTGTAAAGTCCCGTTACCATCGTGAACATTTCCTCCAGCATATCGCAATATATCCCCTCGTGCGTTTCAATGTCCTTCGTCCTGCTCTCGAATGTCTTTTTGCTGAACGTCTTGCGGTAGAAACGCATATTGTATAGGTCTGCCCCTCCGTCATAGATGATGTCAAGGCGGTTGGCACTGGTCTTGTTCCTCGCAAGGCTCATGCGCAAGCCGTTGCCCATGTCTGTGAAGTCTTTGCTTCCCGTCATGGCGGCAAAGCGTCTGCCGCCAATCTGCTCTAAAATTGTCTTTGCTATCATATCCGTTGTCTTTTAGGTTTATGGTTCGGGCGGTGCGGACACCGCCCCAATGTTCAAAATTCTGTTTTCTCGGTTATGGGTGTGCATTTTTCCAGCCACTCTTTCAGACATTCCATGCTATACTCGCTCGTGATGACTGCCGTATGGCTGTCAATGGCAGTGAAACGGCTGCTTTCATAGCTGTCTATCCACCCCTTTAGGGTATCAACTCCCCACGCTTCGGCATCGTCAAAGATGCCGTCCAATGCCGTAATGGGTTCGCTGAATTTGACTATCAGCGTTTGGTAGCCTGCTTCGTTCATCGCTTCTCCTCCTTCCTTTCCTTTGCCGTTAGCCACTTGTCCCGTGCGGCTCGACATTCGTCTAATGTGGGTTTGACACAAGAGAAAAGTTCCCCGTCCGTGTGGCGGTAGTCGTATTGCACAAGGGTGCGTTTGCGTCTGTCGATACCCGTTTGGAATTTCTCGTAGTTCTCCGTTCCTGCCGATTGGCAGGTGCTTACTCCGTTAATTGTCATTTTGTTGCCATAGTCGTTGTTATTTAGATGATTAGAAATGTACAGACAGCACTCTGTGTTGCATCACCATTTCGGGGTCGCTCGTGTAGCGTTGGTGCAGGTAGAAATGATGAGAGCCGAAGCCGTAAAGGAAGAACTTGTCAAGTTCGTGTTTCTCGGCAAAGTCCTTGACGCTCGCCCTTAATTGCTCCTCACTCTGACAAAGAGTGAGGAGGTTCATAAATTCAAGGAACATCGTGGGGATTTTATCATCCCATAGGAAAACCATGCTTTCAAATCTTACTTCCATAATGTTAGTTGTTAGATGTCGATATTATGCCGCTTTCATCCGCTGGCGGATAAGGTTGGCGTTCTTGTTCACAAGGGCGATGATGCGGTCGTGGTATTCGGAGTTCTCGTTGCATACGCCACGACACTGCACCACCTCAAAAGTTTTTAGTGACACCTCTATCGTTTCAATTCGTTTTCCGTCAATGGTGGCGGATAGGATAAGGGAGTCTTTTCGTTTGTGGTAACCGCCCACACAATGGTGCATCGTCCTTCCTTCCTCTGCCATTTCTTCCACGCTCTCTATGACTTTGACGCAAATAAGGCTGTCGGTAAAGGCAAGTCCGAAGAATATGCCCTTAGCTTTCAGATATTGTTTCTCGTCCTCAATCGCTTTCCTGCGTTGCTGTTCAGTCCGCTCATGTTTCCTTTGCAGGTTGCGCTTTGCCACCAACTTGTCGTGTTCAACTTTGAGGTCGGCAGGGCAAACGTATTTCGGGCTGTTTGTGTCCTTGCCGAAATGACGCAGGAGGTCTATGGTGTCACGCCACATTGAGCCGTCCTCAATAGTATAGCCGTTGCGGATACATATCTTGATTGAAGCCCAATACTCTCCAATATTGAAAGAGTGGTACAGATAGTAGCGCAACATGGGATATTGCCCTGCCTTCAACAGCGTTTCCGCACGGCTGTCCGACAATAATGCCGGTATTAGTTTGGTGGGTACAATGTCGTGGAAATTGCCGTTAAAGCCGTTTCTGCGGAGCGTCGGCAACACCTTATATCTTGGATATATCGGGGAATATGAGATATGGCGGTACGCTTCATTGTCATTGCGGATAGCAAAAGGAGAAGCGAATGAGAACGTGTCGATGTAGCATCCCAATGTGCGTGGAATGGCAACAACAGCCTTACGCCCTTGTTCATTCCACCAATACTGCCCGATTTCAAGGGCATAGGACTTGGCATTAACCCCTTTCTCCATACCCACGACAAGCAAGAACATTCGTAGCACTTGGTATTCTCCGCTTGTGGTAAGGGTTGTGAAATACTGCTTTTGTCTTACCTTGCGCTGATAGGTGAGGCAGACTTTCAAACTTGCTCCACATTCGGGACACGTACAATGCTCGGTCTGCTCCGTCATTACCCAACTATGACCGCAATCCATACAAGTGGTACGACCTTTCGGCAAGCGGTGTGCATAATGCTCCACGCAATTACGGAATGCCCAATTTATCTGTATCGGGGTTATCGGGCGTAGTTTCTTGCTTTGGGCAAGAACTGCTTTTTCAAATTTGTTTCTCGGTTTCATAAGCCAAAATCAAATAATGAGGGTTGAACTTGGGTTTCTGTTTTCGCCTTTGTCGGCTTGGTGCGGTTCTGCAACTTGCGGAGTTCCTCGTCTTGGTATCTGCGGACTGCCTGCTGACGTGCTTCTGCTTTTTCCTCTGCCGTGAGTTCCACAATGTGGTTCACCGCCACTTGGCATTGGATAGGCTTGCCCACCTCAATCTCGTTCTCGTCATAGTAGTGGTTATCACAAGTTTTGATAACCACTATTATCCCAATTAGATTATTATCCAAAGTCGCATACAAATAGTGTTGATTATCA